>CAJMPW010000004.1:0-230061 GCA_905215475.1 uncultured bacterium
CATATGTGATTTTCTCTTTGCCTTTTTCTCCAATAATATGTGCATAACCATCTTTTATTGCTCGTTCGAGATTTGTCATCTTAGTTCCTCCTGAACAACTTTATTTCGGCTGTTGTTTCTGCTTTTTCACTTCACGAGTACGTCCGTCCAACGGCTTTTCTGCGCTTTTAGGAATTAGCCAGACATTGCCCAACCGATCGACACCATCAACTCTACCTTGTTCGCAGAGGACTTGAACTCGCCGCACGGAAAGTCCCCACTTATCAGCGGCTTCTTTTGCGTTCATGTAATCCATATCGGTCACCTTTTCTTACAGGGAATATTAATATACAACTTTATTATACAGCGCATTTGCGAATAATGCAATCACGTACTTATATCTTAAGCAGTGCGATTTCAAGACCCATTTTCGGTATCTGTTGATTTCTGGTCAGATACGACAGGCAAGCAATGCGAGTGTTAATACACACTCACATTTCCTACCGTCTGCTTGTTGAGGGCAGTGCCCCCAAGCCCCTTTTGAACACAGAATTTCATTCTGTGGCTACGCGTTCTGCGAACGCTTTGAAAGGGGACGCCGAAGCGCCGTCCCCTTAAGATGCCATGGAACAAATCGTCCCACCCTTACGCCTGATGGTTACTGCGAAACACAGTAGCCATCGCTAGATGCGTGGGCGAAATGCCTACCCATCCTTCGCTTTTACTCCACACACTGTACCCTGTTTCAGGGCATAGGGTGTCGTGAATTGCGACATCCTATATGCAAAAGTGTGCCCTAAAATGGGGCACCCTCTTAAATAATGGGGTGGCAAAACACCACCTCACATTTTCTTTCCCGCAACGGTGGCGACGGTCGCAACGGTGCTGGGAGTACCCCTCAAAACACCGTCGCGACCGTTGCAAGCGTCGCGCTTTACTTAATTACTTCAACCATAGGTGCTTCTACCATATAAGTCAGCCTGATACGCCTTCCGGCGTGCTTGGTTTTGTTTTCGTACTTCACCTGATGTTCTTCCAGCAGGCGGCTGGCATTCACATTCAAATGCTTAGTAAGGCGATTCACTGCCATATCCAACCGTAGAGCTTCGGTAAGCTCTGTAGGGCTGCCTTCCCACTCGCGGTTCTCGTCAGATACAATCTTTGCCACAGCCTTCAACACCGGGTCTGGTGGCTGCTTCCAAAGCTCATTCTCTGCATGGTCAAGGAGCCATATCAAACGCTCCTGGTCTTTGTTTAGATACAGCCGCTGATCCGGATGATCCCGTCCACTGATTTCCAGTGTAGCCTTTCCGTCGGTTCGTTTTTCTTTCTGCATAATGAGTGCCCCATCTGCACAGCCCGACAGTCCGGTGGTACCGGAAATCTTCTCAAAGCTATCTCCCGCAGGCTGCTTTCTGGTGTGGTGGACAATCAGGATGCAAACTCCATGCCGGTCTGCAAATTGTTTCAGTTTTCCAATCACCTCATAATCGCTGGAATAGCTGTAATTGTCGCTTACCATCTCCCGGACTTTTTGCAGGGTATCCACGATAATCAATTTGGTGTCTCTGTGTTCCCGGACAAACTTTTCAAGTTGTTTATCCAAACCGCTGCCAATCATCTTGGCACTGGTAGCAAAGTGGAGAGAGCTTATCCCCTCCACACCGAACATACGAAACATCCTGCGCTGCAAACGGCTTTCGTCATCTTCAAGTGCAAGGTAAAGTACCGTCCCCTGATGAACCTTGTAGCCCCACAAATCCTGCCCGGTGCTGACATGGTGGGCGATCTGCGCCACCAGAAAAGATTTACCGATTTTTGGAGCTCCGGCAAGGATATATGCTCCAGTATAGAGCAGGTTTTCAATCACCGCGGACTTTACCTCAAACACATTATCCATCAGCTCGTCCAGGGTTACAGTGTGCAGGTAAGCCGGGTCGCTCATGCGCTGTATCTTGCGGTACATTTCTTCCAGGCTTTCCTGAGGATTTACAACTTCATCGTTGATTTCTTCCTTAGAAGTGGTTATACTAATGTCAGAGTTTTTTGAGATTGACTGCCCATCATCTGCGCCAACAGATGAGTCCTGGGCGGTCATTTTCTTTTTTTCATCGATCATAGGCAATATCCTCCTGCATTCCTTTCATAATGGTTGTGATCATCTGAATGGTGTCCAACAGTTCTTCATTTGCTCCTTGCCCGGCTTCAATCCGGCGCAGCTCGTCCAGCACAGCAGCCAGCTGATCTCGCAGTGCCTTATAGACTCTCGGATTGCCCTGAACCACCACATCCAGACAGAGTAGCCGACGGATGATATAATCCTGCTTGGTCAGTCCGGTGAGCTTGACTGCTGTTTCAATCTGGGCATCCTCCGCAGGGGAGACCCGGAAAGATACGGCCTTGTTTCTCCAACGGTTGTGCTTGTCCAAATTCTTTGCTGACATTTTTAATTGCCCCTTTCCATATTTAATTTATCTGCCATTTCCGTTTGCTTGGACGGAAACAGGTGCGCATAATTGTAAGTAATGTCGATGCTCTCATGACCCACCCGATCTGCGATGGCTGTGGCAGAGAACCCCATGTCGATCAAAAGTGAAACCGCGCTATGACGAATATCGTGGATTCTGATGCGCGGCACCCCGGCTTCTTTGGCTCCCCGGTCCATCTCCCGGTGGAGATAACTCTTGGTGACGGTGAACATCCGGTCATCCGGCCCGATCCCGTAGAGCATTTTGAGGTAATCCTGAATTTCCTCTGCCAAAAACTGCGGCATAGTGATGACCCGATTACTCTTTTCCGTCTTGGGGGTGGTAATCAGATCCTCGCCGTTTAACCGCTGATAAGACTTGTTGATAGACACGGTGCGCTTCTCAAAGTCAAAGTCCGCCGGGGTCAGAGCCAGCAGCTCCCCCTCTCGGATACCGCACCAGTAAAGCATCTCAAAGGCATAGAAGGACAGCGGTTTATCCATCATTACCTCAGCAAATTTCAAATACTGCTCCTTGGTCCAGAACATCATCTCCCGGTTTTTCTTCTTGCCCATGCTGCCTGCCTTCTTGCAGGGATTCTCCCGGAGGTTGTAGTACCGAACCGCGTGGTTGAAGATGGCGCTGAGTTGGTTATGGACCGTCTTGAGGTACACAGGCGAGTAGGGTTTACCGTTCTCGTCCTTGTGATTCAGCATCTCGTTTTGCCAGGTGATGATCTGCTGGGCAGTGATGTTGCACATCTTCAGCTTGCCGAAGTAGGGGAGCAGCTTGGTGCGGATAATATGCTCCTTTGTGGCCCAAGTGTTTTCCTTGAGCCGGGTCTTCATATCCGCTGTGTAAAGTTCCACAAAACTTTTGAAGTTCATATCCAGATCAGCGCTGGTTTTATGAACCTGTTCCCGCTCCCAAGCCTGTGCCTCTCGCTTGGTCTTGAAGCCCCGCTTCTGAGTCTGCTTGCGCTCGCCGTTCCAATCGGTGTAGCGATAGACCGCCCGCCAAGTGTTGGTCTTTTCTTCCTTATAGACTGCCATGCTTAGCCCTCCTTTCCCGTCTTGCCATAGCAAAACTTCTCCATGAAAAAGTTCCGATTGACCCGCCCGGAGATGGTCAGATATCCCTTGTCCCGGAGTTCAGCGTTAAGCTTGTGGATCACCTTGTAGGCGTGGGACTTGGAGATGCCCAGATCCTGGGCCACTTCCTCCACGCGCATAAAGTTTTGTGCCTGCATTGAAAATACCTTCCTTTCCTCATTGATGGCTGCTGCAGCTGGATATTGTGTTGCATAAATGCCTCCTCACTTTCGTCCGCCACTTTTTCCCGGATGTATAACCGGGGGATTACGGCAGTTCTTTTTTGTTTATTGATTCTAAGCTATTTTGCTTAGTCTATTGTCATTATAATAAGCAAAATAGCTTATGTCAATCGGCGTACGCAAAATAAATTAAATAAAATTGTTTAGTATTCTCTTGACTTTCCTAAGCATTTCTGCTACGCTTTTTATAAAGACAACCAACGATTGGAGTTGATGATATGGCGATTGGTGAACGAATTCACTTTTTCCGTCTCCTGCGGGGGATGACACAAAAATATCTCGGTATGTCATTGGGATTCCCGGAGAAGTCTGCTGATGTGCGCCTTGCACAGTACGAAACAGGATCAAGAACCCCTAAGGCAGACCTGACCGCCGCTTTGGCTGAGGTACTGGATATCTCGCCCCATGCGCTCTCTGTTCCGGACATAGACTCCTATGTGGGCCTTATGCATACCCTGTTTACCTTGGAGGACAACTACGGACTGAAAGTCAGTGAGCTGGATGGAGAAGTCTGCTTGAAGGTTGATGTGCGGAAGAACAAGGATGCTGCCCGGCTGCATGAAATGCTCTGCTCTTGGCAGCAGGCCACCGCCATGCTGGAGGCGGGCGAAATCTCCAAAGAGGACTATGACAAGTGGCGCTACCACTACCCGGAGTTTGATAAGGCTCAGAACTATGTGAAGGTGCCGCCCCAGGACCTCGTTTGCCCCTCTCACTTGTAGGCCATGAGAGGAGCCATTTGTTGCACAGAATAATACCAAAAAGAAAAAGAGAGCTAACTGACTAATCAAAATCAGTTAGCTCTCTTTTTATGAATAATGAAAAAATGTTGCCATTTCGTTGCCACAGAGGGCATCAAACCTTAGAAAACCCAATCATTCCGAGCTTTTTGGGGTCTCTGAAATTATTCCCACTCGATCGTTGCGGGCGGTTTGGAGGTGATATCGTAGACGATGCGGTTGATGCCCTTGACCTCGTTGACGATACGCACAGAGACACGGTCGAGCACGTCATACGGAATGCGCGTCCAGTTGGCGGTCATGAAGTCCGTCGTCGTGACGCTGCGCAGTGCGAGCGTATAGTCATACGTGCGGCCATCGCCCATGACGCCGACAGAGCGCATATTCGTCAGCACCGCGAAGTACTGATTCATCGTCTGCTCAAGGTGCGCCTTGGCGATCTCATCGCGGAAGATGAAGTCCGCGTCGCGCAGAATGTCGAGCTTATCCTTGGACACCGCGCCGAGGCAGCGAATGGCCAGACCCGGACCCGGGAACGGCTGGCGCATGACCAGATACTCCGGCAGGCCAAGCTCGCGGCCGAGCGCACGCACCTCGTCCTTGAACAGCAGACGCAGCGGCTCAATGATCTCCTTGAAATCCACAAAATCCGGCAGGCCGCCGACGTTGTGGTGGCTCTTGATGACGGCAGCGACATTCGTGCCTGATTCGATCACGTCGGGATAGATCGTGCCCTGTGCCAGATAGTCGACCGAGCCGATCTTCTTGCCCTCTTCCTCAAAGACGCGGATGAACTCCTCGCCGATGATCTTGCGCTTGGTCTCCGGGTCGGAGACGTCCTTCAGGCGCGTAAGGAAGCGCTCCTCGGCGTTGACACGCACGAGGTTGATGTCCCAGTTTTGGAACGCGGCCTCGACTTCATCGCCCTCGTTCTTGCGCAGCAGACCGTGGTCGACAAAGATGCACGTGAGCTGACTGCCGACGGCCTCGGCCAGCAGCGCCGCCGCAACGGAGGAGTCCACGCCGCCGGAAAGCGCCAGCAGCACCTTGCCGTTGCCGACCTTGGCGCGGATGTCCTCAATGGACTTGCGCATGAAGTCGCCCATCGTCCAGTCACCGGTCGCGCCGCAGACCTCATAGAGGAAGTTGCGCAGCATGGCCTGACCATACTCAGTGTGGTTGACCTCCGGGTGGAACTGCACGCCGTAGAAGCCGCGCGCCTCATCGCAGATGCCGACCGTCGGGCAGGCATCCGAATGCGCCACGAGCCGGAACGACTCCGGCACCTTGGCCATATAGTCCCCGTGGCTCATCCACGTGACGCTCTGTTCCGGCAGACCGCGGAACAGACGGCAATCGGTATCAAACCAAGTCTCCGTCTTGCCGTACTCGCGCGCGGTATCCTTACCGGCAGCAGTCACTTCCCCGCCGAGATACTGCGCCATGAGCTGGCAGCCGTAGCAGATGCCGAGGATGGGGATGCCGAGCTTGAAGATCTCGGGATCGACCTGCGGCGAGCCCTCGGCGTAAACGCTCTGCGGACCGCCGGTAAAGATGATGCCGATGGGGTCAAAGGCGCGGATCTCCTCCACGGTCATGGTATTCGGCTTCACTTCGCAATAGACATTGCACTCGCGCACGCGGCGCGCAATGAGCTGGTTATACTGTCCTCCGAAATCGAGGACGATGACAGACTGATTCGGCATGGATGACGCTCTCCTTATTCGACAGTAACGGATTTTGCGAGGTTTTTCGGCTTATCGATCGCGCAGCCGTTGGCTTTTGCAACGTAATATGCAAAGAGCTGCAGCGGCACGATCTCTGCCGGGACGACGAACAGGCCGTCCATACGCGGCACAAGGATCACATCGTCCGCCTCGGAATAGATGGCGCGGTTGCCCTCGAGCGCCACGCCGAGCACGCGCGCACCGCGCGCCTTGACCTCTTTGACGTTGCTCATGGTCTTATCAAACAGCGGCTCGTAGCACGCGACAGCGATGACGAGACGATCTTCCTCGATGAGCGCGATCGTGCCGTGCTTGAGCTCGCCCGCGGCATAGGCCTCCGAGTGCAGGTAGGAGATCTCCTTGAGCTTCAAAGAGCCCTCCATGCAGACGGCATAGTCCACATTGCGGCCGATGAAAAACAGCGACGGGTTATTCTTGTAGCGCTCGGCAAGCTGCGCGATCTGCGGGTTGAGATCGATGGCACGCTGCACCATCTGCGGCAGGATCATGAGGTCGTCCGTGAGCTTTGCCGCCTCTTCCCTGCTCAGGCAGCCGCGCTTTTCGCCCAGATAGAGCGCCAGCAGATACAGCACCGACACCTGCGTGGTGTAGCCCTTCGTGGTCGCAACGGCGATCTCCGGGCCTGCCCAGGTGTAGATAACATCGTCCGAGATGCGGGCGATCGTGCTGCCGACGACGTTGACGATCGAGAGCACATACGCGCCCTTGGACTGCGCCTCGCGGATGGCGGCAATGGTGTCCGCCGTCTCGCCGGACTGTGAGATGATGATCATGAGCGTATGCTCGTCCACGATCGGGTCACGGTAGCGGAATTCGCTCGCAAGGTCTGCATCGACCGGGATATGCGTGAGCTTTTCGAGTGCATACTTGCCCGCCTGACCGGCGTAGAACGCCGAGCCGCAGGCCGTGATCATGATCTTGTTGAAGCCCATGAGCTGCTCATCGGTCATCTTCAGCTCGTCAAACACGACGCGGTGATCTTTCACGCGCGGGTCAAGCGTGGACTTGATGGCGCGCGGCTGCTCCATGATCTCCTTGAGCATGAAGTGCTCGTAGCCGCCCTTCTCGGCGGCCTCGATGTCCCACGCGACGCGGGAGACGGGCTTCTGCACAGGCTTGCCGGTGCAGTCAAAGACGGTATAACCGTCGGCGCGCACCTCGGCGAGCTCACCGTCGTCGAGATAGACCACATTTTTCGTGTGCGACACGAGCGCCGTCACGTCAGAGGCAAAGAAGTTTTCGCCCGCGCCGACGCCGATGATCAGCGGGCAGCCGTTGCGCGCGAGGAACATCTGCTCCGGGCAGTCGGCGCACAGGATGCCGATCGCATAGCTACCCTCCAGGCGGCCAAGCGTCTTCATGACGGTGTCCTTGAGGTTGCCGTCGCCGGTGTAGTACATATCCAGCAGGTGAACGATGACCTCCGTGTCCGTCTCGCTGTGGAACACGAACCCCTTTGCCTGCAGCATCTCGCGCAGCTCCATGAAGTTTTCGATGATGCCGTTTTGCACGATGGCAAACTTGCCGTCGTTGCTCACGTGCGGGTGGGCGTTTGCCTCCGTCGGCGCGCCATGCGTTGCCCAGCGCGTATGGCCGAGGCCGATATAGCCGTGAAGATCGCTACCGTCATGCGTTTTTGCCAGCAGATTCTTGATCTCGCCGCAGGCCTTGGCAAGCTCGATCGTGCTGCCGTCGAGCACGGCAATGCCGGCCGAGTCATAGCCGCGGTACTCCAGCTTCTGCAGCCCTTCGAGAAGGATCGGCGCAGCCTGCTGCGCGCCGACGTATCCAACAATTCCACACATAGTCGGTTCTCCTTATAATTCTAAAAATCCTTCTTATCTCGATCCTATGCCGGCATCCTGCAAATACGTACAGAATGCCAAAATAGCATGCTAAATTTTATACCGTTTGGCGGCTCGTGTCAAGTTTCGGTTTCGCAGCGCGTGTCCGGGCGCGCATTTGTGCGCGCAGTCACGCCGGTATCGGGAGCGCTTTCACAACGGCTCTTGCAGAATGCGGGGAAAAATCGTAAAATACAGCCGAGAACGAACGGAGGTGAAGCTATGGGATTCTTCAAAAGTAAAAAAGGCAGCATCATCAGCGATTATTTCTCCATCGAAACGGATATCGGGCAGTTTCGCAAAGGCAGCGCAGTAGACGTCGCGCTCTATTCTGACCATCTGGAGCTGCAAAACGCCATCGGAAATAAGGACACGGCGACGCTCGCCTACAGTCAGATCACCGATATTTTTTACGGCTCGAAAACGCAGCTGCAGCTCAAGGAGAAATCCCCCATCGCACGTGCGTTTGCCGGCGGGCTGCTGTTTGGGAGCACCGGCGCTTTTATCGGCGCGCTCAGCGGTCTCGGCAAAAAGGAAAAGAAGATCCGGAAAATTCTCTTCATCATCAGCTATGTGACTGCGGACGGACAGGAGGCGTTCCTGCCGTTTGAGGACACAAGGCTGTACAAAGGGCCGAAGGTGGCTGCCAAGCTGCGGCAGCTCTGCGGCATTGAGCGCGTGCAAACGCAGGCGGCTGCAGTGTCCGTGACCAAGCTGTAACGCGGTCATCGAGCCGGCTTTTGCGCTCTCAATACGAAAACCCACGGTGCAAATCGTACCGTGGGTTTTTCCGTTAACCGAAGAAATAACCTCCGCTCCCCCGCGTGTGCGGGGAAAAGGCTTGCATATCCTTAACATATTTGCCTATATTGGGATCACCCCCGCGTGTGCGGGGAAAAGACGCACCTCAGACGGAAGAACCATTATTTCAGGTCTCAATGATTCAAAATCAAATGCGCACCATAAGTTATGAGATTTCTTTCATCGACATCCAAAAGTCTTTCTTTTTCTTCTAAAAGATCGGTTTTAGCCACAAGTTGACCATTTTTGCCCCCAAAAGTTGCTTGGGATATAAAATTCATATCATCCAAAGTGAGAAGCATATATCGCCCCCCGTTTAAAATCTCCATAGCTTGTTATTTGTTTTCACACACAGCCGGTTATTTATTGAGCTTCAATAGCTCGATCAAGACGCCAATAGGCAGAAGCACCAGGAACAGCAAAAAGTACATACCGCGCATCTCCTTTCCGGGTCAAATCATCCGCGCGCATAGCGGAACCGTTTTCTGTCTCTAACATACAGCATCATATGTCCAATAAAACGGTCACTGAAAGCAGAATACGAGAAAAAAGAGCTTGCAGAAATTGCATATTGCCGCGCTGCATACTTCCGCATGGTCCGCAAAAAATAGGAGCGGGTCAAGAAACCCAAAACGAGAAAAGGAGATGGAAAACAAAATGGCTACTTCCAACAGCAACAATCTGGTCAACCCCAATGCCCGCGAGGCGATGAACCGCTTCAAGATGGAGGCTGCCGCCGAAATGGGCGTGAACCTCAAGCAGGGCTACAACGGTGATCTGACGTCCCGTCAGGCCGGCAGCATCGGCGGTCAGATGGTCAAAAAGATGATCGCCGCCTACGAAAACGGCATGCAGTAAGCTGCTGACCATCTTGCGCAAACAAAAAGCAGGGCCGCGGAATTTCCGCGGCCCTGTTGAGACTGTCAAAAAGTATTACTTTTTGACAAAGGGGCTTGCGGCCTGACTGCAGCGCACGCACCGTCTGCCTTGGGCGGACGGCGCGCACGTTGCAGGCCGAGCAGTATTTTCTTCGACGCACATGTCGCCGGAGAAAATGATTGGACTTTCTTTCGCCGCTCCGGCGGCGAAAGGCTACGAGGTTCTTGACATACTGAGCAAAGATGTAGATTTTATTTTCCGGGGTAAGCGGCGAAAAACGCCTGGATCGCGTCCGCCGGTGCGGTGCACGAGCCCTGGATCATAGTGGGCTTGCCGCCGCCGCGGCCGGAGATCGCCGCATTGATGGTCTTTGCCTCGGCGCGTAGATCGAGCGCGCGGCTGCCGATGATATAGCGATAGCCCTCCGCGTCGCTGCCGGTGAAGGCGGCGCAGACGCCGCCTGCGAGCAGCATACCGGCATTGACGAATTCGCGCATGGCGACCGGATCGTCAAAGCGGTCGATGACGCAGATGCTGCCGGGCGTCTCGTGCAGCAGCTGCAGGCGCTGCGCGTTGAGCCGGTGCTCGAGCTCTGCGGCCGCAGTCTTGAGCTGCACGATCTCATCGAGCAGGCGCTGCACAGCCGGAACAACGTCCGCCTGCCGCACGGACAGCTGCGCCGAGAGCGCCGCGATCTGTGCGCTCTTGGTGCGGTAATCGCTCTGCGCGTCCGCGCCGCACAGGATCGTCACACGGATGCCGCCGCGATGACGCATGACGGACGTGAACTTGATGGCGCCGATCTCGCCGGTGCAGGACACGTGCGGCGCGCAGCAGGCGCAGACATCGTAACCCTCGACGGTCACGATGCGCACATCCTCCGTGAGGTCAAGCTTGCTGCGGTAGGTCATCTGCGCAAGCCGCTCCGCAGACGGGTACTCCGTGCGGACCGGTACGTTGCGGTACACGGCTTCATTGGCAAGCTGCTCGATGTGCATGAGCTGAGGCCACGTGAGCTCGCCGTTATAGTCCATCGTGATCGTGTCTTCCCCGAGGTGGAAGCCGACGTTGTCAAAGCCATATTCGCTGTGGATGAGCCCCGAGATGATATGCTCGCCGGAGTGCCCCTGCATACGCCGGAAGCGCTGCGGCCAGTCGATCTCTCCGCGCACCTGCGCACCGGGCGTGAGCGGCGCATCGGTATAGTGCACGATCGCCTCCGGCGTGATCTGCACATCCAGCACGCGCGCACCGCCGAGCACGCCGGTATCGGCCGGCTGTCCGCCGCCTTCCGGGAAAAACAAGGTCTGATCCAGCACTACGGCATAGCGCTCGCCGTCCGCGTCGCAGCGGAGCACCGCGGCGGTAAAATCGCGCCGATGGCTGTCCAGATCGTACAGTTTCTTGGTCATGGTCATATCCTCCATTTCTCGAAACAGTATATCAGCATTTTTCGTCGAACTCAACCCTTGCATATTTTGGTCGGATGTCGTATTCTTGTCACAACATCAGGAAAAGAGGATACTTATGAACCAGAAACTCAGAAACCTCGTCTACACCGCCATGCTCATGGCTCTGTGCTGCGTGGCAACGCTCGTCATCAAGATCCCGACCGTCACCGGCGGCTATCTCAATGCCGGCGATATCGTGGTCGTGCTCGCCGCTCTGCTGGCAGGTCCGCTCTACGGCGGCGTGGCTGCGGGCTTCGGCTCCGGTCTTGCAGACGTGATCTCCGGTTACATGAGCTACGCCCCTGGCACGCTCGTCGTCAAAGGGTGCGCCGCCGTGGTCGCAGCGCTGATTTTCCGCGCCTGCCGCAAGAAAAACTTCGGCTTTGCGCTGCTGAGCGCCATCTGCGGCGAGATCATCATGGTGCTGGGCTACTTCGTGTTTGAGAACTTCGTTCTCGGCTACGGCATGGCCGCCGCCGGTGAGATCCCCGGCAACGCCTGTCAGGCCGCCGTCGGCGTTGCGGGCGGTCTGGCGCTGTACTTTGCGCTGAGCAAGGTGCCGCAGATCCGCGAATTTTCCGAGTCCGTGTCGGCGAAGAAAAAATAATCCGCTCTCAGACGCAAAACAGCCGCTCCCGGTCGGGAGCGGCTGTTTTCATATTCCGTTACACCACACGCACACGGATGACCTCCGGAATACGGTCGATCCTTGCGATCTGGTCATCATCAAGGCAGCCGTTGAGATCCATCATGGCATAGGCGTACGCGCCGTAGGCCTTGTTGATCATGTTCTCCACGTTCAGGCCGGTGCTGCAGGCGATCTCGAGGAACTGGTTGAGCATTGTCGGCACGTTCTGGTGCAGGATGCACACACGGCTGACACCCATGCGCTCAAGCGTCGCGTCCGGGAAGTTGACGGAGTTTTTGATGTTGCCGTTGGCGAGGTAATCATACAGCTCGCGCGCGGCCATGACCGCGGACTTCTCCTCGCTCTCGGGCGTGCAGGCGCCCAGATGCGGCAGCGCGATGATGTTATCCACGCCGACGACCTTCTCATTCGGGAAGTCCGTGACATACTTGCCGACGCGGCCGGAGGCGATGGCGGCAAGCATGGCGTCGTCATCCACGATCTCGGCGCGCGACTCGTTGATGATGCGCACACCGTCCTTCATCTTGGAAAATGCCTTGGCATCGAGCATATGGTACGTCGTGTCCGTATACGGGACATTGATGCTGATATAATCCGCTTTGGCATAGATGCCATCGAGATTCACCTCGTGCTTGACATCACGCGATAGACGCCACGCGGCATCCACGGACAGATACGGATCGTAGCCGCAGACACTCATACCGAGCGACACGGCGGCATTTGCGATCAGCGCGCCGATCGCGCCGAGGCCGATCACCCCAAGCGTCTTGCCCATAAGCTCGGGGCCTGCAAACTGCGATTTGCCCTTTTCAACGAGCGCGGGGATGTCCTTGCCCCGCCCGTTGAGCCCCTTGACCCAGTCGATGCTGCCGAGCACATCACGCGACGAGAGCACGAGCGAGCAGAGGATCTGCTCCTTGACCGCCTCAGCGTTCGCGCCGGGCGAGTTGAAGACAACGATGCCGCGGCGGCAGCACTCATCGAGCGGGATATTGTTCGTGCCGGCGCCGGAGCGCGCGATGGCGATCAGGCTCGGCTCGAACGCATAGTCATGCAGGTCTGCCGAGCGCAGGATCAGGCCGTCCGGATCGGAGACGTTCTCCCCAACGTTGCAGCCGCGCGCTTCGAGCTTCTGCAGGCCGCAGGGAGAGATGTGGTTCATGGTCTTTATGTTATACATGGTGATCTACCTCGAACTGTTTCAGATAATCAATGAGCGCATCCACGCCCGCCATCGGCATGGCGTTATAGAGCGAGGCGCGCATACCGCCGGCAACGCGGTGTCCCTTGAGGTTGAGCAGACCGCGCGCAGCAGCGCCGCTGATAAATTCCTTATCGAGCGCATCGTCCCCCGTGCGGAACGTAACGTTCATGTCCGAGCGTGAGCCCGGCTGCGCGCAGGCGTGAAAGAGTGCGCTGTTGTCGAGAAAATCGTACACCTTCGCGGCGCGCGCACGCTTGAGCCGCTGCATACCTTCCACGCCGCCCTGCTTCTCGAGCCAGGCGAGCACAAGACCGAGGATGTAGATGTTCCAGCACGGCGGAGTGTTATACATCGAGTCCTTGTCGATCATACGCTGATAGCTGTACATGACCGGCGTGATGGGCAGCTCGTGTCCGGCAAGGGCGCGGTCCACGATCGCGACCGTGAGCCCTGCGGGGGCCATATTCTTCTGCGCACCGGCAAAGATCACGCCGTACTTCGACACGTCCACCGGGCGTGAGAGAATGTCGGACGACATATCGCACGCAAGCGGTACGCCATCGGTCTCGGGTATATACTGCCACTCCGTGCCGTAGATGGTGTTGTTGGCGCAATAGTAAAAATACGAAGCACCGGCCGTGAGCTGCAGCTCGCTCTGCTGCGGGATGCGGGTGTGACCGCAGGTAGAGGTGTCGGCCGCGATGTGCACCGTGCCGTACTTCTCGGCTTCCTTGGCGGCACTACCGGAAAAGTGCCCGGTCACGGCGTAATCCGCCGTGCCGTGCGTCCCCATCAGATTGAGCGGGATCATGGAAAACTGCGACGTGCCGCCGCCCTGCAAAAACAGGATCGCATGTGTGTCCGGCACGGACAAGACGCTGCGAAAACGCGCCTGCACTTCCTGAAAAATGTCGGAAAAAGCCTGACTTCGGTGACTCATCTCCATCACGGACATACCCGTACCGCGATAATTAAGCAGTTCTGCCTGCGCCTGTGCCAGCACTTGCTCGGGGAGCACCGACGGTCCGGCGGAAAAATTGAATGTTTCCTCTCGAGTCACGAAAATCGCCTCCTGCGCTGAAATCGACCCATTGCGGCACATTCCGCATGGATTGAGAAAATTCTAACACCATCCGGATGACACGTCAAACCAAATCCCCTACAAGCATTTGTCCGGATATGGCAGAGATTTTGACATTTTTCACAACGCCGCGCAGATTGTCCCCCGCGACGCTGACCAGACAATAGTTATCCGAGTGCCCGACCCAGCGGCCGTCCTGCTCCGTCTCGAACAGCACCGGCAGAACCTGACCGATCTGCTGCGCAAGGTAGCGCTGCTTGCAGTCGTCGGCCACACGCTGCGCAGCGTGTGCGCGCGCAGATTTCACGGCGTGGCTGAGCTGCTCGGGCATGGCGTCCGCCTTCGTACCGGGGCGGCGGGAATACGGGAACACGTGCACGGCCGCAAAGCCGACCTGCTCCAGAAATGCCACGGCCTGTGCCTGATCGTCCTCCGTCTCGCCGGGAAAGCCCGTGATCATGTCCGCCGTGAGCGCACAGCCCGGGAAATACCGGCGCAGCCGCTCAACGCAGGCGAGAAACTCCGCCGTCGTGTACTTGCGGTTCATGCGCGCGAGCGTGCGGTCGCAGCCGCTTTGCAGCGATAGATGAAAATGGCGGCAGACCTGACCGGTCGCTGCGGCGCGGCGGCAAAAATCCTCCGTGATGACCGTCGGCTCGATCGAGCCGAGGCGCAGGCGCATCTGCGGCGCAGCGGCGGCCACCGTCTCAACGGCATCGGCCAGCGTGAGTGTGCCCGGAAGATCCCGCCCGTAGGACGCGATCTCGATGCCGGTCAGCACAAGTTCACGGTAGCCCTCCTCGGCCAGATGCGCAGCCTGCCGCGCCATCTCCTCGAGCGGCAGGCTGCGGATGCGGCCGCGCGTATACGGGATGACGCAGTAGGTGCAGAAGTTGTTGCAGCCGTCCTGGATCTTGAGCATCGCGCGCGTGCGGCCATAGGCAGCGCCGGCGGGCAGCGGCTCAAAGTCAAAGCGGCGGAACGGGTTATCGACGCAGGTGACGGGTGTGTGCTCACGAAACGCGCGCAGGATGTCGTCCACAAACGCCTGCTTGCTGCCGCTGCCGTGCACGACATCGGCGCCGATGGCGGCGGCATCCTCGGGGCTGAGCTGCGACCAGCAGCCGCACACGGCACACAGCGCCTGCGGATGCTCCTCGCGCAGCTTGCGGATCATCTGGCGCGACTTGCGCCCGCCTTCCGCCGTGACTGCACAGGTATTGACGACGATCAGATCGACCGGGTCACCCTCCCCTGCGGCCGTAAATCCATGCGGGTGCAGCAGTGTTTCGATCGCCTGCGCTTCATACTGGTTGACCTTGCAGCCGAGGGCGGTTATAATATAGTGCATAAAAACATCTCCAAATCGAGGTAATTGATCATGGTTTATCTGGACAATGCCGCAACGACCCGTGTCTGCCCGGAGGCAGCGGAAGCGGCAGTACATATGATGACGGAGTGCTTCGGAAACCCGAGCACGACCTACAAGCTCGGCCGCGAGGCCAAGGCCGCCGTGGACAAGGCGCGCAGTCAGATCGCCAAGGCGCTCGGCTGCCAGCCGGACGAAGTATACTTCACGTCCTGCGGCTCCGAGGGCGACAACTGGGCGCTCATCTCCGGCGCACGGTCGATGCGCCGGCGCGGCAAGCACATCATCAGCTCCGCCGTGGAGCACGACGCGGTGCGCAAATCGCTCGACTTTCTGGAAAAAGAGGGCTACGAGATCACGCGCCTGCAGCCGGACGGCGCAGGAGCGATCCCGCTTGAGCGTGTGCGCGCGGCGCTGCGTCCGGACACGATCCTCGTCTCGCTCATGATGGTCAACAACGAGACCGGCGCAATCAACGACATCGCCGCCGTCGCGCGGATGCTGAAAGCGGAAAACAGCATTGCGCTGCTGCACACGGACGCGGTGCAGAGCTTTTTGAAGGTGCCGTTTTCGGCCAAAACGCTCGGCGCGGACCTCATCACCATCAGCGGTCACAAGATCCACGCGCCGAAGGGCATCGGCGCGCTCTACATCCGCAGCGGGCTGAAGCTGCCGCCCTACATCCACGGCGGCGGTCAGGAGCGCGGCATTCGCGCCGGCACGGAAGCCACGCCGCAGATCGCCGCCTTCGGCGTCGCGGCAGAGATCGGCAGTGCGAAAATGGCCGAGGCTACGAAAACCATGGCCGCGCTGCGCACGCACGCCATCGACCGGCTGACGGCCGAGGTAGAGGGTGTGACTGTCATCGGCGGCGGCGCGCCGCACATTCTCAGCATCTCCCTGCCCGGCTACCGGAGCGAGGTGCTGATGAACTTCCTTGAGGCGCGCGAGATTTACACATCAAAAAGCTCCGCCTGCAAAAAGGGCGGGCGGAGCCATGTTCTTGAGGCGATCGGGCTGCCGTCCAACGTGATCGACGGCGCACTGCGCATCAGCTTTTCGCGCTACACCACGCGGGAAGATGTCGACGCGCTGTGCGATGCGCTGCGCGACGCAAAGCAGACCCTCTTCCCGTCACTTCACTGAATCATCCTTCGTTTCCTTGAGCGCTGCGTGCGGTGCCTCCGTCGGCAGACGCACCGGGCGCAGCGTGGCATCGTCGATATAATCCAGATTCATGTATTCCGCGGTCTCTGTTTGGAGGCCGCGTTTTTTCAGCCCGTTATTGACCAGCTTCTCCAGGCCGGCATAGATCACGACGAACACCGGCACGCCCAGCAGCATGCCGATAAAGCCGAACAGGCCGCCGCCGAGCAGGATGGCAAACATGATCCAGAAGCCGTTGATACCGGTGGAACTGCCGAGGATCTTCGGTCCGATGATGTTGCCGTCGATCTGCTGCAGGACGAGGATAAAGATGACATAGATCAGGCACTTCATCGGCGAATCAAGCAGAATGATGAGTGCAGTCGGCACGGCGCCGATGAACGGGCCGAAAACCGGGATGATGTTCGTCACGCCGACAACCACGCTCACGAGCACGACATACGGCATGCGCATGATCGCACAGCAGATATAGCAGATGACGCCGATGATGGCAGAGTCAATGACCTTGCCGCTGATAAAGCTCATGAACGCCGTGTCCGTAAAACGGATGGCCTTGAGGATGCGCTTGGAGGAGCGGAGAGGGAAAATGCTGTAGAGCACCATCTTGGCTTTTGCCAGAAACAGCTCCATATTCGACAGCACATAGCAGGCGACAACGAAGCCGATGAGCACGTCAAGAATGCCGCGCAAAACGGCATAGATGCCGGTCGTCAGGCTCGTGACAACCTTGCCCATGGACGGCAGCAGCGCCGTCTTTGCCCAGTCAAGCAGGCTGTCGGAAGCTTTTCCGGTCGCCGAGAGGAGCGCCGCTTCCACCTCGGGGTTGTTTTCAAAGAAGCGATTGATCCAGCCGGTGATCGTTTCGTAATACTGCTGGGAGTTGAGCACGATGCTCTCGATGCTCGTATAGAGCTGCGGGATGATGAGCCAGACGAGCGCGGCAATCAAAATCAGCGCGACCAGGATCGCCAGAACGACGGACAAGCCGCGCGCAAGCGACTTGCTCACAGGCTTTTTGGGCCGGATCTTCTGAAGCAGCGGCTCAAAGAGCTTGCGCTGGAACATTTTCACCAGCGGCCAGAGCAGGTACGTGATGACCATGCCCCAGATGATCGGGCTGAGGATGCCAAGGAGCGTGCCGATCGCGCCGCTGATCGATTTTCCATGCTGCAGGAGCATGAAAAACAGGATCGAACACGCGATCACGCCGAACGCCGTGATGCCCCAGCCGAAATATTTGTTTTTCGGATCAAAACGCTTCATAAATCGTTCCCCCATCGCGCCTACCGGCGCCTGTCGGTGCTGTCAGTAACGCTCTATATTTTACTATCATGCACTCGAAGCGTCAAGCGGGTAATGCTGAGCTTTTCGCACATTTGCGACAGGAAGCGGCGCATCTTGACACGCTCTGAACACCGCGATGTGCAAAAGGCTGTGCAAATTGTGGGGACACGGACTGCTTTTCCGCCGCGGCGCGGCATAGGCTGGTATGGAAAAGCAACGAAAGGGGCGGATAACATGAAACGATGGATCTCCCTGCTGCTGACGGCACTGCTGCTGTGCACGTCCGCGGCAGCGCTCGAACAGCCGACAGAGGAGGAGCTGAGCATCGGCGCACCGTCGGCGATCCTGATTGAGCGCGAGACCGGCACGGTGCTCTATGAGAAGAACGCCGACGAACGTCTCTCCCCCGCCAGCGTGACGAAGATCATGACGCTGCTGCTCATCTTTGAGCAGCTTGACAGCGGTCAGCTCTCCACGGACACCGTGGTCACCGCAAGCGGCAACGCAAGCGCCATGGGCGGCAGCCAGATCTGGCTCAAGGAGGGCGAACAGATGACCGTCGACGAGATGATCAAATGCATCGCCGTCAGCTCCGCCAACGACTGCGCCGTCGCCATGGCAGAGCACATCTGCGGCTCGGAGGCGGCCTTCACCAAGCGCATGAACGAGCGTGCGCAGGCACTCGGCATGGAAAACACGCACTTTCTCAATGCCACCGGGCTGACCGACGACCCCGCGCACTGCACGACCGCGCGGGATATTGCCGTCATGTCGCGCGCACTGCTGGCATATCCGCGCATCCGCGACTACACGACCATCTGGATGGACACCGTGCGTGACGGGCGCTTTGAGCTTGCAAACACCAACAAGCTCATCCACGGCTACCCCGGTGCGACCGGTCTGAAAACCGGCTACACAAAGCAGGCCATGCACTGTGTATCCGCCAGCGCCGAGCGCGACGGCGTGGAGTATATCGCCGTCGTGCTGCACGCTGAGAGCTCAGCCGCGCGCTTTCAGGACGCACGGGCGCTGCTCGACTACGCCTTTGCCAACTACGCGCGCTGCCCCATCGCGGCCGGCATCGTCATCCCGCCCGTGCGCGTGCGCTTCGCTGAGACCGACAGCGTACAGCCGGTGCTCTCCGGCGCGGACGCCATCATCGTGCGCAAAGGCGCGGCAGCGCCGCGGTTCGACATTGCGCTCGAGGAAGATCTGTGCGCGCCGCTGCCGCCGGGCGCACAAGTCGGCACCGTGACCGTGACCGACAGCGACGGGGACACGACCGTTGTCCCGCTCACCGTTCCCGACGGCGCTGCGCGCATCACGACGGCGCATCTCTGGCTGCAGGTGCTGCGCGCGCTGTGAGCAGCAGATAACGGTTGCGAAATCCGGATTATCGTGTATACTGGAGATATCCTTTATGAGAGAAGGTATCGCTATGATCAAAGTGGACCTGTCCGGCGCTGCCGGATTTTTTGACCCAGCAGGACCGGATTATGCGGCCGCTGCACGGGCGCACCGCACCCTGCTCGAGCACTCGGGCGCCGGTGCGGAATTCACCGGCTGGCTCGACCTGCCGGGGCGCATCCAGAACGGTGAGCTCAAGCAGATCCTCACCGCCGCCTCGCGTATCCGCGGCCGCGCACAGGCGCTGGTCGTCGTGGGGATCGGCGGGTCGTATCTCGGTGCAAAGGGCGCTGTGGAGCTGCTGCGGCCGCACCCGCAGCCCGGCGACCCGAAGATCCTCTTCGCCGGAAACTCCCTGTCACCGGACGCACTGATGCACCTGCTCGAAGAGCTGGGCGATCTGGACTTTGACCTCAACGTCGTGTCCAAGTCCGGCACGACGCTTGAGCCCGCGCTCGCGTTCCGGATGTTCCGCGGTCTGCTGGAGGCAAAGTACGGCACGGAGAAGGCCAAAAAGCACATCTTCGCCACGACGGATGCCCACCGCGGCGTGCTCAAGCAGATGGCCAATGAAGAGGGCTGGGAGACGTTCGTCGTGCCCGACGACGTCGGCGGGCGCTACAGTGTGCTGTCCGCCGTCGGCCTGCTGCCGATGGCCGCCGCCGGCATCGACGTGCAGACCGTGATCGGCGAGGCGATCGAGGCCTTCGCCGCCATGAGCGCGCAGTCGCCCGAAAACCCCGCGTGGCAGTATGCCGCCGCGCGCCAGCACCTGTATCAGCTCGGCAAAACGACCGAGATCCTCGCCTGCTACGAGCCGTCGTTCCGGTTCATGGCCGAGTGGTGGAAGCAGCTCTACGGCGAGAGCGAGGGCAAAAACGGCATCGGCATCTTCCCCGCCTCTGTCGAATACAACGCTGACCTGCACTCCATGGGTCAGTATATTCAGGACGGACCGCGCACGCTCATGGAGACTGTCGTCTCCTTCGAGCAGCCGCTCAACGAATTCAGCGTGCCCTTCGCCATGGGCGATCCAGACCGGCTCAACTACCTTGCCGGGCGCAAGCTCAGCGAAATCAGCCGCATGGCGCAGGAGGCCGTGAAGGCCGCGCACGTCTCCGGCGGCGTGCCGAACCTTGAGGTGCGTGTGCCGATGCGCGACGAGGCCGGCTTTGCATGGCTCGTGTGCTTCTTCGAGCTGGCGTGTGCCATTTCGGGCTATATGTCCGGCGTCAATCCGTTCGATCAGCCCGGTGTGGAGGCGTACAAGAAAAATATGTTCTCCCTGCTCGGCAAACCGGAGACAAACTGAAAAGTTATCATTGCAGTCAGCGCAAAAACATGATAATCTATACGCAGGGCACCGCCCTGACTTTCAAAAGGAGTGTGATTGACATATGGTCCAGCTGATCATGGGTCTCAAAGGTTCCGGCAAAACAAAACGTCTGGTGGAAATGGTCGCCACGGCCGTCCGTGAGGAAACCGGTTCTGTCGTGTGCATTGAAAAGGATAAAAAACTCACCTACGATATTCCGTATCAGGCGCGTCTGATCTACGCCTGCGACTATGCCAACGCGATGGGCTCTTACGATTTCTTCAAGGGCTTCCTCAGCGGTCTGCATGCCGGCAACTACGACATCACCCATGTGTTTATTGACAACTTTACGAAGATGCTCTCTGAGGTTTCCGAGCAGCAGATCGCAGAGTTCCTGGCATGGCTGAATGATTTCTCCGAGCGTGAGCACATTCAGTTCACCCTGTCTCTGAGCATGGATCCTGCAGTGACCGGCAGCGAGATTACCAAATACATGATCTGACACACAGCAAAACCGCCGCTCCGTTCGGGAGCGGCGGTTTTTTGCACGCTTTATTCGGCAAGCTCGCGGTACATGGCCGCAGCATCGTCCTTTTTTGCGTTCTCCGTGACGGCGAGCACCTCCACCTTCACGGTGCGCTGGCCGAGGGCAATCTCGATCACGTCGCCGATCTTGACGTCATACGACGCCTTGGCCGTGCGGCCGTTGACCGTGATGCGCTGACCGTCGCAGGCGTCGTTTGCCACCGTGCGGCGCTTGATGAGGCGCGAAACTTTCAGGTATTTATCCAGACGCATAGAGCTCCTCCTGACAAAAACGCTCCGGTCATCCCGGAGCGTTTCACATCGTTCTTATTTGGAAACCGCGTCCTTGAGCACCTTGCCCGCCTTGAAAACAGGCACGCGCGTGGCCGGGATCTCGATCTCTTCCTTGGTCTTGGGGTTGCGGCCGATACGGGCGCCGCGCTCCTTGATGTCAAACACGCCGAAGCCGACGAGCTGCACCTTTTCGCCGACCTCGAGGTTCGCGGCGATGGTGTCGAACGCCGCGTTGACGGCCTTCTCGCTGTCCTTCTTGGACAGACCGGTCTTTTCAGCAACTGCAGCAATCAGTTCTGCCTTATTCATGATGGTAATCCTCCTACTTCATGTTTGTGTTGGCATATGCCATTGTATAGAATCCCGCACGGGTCTCTCACTGCCGTGCAGATTTCTTGCTATTTTGCTCCGCGCTGACGGTCTGCTTTGCCTGCTGCCAGAGCGTGAGCATCTGCGCGAGCGTGCGCTGCGCAAGCGGCGCACCGTCATTTGCGGCCGCGGTTTCCATGGCGGCAAACCTGCGGATAAATTTTTCGCACGCGGCGTGTGCCGCCTGCTCGGGATCGACGCCTGCAAAACGCGCCACCTTCACAGCGGCAAAGAGCAGGTCACCGAGTTCATCGCCGATCGCCTCCGCGTCACCGGAGACAACGGCTGCGCGCAGCTCGCGCGTCTCCTCATCGACCTTGTCGAGCGCCGCATACACATCCGGCCATTCAAAGCCGGTCTTGGCGGCCTTGGACTGAATCTTATCACAGCGCCAGAGCGCCGGCAGGCTGCGCGCCACGCTGTCCATCGCCTCGGCGGTGGTCGTCTGCGCGCGTTCGCGCTGCTTCATGGTGTCCCAGTCCGGCGTGTCCGGATCGTCGCGGCGAAACACGTGCGGATGCCGGTAGACGAGCTTTTTGCAGGCGGCGTCCGCCACGTCGTCAATGTCAAAATGCCCGGCCTCACGCTCGATATCCGTGTGAAACAGCACCTGCATGAGCACGTCACCCAGCTCCTCGCGCATATGCACAAGGTCTCCGGCATCGATCGCCTCGCATGCCTCATACGTCTCCTCGAGGAAGTTGCGGCGGATGCTCTCATGCGTCTGCGCCTGATCCCAGGGGCAGCCGTTCGGCGAGCGCAGGTACGAGACGAGCGCAACAAAATCGCGCAGGTCATAGCTTTCTTTGCAGAGAAAATCTAACACAATTTTGCTCCTTCTGCAACCCTTTTTTGAAAAAACCATTGAAAATTCAGGGTTTCCGGTGTTATGTCATCTGATATGCAGGACTTTGGCGAGCTTTTCACCGCGTGGGATCAGCTGCATATCCGCAAGCGTGATGGCGCGCGTTTTGACCACTGCGACAAGATAGGTCACGACCGCGCAGACCATTGCCGCGAGCATGGCCAGCGCCATACGCTTCCAGCTCAGGTCGCCGCCCATGACAGCGCTGAGCCCGGCATACGCACCGCCGGCGACGACCGCCATGAGCAGCGTGCTCAGCAGCGGACGCGCAAGGCAGCGCCCGATGTGCAGCCGCTCATGCAGCGTGCGGCACAGGAAGATGTAGTTCACGATGCAGATGACCACATAGCACGCGAGCGTGCCGATCGGCGCACCGACGATGTTGAGCTCCGGCACTGCGATCAAAAACCAGTTGACCGCGATCTTGGCCGCGCCGCCCGCCAGCATCGACCACACGGGGCACAGTTCATGCCCGGTCGCCTGCAGGACGGCCGTTGTGATCAGCGAGATGCACACGAACACAGACGCGAGCCCGAGCAGCAGCAGCAAGGTCGGACCGGCTGCGTTGCTGCGCGGATAGAGCACGTTCACGATCGGCTCTGACAGCACGGCGAGCCCGATGCCCATCGGCATGGCGACCGACGCCGAGATACGCAGCGCCGACTCTGCGATGGCGTGCCCCTGATCGAATTTTTTCTGCACGACCATGGCCGCGATGGCCGGGACGATGCTGATCGTCATCGGCGTCACGAACGCCGCCGGCAGATTGTAGAGCGTCTGCACCTTGCCGTAAACGCCGTAGAGGACGTTGGCATAGGTCTCGGAATAGCCGAGTGCCGTCTGCAGGCGGTACATGATGAGCTTGGTATCGATGAGGTTGATGATGCTCAAAACGCTCGAGCCGAGCGCGATCGGGATGCTGATGCGCAGCAGTGTGCCGAGAATGCGTCCGGCAGAGTCCGGCACATCCGGGTCAGCGACCGGTTTGTCCGGGTAATGGCGGTGCTTATAGAGCGAGATATAGATGAGCGCGAACGCGCCGCCCGCCGTGACGCCGAAGATCGCGCCCGCCGAAGCGACCGGCAGCCCCTTGCCCGCGCGCGTAAAGCTCCACGCGAGCACCAGACCGACGCTGACCTTGCCCACGACCTCAAGGATCTGTGAGACGGTGGTCGGCTTCATGTTGCTCATGCCCTGCGCATAGCCGCGGTACGTGCTCGTCAGGTACACAAGCACAAGCGCCGGGGACAGCGCCCAGATGCTCTGTGCCGCGCGGACATTGTTGAGCATTCCGGCAAGCTCCGTCGGAAACAGGAACATGACCAGGCCGAGCAGCAGACCAAAGACCGCAAACGTCAGCCAAGCGACGCGGAAGATCTTGCGCACCTGCATGGGACGGCCGAGCGTGTCCGCCTCGCTGATCATGCGCGAGAGCGCGACCGGCATACCCGCCGTGGCCATGGTGAGAAAGACGTTATAGATATTGTAAGCGACGGAAAAGTATCCGTACCCCTCGTCGCCGAGGATGTTGCCGAGCGGGATCTTATAGATCGCGCCGAGGATCTTGATGACCACCACGCCGGCCGCCATGATGGCCGCGCCGTGGAGATAGTTCTGCTTGCTGTTTTCCTGCAAAACGCGCTCCCTCCCCGCTGAAATTTCACGTGCCGCTATACTTTACACGAACACGCAGAAAAAATCAAGGGAACGCGATGCATTCCCTTGATTTGCAGTTGATTTTTTCGATCAGGCCTTGCGGACGCTGTCGATGTGGCGCGTCAGGTCGAGCATCTTGTTGGAGAAGCCCCACTCGTTGTCGTACCAAGCCATGAGCTTGACGAAGTGATCGTTGAGCGCCAGACCCGCTTTGGCATCGAAGATGCTGGTGTGCGGATCGGTGATGAAGTCGGAGGAGACGACCTCGTCATCAACGTACTCGACGACGCCGGCCATCGGGCCTTCCGCGGCAGCCTTGACGGCGGCGCAGATCTCTTCATAGGTCGCAGCCTTCTCCAGACGGCAGGTCAGGTCAACGATGGACACGTCCGCGCTCGGGATACGCATGGAGGTGCCGGTCAGCTTGCCCTGCAGGGACGGGATGACCTTGCCGACAGCCTTGGCAGCGCCGGTGCTGGTCGGGATGATGTTGCCGTGCACGCCGCGGGACAGACGCCAGTTCTTCTTGGAGAAGCCGTCAACGACCTGCTGGGTGGCAGTGTCGGCGTGGACGGTGGTCATGAGACCCTCGACGATGCCGAAGTTGTCGTTGATGATCTTGGCCAACGGCGCAAGGCAGTTGGTGGTGCAGGAAGCGTTGGACACGATCTTGATGTCGGGGGTGTAAGTGTCAAGGTTGACACCGCAAACGAACATCGGCGTGTCGTCCTTGGACGGACCGGAGAGCACGACGACCTGCGCGCCGGCATCGAGGTGATCCTGCGCCTTCTCCTTGGTCAGGAACGCGCCGGTGCACTCGAGCACGTACTCAACGCCCAGCTCGCCCCAGGGCAGGAGCTTCGCGTCGCGGTTGTTGAGCAGCGCAACACGCTTGCCGTTGACGATCAGAGCCGGGTTTTCGCCCCCTTCAAAATCAACAGTGCCGTTGAAACGGCCATGCACGGAGTCATACTTCACGGTATATGCCAGCTGCTCGGGCGTTTTATCCGGAGCGTTGACGGCGACGACCTCAATATCGTCAGCGCAGATCGCGGCGCGGAAAGCCAGACGGCCGATACGGCCGAAGCCATTGATGCCAATTTTAATCATACTCGTTTCCTCCTGTTAAATCTGCTGCGCACAGCACGCAGCGCATTTTCTTACGGGTCTATTTTATAACAAATCCGGAAAAAGCGCAACCACATTCTTTCCAGTTGACGGCGCGCAGTCGATCACAAGTGACAATTTTTCGCTTAGATTTGTGTAAAAACTTGTATCTATTGACGAGCTCTGTTATACTGATTTTTAATACATCTCAGGGGGGATCGGAAAATGAGCAATACACACATCGTTGACTCGCTCAGCACGCTGTTTTCCATGAGCACCACAGCCGTGCTCGGCGCGCAGGGGCAGTTCATCGCATTTATGAACCCGGCGGCGCAGGAGCTCTTTCGCGGCGACCGCACGAATCACAAGCTCACCGAGCTGCTGCCGGATCACATCACCGAGTCCACGGCGACGGAATTTGTGACCTCCGCCACGGTCGGCAAACGCCACGTCATCGTCTCCGTGACGTCGTTCGGCGCATTCCGGCTCTACTCGCTTGAGCCGCAGGATGAAAACACGCTGCGCGCGGGTGCGCAGTTCGCGCCGTTTCTGACGTCTCTGTCGGGCCTTCACACGCTCACGACGTACTTCACCGACTACGGGATGCATCTGAGCGACGTGCACTTTCGCCACAACGCCGCCGAGCTCAAGCGGTTTTATTACCGGCTGCTGCGCTTTGCGCTCAATGCCTCCACCGCCTCCGGACTGAGTGACGGCTCGCTCGCATTCGCACCGCAGCTGTGCGACCTCGGCGCGGAATGCCGGATGCTGCTGGATAACATCCAGTCGATCACCGACGACAACGGCATCGTGCTCGACGTGCACATCCCGGAAGAGCCGATCGAGTGCGCACTCGACACGGCGCTCATCCAGCGGATGCTGCTCAACATCATCGCAAACTGCATGGAGCGCTGCACGCGCGGCGACCGCATCCACGTGACCGTCACGCAGACAGACGGCCGCGCCGACATCATCATCTGCGATGACGGCACGCGCATCGCCCCGGCAAAGCTTGGGACGATCTTTATCCCGCTGCGCGTGACGGGCGTGGACTTTTCCGACCTGAGCAGCAACAGCTTCGGGCTCACCGTCGCGCTCGGCGTCGCAGAAAAGCACAACGGCACGATCCTGCTTGAGAGCAACGACTGGAACGGCACGACCTTCCACGTTGTGCTCAGCACGGCGCTGCCGGAGTCTACGCTGTTTCGCGCGCCGAGAGCGCCCTATGTCCGCGCAGAGGAAGACCCTGTGCTGATCTTCCTCGCGGATCAGATTCCAAAGACCTGATACGCGCGATATCATAAACGGCGTGCCGCCCCGATCGGGCGGCACGCCGCTTTTTCTGCGATTGCTTTTATCATTCGGTCAGCCAGCGTGCACGCAGCGTCTCCCGCTCGGCCGCACCGACGCCGAGCGCCTGCGACAGGAAGGCATCCATGCTGCCGCAGCGCTGCGCAGCCGCATCGCGCGCGGCGGTCAGAAACTCCGCATCCGCGCTGTCAAACGTGCGGATCACGTCCCGCTCTGCCTCCGTGAGATCATAGTCCTTGACCGCCGTCAGCAGGCAGTCGGTCGTGGCGGCCATGCGCTCGTTCGTGATCAGATAGTTTTCCACGATGACCGGCCAGTCCACGCCCAGCGCCGTCAGCAGCAGCATCGTGCCGACGCCGACGCGGTCCTTGCCCGCGGAGCAGTGGTAGAGCAGCGCCCCGTCCGTCTGTGCGAGCAGATGGGCAAAAAACTGCCGGTAGTGCGCGATCGAGTAGTCTTGCGTGACAAGGCTTCGGTACATCGCGCACATGAACGCCCGCTCCTTGCCCGCCATCGTTTTTGCGTGCGTGACAACGGCGGCGTAGGGGTCGGCGTGCTCCTCGCGCGTCAGCCCGGTCGCCGTCTGCTGCACGATCGGGCAGTGGATATAGCGCACGCCCGCAAGGACGCGGTCGGGCTTTTGCTCCCGCTCCAGATCGGTGCGAAAATCGACGACCGTGCGCAGCGGGAATTGGCTGAGCGTCTGTGCATCGGCATCCGTAATGCCTGCAAGCTCGCCGCTGCGCAGCAGCACCCCTGCGCGCACCTTGCGCCCGTCCACCGTCGGCAGGCCGCCGAGGTCGCGCGCATTCGGCGCGCCGTGCAGCAGATAGCGCTCAGAGATCAAAGAGTTTCTTTCCATTTTGCAGTGTTACCTCCGCGACTTGGTCTGCGGTTATGCCCTTGATCTGCGCGACACGCGCGGCGATGAACGGCAGGTTGCGTGAATCATTGCGCTTGCCGCGATTCGGCACGGGCGCGAGATAGGGGGAATCCGTTTCCAGCAGGATGCGCTCCACCGGGCAGGCGGCGATCACCTCGGGCGCTTTGGCGGCGTTTTTGTACGTGATCGGCCCGTCAAAGCCGAGATACCAGCCGCGGCGCAGCAGCTCATGCGCCATCTCCACGCTGCCGGAATAGCAGTGGAACACGCCGCGCAGCTGCGGATAGTCGCACACGATGCGCAGACTGTCGCCGTGCGCCTCGCGGTCATGCACGATGACCGGCAGATCCAGCTCGAGCGCAAGCTCCAGCTGCGCGCGGAACATCCGCTCCTGCTTCGCCTTTGTGGAGGCGTCCCAGTAATAGTCCAGCCCGATCTCGCCGATGGCGCAGACCTTCGGCTGCGCCGCCAGCGTGCGGATAAGCGCAAGGCTGCTGTCCGTCCAGCTGTCGGCCTCCTCCGGATGCCAGCCGACGGCGGCATAGACAAAATCATGCGCCTGTGCCAGCGCAACGGCACGCTCCGACGTGACGCCGCTGTCACCGGGGTCGACCACGAGCGCGACACCGCTCTCATGCACGGCGCGCAGCACCTCGTCACGGTCGGCGTTGAACTTTCCGCTGTCGTAATGCGCGTGGGTGTCAAAAAACCGTGTCATTCGGCGTGATAGGTCGCGGCCGGGCGGCGCTTGTGCTCGCTGCGGCTATGGTAGCGGTCGATGATGGCCTTGTCGTGCTCGTTGGCCTCGCCGGTGAGGATGTACTTGTCGATGGCGGCATAGCTCACGCCCATCTCCTGCTCGTCCGTCTGTCCCTCGAAAAGCCCGGCAGACGGCGCCTTGCGGATGATGTTTTCCGGCGCGTGCAGCCACGTCAGGAATTCATAGATCTCCGTCACGGTCAGGTCGGCAATGGGGTTAAAGTCATACGCACCGTCGCCCCACTTTGTGAAGTAGCCCATATAGGCCTCGCTGCGGTTGCCCGTCCCGGCGACGAGACGCCCCTCTGCCGCGCCGATCGTGTAGAGCGTGAGCATACGCAGACGCGGCGCGATGTTCGCCGTCGCCATCTGGTTGAGCGTCGTGACGGCGGAGACCGTCTGCATGACAAGCTCCTTTTCCGCCGTGAGGTCGACCGTGCGCGTCTCGATATTGAACTGCTCGGCCACGGCCAGACCGTCGCTCATGTCCTCGCCGAAGTTGCGCTTGGACGCGCACGGCATTATGATGCCGACCGTATTGTCACACGCCGCCTTGCAGAGAATGCCGACAAGCGCGCTGTCTTTGCCGCCGCTGTTGCCGTAGATGATGCCCTGCGCGCCGCTGCTCTTGAGCAGGTCGCGGATAAAGGCCACGCGGTTTTCAAATTCTTTTGCATAATCTCGCATGATGATTCCTCCGTTTCGTCGTTATTCCCGGATCATGTCCAGGAATTCTGCTTCCGTAATGATCGGCGTGCCGAGCGTAAGCGCCTTCTGGTACTTTGAGCCGGTGTTCTCCCCGGCCAGCAGATAGGACGTTTTTTTCGACACAGATGAACTGGTTTTGCCGCCGAAGCGCTCAATAATAGCGCCAGCCTCGTCACGGCTGAAGTGCTCGAGCGCGCCGGTGAGCACGAACGTCTTGCCCGCGAAGCGGTGGTCAACGACCTGCTCCTTGGACTCAAAGCTGACGCCGGCCGCGCGCAGCAGACGCAGCTGGTGCTGCGACTGGGGATTTTCAAACCACGCGCGCAGATACGCCGCCGTCGTCGGTCCGACGTCGGGAATGGCCATGAGCTCGTCCTCCGTCGCCGCCATGAGCTTGTCGAGCGTGCCGAAGTGCATCGCCAGCACCTTGGCCGCCTTCTGCCCCACCTGCCGGATGCCGAACGCGCACAGCAGACGCGCCATGCCCGCATCCTTACTCTTTTCAATGGCTGCGATGAGGTTTTCGGCCGATTTTTTGCCCATATGATCCAGCGCCGCGACCGCCTGCGGCTCGAGGGAATACAGCTCCGCCGGTGAGCGCACGAGGCCCGAATCGATCAGCGACTGGCACAGCGAGATGCCGAGCCCGTCAATGTCCATTGCCTCGCGCGAGGCAAAGTGCGCAATGTTGCGCAGCCGCTGCGCCGGGCACTCCGCACCCGTGCAGCGCAGGGCAGCGCCGTCCGGATCGCGCACGACCGGCGCACCGCACTCGGGGCAGGTATCCGGCATACGAAACGGCACCGTGCCCTCCGGACGCTTTTCGCGCACAACGGAGAGAATCTCGGGGATGATCTCCCCCGCCTTCTGCACGAGAACCGTGTCGCCGATGCGCAGGTCGAGGTTGTCGATGAAGTCCTGATTGTGCAGCGTGGCATTCGTAACGGTCGTCCCTGCCAGGCGCACCGGCTCGATGACCGCCTTCGGCGTGAGCACGCCCGTGCGCCCGACCTGCACGACGATGTCGCGCACGCGGCTCTCCTTTTTCTCCGGCGGGTACTTATACGCCACCGCCCAGCGCGGGAATTTCGCCGTGCTGCCGAGATACTGCCGCTGCGCAAGGTCGTTGATCTTGATGACCGCACCGTCGATATCGAACGGGAACGTCTCGCGGTTGTCACCGATCCAGTCGATACGCGCGCAGCAGGCGTCAAGCGTCTCGCAGCGCCGGTACGGCACGACCGGGAAGCCGAGCGACGCCAGATAGTCAAGCGTCTGCGCATGGGTGGCAAACGTGCGGTCGCTGTCATACTGGAGGTTGAAGATGATGATGTCGAGCTTGCGCGCCGCCGCGACCTTCGGATCCTGCTGGCGCACAGAGCCCGCCGCGGCGTTGCGCGGGTTTGCCAGCAGCGGCTGCTCAAGCAGCTCGCGCTCGGCATTGAGCTGCGCAAACACAGCGTGCGACATATAGACCTCGCCGCGCACGATGAGCTTTGCGGGCGCATTTTCAAGCGTCAGCGGCAGGTTTCGCAGCGTGCGCAGATTTTCCGTCACGTCCTCGCCGGTGACACCGTCGCCGCGCGTCGCGCCGCGCACGAACACACCGTTTTCATACTCGAGCGACATGGACAGACCGTCGATCTTCGGCTCGACAGAGTAATCATGCGCCTGCGTGAGCGCGGTGTCCATGCGCGCGCCGAACGCGCGCAGCTCATCAAACGAGAACACATCCTGCAAGCTCTCGAGCGGCACCTGATGGTGCACCTGCGCGAAGGTGTTGAGCGCGTAGCCGCCGACGTGCTGCGTCGGCGAATCGGGCGAGGCGTACTCCGGGTGCGCCGCCTCGAGCTCCTCCAGTCTGCGCAGGAGCGCGTCATATTCAAAGTCGCTGATCTCGGGCGCGTCCTTCACATAGTAGAGAAAGTTTGCGTGCTCCAGCCGGCGGCGCAGCGCCAGGATTTCTTCATGTACGTCCATAGTCATTACTCCACTTCCACATACGTCTGGGGCACTTTGCCGACGATGACCGTCTCGGCCAACAGCGCTTGCGTGCCCACGGTCTGCGTCTGGTGCGCCCACGGCACCAGAATGTCCAGATCCATGTTGATATCGAGGTATAGCTGATATTTGCTCTGATTGATCGCAGCCGACATGAGCTCGTTGCGATAGCGCACGTCCGACGTTGTCAGCACAAGGATGCGCACCGGCAGCGGCAGCTTGAGACCGGGCAGAAAATTCACGCCGATGAGCGTCTCAAGCGGGATGTCGAGCTCGATCTGCCCGTCATCACCGTCCATCATGCGCTCAAGCACGAGCGAGGCAACCTGCCCCACGCGCTCGGCGTCGATGCTCACGGCCGTGATCGTCCCGTCCGCGTCTGTGCGGTAGGTATAGTATTCGCCGCGCACCTGCGCCATGGACGCACGGACGGCGGTGTTGATCTTCAGCTGCATGAGATCGCAGGCGGCGTTCACGGCAAGCTGCGTGATGAGCTGCAGCACCGTCACGGTCACATACGCGGCGCTGCCAAGCACAGCCAGGGCCAGCAGCAGCGCCGCCACGCTGCGCTTCAAGCGCGGCGGACGATGGGCAGCCGGACGCCAACGGCGAGACGCACGGATCATAGCACTCCCCCCTGCCATGCTATGCAGGCGGGGCGCGGTCCATGCATTTATTGCAGACTTTCCACGATGGCGCGGAAGGTATCGCCGCGCTCGGCAAAGTTTTTGAAGAAGTCAAACGACGAGCACGCCGGTGAAAGCGTCACGGTGTCGCCCGGCTGCGCGAGACGGTACGCCGTCTCGACCGCCGCGCGAAAATCCGGCGCTTCAACGAGCGGCAGCTTTCCCGGGTCATAGAATTTCGAGCCACGGATGGCCGCCGCGATGCGCTGCGCCGTCTCACCGACGACGACCGCCGCCTTTGCGTGCAGGCAGACCTCGTCGCCCAGCTCGTCAAACGGGATGTGCTTATCATGCCCGCCGAGAATGATGACCGGCGGCTTCGGCAGCGCGTGCAGCCCCGCGATCGTGCGCGTGGGGCTCGAGGCGATGGAGTCGTTGATGAACGTGATGCCGTTGAGCTCGCGGATGCGCTCCATGCGGTGCGCAACGCCTGCAAAGCTGCGCGCGACCTGCACGCACGCCGCCTGACCGACCAGGCCGTCAGTCGCGGCAAAGGCGGCCATGTAGTTTTCCACGTTGTGCGCGCCGGGAATGCGGATATCCGAAACATCGATCAGCTTCTCCGCCTTGCCGCCGTGGGCGCGATAAATGACACCGTCCGAGCAGTAGACGCCGTTTTCCACCGGACCGACGCTGCTGAAATAGCGCACGCTGCCCGGCGCTTCGGCCGCAAAGTGCGGCGTGTGCGAATCCTTGGCATTGAGTACGAGGACATCGTCGGAGCACTGGCCGCGGTAAATGCTGCACTTGGCCGACACATAGTCCTCCAGATCCGGATGCACATCCAGATGGTTGGGCGAAATGTTTGTGATGATGGCCACATCCGGCGCACAGTGCATACTGTGCAGCTGGAAGCTGCTGAGCTCGAGCACGGCAAAATCGTCCGGCCGGATGTCCGCGATGCGGTCAAACAGCGGTGTGCCGATGTTGCCGCCGAGGTGCACGGTGTATCCCTGCGCACGCAGAAGCTCCGCCGTGATGGTCGAGGTCGTGGTCTTGCCGTCGCTGCCGGTGATGGCAAGGATGCGGCAGGGGCAGAGATTGCAGAACGCCTCCATCTCGGAGGTGAGGATCGCGCCGTTTTGCGCAGCCTTGCGCAGCTGCGGCACAATGGGCAGCACGCCCGGCGTGCGGAAGATCACATCAAAGTCCAGATGCTCGAGATAGTCCGCGCCAAGGGCAAATTTCGCGCCCTGCGCCGCGGCCTCATCCCCGGCCGCGCCGAGCTGCGCGCGCTCGCGCCGGTCGCACACGGTCACGTCACAGCCGTTGCGCAGCAACACACGCACGAGCGGCTGATTGCTCACGCCGAAGCCGATAACACCGATGCGCTTGTCGCGCAGGTAGTTGATATAATCCGAAAAGGTCATGCAGACACTCCTTTTTGAGAAAAAGAATCATATAAAGCGATTATACCGCCCATTTGACGCGATTACAAGAAAATAAATCGCCGCAGCGCTTGACGTACTGCGGCAGGATGTGTAAAATAGTCGGGCGAGTGAGCCGGACAGCCGCGGGCACGAGCCGAAAGGCTGTGCGTGAGGAAAGTCCGGGCTCCGCAGGGCAAGGATAACGGGTAACACCCGCCAGGGGCGACCCTCGGACAAGTGCAACAGAAAGATACCGCCCGAGCGATCGGGTAAGGGTGGAAAAGTGAGGTAAGAGCTCACTCGCCGGCTGGAGACAGTGCGGCGCTGTAAACTCTATCCGGAGCAACACCGCGGAGGGACATATGGCCTGCCCGGCCGTCCCATGGAGGTGGCTGGAACGCATCGGCAACGGTGCGTCTAGATAGATGGCTGTCGATTACAGAACCCGGCTTATAGGCTCACTCGCAATTGCAAGACCCCGCCATCCGGCGGGGTCTTGCTCAGCTCGTCAAAGAACCTCGTAGAGTTTCGCCGCCGCAGCGGCGAAAGAAAGACCAATTATTTTCTTCGGCGACATGTGCGGCGAAGAAAATACTTCTCGGCCTGCAAACGTGCGAACTGTCCGCATCCGGCGGACAGCGAGTGCGATGCAGTCAGGCCGCAAACCTCTTTGTCAAAAAAGTAGTACTTTTTTGACAGTATCTGCAGGACCCCGCCATCCGGCGGGGTCTTGCTGTTGCCGCAAAAGTGCCGTTGCGCTGCGGGCGCGCGCCTGCTACAATAGATATACGGCGCACACCGCCGATATTCGTCATACGGAGGCTGGGCATATGTACTACTCGCAGCTCGTAAAAACAGCGTGCAGCATCCTGTTTCAGGCGCACAGGGACGATCTCGACAAGGGCGGCTACCCTTACGTGTTCCACCCGTTTTATCTCGCCACGCAGATGGACGACGAAGCATCGACGTGCGCTGCGCTGCTGCACGACGTGATCGAGGATCACGGGGATCTGTACTCCTTCGCGGATCTGGAACGCGCCGGATTTCCCGCGTCCGTGCTCGATGCGCTCCGGCTGCTGACGCACGCCAAGGGCGTGCCCTATATGGACTACGTGCAGGCGCTGGCGAAAAATCCGATCGCGCGCAAGGTCAAGTGCGCCGACCTGCGGCACAACCTCGACACCCGGCGGATCGACGGCGCTGCGCCCGCAAAAAAGGACACCTATCTGCAGGCGCTGGCCTATCTGGAGAAAACGGAATAACAAACAGCGCCGGACGGGTCTGCCCCGTCCGGCGCTGCGGTTTCATTCGGCACGCAAAAGGATCAGAAAAAGAAAAAACCTGTAACCGCAGCGGTTACAGGTTATTTTCTGGAGCTGCTACCCGGATTCGGACCGGGGACCTCATCCTTACCAAGGATGCGCTCTACCGGCTGAGCTATAGCAGCATACAAATCCCGCGGAGCTTTCGCTCCGCGGGTGGCGACCGAGAAGGGACTTGAACCCTCGACCTCTAGCGTGACAGGCTAGCGTTCTAACCGACTGAACTACTCGGCCTCGTCGCCTCAGCGCTTGTTTAATATACCAGACGAATCGACCGGTGTCAAGTAATTTTTGAAAAAATTTTCGGTGATTTTCATTTTTCCGCTCCGGCCGGTTTTCCGGGCGCAAAAAATGTCTCCCGGGCAGCATCGCCCGGGAGACAAACGTGGGAAAACTACTTCGTGATCTGGAACGAGCGCGTGATGGGCGCTGCCTGATAGTTGCCGCCCAGAGTCACGACCGTCATAACATAACGGCCGGGCTCGGTCGGCGGGGTCGTGGTGCTGGAGTACGTTTTCCATTTGCTGGTGAAGCCGGAGTACAGGTACTTCACGTTGCTCTGCGAGATATTCCTGTTGCCGTCATAGCTCAGCGTCGCACCGAAGTCGAAGTCCGCAGCGTCCGCAGCAGAGATCTTGCCGTTCGGGATGGTCTGGTTCCACTGCAGCTTCACGCCGGAGTAGTGCTTTTTCACGAGCAGCATGCCCGTGCCAACGCCGGTCTCATAGTTTTTGTTGTTCGTGATCGCGTAAACGGTGTAGATGCCCGCCTGATCCGGCGTGCCGAAGGCCACGCGGACATTGTCAAGCAGGCCGGGGAACTTGTTGAGCGTGTTGCTGATCTGGCGCAGCGTATCCAGATCAATGCCGACTTTGCTGAGCAAACCACCGAGCGCGGTGAGCGCATCGCTGTTGAGAAGATCATTCAGGTATTCTTTGAGCTTGCCGACCGTCGTGCCCTGCTGCATAATTTCCGAAAGAGTCGGTTTGCCGGCCGCGCTGAGTGTGTCGTCGATCAGCTTCAGGAGCTCGTTGTTCGTGATACGCTCGGGCAGCTGCACGAACACGCTGCCGGTCACATCGCTGGTCACGCCGCCGAAGACCGTGAAGATATCGAAATTATCTGCAGGATCGGTGGTGATGAAGTCCTTGCTGAGCTCCTCATCGGCATAGATGCTCGTCGAGTGCACCTTAACGGAGACTTTCGCCTTGTTCACGGTCAGATTGCCCTCAATAGGCGTGCTGGGACGGTAATCCGCATTGCCCTTATAGGTCACGCGGATCTTCTGCTCGCCGGCACCCATCTGGGGGTAGAAATACTGGAGTTTGCCAGCACTGATTCCCTCTTCTCCTTCGATCGGAACCCACTTTTGGAGTCCTACGTCGCCGCCAATGTTGCCGACCGTGACCGTAGGCGTTGCGTAGTACTCGATCGTAAAGTCGTCCGCGCTCAGCGTGCCCTTTTCGGGCAGCTTGGAGGCGTCCCAGTCGATGAGGTTTTCAAAGATCGCCTGCAGCATGACATTGGCGTCCATGTTGTAGGTGATGGAAGCGCCGGATTTGAGCATGACCTCGGTCGGCTGACGGTTATCGACCATCGTGACGTCGACTTCTTGCGTGTAGGCCATGTAGTCCGCGTTGCCACGCCAGGTGAAGCGGATGGTCTGCCCGTTCAGGCCGAACTTAAAGCCAATGCCGTTAAAATCGAGCGGCTGGAAATTTTTAAGCTCTCTCGTGCCGGCGTTATATTCCACTGTCAGGTCGTTGATGGATACGGCCGTATCGGTGCTCTCGATGAGCGCCTCACGCAACGCCTGTGCGGTCTCGGCGTAGTTGATGCTCTGGTCTGCGTTGTAGACGATACCGACCTCGGTCACACCCTGCTTGAGCTGGAACGGAGCTGCCGTGCGGCCGGTAACAGCGACATCCGCCTCAATCGTGAAGGGGGCATAGTCTCTGCTGCCGGGATAGGAGATGCGCACTTTCTGCGTGCCCTCGGAAATAGCGGGATAGGTCAGGCCACTCACTTTACCGCCTTCCAGCGGAGCCCATTTTTCGCCGATGCCGACAAAGGAACCACTCGTTGCAGTTGCATAATACTCGATGGTCACATCATTCGCCGTCAGCGTAGGATCTGTGCTCTGGATTACAGCATCAAAGACCTGCTGCTGGATGTTGTCGTAGATCGCATCGCCGTTGTCATTATAGTTAAGCTGAAACGTCGGGCTGTCGTTTCGCGTCACGCTCACGGCCGGACGCTCGGTGAAGGTCACCGTCGTCGTTTCAGAGGACGCCTTGTAAGTATCGTCGCCCTTGAAGCTGATCTGGATCTGCTGGTCACCCGCAGAAATGGCGGGATAGTTCAGGCCGTCGACCTTGCCGCCCTCCAGAGGAGCCCAGTTCTTGCCGAAGCCGACGGCAGCGCCGGTCGTCGCAGTGGCATAGTACTTGATCTCCGTATTCTCTGCCGTCAGAGACGGGGCGGAATCCTGGTCAACAACCTGCGCAAGGATGCTCGTGCGCAGTGCGTCAAAATCAATGGTCACAGCCTCGGTATACTGCAGGTTGACCGTCTGCCCCTCTTTGAGAACAATGTGGGCATCCGCGCGATCGACAAAGGTCACATTGACTTCCGCCGAAGAGCCTGTGTACTTATTATTTCCGTAAAAAGAGATCTGGATCTTCTGCTCACCGGCAGAGATGGCGGGGTAAGTTGCAAGATTGATCTTGTCGCCCTCAAGCTTCACCCACTGATGAGAAAGTCCCGTCGTCTTGGACTCGGCATAATACTTGATTTCCGTATTCTGCAGCGTCAAAGCCGGGGTACTACTTGCGACGACCTGCTCAAGAATGGCTGCACGCAGTGCATCAAAATTCAGAGAGCCATCCGCATTGTATGTCAGCGCGACGCTGACACCACTCTTGAGCGAGATGGACGAAGCGAGACCCGTTCTCTTTTCCAATCTCACTTCCTGACCACTTCCGCCCTCGACACGCACCTGATAGGTACCATCGCTGTTGTCCTTCAGCGCGGGGTGGGTATAATTGATTCTCTTATCTACGCTTGTAAACCCATTAATGGAACCCCAGTCGGTACGCGTGACAGAGACGCCAAAAAGACCCTTGCCCTTGCCCTCGCACTTATACTCCCACTGAAGGCTGTCGAGAAGTGCGTTCTGCTCCGCCTCGCTCTTCTGGTCAAAATCCTTGACCAGCGCGCGCGTCAGCGCATGGTTCACTTCATCTTCCGTCATCGTGGACTTAATGATGGCCGTCCCGTCATGCAGTGTGTAGCCGCTGCTATCCGCCGCGAACACGGTCGGCGAGAACGCACCGACCTGCGACAGCAGCAGCACCGCCAGCAGGCACGCCAGCAGACGCTGCAGTTTCTTCCACGTCATATTGTTTCCTCCTGATCATTCATTTTGCTGCGCCGGGCACTGTCTACGTGCAGCGTACACAGTATGCAGCGCAGATATTAAAATCAAATTAACAAATTGCCCGAAAAATGTCAAGTGCCTTAATTAAAATTATTAAAGTTTTTTGAAAGCATCATGTAAAATTTTGATTTCCGGCCAAAAGTGCATTTTTCCTCTTGCTTTTTCGGTTTTCGTGTGCTATATTATTTGAGCAATTAAGATATCCGGGTGTAGCGCAGTTGGTAGCGTGCTTGAATGGGGTTCAAGAGGCCGGAAGTTCGAATCTTCTCACTCGGACCAGCAAAAAGTCCTGTATTCTCAAGGAATACAGGACTTTTTCTTTTTCCCGGACACACAGTTCTGCCGCTGTGTGCACACACAAAATGTCAACAAGCTCGGCGCATACGTTCGCCCGGCACGCAGAAGTGCCGGGCGAACGGTCGTTTTGGGGTCAACCGAGTTGACGGGTCTTTTCAAACGCCGCCTCCACAGCGGCGATGCAGCTGCCGCGAAAGGCGCGCTGCTCGAGCGCGTCCACACCGGCGATCGTGCTGCCGCCGGGGCTGCAGACCTCGTCCTTGAGCAGCCCGGGGTGCTTGCCGGAGTGCAGGACCATCTCCGCACTGCCGGCGAGCATCTGCGCCGCGTAGCGGATGGCCTTAGCGCGCGGCAGACCGCACTTGACGCCGCCGTCGGCGAGCGCCTCGATGAACATATACGCAAAGGCAGGACCGCAGCCCGTGATGGCGCAGCCGGCGTCGATGAGCTGCTCCGGCACGGGATCGACGATGCCAGCGTCCGCCATGAGCGCGCAAAACGCCGCGAGGTCATCGTCCGTGACGCGCGCATTCGCGCAGAAGAGCACGACGCCCTGCCCTACCGCACAGGGGGTGTTCGGCAGGATGCGGATGATCTTCTTATCCGCGCCGAGCGTCCGCTCGAGCCGCTCAAGCTGCACACCCGCGAGCATCGACACGAAAACGCCCTCCGACGCCGCAATAGGCGCGGACAGCGACTGCGCCACGCCGTCGAGCATCTGCGGCTTGACGCCGAGGAACACGAATCTGCTCTCACGCAGGATCTCCTCCGGTGCAGCTGCCCGGCAGCCGAGCCGCCCGGCCGCTGCCGCACTGTGCGCGGGGGTGCTACAGGAAACGGCGACCCGCTCCCCCGTCACCTGCCGCGCCGCGGCGGCCGCCAGCGCGCCGCCCATATTTCCGGCGCCGAGAAATCCGGCTTCATACTTGCTCATAGTGTTTCCTCCTCAGCGGATCTGTCCGTCACCGCGGATGATATATTTATAGGTACTCAGCTCGTCGAGCCCCATCGGGCCGCGGGCGTGGAGCTTTTGCGTGGAGATGCCCATCTCGCAGCCGAGACCAAACTCGCCCCCGTCGGTAAAGCGCGTGGAGGCATTGACATAGGTCGCAGCGCTGTCCGTGCCGTTGATGAAGCGCTCGGCGCTCGCAGCGTCCTCGGTGACGATGGCATCGCTGTGGTGCGTCGAGTGCGCGAGCACGTGCGCGATGGCGGCATCAAGACTGTCCGCCACGCCGACGGCAAGAATGTAGTCGAGATACTCGGTGTCAAAGTCCTTTTCGCCCGCCGGTGTGCCGTCGATGATCTGCGCCGCAGCCGCATCGAGCCGCAGCTCGACCGGCGTGAGCCCCTGTGCCGCGCGGTCATCGACCAGCGTCTTTTTGAGCATGGGCAGGAACTTCGCCGCGACCGCCCGGTGCACAAGGCAAACCTCCTCGGCATTGCAGACCGAGGGGCGGCTGGTCTTGGCGTTTTCAATGATGCGCACGGCCTTGCCGAGGTCGGCGTACTGATCGACGTAGACGTGGCAGATACCCGTGCCGGTCTCGATGCAGGGCACGGTGGCATTGCGCACGCAGGCGCGGATGAGCCCTGCGCCGCCGCGCGGGATGAGCAGGTCGACGAGACCTTTGGCCTGCATGATCTCCGTGGCGCTCTCGTGGCTGGTGTCCTCGACGATGTTGACGATGTCCGCATCGCCGCCGGCGGAGGCAATGCCCTGCTTGAGCGCCGCGACGATGGCCTTGGCCGTATGGAAGGCCTCCTTGCCGCTGCGGAGCATACAGACGTTGCCGCTCTTGATGGCGAGCGCCGCCGCGTCGGACGTGACGTTCGGACGACTCTCATAGATGATCGCCACGAGACCGAGCGGCACCTGCTTTTTATAGATCTTCATGCCGTTGGGGTGGTCGATCTGCGCAAGGATGCGCCCCGTGTGATCCGGTAGCGCCACGGTCGCGCGGATGCCGTCGGCCATGGCGTCGATGCGGCCGCGATCCAGATAGAGCCGGTCGAGCATGACGTCCGATATGTGACCGCGCGCGGCGTCCATGTCCTCGGCGTTGCAGCGCAGGATCGCATCACACTGTGCCTGCAGGCTGTCGGCCATGGCGGAGAGAATGCGGTTTTTGTCCTCGGCAGAGGCATTGCAGATGCTCGGCCACGCGGCCTTCGTCCGCTTGAGAATTTCGAGAGTCGTCATAGCTGTTCCTCCTCAGATTTTGGGATCAAGAATCTTGTGCCGACGCGCTTGCCGCCGACAATATCATAGAGCACTTCCGGTTTTTCGCCGTTTGCAATGACCATCTCGCAGCCGGCCGCCGTCGCGATCTGCGCCGCGTGCAGCTTGGTGACCATGCCGCCGGTGGCAAGCTCCGAGCCTTTATCGCCCGCGAGCGAGAGAATGTGCGCATCGATGACCGGGACGGTCTCGATGAGCTTGGCATCCGGGGCGCGGCGCGGGTCGCGGTCATACAGACCGTCAATGTCCGAGAGCAGGATCAGCAGATCCGCCGAGACGGTCGCCGACACGACCGCCGAGAGCGTATCGTTGTCGCCGATGACGATCTCATCCGTGGAGACCGTGTCGTTCTCGTTGATGACCGGCAGCGCACCGAGCTCCAGCAGGCGCGCGAGCGTATTGTGAAAGTGCGCCTTGCGGCTGCCGCCCTCCGCCAGATCCGGCGCGGTGATGAGCAGCTGCGCCACGATGTGGTTATACTCCGAAAACAGCTTGTCGTAAAAATACATCAGCTCGCACTGACCGACCGCGGCCGCAGCCTGCTTGGTGGGCATATCCTTTGGCCGCGCGGAGAGGCTCAGCTTGCCGACGCCCATGCCGATCGCGCCGGATGAGACGAGAATGATCTCATGCCCGGCGTTTTTCAGGTCGCTGAGCACTTTGCACAGCCGCTCCATGCGCTGGATATTCAGCCGACCGGTGGCGTGTGCCAATGTGGATGTGCCGACTTTGACGACGATTCGCATAACGATCCCTCTTGAACATAAAGAATGCATTCATTATAGCGCATCGCTCGCGAAATTGCATCCCTTTTCATCTTTGCTGTGCAAAAGAACCGGAAATTTTTGCAGCATCGGATGATAGAACGCGGGAGCTGTCCAAAAGGCAGCTCCCACGGCAGGTTCAATATGGTCTGCCCTCAATCCGCAAACAGCGGCGTGGACAGATAGCGGTCGCCGGTGTCCGGCAGGAGCACGACGATGGTCTTGCCCTTGTTCTCCGGGCGCTTGGCCAGCTCGATCGCCGCCCAGACGGCAGCGCCGGAGGAAATGCCGACCAGCACACCCTCCTTGCGGCCGATCAGACGGCCGGTCGCAAAGGCATCTTCGTCGCTGACCGGGATGACCTCATCATAGATCCCGGTATTGAGCACCTCCGGCACGAAGCCCGCGCCGATGCCCTGGATCTTATGCGCTCCGGCGTGACCGGCGCTCAGCACCGGCGACGTCGCAGGCTCAACGGCCACGACCCTGACCTTCGGGCATTTTTCCTTCAGATACTCTCCGACACCGGTGATCGTGCCGCCCGTGCCGACACCGGCCACGAAGATGTCGACATCGCCATCCGTGTCCTCCCAGATCTCGGGTCCCGTCGTCGCACGGTGGACCGCCGGGTTCGCGGGATTGACGAACTGACCGGCGACAAAGCTGTCGGGGATCTGCGCGGCAAGCTCGTCCGCCTTGGCGATTGCCCCCTTCATGCCCTGCGCACCGTCGGTGAGCACAAGCTCCGCGCCATAGGCCTTCATGAGCTGGCGGCGCTCCACGCTCATGGTCTCGGGCATGACGATAATGATGCGGTAGCCTCTGGCGGCGGCGACGGACGCAAGACCGATGCCGGTGTTGCCGGAGGTGGGCTCGATGATGACGGAGCCCGGCTTGAGCACGCCGCGCCGCTCCGCGTCCTCGATCATGGCAAGCGCCACGCGATCCTTCACAGAGCCGCCGGGGTTAAAATACTCCAGCTTTGCCAGTATACGCGCCTCGAGCCGCTCCTCTTTTTCAACGTGCGTCAGCTCTAACAGGGGCGTTTTGCCGATCAGCTGGTCTGCAGACGTATAGATGTTACCCATGTGTGATCCCTCCATTGTGTGTCGCAATATCGCTATGTTATATTATATATGTATACCCGGGAGCGAAGGCTGCATACCGGAAGCGGCAGCATTGCCCCGTCTTTAAACCTACAATCCTTATAGGTTAATGAGATTATAGCCTCTTATCTGCGCAGTGTCAAGAGTGCCGTAGCTGCAGGTGAATAAAAATTCTGCATAAAAACATCATGTTCATTACCGAACCCGCTAATCGCAAAGCCACAGCGCGTCGAACGAAGAGCCATTTTGTGGCGCTTTGTCATCCATTTGGCGCGAATAAGGCAACAGAAAGGCTCGCATTTTCCGGTTTCTTAATACGCTTGGATTTTGTGCACATCGTTTCCATAGCTTGACTTTTTCTATGGTCACGTGTATACTATGACCATAAGTGTACGCAGCCGGTAGTTTTACCATGCTTCCGGCAAAACGGCGCTTTGCAATCTATCAAAGGAGTGGAAACTATGAAGAAATCCCGCAAACTGCTCTGCCTGCTTCTCGCTCTGGTTATGGTCGTCAGCCTGCTGCCGGTCATGGCTTTTGCAGCCGATGAAGACATCGCAGCGGAAGAGGTTGTCCCCGCTTCTGTCGAGGAGATCTCTCCGGAAACCGCCGGCATCATCACCGATGCCTTTGCTAAGCTGCCCAACTATCTGGTCGTCGTCAAGACCCCGTGGGGCACGCTCGCAAGAGGTGCTCAGGTCGTTCTCTACAACCAGAACAGCGACAAGATCGTTGCTTCCGAGGTCGCTACCTACGGTGTTGCCGTCTTCACCAAGGATCAGCGCCTGAAGGCCTACACCATGTCCGCCACCTGGACGCAGAAAGAGACCGGCATGAAGTACAAGTCCGTGCCGAAAATCACGGTCGGCAAGACTCTGGACATGGATGTCATCACCGTCTACCCGACCTACCGCATCGGTCTGAAGAACACCGATCATGACGCGTACATCGCCGGTTACCCGGACGGTCTTGTCGGCCCGAACTACACGCTCACCCGTGCAGAAGCCGCGCAGATCATCTACAAGCTCATGACCGATGAGTCCAAGGCACAGTACGCCAAGAAGGCCGGCAAGACCTTCATCGACGTCAGCAAGGGCCACTGGGCTTACGACGCCATCACCATGATGACCAAGGCCAACATCCTCGTCGGTATGGGTGACGGCCGCTTCGCTCCGGATGCCGTCATGACTCGTGAGCAGTTCGCGACCATGATCGCGCAGCTGTTCATGATCGAGGTCAACCAGCCCATCGCCGGATACATCTTCAAGGATCTCAACGGCGGCTTTGCTGACAAGTACATCAGCCTGCTGTACTTCCTCGGTCTCATGGACGGCAAGGGCGACAATATGTTCGGACCGAAGGATTCCCTGACCCGTGCTCAGGCCATCACCGTTGTCAACAAGATGATCGGCCGTCTGCCGGCCAGCACCAGCTTCGGCGCTGTCGCCGACCAGATGAAGACTTGGCCCGACAACATGGACACCTCCGCTTGGTACTACGCTGCCGTTCAGGAAGCGACCAACAGCCATGATTACACGCTGGACATCAACTTCAATACGTTTGAAGACCTCAAGGGCGACATCTTCCAGAACATCAAGCACCCGGTCACCGAGCGCTGGACTCTGATTCGCTGATCAAACCCTGACTTTTGCAGCAGACACCTTCGGGTGTCTGCTGTTTTTTATTGCCCGCAAAGCAGGAGCTCCCGGCATTTTCCGGGAGCTCCTGCCTGATCGGCATCTGAGCGGCGCGCCGCTCAGGTGCGGTCGAACGCGGGGTTGACCGCATAGACATTTTTCTGGTCCATTTTTTCCGTGGCCAGCCGCAGCGCCTCGCCGAAACGCTGGTAATGCACGACCTCGCGCTCGCGCAAGAAGCGGATCACATCCGAAACATCCGGGTCATCGCACAGACGCAGAATGTTATCATATGTCTTGCGCGCCTTCTGCTCGGCCGACATATCCTCGGAGAGATCGGCGATCACATCGCCCGTCACGCCGATCGTCGCCGCCGTCCACGGTGTGCCGGATGCAAACTGCGGGAACACGCCCGCCGTGTGGTCGACAAAGTACGTGTCGTAGCCGGAGCGCTTGATCTGTTCCGGTGTCATGCTGCGCGTGAGCTGGTAGAGGATCGTGCCGACCATTTCCAAGTGCCCCAGCTCTTCCGTACCTGCCGATGCGGTGAAAATGTTCCCTCCCCTGTTCTCACACCGCCGCAAATGCGCATACGCTCTCTTGGGAGGTGATGAGATGCCGGAGATTTGGGTCTGCACCGCACAGCCTGCGGACGCAGCGCTGCGCAAGGCCGCCGCTGCCGGCACGCTTGTGCTCGAGCACGCCGTGCTCTCTCTGCTGCTCGAGCGCGGCCGGCTGACGCGCGTGGAATATGACGGCTGCGCCGCGCTGCTCGGTCAGGCGCTGACATGAGCGCGGGCAAAGGACCGCTGCGCGTGGCCGCCTACTGCCGCGTCTCCACGGACGGCGACGATCAGGCAAACTCCTTTGAGAGCCAGCAGCGCTACTTTCGCGCCTACATCGCGCAGCGGCCGCACTGGGAACTTGCCGGGATCTTCGCCGACGAGGGGCTGTCCGGAACGAGCACGAAAAAACGGCTTGCCTTTCAGCGCATGATCGCCTGTGCACGCGCCGGAACGCTCGATCTGATCGTGACCAAGGAGATCTCGCGCTTTGCGCGCAACACGCTCGACAGCATTTACTACACGCGCGAGCTCAAGCGGCTGGGCGTCGGTGTGCTGTTTTTGAGCGACAATCTCTGCACGCTCGACGGTGACGCCGAGCTGCGGCTGGCGATCCTCTCCTCCATCGCGCAGGAGGAGAGCCGCCGCACCTCCGAGCGCGTCAAATGGGGGCAAAAACGGCGCATGGAGCAAGGCGTCGTGTTCGGGCGCGACCTGCTCGGCTACGATGTGCGCGGCGGCGCGCTGTATGTGAACGAAGCGGGGGCACAAACCGTGCGGGAGATCTTCCGCAAATGCGTCAATGAGGGCAAAGGCGCGCACACCATTGCGCGCGAGCTGAACGAGGCCTGCATCCCGGCAGCGCGCGGCGGTGCGTGGCGCAGCAGCGTCATTCTGCGCATCCTGCGCAACGAAAAGTACTGCGGCGATCTGGTGCAGAAAAAGACCTACACGCCCGACTACCTGACACACGAGAAAAAATCCAACCATGGGCAGGAGGATTATATTATCGTGCGCGAGCACCACACGCCGATCATCCCGCGCGCGACATTCGAAGCGGCCGGGCGCATCCTCGATCAGCGCGCAGCAGCACCGACCGGGCAGCGAAAGTACAGCCGCCGCTATCCCCTGTCCGGCAAGCTGCGCTGCGGCATCTGCGGCGCTGTCTGCGCCGCCCGGAAGAAAACGCGGCGCGACGGCACCGACGCCATCTCATGGCGCTGCGGCAGCGCCGTGAAATACGGACGGCCGCACACGGACCCAGACGGCCGCAGCCGCGGCTGCACCGGCGAGAGTCTGCGTGATGAGGATGCGCTGCAAATTCTGACACAGGTCTGGAGCGCCCTCCCGCTCGAGCGCGACGTGATTGCAGCCGACGTGCTGGCAGCAGTTCGTGCGGTCACACCGCACGAGCAGGCGGATGCCTTGGAATCCGAAATCACTGCAATGCTGCGCGGCGACACAGCGCTGACTGCGCAGCTGCTCGCGCAAATGACCGTTTACGACCGCGCGCACGTCACACTCACGCTCCGGGGCTTTCCGGGCAAGTGGTGCTTCGCGCGCACAAAAAAGGCGGCGTCTCCGTGAATACGGAGACGCCGCCTGACGCTGTCAAAAAGTATTACTTTTTGACAAAGGAGGTTGCGGCCTGACTGCATCGCACGCGCTGTCCGCCGGAGGCGGACGGCGCGCACGTTTGCAGGCCGAGAAGTATTTTCTTCGCCGCACATGTCGCCGAAGAAAATGATTGGGCTCTCTTTCGCCGCTCCGGCGGCGAAACTCTACGAGGTTCTTTGGCAAGCTGAGGCGGCGTCTCCGTGAATACGGAGGCGCCGCCTGAATTTGAGGACTATGAGATTCAGCGGGCAAGAAAACGCGACAGAAACTCGCGCGTCTTGGGGTCTTGCGGATTTTCAAAGAGCTCGTGCGGCTTGCCCTGCTCACAGATAACGCCGTCGGACATATACACGACGTCGGTCGAGACGTCGCGCGCGAACGCCATCTCGTGCGTGACGACGATCATCGTCAGCCCCTCTTCCGCCAGCCGGCGCATCACGTCGAGCACCTCACCGACCATCTGCGGGTCGAGCGCACTCGTCGGCTCATCAAACAGCAGCACCTCCGGCTGCATAGCCAGTGCGCGTGCGATGGCAACGCGCTGCTTTTGTCCGCCGGACAGCTGCGACGGCCGGGCATTGATATACGGCGCCATGCCGACCTTCGTCAGATACTCCATGGCGATCTTCTCCGCCTCCTTGCGGCTGCGCTTGAGCGCGGAGACCTGACCGGCGATGCAGTTGTTGAGCGCCGACATATTATTAAAGAGGTTGAAGCTCTGGAACACCATGCCCACCTTTGTGCGGTACTGCGTGAGATTGAAGTCCTTGGCCGTGATGTCCTGCCCGTGGTAGAGCACCTGACCGGAGGTCGGCGTCTCGAGCAGGTTGATGCAGCGCAGCATCGTGCTCTTGCCCGAGCCGGATGCGCCGATGATGCTCAGCACCTCGCCCTTTTTCACGCTGAGGTTGATGTCGCGCAGGACGGCATGGTCGCCGAACTGCTTTTGCAGATGTACCAGCTCGATCACATTGTCTGCCACGGCTCAGACCTCCTTCTTGATGTGGATCTCGGCATTGACATCCGTCTGCGAGCCGAAGATCGTGTAGTTTTCATTGCCGTCCAGCTTCCGCTCGACCCAGCGCAGCAGACGCGTGACGGTGAACGTGAGGATGAAGTACAGTACGCAGACGACGAGATACGTCTGGAACGTCTGGAAATTCTGACGCTTGATGATGCCGGCAAAGTAGTACAGCTCCGTCACGCCGATGACGTTCAGGACGGAGGTGTCCTTGATGTTGATGACAAACTCGTTGCTGACGGACGGCAGGATGTTGCGCATGACCTGCGGGATGATGACCTTGAACATGGTCTGCGCGTGGGTCATGCCGATGGACATCGCGCCCTCGAACTGACCGCGGTCAATGGAGATGATGCCGCCGCGCACGATCTCGGCCATGTATGCGCCGGTGTTGATGGACACGATCAGGATGCCCGACGGGATCAGCGGCAGCGTGTCGCCGCCGGTCGCAAAGGCATAGCCCCAGTAGATGACCATCGACTGCACCATCATCGGCGTGCCGCGGAAAATCTCAACGTAGATCGCAATGATCGCGTTGAGCAGCTTATGCAGCGCGCGCAGCACCGGATTTTTGGACATCGGCGCCGTGCGCACGACACCGGTCAGCAGACCGAGCGCAAGACCCGCCACCGTACTCGTCAGTGCGATGAGCAGCGTGTTGCCGACGCCGGTCAAAAGCTGTGGGTAATACTTGATGAAGATATTCAGGACGTCGTTTAAGAAGCTCATAGTTACTCCGTTTTTCCGTTACGACGAAGCGGCAGACGCCGTGCGCGCGCACAGTGCCTGCCGCCTGCGTCGGGGGTTTCTTACTTGCGGATGATGACCACGAGGTTAGATTCGTAGTAGGTGTCGGTGAAGTCGACCTGCTGCGCACGCTCGGCCGTCGGGCTCATGCCGGCGATGATCGCATCAATGGCGCCGGAGTTGACAGCCGGGATGAGAGAATCCCATTCCATGGCATAGATCTCGAGCTTCAGACCCAGACGGTTTGCAACATACTGGGCGATCTGCACGTCATAGCCGTTGGCGTAGAGGCCGTTTTGACCCTCACTGCTGATGGGCACGGCGCCGAGGGAAGTGCCCTCCGTATCGGTCCAGTTATAGGGCTCGTAAGCGCACTCCATGCCGATCTTGAGCGTGCCGGTCGTGGTGGCCGGAGCGTCACAGTGGACGGCGAACTCCGTCACGGTGCCGCCGGAGGCGAGCGTCACGATCTGCTCCATGAGCTCGGTGCGCTGCTCGGCCGTGATCTCGGCGAGGATGGTGTTGATCTGGTCACGCAGGGTGTTGCCCTTCTTGAAACCGATGGCGATGCCGACGTCGGCCGCCGTCGCAGTGAAGCCCGTGTCATTGTTCTTGAACGGCAGGTAGGTCAGATCGTCGTTCGAGGCGCAGACGGAAAACGCCGTCGGCTCTTCGGCAACGTAGCCGTCGATCGCGCCGCTCTTGAGCGCGGTCAGAAGATCGGAGAATTCGGGATAGGTGCTCGCCTGGACGTTCGGGATCTGCGCCAGCGCATCGGCGTGGAAGGTTCCCGTCTGCGCGGCGATCTTCGCGCCGGCGAGGTCTGCGATGGACTTGGCGTTACGCACGTCCACAGAGGCCGTGCCGCCGCTGTCCTTGCTGCCGCCGCAGCCGGTAAAGCACGCCACACAGAACATGACGGCCAGGAGGATGGATACGATTCTTCTCATGTTTGCTTGCATTTTTCTGCATCTCCTTAAAGAGTGATTCAAAAAAACAGGAGCCTGCGACCCGAATGGTATCGCAGGCTCTCTTGCAAGCAAAGAAACGTAAGAAAACCCTTGATAGTGCTCCACATACGAGGTATGTGACAGTCCTGCGCCTATTAAGCGCAATCCCAGCAAGTCCGCAGCGGCAACCGCAAGACAGCTTCGGCGGAGCAGCCTTTCTCCCGCGACCGCTTGCCGGCGTATATCACGGGGTACTCATCAGATCCGCAACCTCTATCAGGTACTGCAATCTTCTATTTTTTATGGCGTCATCTTAATGCATATCTCAGAAGTTGTCAAGCCTTTTTGCATATTTTCGCCTTTTTACGAAAAAACGCGCACAAACACCATCTGTTTTTGTCCGCCTTGCATCAAATCGGCGCTCGCGGCGTCATTTTCGCCGCTTCCGTACCGATATCGGTCAGCAGCGCCGAAAGCTCCGGATACGGCATGGCATAGCGCTGGCTGAGATAGCGCAGAGACGCGCCGAGCTCACCGTCCGGTCCGCCGTACTGCGAGCAGATGAACTTCGCCAGCGCGGGGTTGGCGTTGCGGATGCGCACCGGGTATTCGAGCTTCTTTTCATAGACAAACATCGCTTACTTCTCCTCCCCTTCCGGCTGCCACGGCCACGGTGCGTTGAGCCAGTCATAGACCTCTGCGCACGCGAGATCCGACACCGTGACCGGACCGTACTGCTCCGTGTAGCGCTTGTGTCCTTCGGCGCGCATACGGATGCATTTTTGCAGCGTGTCGAACGCCTCGCGGTCATCCGGATGCGTGTCAAGGTAGAGATTCAGCTCGCGGATGACGAAGTCCAGCGCCATCAGCTCGCACAGCGGCGTGCTGAGATCGGCGGGCTTGTTGACCAGATTCATAAACGGCAGATCCAGCCCCGGAAACAGCGTGCCGCGCGCCAGCGCCATGCGCTTGTCATACGCGGGCTCACTCGCGCACTGCATGGGCGTCTGCGCCAGTGCCAGCGGCGCGCATTCCGGAAGCGAGCCCTGCTTAAAATTGCATTTGTCCACAGTCGTTCCTCCTTTTCTGATCGGGCATTTGACCCGCACCATCTTATGCGCGGTCGGTTTCGCCGGTGCAAAGGCGCGAAAAAGGGCGACGCCATCCGGCGCCGCCCTGAGACTGTCAAAAAGTATTACTTTTTGACAAAGGGTTTTGCGGCCTGACTGCAGCGCACGCGCCGTCCGCCGTGGGCGGACGGCGCGCACGTTTGCAGGCCGAGCGGTATTTTCTTCGCCGCACATGTCGCCGAAGAAAATGATTGGACTTTCTTTCGCCGCTCCGGCGGCGAAACTCTACGAGGTTTTTGGGCAAGCTGGGTGCGACGCCGGATGGCGTCGCCCTGAGAGCAGCGGATATTTACTTTGCCTTCGGCAGCGCCATGCCCGTCTTTTTGAGCGTGGTGCGCAAAAAGAACAGCGAGAGGATCAGCGAGGCGACCTCCGCGATCGGGAATGCGAACCAGACGCTGCGCAGCACGCCGCTCAGCGACAGCAGATACGCCGCCGGGATGAGCACCACGATCTGGCGCGCGATGGAGATGAGCATACTGTAGACGCTGTAGCCAAATGCCTGACACGCCGAGCCGGACACGATGCCGATGCCGGCAAACACAAACGCCAGGCTCATGATGCGCAGCGCGGGCGCACCGATCTCGAGCATTGCGTCCGAGGCATCAAACATCAGCAGCAGCTCCTTCGGGATGAGCTGGAACACAAGCAGGCCGACCACCATGATCGCAACGGCATAGACCATGCCGAGGCGGATCGTCTTATGGATGCGCTCCGGCTTTTGCGCACCGTAGTTATAGGCAATGATCGGCACCATGCCGTTATTCAAACCGAACACCGGCATGAACACAAAGCTCTGGAGCTTGAAGTAAACGCCGAACACGGCAACCGCCGTGGAGGAATACGCGATGAGGATCATGTTCATGACAAAGCACGTCAGCGACGAGATGCAGCTCATGATGATCGACGGGATGCTGATGGCCGTGATCTCCCCCATGAGGCGTCCGTTCGGGCGGATATGCCGCAGGCGCAGATGCACCTCCGGATTTTTGAAGTGGTTGAGCGCCACGGCGACGACCGCGCCGACGCACTGACCGATCACCGTTGCCCAGGCAGCGCCGGCGATGCCGAGCTTCGGGAAGCCGAGCAGGCCGAAGATCAGGATCGGGTCGAGGATGATGTTCGTGATCGCGCCGGTCAGCTGCGTGATCATGGAATAGACCGTGCGGCCGGTTGCCTGCAGAAAGCGCTCGAAGGTGATCTCGATGAAAACGCCGAACGAGCACAAAATGCAGATGTTCAGATACGTGATGCCGAAATTGACGATGGTCTCAATATCCGTCTGCGTGCGCATGTAAGCACGGATGCCGATCAAGCCGGCGACGAGCACGAGCAGATAGCTCAGCCCCGCGAGCAGCAGACCGTTGACCGCGACCTGATTGACACGCTCGGCATTTTTCTGCCCCAGCGCACGAGAGAGCAGCGCATTGATGCCGACGCCGAAGCCGACAGCGATGGAAATGATGATGTTCTGCCACGGGAAAGCCATCGACACCGCCGTGAGCGCATCCTCGCAGATGCGCGAGACGAAAATGCTGTCCACAATGTTGTACAGTGCCTGCACAAGCATGGAGATCATCATTGGCACTGCCATCGACAGCAGCAGCCGATTCTCGGGCATCGTGCCCATTTTATTCTCACGAAGGGTTTCTTGCGCCATAGTGTCACTCCCATTATATCAACAAACAAACAAAAACGTCACGAATGGATATTATAAGTTGCGCGCAGAGAAATGTCAAGTTCTGTTGCATTTTTCACTTGAAAACGACAGACGGCTGTGTTATAATGACTGCACTTGTGGGATTAGTTCATTGGTAGAACACCTGCTTCCCAAGCAGGATAGGCGGGTTCGATTCCCGTATCCCGCTCCACGAACCGCTGCGGAATCTGCGTCCGCAGCGGTCTTTTTGCGCTCAAAAAGCAAACAGCCTGACGCATATGCATCAGGCTGTTTTGTTTTTTATACCGCGGCGATCTCCCGGGCGCGGCGCTGATCCAGCGCGGAAAAGAGCAGGCAGATGAGCGCCATATAGCCGACAAGGATCAAAAGCGCCGGTATCTCATACAAAAACGGCACGGGCAGCCACTTCCAGAACAGGTTCAGGACGCTGATGTCTACGTCCCCGCCGTAAACAAAGAAGTAGTTTGCCAGCGGGCAGACCGTGTGCCGCAGCAGGAAATTGACCGCCAGCGCACCGATACCGAGCAGCAAAAACGTGCCCGCAATGCCAGGAATGTCCCGAAAATTCGGCCGGTAAAAGCCGAGCGTCACAAGGCTCAGACCGCAGACGATGATGAGCATATGCGTGACGTAAAAGCCGAGCATCCGCGGCAGCCACAGAGAGTAGCCGACAAACGGCGCCTCCGGAAACACGAGCGCCATGAGCGCACCGAGCGGCGCAACAAAAAACGCAAAGCCGAGCAGTGAACGCCGCTGCGTGAGGATGCCGATCGGGATGAGGAACATATTGATGTTGCAAAGCTGCAGCGGCAGCTCGCTGAACCAGTTGAACCGATCGAGCCCGGACGCCTGCAAAAACTGCACATCCCGGGACAAAAAGCCTTTGTAGACGAAAAACCCGATGATGTTCACTGCGCACAGCGCGATGAGCACGGCGGCACGGCAGCGCTCCGACCGGCCGCGCAGCAGAGCCCACAGCAGCACGACCGCTCCGGCGGCAGACGCAAGGAGCAGCAGATAGGCGGCGTTAAACGGTCGTATGATCATGGTGAGACCTCCTCTTGGAAAACAGATACGTTGTCAGGAAATACGCGGCCACGGCAAGTGCGCAGCCGGCGATAAGATCCGCCGCGGAGTGCTGCTTAATGAGCAGCGTGGACAGGCAGATCAAGACCACCAGTGCAAAGGATGCCAGCCGCAGCGCCTTGTGCGCGCGCAGCGGCGGCGCGCGAAACGTCACCAGATGCAGCACCAGCGCCTCATAGCAGTGCAGGCTCGGAAACACGTTGACCGGCGCATCGTGCGCATAAATAAGCCGGCAAAGCGCCCGAAACACACCCGCGCCCTCTGCCGCGGGGCGAAAGTCGACACACGTCGGGTAGAGCACAAACACGGCAACGCACAACAACGCGCCCGAAAACAGTGCCGCCGCCTGCCGGCAGAACACGTCCTTCGCCCGCAGACACGCCCAGAGCATACACCCAGGCACATAAAAATACCACAGAATGTAAAACACGACAAACGCCGGACAAAACGGGATCCGGTCATCGAGCGGCAGGTGAACGACATGGTAGCGCAGGCCGATGTGCTGCGTCGCAAAATACGCCAGTGCCAGCGCGATCAAGCCCAGCAGCCAGTACACATGCCGGTTTTTTGAAAGCCATGACCGCATCCGCCGTTCCTCCTTTTCGTGTTGCGTGGGAAAGTATAGCACATTGGGGCGCAGATGTGACGGTTTTGGGGCTTTCTTCACATCTTAATTCGCCAAAATGCGCGAAAACCGCGCAAAAATGCCCCGAGATCAAAGATCTCGGGGCGCTGCAGATACCCGTATTTACAGCAGCCGGATGCCGGCCTTTTCGCAGGCGGCGGTCGTCTCGTCGTCCCAGACGGATGCCTGCACCTCGCCGACGTGCGCCTTGCCGAGCAGCAGCATGGACAGACGCGACTGACCGATGCCGCCGCCGATCGTCAGCGGCAGCTCCCCTGCCAGAAGCATCTTGTGATAGGTCAGTGTGCGGCGGTCGTCACAGCCGGAGACCGTCAGCTGGCGGTCAAGGCTCTCGGGATCGACGCGGATGCCCATGGACGAGAGCTCGAACGCGCAGCCGAGCAGATCGTTCCAGAACAGGATATCCCCGTTCATCGTCCAGTCGTCATAGTCCGGCGAGCGGCCGTCATGCGGCTTGCCGGAGCGCAGCGCGCCGCCGATGCCGATGATGAACGTGGTGTGGTGCTCGCGCACGAAGGCATGCTCGCGCTCCTTCGACGTGAGGTTCGGATAGCGATCCTCGAGCTCCTGCGCGGTGACGAACGTGACCTGACGCTCCAGCTGCGGCAGCACCTGAAGCTGCGGATAGATCGCGCGCATGGTGCGCTGCGTCTCGCAGACGGCGGCAACGATGTCCATGACCGTGGACTTGAGATAGTCCAGATTGCGGTCGCGGGGCTCGATGACCTTCTCCCAGTCCCACTGGTCGACATAGACGGAGTGGAGATTATCGAGCACATCCTCGTCGCGGCGGATGGCGTTCATGTCGGTATAGAGACCCTTTCCGGGGTAGAAATCGTAGCGGTAGAGCGCCATGCGCTTCCACTTGGCGAGGGACTGCACGACCTGCGCCTCCTTGCCGGTCTGCAGGATATCGAACGAGACCGGGCGCTCATAGCCGTTGAGATTGTCGTTCAGACCGCTGGACTCCTCGAGAAACAGCGGCGCGGACACGCGAAACAGGTTCAGATTCGCGGCGAGCTGATCCTCAAACAGGCGCTTGAGCAGGCCGATGGCCTTTTGCGTATCGTAAACGCCGAGCAGGCTCTTGTAGCCCTCAGGGATGTAGGTGTTCATGCTGATTACTTTTCCTCGCTTTCTGTGAGCAGACGCACGAGCGCCTGATAGACGTCCTCCGCGTTTGCCTTGAAATAGTGCTCCATCGTGCGTGCCTGCGCCTCATCGGCAGCCAGAAGCTGCATGGAGACGATCTGCCCGATGCCGTCCGAGAGCGCAAGGTGCACGCTGCACCCGCCCTCCGGCGTGTTCGTATGCTGCGCAACGATCATGGCGGCGCGGCGCATCTGCTCGGCGATCGGCTCGGTGACGCGGTCGGCCTTCATGCGCACGGAGTACGGCAGGCTGCTTGCGACCTCGTTGACGTTGCGGCTGCCCTTTTCCGTGATGCGGTACTTGCCGTCCTCCTGCGTGATATGCGCGGTATCCACCAATTCCGCAAGACAGTCGGAATAGTCAAAATAGCCGATGCCGTTGTCGCAGAAAACAAGATCGGACAACGTCTGCCCGTCGACAGCCGCGGGTAAATGATTCAAAATGTAGAGAATCAGGATCTTGATGTCCAATTTCTCATGGATAAATCCGAGACCTTCCATGACGCACCTCTCACTTGGCATAATAAATAATTATAACGCACAAAGCCTTTTGTGTAAAGGTTTTTCCAACTGAATCACATCAAAAACCCCGACGCATACACTGTTACTGAAGCGTGCTTCAATCTGATGCCAGGAGGTTTTGAAATGGCTGACAAAGTTGTACCGGGACCGGTCGAGGGCAGTGCCGCCGTCCGGGAGGCGGTTTGCATCCATACGCGCAAGATCTTTGACGCCTGCCGCGACAAGGACTGTGTGGAGGATCTGCGGGTGTATCCGACGGTGTCCTCGCAGACAAAGCTCGACAGCGCCCTGAGCGTGCGCCCGCGCAGCGCCGAGCTGCTGTGCGCCGACGTGCGCGTTAAGGAGATTACCTTCAACAAAGGCTACTACACGGTGGACGTGACGTACTTCTACCGCGTGCGCGGCGAGACGTTCCCGGGCTGTGAACCGGTGAGCGGTCTTGCGATCTTCGACAAGCGCGTCATGCTCTTCGGCAGTCAGGCGAGCGTGAAGGTGTTCGCTTCCGACGGCGGCGGCTGCGCGCCGTGCGAGGAGGGGCTGCCGGTCGGTGTGGTCGAATCGGTCGACCCGATCGCACTGCACATGAAGCTCGTCGACTGTGCCGCCGCCGGCGAGACAGACCCCGAGCCGCACGCAATCCCGCAGGCGATCCTCGACGCAATGGGCGAGGCGCTCTCGCTCACCTGCAGCGGCAAAAAGCTGCTCGTGACGCTCGGGCAGTTTTCGATCATCCGGCTCGAGCGCGACACGCAGCTGCTCATCCCGGCATATGACTACTGTATGCCGGACAAAGCGTGTCAGGGCTCGAGCGAGGACGATCCGTGCTCGATGTTCAGCCGCATCCACTTCCCCATCGACGAGTTTTTCCCGCCGGACTGCATCACGCCGGACGCCGACTACCGCAGTCTGCTATAAGGCGCGATACGGAAAAATCCCATCGGTTTGCGCCGATGGGATTTTAAAGTCTGTCAAAAAGTAATACTTTTTGACAAAGGGGCTTGCGGCCTGACTGCAGCGCACTCACTGTCGCCAAAGGCGACAGCTCGCACGTTTGCAGGCCGAGATGTATTTTCTCCGCCGCGCATGTCGCCGGAGAAAATGATTCATTTTCTTTCGCCGCTGCGGCGGCGAAACTCTACGAGGTTTTTGATAAGCTGATAACCCCATCGGTTTGCGCCGATGGGGTTTGCACTCAGTTTTTATGCACGACCTCGCCGGTGGACTTGAGGATGCTGTCGGCGGGGATGACGCCGCGCACGCACGACACCGGATAGATGTTCGAGTGGCGGCCGATGACCGTACCGGGGTTGAGCACACTGTTGCAGCCGACCTCAACATAGTCGCCGAGGATGGCGCCGACCTTCTTGCGGCCGGTCTCGATGCGCTCTGCCCCGTTTTTGATGACGACGAGCGTCTTGTCGCTCTTGACGTTCGACGTGATCGAGCCCGCGCCCATATGGGACTTATAGCCGAGGATGGAATCCCCGACGTAGTTGAAGTGCGGCGTCTGGACGCAATCGAACAGGACGACGTTTTTCAGCTCGCAGGAGTTGCCGACGACGGCGTTTTTGCCGACGATGGCGTTGCCGCGGATAAATGCGCACTGGCGCAGCTCCGCACCGTGGTCGATGATGCAGGGGCCTGCAATATAGGCGCTGTCAAAGATCTTGGCATCGCGCGCGATCCAGATGTTCTCGCCGCGCTGCTCATACTCGTCCGCCGGAAGCGTGGGGCCGAGCTGAAGAATGAAATCTCCGATGTCCGCCAGCGCCTCCCACGGATAGGTCTTATCCGCAAACAGCGGCGCTGCGATCGTTTTGCTCAGATCGAGCAGGTCTTGGATCGTCATCATATCAGCGCACCCGGATCAGATGCCCGCTCTTGCGCATGACATCGATCACATACGCAACGTTTTCCTCGCACAGCTCGTGCGTGCCCGCCTCTACCATGACGCGCAGCACAGGCTCGGTACCGCTCTTGCGCAGGAGGATGCGTCCCTCGTCGCCGAGGCGCTCGGTCACCGCCTGCGCCGCCGCAACAACGGTGGGGTCGCTGAGCGTGGCGTCCTTATCGTCGACCTCCACGTTCGTGAGCTGCTGCGGATACTCGCGCACGGGCGCAGCCAGCTCGGAGAGCTTCTTTTTGCGGTCGAGCATGACCTGCATGAGCTTGATCGCCGTGAGCAGACCGTCGCCGGTGTTGGCATACTTGCCGAAAATGATGTGACCGGACTGCTCGCCGCCGATCAGATGACCGTTGGCGCGCATATTTTCCGCGACATACTTGTCGCCGACGTCGGTCTTTTCATAGCCGATGCCCGCCTCATCAAGCGCCTTGTACAGGCCGAGGTTGGACATGACCGTCGTGACGACCTTCGAGTCACCAAAGCGCCCCTCCGCCTGCATATTGCGCGCGCAGACGTAGAGGATCTTGTCGCCGTTGACGACCGAGCCGTTTTCATCCACGGCCAGGCAGCGGTCGGCATCGCCGTCGAAGGCAAAGCCCACATCCAGCCCGTTGAGGCGGACGTGCTTTTGCAGGTTCTCAATATGCGTCGAGCCGCAGTCACAGTTGATGTTCGTGCCGTCGGGCGTGTTGCCGATGACATAGGTGTCCGCGCCGAGCGCGTCGAAGATGTTCTTGGCCATCATCCACGTGCTGCCGTTGGCACAGTCAAGACCGACCTTCATGCCCTTGTACGAGTGCGTGGACAAGCTGATGAGGTAGCCGATATAGCGGTTGCGGCCGGCAGAATAATCCTGCGTGCGGCCGATGTTCGCGCACGTGGCAAACGGGATCTCCTGACCACCGTCGAGATACGCCTCGATCTCATCGATGACGCTCTGCTCCATCTTCTCACCGGCGCTGTTGAGCAGCTTGATGCCGTTGTCCTTGTAGGGATTGTGGCTGGCGCTGATCATGATGCCGCAGTCAAAATCGTCCGAGCGGACGATGTACGACACGCTCGGCGTCGTCGTGACGTGCATGAGATAGGCGTCCGCGCCCGAGGCCGTCAGGCCGGCGGACAGGGCATTTTCGAACATATAGCTGGATCTGCGGGTATCTTTGCCGATCACGACCGAGCACTTGTGCTCCCGGCCGTAATACCAGCCGAGAAACCGGCCGATCCGGTAGGCGTGTTCCACCGTCAGGTCAACGTTGGCCTCACCGCGGAAGCCGTCAGTACCGAAATATTTGGACATGAATGCTTTCCTCCGATCAAAATCCCTGCAAAATGACGCAGGCAACTATTTATTATAACTGCGCAGCAGCAGCTTCGTCAAGATAAACCTCCACATCCGTGTGCAGCTGCAGGAAGGATGCAGGGGTAAACGTCTCCGGACGGCCGGTGAGCGTGGCGTTGACCGCCTTCGCACAGCGCGCACCGAAGGCGACGAGCGCGATCTTTTTCGCGCCGAGGATCGTGTGGATACCGATCGTGACGCCCTGCTCCGGCGTCTGCTCAAGCGAACCGAAGACCGGGGCTGCGGCCTCACGCGTGACCTCGGCAAGCTTTGCGATGTGCGTCTTTTCGTTGAAGCCGGCACCCGGCTCGTTGAACGCGACATGACCGCGCTCACCCAGACCAAGGATCACAAGATCGAGCCCGCCGACCGCCTGAATGACATCGTCATACGCCGCCGCGTGCGCATCGTCCGTGTCCGGGTCGGGCGCGTGGACGGCCGCAAACGGCTTTGCCGCCGTGAGCGTCTGAAACGCCGTGCCCACCGCGTGCGCGCCATGACCTGCCGCACCGCAGTATTCGCACGCCTGAAAGAGCGTCGCCTTGTCAAAGGCGAGGTCGCTCGCCGCAAGCGCATCGAGCGCCTCCTCCGGCAGATCCACCGCGGAGACGGCAATGTTCGCCTCCGGCTTGCGCGCGAGCACATCCGCGACCAGCGCGGTCAGCTCTTTGGTAACATCCTGTTTCGTTCCGATGATCGTTTTCATGGTTTGTAACCTCCTATACCATCATCGCGGCCGCGCTCAGAGCGTGACCGTGCCGTCAAACACAAAGGCCGCAGGGCCGGTCATATACAGCAGATCCTGCACCCGATCCCAAGCGATATGCAGCTTGCCGCCGCGCAGGAGCACATCCGCCGCATCGCCGCACTTGCCCAGCCGCGCCGTCACCGCCAGCGCCGCCGTTGCGCCCGTGCCGCAGGCGAGCGTCTCTCCGCTGCCGCGCTCCCACACGCGCACGCGCAGCGTGTGGTCGTCCACGACCTCGACAAACTCGATATTCGCCCGCGCGGGGAACGCCGCGTGGTTTTCAAACGCGGGACCGATGCGCGGAAAATCCAGCGCCATGGCATCGTCCACATAGGTGACGCAGTGCGGGTTTCCGGTGTTGACCGCCGAGACGACCCACGTCTTGCCGAGCACATCGATCGGCTGCTCGAGAAAGGTCTCCCCCACCGCCGCGACCGGGATCATCTCCGGGCGAAACTCCGCTCTGCCCATGCACACGCGCACGGTCTCGACCGCACCGTCGACTACATTCAGCCAGAGCGTCTTGATGCCGGCAAGCGTCTCGATCGTAAGCTCGGTCTTATCCGTCAGACCGCGGTCATAGACATACTTGCCCACGCAGCGGATGGCGTTGCCGCACATCTCGGAGCGCGAGCCGTCGGCGTTGTACATATCCATGCAGAAATCTGCGCGCTCCGACGGGCAGATCAGTACAAGCCCGTCGCCGCCGATGCCGAAATGCCGGTCCGACAGCCGGATCGCCGCACGCGACGGGTCAGACACGGTCTCGGCAAGGCAGTTGACATAGATATAGTCGTTGCCGCAGCCCTGCATTTTCGTAAACTGCATCCGCAGCACCTCCAAATCGGTATATTCCGCGCAAACCGGGCAAACTAATCCCACCCGGAAAGGCGGTCATTCCATGGCGATCATTCTCATTCGAACGCTGATCTTATTTCTCTCGCTCATCATAGCCATGCGGCTCATGGGCAAGCGCCAGCTCGGCGAGCTGGAGCTGTCCGAGCTCGTGGTGGCGGTGCTGGTCGCGGACATCGCATCCATCCCGCTGCAAAACCCGTCCCTGCCGCTGAGCTACGGGCTCATTCCGCTGCTGGTGCTGTTTTGCTGCGAGCTCATCATCTCCGGCCTGACATACCGGAGCGTTCGCCTGCGCAAGCTGCTCTACGGGCGGCCGAATCTCATCATCGAGCGCGGACGCATCGCACAGCAAGCCATGCACCGCAACCGCTTCACGCTCGACGAGCTGACGCAGGAGCTGCGCAATCAGGGCATTGTTGACATTGCGAGCGTACAATACGCCGTGCTGGAGACAAACGGCCGGCTCAACATCATCCTCACGCCGCAGCAGCAGCCGGTCACGGCCGCGCAGATGGGCATCACGCCGGACGACACCGGCTACTTCTCCATCCTCATCAACAACGGGCGCATCATCGGCAAAAATCTCAAGCGCATGGGGCGTGACGAGCGCTGGCTGCAAAAGCAGCTGCAGCAGCGCGGTGTGCAGAGCGTCCAAGACGTCTATCTGCTGATGTGCAGCGACGCCGGTCAAATCTATTTTGCCGCAAAGGAGCCGATATGAAAAAGGAAATCATTGCGTGTGCGCTCCTGCTCGTGCTCATCGCCGGCTGCGTCTGCAACATCCGGTATCTGGACCGGCTCTGCACACAGCTGGACGACGCCGCGGCACAGGCAGAAGCGCGCTGCGCATCCCATGACGCGGACAGCGCCGCCGAAGCGCTGCGCACGGCGGCCGAACGCTGGCACGCAGCCGAGGGCTATGCCCACTGTATGCTGCCGCACGAGAGCACAGACGCCGTGACGGAGGGCTTCCGTCAGGCCGTGCGCGCGCTCGAGAGCGGCGCGCCGTCCGCCGCGGCGGACATTGCCCTGCTGCGCCTGCGCATCCAGGGGCTCGCCGACGGGGAGCACGTCACGCTCGGCAATGTGTTTTAGCCGCGGTCGTTGAGGATCTTCGTCAGCTCCTGCATGAAGGTGTCGATGTCCTTAAACTGGCGGTAAACGGAGGCAAAGCGCACGTAGGCGACCTCGTCGATGTTCTTGAGGCGCTTCATGACCATCTCGCCGACCTGCTCGGTCGTGATCTCGCGCTCGAGCGCGCTCTGCAGCTCCTGCTCGATCTCGTCGGCGATCTTCTCCAGCACCGGCAGCGGCACCTTGCGCTTGTCGCAGGCACGCACCATGCCGTTGATGAGCTTACTCTTATCAAAGCTCTGGCGGCTGCCGTCGCGCTTGATGACGACGAGCGGGAGCGTTTCAATGATCTCATAGGTCGTAAAGCGCTTCTGGCAGGCAAGGCACTCACGGCGGCGGCGGATGGTCGCGCCCTCCTCAGCCGGGCGGGAATCAATGACCTTGCTCTCAGCAAAGCCGCAAAACGGGCATTTCATACGTTGCGTCCTCCATGTAATTTGGTTTCCGGTTACTTTACATAATTCCGTACAGTACTATACCACAGCCCGACCGCTTTTGCACGAAAAATTTCGCCATATCTGGTGTTTTTCCCATCAGATATGGCGATACGCTACGAAATGTACAGTTTCTGGAACTCCTCGCGTGACATGAGCGCATTGAGCACCTCGAGCAGCGCGTTCGTGCTCAGATGCTCGGGCAGGTCAAGCTGCGCGAGCAGCCGCTGCCGGGCGGCCTTGCTGTCCGCACCGCCGGTGAGACCGGCGGCATAGAGGTCCGCCTTCGTAATGCGTGCGCCCGCAGCCGGCGTCTCTTCTCCTTCGATGGTCGCACCCGCACGGCGCAGCGCCTCGAGCAGCACGTCCGGACGCATCCCCTCTACGCCGAGCTTGCCCTCCCTGGAGGCGGTGCGCTTGCGCCGCTCCTTTCCGGCGATGTCCGGGATGTAGGCGTGCTTGACCTGCGACGGGTCGATGGCGCCGCGCAGATAATTGCGGATGACAAAGCCCGCGCCGTCACTGTCCGTGAGCACGATGATGCCGCGCGTTTCCGCCAGACGGCGCAGCAGCGCCAGCCGCTGGCTGTCATGAAAGATGCCGAAGCCGGAGGTCTCAAGGATGGGCGCGTCGACGATCTGCGCGAGGGTATTTTTATCATATCGCCCTTCGACGATGATGGCCTCGCGGATGCGGATCATGCCGCACCTCCCACGGCGATGCGCAGCAGCAGCTCCTTGAGCAGCGCCACGTCATCCGCGCCGCTGCTTTTCATGGCAAAGTCCGCCTGCGCGCACAGGCGCACAGCCTCCTCCAGCTGGCGGCCGGTAAATTTCCGTGCCGAGCGCAGGAGGTTTTCCGCGATAAAATCATACGGCACACCGAGCATCTCGCGCAGCTCACTCGTGCCGATGCCGGCGCGGCGCGCAAGGCGGGCGGCGTAGAGCCTGCGCATCTGCTGACCGATGACGGCAAGCAGGAAGATCGGCGTGTTGTCCTTATCGGCCAGCAGGTCTGCGAGGATGCGCATCGCGCCGTCATAGTCCTGATCGGCCAGGCAGTCGGTCATCTCATACATGACCGCCTCCGGAATACGCTGCGCCACGGCGAGGATGTCCGCGCGCGTGACCGTATCGCCCTGCGCATAGGCCGCAATCTTGTCGATCTCCGGGATCATGGTGTTCATGAGACCGCCGGTGAAGAAGATGAGCTGGCGCGCATCCTCGGGCGAGATGTTTTTCCCGTGCGCGGCAAAGTGCTTGCCGACCCACTGCACGAGCGCAGGTTCCCCCTGCGCGGTAAACTGCACGAGCTGTCCGTTCTTTTTGAAGGCCTTGGTCGTCTTCAGGCGTCCGTCCGGCTCAAATGCCGTGTCCATGACGAACACGAGCGTGCAATAGTCCGGCAGGTCGCTGATGACCCGGATGAGTGTGTCGGCTTCTTCCTCGCGGCATTTATTCGTGTCATAGCCGCGCACCTCGACGAGTGTGCGCTCACTGAGAAACGGCACGGCGTCGATCGCATCGGCCAGCGCCTGAAAATCGAGCTCCGCGCCGTCAAAGCGGCGGTAGCTGAAATCGTCCTCCCCGCCGGGGATGCAGAGCTTTTTGAGCTGCAGCAGATACTGCTCTCGCAGATAATCCTCCCGTCCCCAGAGCAGATACAGGCATCCGGGACCCTGTTGGCGCAGCGCGCGCAGCTGCACTTTATAATCTTGAATATCCTGCTTCTTTTTTCCTTTAGCCATAACGTTTCCTCACGAGAGATGCACCGTGACGTCGCCCATGCGGTCGGTGCGGTAAATGGGTATGTTGTGCGCCAGCAGGCGCGCAAGCGTCTCGGCCGTCGGGTGGCCGTAATGGTTGTAGCCGACGGAGATGATCGCAGCATCCGGCGCGATGGCATCGAGCCACGCGTCGCACGTCGAGTTCTTTGAGCCGTGGTGACCGACGAGCAGCAGCTCGATATCGGGATAGGTGCAGGCGGCAAGAAACTTTGCCTCCGCCGCACTGTCCACGTCGCCGGATATCAGGGTATCATAGGTGCCGATCGATGTCAGCACGATCATGCTGCCGTCCTCCTTCCCTGCGCACGGCTCGGGATACAGGTGCACCGTGATGCCGCCCGCCGTGAGCGTCTGCTCCGTATCCACGCGCACAACCGTCGTGCGGTGCTGCGCGGCAAGGGCGAGAATGTCGCTCAAGGGCGCTTTGGTCGTGTCTGCCTCTGCCGGGATCGCAAGCGTCCGCACCGGCAGCCAGTGCATCAGGCGCAGCACACCGTTTACGTGGTCATCATGCGGATGCGTGAGCACGAGCAGATCCAGACCGCGATGCCCCTGCGTGAGCAGCTTGTGCGCGGCGATGTCGCCGGGCTTCTCGGTCAGAAACCGGCCGCCGCAATCGACCATCACGCAGCTGCGTCCGCTTGAAAAGACGACGCTCTGCCCCTGACTGACATCAAGCGCCGTGACCGTTGACGTGTGCCGCAGCTGCACGGCGCTGACCGTCAGCACCACGCACAGCGCCAGCACGCTGCACGCAGCCGGGATGCCCCGGTGCACGCGCCGGCGGCGCGAGATGACCCACGCTGCGCCGAACACGCCATACGTAAACACGAGCCACAGCACAACGCTGCGGTTTCCGGTAAAGAGCACCGCACCCGGGAGCTTGGAGAGCAGCTTTGCCACGGCGAGGATATAGCGCAGCGGCCACGCCGTCACCCAGGCGGCAGCCATGCCGCCCCACGCCCAAAAGAGGCCGAGCAGCGCTGTCAGATAGCAGCCGATGAACGCCGCCGGCAGCAGCCACAGGATCAGCAGGTTCGTGACCGGTGCGATGAGCGAAATGTTGCCGAAATGCAGCGCCGTGAGCGGCACGGTGAACACCATCGCGCCGACGGAGCTCGCCGTTGTGGCAATGAAGAAGGTGCGCACCCTGCGCCGCGGGCGCGAGAGCTTCATCCCCGCGGGCAGCAGACGCGCACTGAGCGCGCGGTGCAGCGCGCCGGACACGCAAAAGAGTCCCGCCATCGACGCAAACGAGAGCTGCAGGCTGACGCTTCCGGCGGCGAAGGGATTCGCCGCAAGCAAGATCGCCAGCGCCGTCAGCAGCGATGTCGGCGGGTCATTCTCCCGCCCGAGCAGCGGCGCAAACAGCACCAGCGCCGTCATAAACGCCGCGCGCAGCACCGAAGGACTGCCGCCCGCCATGACCGTAAACACGATCATCAGTGGCAGACCAATGATGGCGGTCGTGCGGCGGTTTCCGGTAAAGAGGCGCAAAAAGCCCAGCAGAAACGCCAGATGCAATCCCGAGACCGCGACCGTGTGCATGATGCCGGTCGTGCTCAGCGGGATGTCGAGGTCTTGCGCATAGAGCGCGGTCTTATCGCCGAGCATGAGCGCCTGCGCAAACGGCAGCACATCTGCCGGGAACACCGCCTGTGCGCTCGTCTTGAGCGCGTGGGCAACGGTTTTCGGCCAGTAGAGCCGGCTGTGTGACCAGACGCCGGCATGCGTGAGCGAACCCTCCTTGACGTTTCCGATGAGATAGATGCCCTTGGAGGTATAGGCATCCGTCTCCGCTCCGTAACGGTGCGTCGACGCGCGGAGCTTGACCTCCGCCGTGATCTCATCGCCGGGGCGCAGCGCTGCCGCGTCCGCGTCGGAGACATAGAGCCGCGCTTTGCAGGACGGCACATCCGGGCTTGTGAGCAGCACAGTCAGCCCATAGCTGTGCTCATACGCAGCCGGGTACTCCGTTACCCGTCCGGCGACCGTCTGCAGCTCATCCGAGACGGCCTCAGCCGGCGTCAGCCGCGTGGCCGCAGCCACGGCATACCACCCGAAGCCGATCGCCGCCGACAGCAGCGCCAGCATCACACGGCGGCGCGGCGCACCCGGCAGCAGCAGCGCCGTGAGCGCAAGCACAATTGCTGCCAGCGCCGCCGGAAGCACCCAGTGTCCCGGCAGCAGAAAGTGCGCCAGAAAGATCGCAGCCGAAAAACCGCCTGCGCAGTATGCCAGCTTTCGCACGCCGTCGCCCCCCCCCTCTTTGCTGCAGACATTATAAACAAAATCGGCGGCCGGAACAAGTCCCGCCGCCGAATTTCGTTTGCTTACAGCAGCTTCTCGCCCATCGGCGCGCCGCCGAGGACGTGGAAGTGCAGATGGTGCACGGTCTGACCGGCATCGTCGCCGCAGTTGGAGATGACACGGTAGCCGCCGGTCAAGCCCTCCTGCGCGGCGAGCTTTGCGATGACCTCAAAGCACTTGGCGACCACGGCGGAATTATCCGCCGTGATGGACGCGACTGCGTCGATGTGCTGCTTCGGGATCACAAGAAAATGCACCGGCATCTGGGGATTGATGTCACGAAATGCATAGACATCATCGTCATTGTACAGGCAGGTGGAAGGGATCTCCCCCGCCGCGATCTTACAAAACAGGCAATCACTCATGATGAAATCCTCCTTACAGTCCCAGCTTTTGCGCTACGAAATCGTCCACGATGGCCAGCGCGTCGTCGATCTTGAGCACCTCGCTGCCGCCGCCCATGGCGGAGTCCGGCTTGCCGCCGCCCTTACCGCCGGCGACCGCTGACACCGCACGTACCAGATCGCCCGCACGGATGCCCCTGGCAACGGCGTTCTTGCCGCAGACGGCAACGAACGTCACCTTGCTCTCTGTCGCCGTGGCGAGCACCGCGACTGTGTCGGGGTCTTTGTCGCGCAGGAAATCGCCGAGCTTGCGCAGGTCGCCGGCCTCAAGATCGGTGCGCGTGGTCGTGATGACCTTGATGCCGCCGATGTTCTTCGAGGCGTAGAGGAAGCGCTCCACGTCACTGTGCAGGATCTTCTCCTTCATGCGCTCAACGCTCTGGCGCGCCTCCTTGAGCTCCGATGCAAAACTCTTGGCCTTGGCAAGAATGTCCACCGGCTTTGCGTGCAGCACCTCGGCCGCAGCGTACAGGCGGCGGTTGACCGCCTCCATCTCGTGCAGGTAGGCCTTGCCGGTGATCGCCTCGATGCGGCGCACGCCGGACGCGACCGAGCTCTCGCCCGTGATGCGGAACGGACCGACCTTTGCGGTATTGTCCACGTGCGTGCCGCCGCAGAGCTCCACGGACTTGCCGCCCATGTTCACGACGCGCACGACATCGCCGTACTTCTCGCTGAAGAGCGCCGTCGCACCGGCAGCCTTCGCCTGCTCCATGCTCATCTCGGACACGGTGACATCCATGCCGTCGAGGATCCAGTCGCTGACGATCTCGTTGATGCGCTGCAGCTCATCGGGCGTGACAGCCGAAAAATGCGTCAGGTCAAAGCGCAGGTGATCCGGCTCGACGAGCGAGCCCGCCTGATGCACATGGTCGCCCAGCACCTCGCGCAGCGCAGCCTGCAGCAGATGCGTGGCAGAGTGCGCGCGCATGATCGCCTTGCGGCGGTCGGTGTCGATGCGCGCCGTGACGGTCTGCTCGACCTGCAGGCGGCCGGAGCGCAGCACACCATGGTGCAGGAACTTGCCAGCCTTGTCTTTCTGGACATCCGTCACCTCAAAGAGCGCATCGTCGGCCGCAATGACGCCATGGTCGGCCACCTGACCGCCCATCTCGGCGTAAAACGGCGTGCGCTCGAGCACGAGCACGCCCTGCTTGCCGGCGTCAATCTCCGAGCAGACCTCGCCGTCGCAGACGATGGCAAGGATCGTGCTCTGATCCTCCGTGCGGTCATAGCCGGTGAACTGCGTCGACGTCGGGTCGAGACCGAGATCCACACCGGCCCACGCCAGATCGCCGAGCGCCTCGCGCGCTTTTCTTGCGCGCACACGCTGCTGCTCCATGAGCTCGCGGAACGCATCCTCGTCCACGGTCATGTCCTGCTCCTGCACCATCTCGCGGGTCAGGTCGATCGGGAAGCCGTAGGTGTCATAGAGCTTGAACGCATCCGCGCCGGAGAACACGCGCTCGCCCTTGGCCTTGTGCTCGGCGAGCAGGTCGGAGAAAATATGCATGCCGGCATCGATGGTCTTGGCGAAGTTCTCCTCCTCGTTGCGGATGACGCGGGTGATATACGCCTGCTTCTCGCGCAGCTCGGGATACTGGCACTCGTTTTCGTGCACGACCATATCCACGACCTGATACAAAAACGGCTCGTTGACGCCGAGGAGCTTTCCGTGGCGTGCAGCGCGGCGCAGCAGGCGGCGCAGCACATAGCCGCGTCCCTCGTTCGAGGGCAGGATGCCGTCCGCGATCATCATGACGGAGGCACGGATGTGGTCGGTGATGACGCGCAGGGACACGTCGGTCTTATGACTGTCGCCATAGTGTGCGCCGGTGATCTCGCTGACCTTGCGCGTGATGTTCATGACGGTATCGACGTCGAACAGCGAATCCACGCCCTGGCAGACGACGGCCAGACGCTCCAGGCCCATACCGGTATCGATGTTCTTCTGAATGAGGTCGGAGTAGTTGCCGTTACCGTCATTGTCAAACTGGGAAAAGACGTTGTTCCAGACCTCCATATAGCGGTCGCAGTCGCAGCCGGGCGCACAGTCCGGCTTGCCGCAGCCGTATTCCTCACCGCGGTCAAAATAGATCTCCGAGCACGGGCCGCACGGACCGGAGCCGTGCTCCCAGAAGTTATCCTCCTTGCCGAGACGCGTGATGCGGCGCTCGGGGATGCCGATCTCGTCGCGCCAGATGTTGAACGCCTCGTCGTCCTTTTCATACACGGACGGATAGAGCCGCTCGGGATCGAGGCCGACCCACTCCGGACTCGTCAAAAACTCCCACGACCAGGCAATGGCCTCGTGCTTGAAATAGTCGCCGAAGGAGAAGTTGCCGAGCATCTCAAAATACGTGCCGTGACGCGCCGTCTTGCCGATGTTTTCAATGTCACCGGTGCGGATGCACTTCTGGCAGGTGCAGATGCGGTGGCGCGGCGGCTCCTTGTCGCCCTTGAAGTAGGGCTTCATCGGCGCCATGCCGGAGTTGATGAGCAGCAGACTTGCATCGTCCTGCGGGATGAGCGAAAAGCTCGGCAGACGCAGGTGCTCCTTCGTCTCGAAAAAGCGCAGGAACATCTCGCGCAGTTCATTCAGACCATAAGATTTCATATCATCTATCCTCCAATTGTGTTTGCTTCATTCGTTTTTCAGCCGCTCGGACAGGCTGGGTGCGTCCGCGCGATAAAACTCCAGCTTGCCGCAGGACTTGCAGGCATAAATATCGACCTCGAGCGCGCCGGAAAAGAGGTTGGACAGGTGGCCGGTGAAAAAGCCGTATTGCCCAAGCTGCAGGGATTCATGACCCAGATGCTCCATCTCGCCGTTACAACGCAGACATTTCATATATACCTCCTCAAAAAAAGATGCCTCCGCCCCATACACAGGGGCGAAGGCAATCTGCTTTCACGGTACCACCCTGATTGCCGCTCGCGCGGCGTCTCAAGTCGTCCTTAACGCGGACACACGTCCCGGTCGTCCCGGGCCGCTCCGAAGCGGCCGCCATGCCGCCGGCCGAAGGGCTTCCACCATCCCCTTCTCTCTGATGACCGGGTGCTGCACAGCTTTTCTCCATCACAGCGTTATCGTCTGGATTTTTATATTTTACCACATTCGAGCCGGATGTCAACCGTTTCTGCAGGCAATTTCCGGCGGATGAGCGACAGCGGCGCAGCGGCGCACGGCAGCGGCATGGTAAAGCGCTGCATCGGGTGCGGCACGGTCTCGAGCGGCAGGCCGTCGGCGTCGCGCAGCGCCTCGGCCGTGAAGGTCACAGGCGGCGCGGCGTTTGTGATGAGCTCGAGCGTATCACCGGCGCAGAACTTGTTGCGCTGTGTCAGCACGGCGCGTCCGTCCGGCGCGGTACCCTCCACGACGGCGCAGACCTCAGCCCCGGCAAAGTAGGCGGAGTTCGCCGTATACTGTCCCGGCTCACCAAAGTAAAAGCCGGTGCTGTACGGGCGGTGGCTGATCTGCAGCACCTCGCGCTGCCAGACCGGGTCGAGCGGGCGGCCGGCGAGCGCATCATCCAGTGCGTGGCGGTAAGCATTCGTGACCGCGCCGACATAGTAAGCGCTCTTGGTGCGCCCCTCGATCTTCAGACTCGTGATGCCTGCATCGAGCAGCGCGGGCAGATGCTCGATCATGCACATATCGCGGGAGTTAAAGATATACGTCCCCCGTTCGTCCTCTGTAATATCGAACACCTGACCGGGGCGCTTGGCCTCCGTGAGACCGTACTGCCAGCGGCAGGGCTGCGCGCAGCGGCCGCGGTTGGCATCGCGCCCGGTGAGGTAGTTCGACAGCAGGCAGCGGCCGGAAAACGACACGCACATCGCCCCGTGGACGAACGCCTCAAGCTCCAGCTCCGGCGGCGTGTTGGCGCGGATGGTGCGGATCTCGGCAAGCGACAGCTCGCGCGCGAGCACGACCCGCTGCGCGCCGAGATCGTACAGCGCTGCGGCGGCGGCCGAATTGACCACGCCGAACTGCGTGCTCACGTGCAGCGCCACATGGGGCGCATGGCGCTTGGCCAGCGTGATCACGCCGAGGTCGGCCGCGATGATCGCGTCCACGCCCGCATCGTCGAGCAGCTCGAGATACGCGGGCAGCTGCGCCATCTCGTCATCGCGCGGCAAGGTATTGCACGTCACGTGCACGGCAGCGCCCTGCGCGTGCGCAAGCTGCACGGCGGCGCGGATCCCGTCCGGCGTGAAGTTTTCCGCACCGGCGCGCATACCAAACTGCGCCCCGGCGAGATACACTGCGTCCGCGCCGAAATGGAGCGCCATTTGCAGGCGCTCCAGATCTCCGGCGGGGCACAACAATTCCGGTTTGTTCATGCCACCCCTCCGCTTATTGTGAATAACTCTGTTTGGCCACGAACGCCTGGAATTCGCCGTAGCTCGTGAAGAACTTGTGCGTGCCGGACTCCGAATCGAGCGCATAGTACAGCGCCTTCGTGCTCGCCGGCGAGAGCGTTGCCTTGATGGACGCAAGACCGGGGTTTGCGATCGGTGTCGGCGGCAGGCCCTTGTTCTGGTAGGTGTTGTAGGGGCTGTCGATCTTTGTGTCCTCCACGGTGAGCACATCCTTATGCTCCGGCAGGACGTACATGATCGTCGAGTCGATCTGCAGCGGCATTCCCGCTTCGATACGGTTATAGATGACAGCGGCGATCATGGCGCGCTCATCGTCGTTGGCCGCTTCCTTTTCGATCATGGACGCGACCGTGACAACCTCCTGCATAGACATGCCGCGCTCATCCGCCTTTTCGAGCATTTCGGCCGTGATGCGGTTGTGGAAGTTCTCGAGGAACTTGTTGATGGCGCTCGAGGCCTGCATACCCTGATAGAACTCATACGTATCCGGGAACAGGAAGCCCTCCAGACGCTTGGCGTCTCCCTGCTTGCTCTGATCCAGGAACGAGTAGTTGTAGGAGTAGTTCGCAGCGGCATCCATGAGGTCATCGTACGAGCAGACGTTTTCCTGCTCAAGCTTGCGGAAGATCTGCTCCATCGAATAGCCCTCGGGGATGGTGACCTTGGTCGTGACCATTGCGCCCGAGCCGACCTGCATCTTCTTGACGAGCGCGCGGTAATCGTAGTTCGTGCTCAGCTCATACGTGCCGGGGTCGATCTTCGTCTTTGCGTGCGAGACGCTGCAATAGAGCTGGAAGAGTCCCTTGTACTTGATGATGCCGGCGTCCTTGAGCTGCTTTGCCACATAGCCGACGCTGACCTGATGACCGGTACGCTCCTTGGCATTGCCCTCGGAGTCCGTGTAGGAAATCGTGATATCCTTAAATTCCGCCTTGTCGAGCGTGATCGTCGCCGTGACGGGCTCTTTGTTGAGCGCGAGCACGTCCGACGCCGCCATCCAGCCGACACAGGCGAGAATGATGCTGACGCTGACGACGAAGGCGAAATAGATCAGTCCGCCGAGACAGCCGCTGCGCCCGGCGCGCTGCTGCGCCTCCGGCTCCTGCACAGGGCGGGATGCCGGCTGGCGGCGCACGGCGTGCGTCTGCTCCGGCTGCGGCCGGGCGGGGCGCTCGGCATGCGTCTGCTCCGGCTGCGGACGGGCTGGGCGCACGGCGTGCGGCTGACCCTCCGGCTGTGCCGGACGGGTGGGGCGCTCGGCGCTGCACCGGGCATTCGGCTGCTCCGGGTGCGGGTGCGCCGCGTGCTGCTGTGCCGGACGCGGACGGGCAGCGCGCGGCTGACCCTCCGGCTGTGCCGGACGGCGACGGGCAGGCTGCGCCGGACGCTGCGGACGGGACGGCTCCCGTTCGTCGCGGAACAGCTCATCAAAGTTCTTAAAATGATCGGCCATGGCTTGATCTCCCTGTCAACATGGAATGCGTCCCTGCCGCCGTGCAGCGCAGGAACTCCCCTTCCCCTTCGGGCATAAGATAAGGCGACGGACGGAAACGGCGCCGTTTGTCCGGTCATGCCGGAAAACTTCGCGTCAGATCCATGCACCGCGCGGGGTCTGGCTGCGCAAAAATCCGTTGCGCGGAGAAAGGGTTTTGGTTATGTGCTGCGCAAATAATAACAACAGCTGTCTGTGGATCATCCTCATTCTGATCCTGCTCTTCTGCTGCGGCGGCAGCTGGGGCAACTGCGGCTGCGAGAACAACAACGGCTGCGGCTGCGGCTGCTAACAACCGCTGAGGGATCGGGGCTCCTCCGGGAGCCCCGGTTTTTCCTGTGGGCACAAAACGCCCTGTTCTGTTATGACGGCCGCGACCGGCATATCGTTCCACGCCGTCGGCAGCGCGTCGAGCAAAAACGCCGCGCGGATGAGCCCCACGGTGCAGCAGTCGAGCTGCGCGAGACAGCGGTCATAGTACCCGCCGCCGCGGCCGAGACGCCGCCCCGCGCGGTCATAGGCAAGCGCCGGGACAAGCATCAGATCGCCGGGCTGCGGCTGCAGCACCGGTGCGCTGCGCGGCGGCTGCGGGATGCCGTAGCGTCCGGGCACGAGCGCACCGTCATAGCGCGCAAAATACATCTGTCCGCCGGCCTCCGGGACCGGAAGCGCCACCGTTTTTCCGCGGCGGCGCGCCTGCGCGAGAATGGCGTGCGTATCCACCTCTGGCACAACGCTGCAATAGGCAAAGATCCGCTCCGCCGCCTGAAACTCCGGCAGCGCGAGCACCTGCATCGTGATGGCAACGTCGCACGCGGCATTGTCCGCGGGATCGCTCTGCGCAAGCTGCCGGCGCAGCGCTTCACGCAGGGTGGACTTTTCCTCGGAAATGCTCATAGGGCGCTGCGGATGATCGAGAAGATCTCCTCGTGCTTTTCCTCGAGCTCACGCTCCGCGCCGTCTTTCATGAACGGCACGACCGTCCAGCCGTAGTGCGCGGCGGCAAGGCGGCCGATGCGCAGGCAGTTTTCCAGATACGCCGCATCCTGCTCATGGATGTCGGCCTTGGTGTTTTGCTTTTCCTGCCGGTGCTGCATCCGCTTGAGCGAGGTCGGCAGGTCCACGTCCAGATAGAGCACCAGATCCGGGCGCGGCAGGCCCAGCTTGCCGTACTCGAGATCATACAGCCAGTCGAAAAACGCCGGCAGCTCCGCCTCGGGCAGCTTCGAGCCCTGATGGATGGCGTTGGAGGTCGTGTAGCGATCCGAGAGGATCAGGCCGCCGTTTTCATAGATCTCGCCCCAGTCGGTGCGGTAGGACGCATAGCGGTCGACCGCGAAAAACGTGGACGCGGCATAGGCGTTGACGTCCGACGGGTGCGTGCCGAACGCGCCGTTGAGGTACATCCGGATCAGCGCCGACGACTCCTGGTCGTAGCGCGGGAACACAATATGATGGTAGGCCATGCCCGCCTCATCAAAACGCGAGCACAGGCGGCGGTACTGCGCGGACTTTCCGCTGCCGTCGATGCCCTCCAATACGATCAGTTTACCCTTCGCCATGGTGTTTCTTCCCCCGCAGCTTGCGGCTGATGGCCGCAAACAGGAATTTCGGCAATTTCATCATGCGGCCGATGCGCTTCGGCTCTTTGATGAGCCGGTAAAACCACTCGAGACCGAGCTTCTGAAAAAACTTCGGCGCGCGCTTGACGTTGCCGGCAAATACGTCCAGACTGCCGCCGAGCCCCGCCATAAGACCGACGCGCAGACGCGGGGCGTTGCGCTGCATCCACAGCTCCTGCTTCGGCGCGCCAAGGCACACAAGCAGCAGATCCGGCTGCACGGCATTGATCTTCTCCACAACGGGATCATCGTCCTGAAAATAGCCGTCGTTCGTGCCGGCGATGACGAGACCGGGAAACCGCTCGCGCAGCTTCTCGCCCGCAGCGTCGGCGACGCCGGGCTTCGCGCCGAGCAAAAACACGCTCTTGCCCTCGCGGCCCATCTGCGTCATCAGCGCCGCGGCAAAGTCGATGCCCGGCAGCTTCGCGCGCAGCGGCGTGCCGAGGATCTTCGCGCCGTAGATCACGCCGATGCCGTCCGGCAGGACAAGGTCCGCTCCCTGCACGGCCTGCATGGCCGCCGCATCCTCGCGGCAGAGCATCACGATCTCGGGATTCGGCGTGACGACATAGGCCGCGCGCCGCTCCGCCATCAGGTCACGCGCACGCGCGACCGCTTCATCCATCGTCAGGCTGTCAAACCCGACGCCCATTACATCAATTCGCATGAAAACCTGTTTCCTCCGTTATACCTGAGCAAAGACTTCGCCGATCTTCTCATGGATGATGAGATCCGCCTGCGCGTCATACGGCGTGGCGCTGCGGTTGATGAGCACCAGCTTATGCCCGGAATAGTAATTCAAAAGTCCCGCCGCGGGGTACACGGCCAGCGACGTACCGCCGACGATGAGCACCTCCGCCTCGCGGATATAGCGGATGGACTTGGACAGAACGTCCTCGTCCAGACATTCCTCGTAAAACACGATGTCCGGCCGGATGATGCCGCCGCAGTCACAGTGCGGCACGCCGGTGCCATGGTTGACACGCTCCGCCGGGTACGGCCGGCCGCAGTGCATACAGTAGCAGCGGTGGATGCTGCCGTGCAGCTCGAGCACGTTCTTGCTCCCGGCCGCCTGATGCAGCCCGTCGATATTCTGCGTGATGACGGCCTGCAGCTTTCCCTCGCGCTCCAGCTCGGCAAGGCGCAGGTGCGCGCGGTTGGGCTTGGCGCCGTCCACAACGAGCTTGTCCCGGTGGAATTTGTAGTATTCCTCCGGATGCGCGATGAAAAACGAGTGGCTCAGGATCGTCTCGGGCGGATAGTCATACTTCTGGTTATAGAGGCCGTCCACACTTCGAAAATCCGGGATGCCGCTCTCGGTCGAGACACCGGCACCGCCGAAAAAGACGATGCGGTCACTGCCGTCGATCCACTGTCTGAGCTGCTGAATGTTATCCATGAACTCCGCCTCCCATAAAATCCGGCCGCGAACGGCCACCTTTTATCATACAACGCTTTGCGCGGCGGGTCAACGCTGCGCGAGCAGAAAGCGCTCGATGGCCTCGGCCACGCCGTCATGGTCGCAGTCGGGCATGACATACCGTGCCGCCGCCTTCACATCGTCAATGGCGTTGCCCATAGCGAGCGGCAGCCCCGCGTCACGCAGCATCGAGCGGTCATTTTCCGAGTCGCCGATGGCGATCGCCGCGCTGACCGGGATGTTCAGACACCGGCACAGCGCCTGCAGACCGCTGCCCTTGTCGACGCCGGTGGCATTGACCTCCACGCCCGCACTCTCACACGGGACAACCCATGCGGGCGCACCCTGCACACGCGCGAGAAACTTGGCACGCTCGGCCGCGTCCGCAAAGTAAAAGTCGAGCTTCTCGACTGGGTAAGGCGCGGCAAGGAAGCTGCGCTCCATCTCCTCGGCAGCCGTGCCGTTGGCCTTGAAATTATCCACATAGGCGTCCATGCCGAAATGCTGCGAGTCATTGAGCAGCTCCGGCCGATAGAGTGCCTCACCGTTGGAAAAGATGATCGGAAAGCCGTCGAGCCCGACAAATGCACGCATGACGCCCGCCGCGGTATCGGCAGCGATGTTCTGCGACGAGATGATGCGGTTTTCCACACAGTCAGCCACGGCTGCGCCGCTGGACGTGATGGCATAGCGCATGGCCGGAAACTGACGCATATACGGTGCGATCTGCCGGTAGCAGCGCCCGGTCGACATGACGACATGGTATCCGCGCGCAAGTGCCTGCGTCACGGCGGCAGCTGTGCGCGGGGTGATCTCCTTTTTCGAGTTGAGCAACGTGCCGTCCATATCGACGGCGATGAGCTGATAGGCCATGGAACGTTCCTTTCTGCACAATTTCACAGTGTATATTGTACTCATTTTGACCCGATGTGTCAACCGTCCGCGCGGGACTTGAACCGACGGCGCAAAGCCGCTATAATAGCGGCAGACTGCTTTTCAAGGAGTGACACCATGTTTGTTGACCAAACCGTATATCACGGCCGGGCCGAGGACGCGAACCGGCTCGATAAGGAGCTGCGCTGCTACGACCTGCTCGATCGTCTGGGGCTGAGCTATGATCGCGTCGATCACGACACCGCCGACACGATCGAGGCCTGCGCCGCCGTGGAGCAGGTGCTGGGTGCCGGGATCTGCAAGAATCTCTTTCTCACGAACCGGCAGCAGACGGCGTTTTACCTGCTGCTGATGCCGGGGCACAAGCCGTTTCGCACGAAGGATCTCTCGCACCAGATCGGCAGCGCGCGGCTGTCGTTTGCCTCCCCGGAGCATATGCTTGAGCTGCTGGATATCACGCCCGGCTCTGTGAGCGTGCTTGGTCTGATGAACGACCGCGACGCGCGCGTGCGGCTGCTCATCGACCGCGACCTGCTGGACGATGCGTACCTCTGCTGCCACCCGTGCATCAACACATCCACGCTCAAGCTGCGCATGGCGGACGCCGTCGACGTGCTCATCCCGGCGCTGGCACACGCGCCGACATATGTCGACCTGCCGGTATATGCCCCGGAGACCTGAGGCATGAAAAGAAAAAAATCCTGCATCCTCGGATGCAGGATTTTTTATGACTTAGTAGTAGCGCTTGTTCTTGTTCTTACGAGCAGCCTCCGACTTTTTGCGGCGACGCACGCTGGGGCTCTGGTAGTACTCCTTGCGGCGCAGATCGGACATGACGCCGGCCTTGGCACAGCTGCGCTTAAATCTCTTGAGCGCGTTGTCCAGAGACTCATTCTCCTTGACGTAGATTTCAGACATTTTATTCCCTCCCTCCAAATACGCCTTGCGGCGCTTCAAGGGCCATCATGCATGGCTTTAGCGTTAACATTATAATTGCTATCACGCCGAATGTCAAGATGAAGTTATGCCTTCGGCTTCAAAATCAAATTGACCAATTTGTTCGGAACGTGAATGACCTTGACGATCTGCATACCGTCCATCTGGCGCTGCACCTTGTCGAGCGCCATGGCAGCGTCGACGACGGTCTGCTGGTCGCTGTCCTTCGGCACGGTGACGGTGCCCTTGAGCTTGCCGAGCACCTGCACGGCCATGGTGACGGTCGTGTCGACGGTCTTGGCCTCGTCATACGTCGGCCAGGCGCACTGGCAGCACATTTTGCCGTACTTGGCGGCAAAGCCGAGCCGCTCCCAGATCTCCTCGACGATGTGCGGCGCAAACGGGCTGAGCAGGAGCAGCAGCTGCTCCATATCGCCCTTCGTGCAGCCGTTGGACGCAAACTCATTGGCCATGCTCATCATGGCCGCAATGGCGGTGTTCATCTTCAGCTCATCGATGTCCTCGGTGACCTTCTTGACGGTCTTATGGATGATCGGCTCGTTCTTGGCCGAGATCTCCGGATCGTCCGTGCAGCTCTCGCTGAGATTCCAGACGCGGTCAAGGAAGCGCTTCGAGCCCTTGACGGCCTCATTGGACCAGGAGACAGCCTTCTCAAAGTCGCCGATGAACATGATGTGCAGACGCATGGTATCCGCGCCGTACTGATCGACGATGTCGTTGGGATTGACGACGTTGCCGCGGGACTTCGACATCTTCTCGCCGCCCTCACCGAGGATCATACCGTGGCTGGTGCGCTTTTGATACGGCTCCTTGGTCGGCACGACGCCGATGTCATACAGGAACTTGTGCCAGAAGCGGCTATAGAGCAGGTGGAGCGTCGTGTGCTCCATGCCGCCGTTATACCAGTCGACCGGGCTCCAGTAGTCCAGAGCCTCCTTGGAGGCGAGCTCCTTGTCGTTGTGCGGATCCATGTAGCGCAGGAAATACCAGCTCGAGCCGGCCCACTGCGGCATGGTGTCGGTCTCGCGCTTGGCAGGACCGCCGCACTGCGGGCAGGTGGTGTTGACCCAGTCGGTCATCTTGCTCAGCGGGCTCTCGCCGTCGTCGGTGGGCTCATAGCTGTCCACCTGCGGCAGCACGAGCGGAAGCTGCTCATCCGGCACGGCGACCCAGCCGCACTTCGGGCAGTTGACCAGCGGGATCGGCTCGCCCCAGTAGCGCTGGCGGCTGAAGACCCAGTCGCGCAGCTTGTAGTTGACCTGCTCCTTGCCGATGCCCTGCTCCACGACGTACTTCTTCATGGCGGGGATGGCCTCTTTGACGGTCATGCCGTTGAGGAAGCCGGAGTTGACCATGACGGCACTGTCGTCCTTGGCGACGAAGGCCCCCTTGGTCACGTCGCCGCCGGCGACGACCTCGATGATCGGCAGACCGAACTTCGTGGCAAACTCCCAGTCGCGCTGGTCGTGGCCCGGAACGCCCATGACGATGCCGGTGCCGTAGCCCATGAGAACGTAGTCCGAGACGAACATGGGCAGCGCCTTGTGCGTCACGGGGTTCATGACCTCGATGCCCTCAAGACGGACACCGGTCTTTTCCTTATTGAGCTCACCGCGCTCGAAGTCGGACTTGTGCGCAGCCTCTTCCTGATAGGCGGCGACAGCATCCCAGTTGGCGATGTGCGGCTGCCACTGCTTGAGCAACGGGTGCTCGGGCGAAATGACCATGTACGTCGTGCCGAAGAGCGTGTCAGCACGGGTGGTGTAGACCGTGATATCGTCGCCGATGTTGGTCTTAAACGTGATCTCGGCACCGGTGGAGCGGCCGATCCAGTTGCGCTGCTGCGTCTTGACACGCTCGAGGTAGTCCACATCGTCCAGATCATCGATCAGGCGCTGGGCATACTTCGTGATGGCGAGCATCCACTGGCTCTTCTCCTTGCGCACGACCTCGCTGCCGCAGCGCTCGCAGACGCCGTTGACGACCTCTTCGTTCGCCAGCACGCACTTGCAGCTCGTGCACCAGTTGACCGGCATGGTGGTCTTGTAGGCCAGACCGTGCTTGAACATCTGCAGGAAGATCCACTGCGTCCACTTATAGTAAGACGGGTCGGTCGTGTCGACCGCGCGGTCCCAGTCAAAGCTGTAGCCGAGCATCTTGAGCTGCTTGGTGAAGTTGGCAATGTTGTTTTTCGTGACAATGGCCGGATGGATATGGTTTTTGATGGCATAGTTCTCGGTCGGCAGACCAAATGCATCAAACCCGATCGGGAACAGGACGTTATAGCCCTGCATCCGGCGCTTGCGGCAGATGATGTCCATCGCCGTGAACGGGCGCGGATGGCCGACGTGCAGCCCCTGTCCGGAGGGATACGGGAACTCGATCAGCCCGTAAAACTTCGGGCGCGGATCGCCGGTGACGGCCGCGAATGGCTTTTCCGTCTCCCAGCGCGCCTGCCATTTTTTCTCGATTGCCTGAAAATCATACTTCATAGCGTTCACTTCTCTCTGAAAAATCAAAAAACTAAGTAAGCGGGGCGGCGCGATGACCGCCCCGGCTCATTGGCATTTGCTCAGGCGCGCATATCCGTGATGTCGATGACCTCGGCATCGCTCCACAGGCGCTCCAGATCGTAGAACTTGCGCGCTTCATCCTGAAACACGTGCACGATCACGCAGCCGTAATCGAGCAGCACCCAGCTGCCGCTGCGGTGTCCCTCGCGGCGCAGCACCGGTTCACCCACAGCGTCCGCCGCCGCTTCCACGGCGTCGGTCAGCGTCTTGACATGGGTCGAAGAGCCGGCCGTGCAGATGACAAAATAGTCCGCCAGCGTCGTCAGGTCACGGGTCTTGAGCAGCTGAATATTCTCGCCCCTTTTCGCGTCCAGTGCCTTGACAATGACCGCGGCGAGCTCGTTAGCAGGCATCATAATCAAACATCCTTCCTTTTCGTTACCATTTGTTCGGCCCTTGGATCGTGCCGGAGGTGGCCACGACCTGCCCGTTGGACTCATAGAGAATGTCCACGTTTGCGGACGTGATCTCCGTCGTATAGGGGTTGAGCCAGGTGTTGAGATACTCCAGCCATTCGTCCACGTGGATGAACACGTAGGACATGCCGTTTTTCACACCATTGTAGTTGGCCGGGATCGTCTCGAAGGCAATATCGTCCTCCTCGAGCTTTAAAAACTCCTTGACGTAGAACATCACGTTGCCGGCCGACAGGTTCGTGATGACATCCTTTTCGTAGATGTCAATGAGCTTATTGAGGTTCGGAATGTTGTGCAGCTTCAAAAACTGGCTCGTCATGGCCTTGAGCATCTGATGCTGCACGTCGATGCGGCCGATGTCGCCGGTGGCATAGGTGTTGCGGAAGCGGAACACGCCCATGGTCTGATAACCGTTGAGGTGCTGATAGCCCTTGCGCACGTGGATGCTCAGATCCTGACCCGGATCGTCATAGTCCATGTCCACGGGGACGTCAAAATCGATGCCGCCCATGGCGTCGATAAGCTCGACGAACACTTCGACATCAAAGATCGCATAGCTGTCGACACGGTAGCCGAGGATCTTCTCCGCACCGGCGATCATCGCCTCCACTCCGTCTCTGCCGTTGTTCTCGGCCGCGGCGTAATACTGGTTCATCTTCTTGGGACGGTAGGCAACGTTCACCGCCGTGTCGCGCGGAATGCTGACGAACTTCAGAGATTTGTTCTCCGTGTCGAGCATACCGACGAGCACCGTGTCCGTCAGGCCGGCGGCGCGGTCCTTGCCCGCGATGAGGAAGGTGTAGCACCCCTTCTTGCGGCCGTCGGTGTTGGTGGTGATGCCGTCGCTCGGGTCACCATCGCTCAGACCGCCGTTGAGACTCGGCGGGCTGACCCAGTGATTCATCAGCACGACGAATTCACCGACGAGCAGCGCCAGCACCACGACCACGATGACCGCAATGCGCACTTTTTTCTTCTTCCGGCGCTTATCCTGCGCCCGCTGCGCCTTCACGCGGTGATTTGCCGCGGCAGTCGTCTCGGAAAACGGGTCGTCCTGAAAGCCGCTGCCGTCGTCATAGCGCTCGTCGTACGCCGGGTCGTTGTAGCCGGCATATTCGTCCGGATAGCGGCCGTCATTGTGTCGTCTTTTCATAATCTTTATCCCTGCCTTGATACCAGTTTAATGCCTGCACCGTATGCTCGTGCGGCGTGATGCCGCCGGCGCGCAGATCCTCGAGGCTCATCTTCAGCCCGAGCACCATGGCCGCATCCAGATCGGTGTAAGCGAGGCGCCGCAGCTCGTCCACGCCGTCAAAATCCCGCGCAGGCTCGATGTAGTCGGCCATATACAGGACCTTTTCGAGCGTGGTCATATCGGGTTTTCCCGTCGTGTGCCAGCGGATGGCGCTTTCGATCTCAGGTGGTACGCCGAAACGATCCCGCGCCACGGCAGCGCCGGTTTTTGCGTGCAGCAGCTTGGTGTTGGCCGTTTCGACCGTGTCGTTTATGATACCATATTTTTCAGACAATAGCAATTGGTCAGATAGCTCGAATTTTTTCGTGCAATCGTGCAAAATTCCGGCTTCGGCAGCAGCGTCCGGATCGCAGCCCCAGCGCTCGGCAAGGCGGCGCGCCTCATGCTCGCAGCCCCAGACGTGGGAGATGCGCCGCGGCTTGAGCATGGGATATGCCTGCTCGCGCAGCCAGTTGAGGTCGGGCTTGGCGTCATAGAGCCGCTGCTGGATGATGTGCGCATACACGCCGGGCGCGAGATACGCACTGCCGAGCCGCTGCGGCAGCAGACGGCGCACGTCCGTGCTAGTGACCGGGATCGGCTCTGCCGGCAGCGCGATGACGCGCGCGCCGTACGTCTGGCGCAGATAGGCGCTGAAGCGCTCCACCTCGGCGTGCTCATCGCTCGTGCGCGCGAGCGCGACGAGCGTGACCTGCGCGAGCAGCACACGGTAATCGTGCCACTGCTCAAACGTCGTGAGCATATCCGTGCCGACGACGAGGTACAGCTCCGCGTCGGGGTTGCAGTCGCGCAGCTCGCGCACGGTGTCGACCGTGTAGCTCTTGCCGGAGCGGTGCAGCTCCATATCGGAGACCTCCACCCCCGGCTCGGAGGAAAAGGCCAGCATCGTCATGAGCAGGCGCTCCGACGGCTCCGGGCTGCCCGGTGTGAGCTCCTTGTGCGGCGGGATGCGGTCCGGGATGACCAGCGTCACATCCGGCTCGATCGCCGCGCGCACGGCGCGCAGCGCCGCCGTATGGCCGAGGTGCGGTGGGTTGAAGCTGCCGCCATAGATGCAGATCTTCATTTCTTCGCCTTTTTTACGAGCTCGATCTTCGGCTTTTGCTCGTTGCGCTTATAGAGCACGAATTTTGAGCCGATGACCTGCACAGGCTCTGCGCGGCAGGTCGCGGCAAGCTGGTCGCACGCCTCGCGCGCGGTCAGGAGCGAGTTTTCGAGCACGCGCCCCTTGACGAGCTCGCGTGCCTTGAGCGCGTCGTTCATCTGGGTGACGATGTTGTCGGTGATGCCGCCCTTGCCGATGTGGACAATGGTGTCCTCCGTCGCGGCGAGTCCGCGCAGCTGGGCGCGCTGCTTACTTGTCAGCATAGTAATTCCTCAATTCTTCTTTCAGGATTTTGAGCGCATTTCCGCGGTGGGAAATGGCGTTTTTCTCTTCCGGGCGCAGCTCCGCCATGGAGCAGTCATAGCCCTCCGGCAAAAACAGCGGGTCATAGCCGAAGCCGTTTTCCCCGCGCGGAGCAAACAGGATGCTGCCCTCGCACGTGCCGCGTGCGCGCAGCACGTCGCCGTTCGGGAATGTGCAGCAGATGCACGACACGAACCGCGCCGTGCGGTCGGTGCGTGCGCCGAGGTTGTGCAGCAAAAGGTCGTTGCGCGCGGCGTCCGTATCATCGTGGCGGCCGGTATAGCGCGCCGAGTGCACGCCGGGTGCACCGTCGAGCGCATCGACCTCGAGCCCGGAGTCGTCCGCGATGGCGGCCTGCCCCGTCGCGCGGGTCACGGCGATGGCTTTCAGATAGGCGTTTTCCTCGAAGGTATCGCCGGTCTCGTCGACCTCAAAGTCGCAGCCGGCCGCGCTCTGCGGAACGATCTCGATGCCCATGTCGGCAAAGATGGCGCGAAACTCATCGAGCTTATGTGCATTATTGCTTGCAAGGATCATGACAGCAGTGCCTCCACAAATTCCGCAGGTTTGAACTCCAGCAGGTCGTCGATCTGCTCACCGACGCCGACATATTTCACCGGCAGCTGCAGGTCGTTTGCGATCGCAAAGACGATGCCGCCCTTGGCCGTACCGTCGAGCTTTGTGAGCACGATACCGGTCAGATCCGCCGTGTCGAGAAACTGCTTTGCCTGAATGAGACCGTTCTGACCGGTCGTGGCATCGAGCACCATGAGCGTCTCGACGTCCGCCTCCGGCAGCTCGCGGCGGATGACGCGCGTGATCTTATTGAGCTCGTTCATGAGGTTTGCCTTGTTGTGCAGGCGGCCGGCGGTGTCGACGATGACGACATCCACGCCGCGCGCCTTTGCCGCCTGAATGGAGTCGAACACCACGGCGGCAGGGTCAGAGCCCTCCTCATGCTTAACGATCTCCACGCCGGCACGCTGCGCCCAGACGGTGAGCTGGTCGGCGGCCGCCGCGCGGAACGTATCCGCGGCGGACAGGAGCACGCGGTTGCCCTCCTTCTTGAGCTGGGAGGCGAGCTTGCCGATCGTCGTCGTCTTGCCGACGCCGTTGACGCCGACAACGAGCACGACCGACGGCTGCGTCGTGAGCAGGAGCATGGTGTCCTGCACCTTGAGGATGCGCGTGAGGATCTGCACGAACTCCTTTTTCACCTCCGCGCCGGTGGTCAGCTTTTTGAGCTCGATGGCCTTGCGCAGCTGCGCGATGGCCTTGGTCGTCGTCTCAACGCCGGTGTCGGCAAGGATGAGCGTCTCCTCGAGGTCCTCAAAAAACTCCTCATCGCCCGGCGCATAGGCGGCAAAGATGCCGGTCAGCTGGGCGTCCATTTTCGTCTTGGTCTTGGTCAGGCCCTGTTTGATCTTATCAAAAAATCCCATAGACTATCTTCTCCGTTACGATATGGTTTTAGCCGCTTCATCCAGCGAGAGCTCGATGATGCGCGACACGCCTTTTTCCTGCATGGTCACGCCGAACAGATGGTCGGCCTCCTCCATGGTGCCGCGGCGGTGCGTGATGACGAGAAACTGCGTGCTCTTGGCAAGGCGGCGCATATACTGCACGTAGCGTGTGACGTTCGCCTCGTCGAGCGCGGCTTCGATCTCGTCCATGACGCAAAACGGCGTCGGACGCACCTTCAAAATGGCAAAGTAGAGCGCGATGGCCACAAACGCCATCTCGCCGCCGGACATCAGGCTCAGCGTTGAGAGCGCCTTGCCGGGCGGCTGCACCTTGATCTCAATGCCGCTGTCGAGCACGTGCTCCGGATCCTCGAGCACGAGCGCCGCCTTGCCGCCGCCGAAGAGTTCCAGGAAGGTCTGGCGGAACGCCTGATCGATCGCCTGAAACTGCGTGGTGAAGATGCCCTCCATCTCCCCCGTCACATCGGCGATGATGCCGGTGAGCTCACGCTTGGCCTTGAGGATATCGTCCCGCTGACCGGTGAGGAAAGTGTAGCGCGTGTTCACGCGCGTGAATTCATCGATCGCACCGAGGTTCGGCGTGCCCAGCGCGCCGATGCCGCGGCGCAGCTCGGCGATGCGGCGGCTGGCCTTGGTCATATTCTCGATCGGCTGGCGCAGCGCCTCGGCCGCCGTGCGGCTGAGCTCATAATTGTCCCAGAGCTTGTCGAGGATCTGCTTTTCCTCCATGTCAGCCGAGAGCTTTTTCTGCTCAAAGCGCGACACGAGCCCCTGCATATCCAGCAGGTCGCGGTTGCGCGCCTGCGCATCGCGGTCGGTGCGCGTGCGCTGTCCCTCCAGCTCCAGCTTGCGGCTGCTGCACGCGGCAAGCTCCCCGCGCAGCGTCTCGGCGCGCTGGCGAAGCTCCGCCAGACGGCGCTCGTGCATTTGCAGCGTCTGCTGCAGCTGCTGCGTGCCGGTCTCCGCCTGCGCGATCTGGTCAAGGCGCGCCTTGCGGTCACCGGCCATCTCCTCGAACAGGTCGTGGATCTGCTGCGTGGTGCGCAGGATGGTCTCGCGCTCGGCCTCAAGCGACGCCGTCTCCGCCCGCAGCCCGGCCAGCCGGTCGGCCAGCTCCTGCTGGCGGCGGTCAAACGCGCCGCGGCCGAGCTCGCTCTGATCGCGTTGCGTGCGAAGCTGTGCAAGCGTTTCTTCCGCCGAGGCTGCATCGGCGCGGGCAGCGGCAATGCGCTCCTGATTCGTCTTTTGCTGCGCGCGGCAGGCGTCGATGGACGCATTTTGCCCCGCGATGGTCTCCTGTGCGGCGCTTTTGAGCAGCGCGACCTGTGCCGCCTCGCTCTGCGCCCTGTGCAGCGTCTCGACCGCCTGCTCGAGCTGTGCCTGCACGGTGTCGAGCTGTGCGTGCGCCGCGTCGAGCGCCGCCTGCGCATCCTCGAGCTCGAGCGCGCACTGCTGCTTTTCGAGCGTGAGCGCATCCAGCGTCTCGCGCAGACGCTTGAGCTCGTTGGCGCGCGACAGGATGCCGCTGCCCTTGGCGGCGCTGCCGCCGGTGAGCGAGCCGCCGGCGTTGACGAGCTGCCCGTCAAGCGTGACGATGCGGTAGCGGTGGTCATAGCGCTTGGAGATGGCGATGGCGTCTTTCATCGTCTCGGCGACGACGGTGCGGCCGAGGAGATTGCTGACGATATCGCGGTAAGCAGTCGCGCAGGTGACGAGCGTGTCGGCCACGCCGACATAGCCCGGCTCCTGATCCGGCACGCTGTTGAGGTGCATGGGTCGGATGGTATCGAGCGGCAGGAATGTCGCACGGCCGGTATCGCGCCGGCGCAGCAGCTCGATGGCCTGTGCGCCGCAGCTCTGCGTCTCGACGACGATGTTCTGCGCCGCCGCGCCGAGCGCCGTCTCAATGGCGAGGGCATAGCGGTCGCCGGTCTTGATGAGGTTCGCCACCGGGCCGCGCACGCCGCGCAGCGTCCCCTTTTCGGCCGCGTGCATGACGGCCTTGACCGCACGGTTGTAGCCCTCAAAGTCCTTTTCCATCTCGGTGAGCATACGGATGCGCGATTCGGTGCTGCGCAGGTCGACCGTCAGACCGGACAGCCGCTCCTGCTGCTTTGCCAGCACCTGCTCACAGGCGGAAAGATGCTGAGTTTTTTCTCTCTGCTGCGCGCGCAGCGTGTCACAGGCGGACTGCGCCTGCTGCTGCGCGGTCTGCTTTTCCTGCGCCTGCGCCTCGAGCGCGGCCAGATGCTCGGCCGCCTCCGCAGCGGCGGTGACGATGGCGTTTTCCTGATCGAGCAGCTCCTGCGATTTGTCGGCCAGAAGCGTGATGCGCGTGCGGCACTCTGCCAGCGCGCTGCTCTGCGCGCTCTCTCGGGCGAGCAGCTCCGTATACGCACGCTCGGCCTCGCCGGAGGATGCGGCGTTGCGCTCGATGTCCTCGAGCACGGCGTCGATCTGCTGCGAGTGCTGCGCCTTTTCGCGCTCGATCTGTTCCAAACGCTGCTGCTGCGCGTCGATCTGCGCCTGCAGAGCGCTGGCGCGATCCGCCTGCTCGGACACCTCCACGCGCAGGCGCGCGATGCTGTCGGCGCTGTTTTGCAGGTTCGTGCGCACCACAGCCGCGGCGCTCTCGCACTCGGCGGCGGCGCTCTCCGCCTCGGAGATCTGCTCGCGCGTGCGCTCGGACTCCAGATCCTTCTCGCGCATTTTCTGCGCGATGTTCTCCGACGCTGCATAGAGCTGCTCAAGCTCGCGCTGCGCGCCGGCAAGGTTTTCCTTCGCGGTCTGATAGTCGTGGTTCACGGTCTCGGCCTGCGCGTGCAGCCGGTCGAGCGTCTCCATCCAAACGGAGACCTCGGCGCTCTTGAGCTCGTCGCGCAGGTGCAGATATTTTTTTGCCGTCTCGGCCTGCTTGCGCAGGGGCTCGACCTGCATCTCCAGCTCATCGACCTTGTCGTTGATGCGCAGAAGGTTTTCCTCCGTGCGGGCAAGCTTGCGCTCCGACTCCTCCTTGCGGTAGCGGTAGCGCGAGATGCCGGCCGCCTCCTCAAAGATCTCGCGGCGCTCGTTGCTCTTGCCGGAGACGATCTCTGCAATGCGCCCCTGCCCGATGATCGAGTACCCGTCGCGGCCGAGGCCGGTGTCCATGAGCAGCTCATTGATGTCGCGCAGGCGGCAGGGCTCGCGGTTGATGGAATATTCGCTCTCGCCGCTGCGGTAATAGCGGCGCGTGATCATGACCTCGGTGTTTTCGGTGTCGAAGATGCCGGTGCTGTTATCGAGAATGAGCGACACCTGCGCAAAGCCCATGGGGCTGCGCTTTTCCGTGCCGCCGAAGATGACGTCCTCCATCTTGCCGCCGCGCAGCGTCTTCGTGCGCTGCTCGCCCATGACCCACAAGATGGCGTCCGATATGTTCGACTTGCCGCTCCCGTTCGGACCGACGATCGCCGTGATCTCCTGGTCAAAATTCAGGCGCGTCTTGTCCGGAAAGGACTTGAAGCCCTGGATCTCCAATGCTTTTAAGTACACAAAATCCCTCGCATACCCGGCCCAGCCCCGCGCAGGAGCGCCGCCGGTATCTCAAATGAAAATAATACAAAGTAGAGTATACCGCCAAAAATGCCATTTTGCAACGGCAGGAGCGCATTTTTTCAGATATGAAAAAATGCAGCCGCCTGTTTTTGCAGGCGGCTGTTTGCCGTTATTCGCTCAGCGTTTCGAGCGCGCAGCGGGCGGCGGACTGCTCCGCCTCCTTTTTGGTGCGCCCTGTGCCGCGGCCGATCTCGCTGCCGTTGAGCAGCACGGCCATGGTGAACGTCTTGTTGTGGTCCGGACCGCTCTCGGCGCAGACGGCATAAGAGAGCGTCTGCCCGGCGCGGCGCTGCACGCGCTCCTGCAGCTCGGTCTTATAGTCTGCGACGTGGTGGATCTCCCCCTCGGCCAGACCGTTGAGGATGTGCGCGAGGATAAAGCGCTGCGCAGGCTCCAGCCCGCCGTCGAGGTACATGGCGGCGATGACCGCCTCTACCGCATCGGCGAGGATGGACGGGCGCTCGCGTCCGCCGCTGCGCTCCTCCCCGTGGCCAAGGCGGATATAATCGCCCAGATGCAGCGTGCACGCCACGCCGTGCAGCGCCTGCTCGCACACGAGCTCGGCGCGCAGCCGGCTCATCTTCCCCTCCGGCATATCCGGATAGAGCCGGTAGAGCCGCGTCGCCGTGACCATGCCGAGCACGGAGTCACCCAGAAACTCGAGCCGCTCGTTGCTGGTATAGCCGCGCGCACGGTTTTCATTGGCGTAAGAGCTGTGCATGAGCGCATTCTCCAGCAGCGACCGGTCACGGAATGTATAGCCCAGACGAGCCTCCAGTGCCTCCATCAGTCCAGCTCCTTTGCCGCGTGCTTGTCCACACGCATATAGGAAATGTTGGCCGTGATGTCGTCGATGATGCCGGAGTCGACAAACGTGATCGCCTGACGGATGGCGTTATAGATCGCGCGCGCATCCGACGAGCCGTGCGCCTTGATGACGGGCTTGCTGATGCCGAGCATGGCCGTGCCGCCGACCTCGTTCGGGTCGAGAGAGGCCTTGAGCGCCTTGAACTCGTCCTTGATGGCGAGCGCCGCCATCTTGGTCTTGAAGTTTTTCATGAAGATGCCCTTGAGCTGGCGCGTCATGTACTTGATGCTGCCCTCGATGCCCTTGAGCAGGACGTTGCCGGTAAAGCCGTCGGTGACGACGACGTCCACATCGCCGTTAAAGACCTGTGAGGCCTCGACATTGCCGATGAAGCGGATACGCCCGGCGGCATCCGCCGCCTTGAGCAGCGGGAAGGTCTCATGCTGAAGCTGCGCGCCCTTGTGGTCCTCGGTGCCGTTGCTGAGCAGGCCGACGCGCGGCGCAGCGATGCCGAGCATGGTGCGGGCGTAGTAGCTGCCCATGTAGGCAAACTGCAGCAGGTACTCCGGCGTGCAGTCGGCGTTCGCGCCGCAGTCGATGAGCATGACGCCCGCATCGCCGTTGGGCAGCACGGGAGCCAGCGCCGCGCGGCGGATGCCGTGGATGCGCTTGACGATGAGCGTCGCGCCCGTGAGCAGTGCGCCGGTGCTGCCGGCGGAGACGACCGCATCGCCCTTGCCGTCACGCAGCAGGTTGAGCGCGACCGTCATGGAAGCATCCTTCTTGCGGCGGGTCGCCGTGCTGGGGTCATCGTCCATGGTGATGACCTCGCTCGCGTCAATGATCTCGAGCGAGGCCTGCTCGTTGCGCAGACAGGTCTCGATGGCGGCGCGCTGGCCGACGAGCACGATCTCCGCGCCCAGCTCCTGCTGCGCGTGCACCGCACCCTTGACGATCTCGTCCGGGGCAAGGTCGCCGCCCATTGCGTCCACAAGTATTCTCATAGATGAAAAACCTCCTTTTGTTTCAGCCCGTCCAGAATCTGCAGGCTGCGCGCCGAGATCTCCGCATTCTTGTTGCGCTTGCCGCGCACGCGGTGGTCGAGCGGCGTGATGATGCCGAAGTTGATGTTCATAGGTTGAAAATCGCCGACACTGCCGCCGGAAATATACAGCGACAGCGCGCCGATGGCCGTCTCCTGCGGGAAATCCACGGGCGGCAGACCGAGCACCTGCGCAGCCGTCTCGATGCCGACAAGCGCGCCGGACGCGCACGACTCCACATAGCCCTCAACGCCGGTCATCTGTCCGGCGAAGCGGATGCGCGGCGCTCTCCGAAGCCGGTAGTAGCGGTCGAGCATCTGCGGGGAATTTAAATAGGTGTTGCGGTGCATGACGCCGTAGCGCACGAACTCCGCCTCCCGCAGCGCGGGGATCATGGAAAAGACACGCTTTTGCTCGCCAAACGTCAGATGCGTCTGAAAGCCGACGATGTTGTACAGCGTGCCCTCGGCGTTGTCGCGCCGCAGCTGCACGACGGCATAGTTGTCCTTGCCGGTGCGCGGGTCGCGCAGGCCGACCGGCTTGAGCGGACCGTAACGCAGCGTATCCTCGCCGCGGCGCGCCATGACCTCGACCGGCATGCAGCCTTCAAAGACCGCGCCGTCGTCAAAGCCGTGCACCGGCGCTTCCTTGGCGGTGCGCAGCTCCTGAACGAAGGCGGTGTACTCCGCCTGATCCATGGGGCAGTTGACGTAGTCCGCCGTGCCCTTATCATAGCGGCTGGCGAAAAAGGCGCTGTCCATGTCCACGCTCTCAAGCGTGACGATGGGCGCGACGGCATCATAAAAATGCAGGTCGAACTCCGGGCACAGGCGCTGGATCTCCTCGGCCATGGCATCACTCGTGAGCGGACCGGTCGCAATGACGACCTCACCCTCGGGGATGGTGGTCGCCTCCGCGTGCTCAACGGTGATGTTCGGGTGCGCGCAGATGCGCTCCGTGATCTCGCGGGCGAAGGCCTCACGGTCCACGGCGAGCGCGCCGCCGGCGGCGACACGGTTATGATCCGCGCTGGCGAGCACGACGGAATCGAGCCGCCGCAGCTCCTCCTTGAGCAGACCGACGGCGTTGGTGAGCTCATCGCTGCGCAGCGAGTTGGAGCAGACGAGCTCCGCAAAGTTTTCCGATACGTGCGCGGGGGACATTTTCTGGGGTTTCATCTCGATCAGGCGCACCGGGATGCCGCGCCCGGCCAGCTGCCACGCGCACTCGCATCCCGCCAGGCCCGCACCGATCACAGTCACTGGGGTCATAGCGTTCCTCCTCGAAAAAGGCGGCCGTAATCAGGCCGCCTTTCCAATTATGCTTCCTACTTATGCTTCTTCCTTGGGTTTTGCCGTCTTTTTTGCAGCCGGTTTCTTGGCGGCAGGCTTTTTCGCAGCCGGTTTCTTGGCGGCAGGCTTCTTGGCTGCCGTTTTCTTCGCGGCAGGCTTTTTCGCGGGCGCTTTCTTGGCGGCCGGCTTCTTTTCGGCGGCAGCCTCGGCGGTCTCGGGCTCGGTCTTGGCCGAGTCCGCGTCGTCCGCCGGCTTCGGCTTGCGCTTATAGCCGCGCTTATCCGGCGGCAGATAGTTCGCGCACTCCGGATTGATGCAAAACGGCTTGTTCGCGCCCTTGCCGGCGCGTTTGAACATCGTCTTGCCGCACTCGGGGCAGTAGTCCTTCGTCGGCACGTCCCACGTCATGAAGCCCTGGATGTTCTCGCCGCCCTCGCCCTCACCGTGACCGGGGCAGTCATGTCCGCGCTCACAGGCATAGTAGGCAAAGCCCTTGCGCGACGTCCGCTTGAGCAGACGGCCGCCGCAGGCCGGGCACTTACCGGGCATCTCGACCACGATGGGCATCGTGAAGCTGCACTCCGGGTAGCCGGGGCAGGCAAGGAAGCGGCCGAAGCGGCCGTTTTTGTACACGAGCTTGCGCCCGCAGTTCGGGCAGACCTCGTCCGACTCCTCATCCGGCACCTTGAGGTGCTTGCCCTCAAGCTGGATCTCGGCGTTGTTGAGGTTTGCGTCAAAGTCCTTATAATACTCGCGCAGCAGATCCTTCCACGCGACGGCTCCGGCCTCGATCTTGTCGAGATCGGTCTCCATGTTGGCGGTGAATTTCAGGTCAACGATGTTGCGGAAATACTCCTCCATCATCTCGGTCACGACGATGCCGAGGTTCGTCGGGCGCAGATAGCGTCCCTCCTTGACGACATAGTTGCGGCTGAGGATGGTCGAGATCGTCGGCGCATACGTCGACGGACGGCCGATGCCCTTTTCCTCCATCGCACGGATGAGCGTCGCCTCTGTGTAGCGGGCGGGCGGCTGGGTAAACTGCTGCTCTTTCGTGACGTTCTTGAGCTGCACGGCATCGCCCTGCTTGAGCGACGGCAGCGGACGGCGCACCTCGCTCGTCTCCTCATCCTTCGCCTCTTCGTACACGGCGGTGTAACCCGCAAACTTCTGCTCGGAGTAGTTGGCGCGGAAGAGATAGCCCGCGCTGCCGGCATCCACGACAACATTATCGTACACGGCGTTGGACATCTGGCAGGCGGTGAAGCGTCCCCAGATGAGCCGGTAGAGACGGTACTGCTCCGGCGTGAGGTCGTGGCGCACACGATCCGGCGTGAGCGTGACGTCCGTCGGGCGGATGGCCTCATGCGCGTCCTGCGCACCGGCCTTGGTCTTATACGTGCGCGGCTTGCCGGGATGATACTCCGGGCCGTAGTGCTCGACAATGAACGCCTGTGCCGAGGCGAGCGCCTCGTCCGACAGACGCTGGGAGTCGGTACGCATATAGGTGATGAGACCGATCGTGCCGCGGCCGGTAATATCCACGCCTTCATACAGCTGCTGCGCGACCGACATGGTGCGCCGCGGCGTCATGCCCAGACGGCGGGAAGCCTCCTGCTGCAGGGTCGAGGTGATGAACGGGGGCGAGGGGCTGCGCTGCTTCTCGCCGCGCTTGACGCTCGCGATCTGAAACGGCTCTGCCGACACGGCGGCAATGATCTTGTCGGCTGTGGCCTCGTCCGGAACGTCCATCTTCTTATCGGCCGTGCCGTAAAAACGCGCGCTGAACGTGCCCGCGCCGCAGTCAAGCAGCGCGTCAAGCAGCCAGTATTCCTGCGGCTGGAAGGCGCGGATCTCATTTTCACGGTCGACCACGATGCGCGTGGCCACCGACTGCACACGCCCGGCGGACAGACCGGGCTTGACCTTGCGCCAGAGCAGCGGGCTGAGCTTATAGCCCACGATGCGGTCGAGCACGCGGCGCGCCTGCTGCGCATCGACCAGATCCTGATCGATCTCGCGCGGGTGCTGGATGCTCTCGGTGACGACCTTCTTCGTGATCTCGTTGAAGGTCACGCGCTTGGCCTTATCGTCCGGCAGATTCAGCAGCTCCTTCAGGTGCCACGAAATGGCCTCTCCCTCGCGGTCAGGGTCGGTCGCGAGGTAGACGGTGCCGGCAGACTTGGCGCGCTTTTTCAGGTCGGCGATCACGTCGGCGCGATCCTTCACGGGCAGATACTGCGGCGTGAAGTCGCCGTCGATGTCGACGCCCATCGTGCTCTTGGGCAGGTCGCGCAAATGCCCCATCGAGGCCACGACCTGATAGTTGCTGCCCAGATATTTTTCGATTGTTCTGGCCTTCGCCGGAGACTCGACGATCACCAGATCCGTTTTTGCTTTTGCCATCGGGTCTGTTCCAACTCCTTATGATTCCTGCGCAGTGCCTGCGCGTATATTTAATGAAAAGCGTTTGCCCGGTTCCTGCCGGACCACGCCGAGAATTTGCAGCACGGTCAGCTCCGCGAGCACCTTGCTCGCCGGCAGCCGGGTCCTGGCGATGATGAGATCCACCTGCGTGGCGGGCGCATCGATCGCCGCGACGATCTGCAGCTGCTCCGTCGTGAGCGTCTTGAGCTGCGCTTCCAAGTCAATATATGCCTCCGGCTGCGGCTTGTCAATCTTTTTCTCCGCGACCGGGCGGCGCACCTGTGCAAAGCCGTCGCCCGTCTCGGGCGGAGCTTGCGGCGCGGCGGATTCGGGTTCGGGCGCGATGCGCTCGTGCAGCGTGCCGGGAAACATCCGGCGGAAATCGCCCAGCACATCCCATGCGCACGTCGCCGGACGCGCCCCGTCCTTGAGCAGCGCATTGCTGCCGACGGAGGCGTGGGAATCGGCGTTTCCGGGCACGGCAAAGACCTCCCTGCCCTGCGTGATCGCATCTTCGGCAAAGAGCAGTGCGCCGCTTTTCTCCGGCGCCTCGACCACGACCGTCGCCACGGCGAGTCCGGAGGTGATGCGGTTGCGCAAGCGGAAACCGAAGCGCGGCACGGACATATTCGGCGCAAACTCGCTCACGACCGCACCGCAGCGCGCGACGCTCTGCGTGCACGCGCCCGCAAAGTCCAGATTGATCGCCGTGCCGGACACGCCCACGCAGACACCGCCCGCGTCCAGCGCACCCTCGGCGGCTGAGCGGTCGATGCCGGCGGTGAGACCGGAGAGCACGATGCCGCCGTGACGCACGATCTCCGAGCCGAGCTTGTGCGCCGTGCGCATCCCGTAAGGCGTGGCGCTGCGCGTACCGACGACGGCGACGGCCGCGCGGTCATCCAGCGGCGGCAGTGTGCCGCGCACATAGAGCACGAGCGGCGGGTCATAGATCTGCAGCAGCCGCTGCGGATAGGCAGCGTCCTGGATCGTCATGGCGCGGATATCCTCCCGGTCGCAGATGGCGAGCGCGCGCTCGGCCTCATGCAGGTCCTTATCCAGCAGCAGACGCAGCTCCTCCGGGCGCAGCGAGGCACGGACGCGGTAGTCCGCCTCCGTGGCAAAATACACATCGCGCGGCGTGCCGAAGTGCTCCACAAGCGCGAGCTTCACCTTCGGCCGCACGCCGAAGCGCATGGACAGCCAGACCCAGTATTTGAGCTGCGACATCTCACGCCCTCCTCACGTCTCGGTGCGGGCGATCTCCCACATGACGACCGCCGCGGCCACCGCCGCATTGAGCGACTCCGCGCCCGGCTGCATGGGGATGATGATCTGCCCGTCGCACTGCGCGAGCAGCTGCGCACTCAGACCGCGCCCCTCGCTGCCGATCGCCACGGCTGCCGGCATGAGCGGCACGCGCCGCAGATCCTGCGCCGTGTCCGTCAGCGCTGCGCCGTAGAGCTTGAGCCCGTTTGCGCGCAGCAGCTGCATCAGCTCGTCCAGCGTGCACGTCAGCACCGGCTGACGAAAGAGCGCGCCCATCGCCGCGCGCACGGTCTTCGGGCCGTAGAGATCGGCGCACGCGCCGGTGAGCACCACGGCATCCATGCCGAGGGCGTTGGCCGTGCGGATGACCGTGCCGACGTTGCCGGGATCCTGCACCCCTTCGAGCACGATGACCCGGCGCAGCGGCTCCGGCAGGTGCATCGCCGGGATGCGCACGGTAAAGACCGGACCCGGCGAGTGCATGAGCGGAGAGGCGTACTCGACGAGCTCGGCATCCGCCGCGTACTGCGCGATACCGTCCGGCAGTGAAAACGCCGCCGCCTCGCGCCAGAGCACGGACGTGACCTCCGCGCCGAACTGCAGCGCCTCGCGCAGCAGCTTTTCTCCGTCGCAGACGTACTCCCCCGCCTCCCGGCGCGCATCCGCCGACTTTGCCAGCGCGCGCAGGTGCAGGATATATTGATTTTTCCGCGACCGAATCTGCTCCATAGTCCTGTTCTCCGCATATTCTATTACAATGTAATTAGATATTGTTCTTCATCTTATAACATCGCTCCACGATTTTCAAGACCTGACGGTCAGGAATTTGCAAAGCGGTGCAAATTTTCCGTCGCATACGCCAGCAGCGCCTCCCGCTCATTTGCGACCCGCTCATCCATGACGGCGTCCAGACACGCCTGCAGCGCCGCGCCCACAGCCCGTCCGCGCAGGCCGAGCGCAAGCAGGTCGCTGCCGTTAACGGCGAGATCCCGGAGCGAAAAGCAGGCATCGGCCTCCAGCAGCGCATCGAGCACGCGCCCGGCCTCCTGATAGGTCTGCACGCGTCCGGCGCAGATGGCAGACTGCCCGCAGGTATCGGCGATGTGCAGCGCGAAGAGCTGCCGCACCGGCTCGACGCCGAGCTTATGCATCAGCCGCCGGACGGGCTTCGCTTCCGGCGCGATGGGCAGGTCGTGGTAGCGGATGAGCTGCGTGATGCGCGTGCGCCCGGCCGTATCCATACGCAGCCGCGTCAGGATCGCATCCGCAAACTCCGTGCTCTTGGCGGCGTGACCGTAAAAGTGTCCGACGCCGTCATCGGCAAGCGAAAAGCACGGCGGCTTTCCGACATCGTGCAGCAGCGCTGCCCAGCGCAGCACCGGCTCGGGCGGGATGTGCTCCACGACCGCGACCGTGTGCTGCCAGACGTCCCGGTCGTGGTGCGGGTTGTGCTGCGCAAAGCCGAACATCGGCCGCAGCTCCGGGATGGGGACAGAGAGCACATCGGAAAACTCCCGCAGCACCGCGCCTGCGTTTTGCCCGCAGAGCAGCTTTGTCAGCTCACTGAGCACGCGTTCCGCCGCAAGATACCGCAGCAGCTCGGCGCAGCGGTGGATGGCCGCCGCCGTCTCCGGCTCGATGGTGAAGCCGAGCACGGACGCAAAGTGCAGCGCACGCAAAATGCGCAGCCCGTCCTCACGAAAGCGGCGCTCGGGCTCACCCACGCAGCGCACGACGCCGTGCGCGAGATCCTCCGCCCCGCCGCAGATATCCACGAGTCCCGTGCGCGGATTGTACGCAAGCGCATTCATCGTAAAATCGCGCCGCAGCAAGTCCTCACGCAGGCTGCGCGTAAACGTCACGCTGTCCGGCCGCCGGTGGTCTGAGTAGCCGCCGTCAACGCGGTAGGTCGTGATCTCCAGCGGCAGACAGTCGAGCAGGACGGTCACCGTGCCGTGCCGGAGTCCCGTTTCGATGAGCCGCTCGCCGGAAAAGACCCGCTCGACCTGCTCCGGCTCGGCATTGGTCGTGATGTCCCAGTCCCCCGCCGCGCAGCCGCGCAGCGCATCGCGCACCGCGCCGCCGACGACGAAGGCCTCCCACCCCGCCGCCTCGAGGCGGTCGAGCGCCATATGCACTTGTTCCGGCAGGGTCATCATGGGCAAGCTCCTCAGTTGTGGTGATAGATCTTCTTTTCCAGCGCAAAAATACGCCCGCTGAAACCGCCTGCCGGCACGCTCGGGAGCGTCTCGGCATAAATCTCCATGCGGCTGTCAATGAGGTCGATGTACGACAGCAGCTCCGCCTCGGCGCACATGGGGCGCACGGCCGCACCGAAGTCCGGCTCGCCGTGGTGCGAGAGCAGCAGATGCTGCAGCAGCAGGGACTTTTCCTCGGCAATGGCAAGCTCGCGCGCGACGTCCGCGACCTCCTGCGCGCCCATGACCAGATGACCGAGCAGCTGCCCGGCGGTGGAATACTCCGTCACGATGCCGAGGTCGGAAAACGCGAACTCCCGCTCCTTGGCAAAATCGTGCAGCAGCGTGCCAGTCAGCAGCAGGCTGCGGTCGATGACCTCCGGATAGAGCCCGGCGAGAAAATCCGCCGTGCGCAGCATATTGTATGTGTGCATCAAAAGACCGGACAGGAAGCTGTGGTGCACGGTCTTTCCCGCCGGGATGCGGCAAAACGCGTCAAGGTGGCGTGCAAGCATCGTCTCGGCGACGCTGCGGTAATCCGCGTCCGCGATCGAGGCGACCAGCCGCTGCACATCCGAGAGCGCGGCGTCCGTGTCGATCGGCGCCGTCGGCACGAGCAGGGATTTGTCATACGTGTCCGCGCTCTCGGCCATGCGGATGCGGTGCACGCTCACCTGAAGCGCGCCGCGGTATTCCGAAACGCTGCCGCGGATCTTCACGACGCGGCCGGCATCGTCCGCACGCGCGCCGATCGGGCCGCTGTAATCCCAGATCTTGATCTCCATGCTGCCCGTGCGGTCACAGATCGTGCCGCTGAGAAAGGGCTTGCCGCTGTTGGTCGTCTTGAGCGCCGCTGCGCGCAGGATGTAAAAGCCCTCGACATCCATGCCGGGGCACATATCCGCAATGGGTTTGTTGTATTCCATAGCTCCGCCTTTCTGCCCGCCGAGCGGGTCATGCTTTGTTCGGTCTCATAATTTCAGATATACATTGCCGTCATTTTGCGTGTCTGTCAAGCCTTTTCGCGCAAAAACCTGCTGCACCGCCGATGCAGCAGGTTTCGTATACGCCGCTCAGAGCCCGGCCTGCGTGACCTCGCGCGCGATCTTTCGCCCGGTCGGCGTGCCCGCAAGACCGCCGAGCCCGGTCTCGCGCAGGTCGGTCGGGAGCGCGTCACCGATCTCACCCATCGCGTCGATGACCTCATCGACCGGGATGCGGCTCGTGATGCCGGCGACGGCCATGTTCGCCGCGCTCACGGCGTTGACCGCGCCGATGACGTTGCGCTTGACACACGGCACCTCCACAAGCCCCGCGACCGGATCGCAGACGAGCCCGAGCAGGTTTGCAAGCGCCATCGCGTATGCGTCCGCGCACTGCTGCGCCGTGCCGCCGAGGATATGCGTCAGCGCGGCGGCAGCCATGGCGCTGGCCGTGCCGATCTCCGCCTGACAGCCGCCCTGCGCCCCGGCGACGCTCGCGCGCAGCGCCGTGACCTGACCGAAGCCCGCCGCGATATACAGCGCCTGCAGGATCGTCTCCTCCGGCACGTCCCGCTCATCCGAGAGCGGGATGAGCACCGCCGGAAGCACGCCGCAGCTGCCCGCCGTGGGTGCGGCAACGATGCGCTTCATGCAGGCATTGCACTCGGCGACCTTGAGCGCCTGCTCCGTCACGCGCTGAAAATATGTCCCGCCGAGCAGTATCCCCTTTTCCGCCGCCGCGCGGAGCTTTTCCGCATCGCCGCCGATGAGCCCGCTGTTGGAGCGGTCCGATGCGCAATACTGCTGGCTGGATGCCTGCATCGCCGCCCAGAGCGCCGCGATCTGGCGGCGGGAGGCCGCGGCGTCATAGCCGTTTTCCTGACAGTCCGCGTCACGGATGACGGCGTAGAGCGGCTGCTTGCGCTCCTGCGCCGCCGAAAGCATGGCCGCAATGCTTGAAAAGCTCATACCGGTTCCTCCTGATTAAAGATCGTGATCTTCTGAATGCCCTCGATGTGCGACAGCCACTGCTCGATGTCCTTCGGGATCGGCTGGTCGCACTCGAGGATCATGACCGCATAGCCGCCCTGCTCGTCACGGTAGAGCTGCATGGTGGCGATGTTGACACGCCGCTGCATGAGCGCCGCCGTCACGGCCGCGACATGACCGGGCGCGTCCTGATTGTGGACAATGAGCGTGTTGTGCTCGCCGGAGAAATTCGTCTCGATGCCGTCGATGGAGCGGATGCGGATGCGCCCGCCGCCAACGCTCTCGGCCACGATGTCGAGCGTGCGGCCGTTTGCCCCCGTGAGCTTCAGGCGCGCGGTATTCGGGTGCGCATTGCGCATCTGAACGTTCTCAAACGTGAACGTCAGCCCCTGCTCCGCCGCGGCGGCAAAGCTATCGGGAATGCGCAGGTCATCCGGCTGCATCCCGAGCAGACCCGCGATCAGCGCGCAGTCCGTGCCGTGGCCGCGGCCGGTCAGGGCAAAGCTGCCGTGCAGCGAGATGTCCGCGTGCACCGGTCGATCGCCGAGCAGCTTGCGCGCCGTCAAACCGATGCGCACCGCGCCCGCCGTGTGACTGCTGGACGGGCCGACCATCACCGGACCGAGAATGTCAAATAAACGCATAACACGCCTCCTTGGATGCAAAACAGGCCGCAAATCGCGGATCAAAAAATATGAGTTATTATACGCGCCGTGCGCCCGAAATGCAAGCGGCACGCGCCGCTGCGCGCAAAAAAATGCCGGCCGCCAAATGGCAGCCGGCATCCCTATCCATATCAGTGCTCCTGGATCATCATGCGGATGATCGTGCGGTCGGTCTCGCGCATACCCTCGCTGGCAAGCGTGCCGATGTTGCGGATCGTATTCTCCACGCCCTTGACGACGATCCCGTCGCCGCCGTAGAACTGGCTCTCATGCATCTGCATCTGCATACCCAGCAGGCCCGCCTCGACCGCCGAGGCGATCTTGGCCGCGCAGCTCGCCTTCGCGCCATCGCAGATCATGCCGGAGGCAATGGCGATGGCGTTGACGACCGTATGCGCGATCTCGCGGAACTGACCGCCGTAGAGATACGTCACGCCCGCAGCCGCGCCGCAGCCGGCCGCCGTCGCGCCGCAATAGGCGGAGAGGCTGCCGATGCCGGTTTTCAGATGGATGGTAATGAGGTTCGACACCGCAAGCGCGCGGTAGAGCATCGCCTGCGTGACACCGAGCTCCTTGGCGTAGATGATGACCGGCAGAGACGCCGTCAGGCCCTGATTGCCGCTGCCGGAGTTGATGACGACCGGCAGGTCACAGCCGTTCATGCGCGCATCCGACCCCGCGGCGGCGTAGGCCTTGGCGCGGTTGTGGACGCTCATGCCGTAAGACTGCAGCAGGATGCGGCCGATGTTCGCGCCATAATCCCCGCGCAGACCCTCCTCGGCGATCGCCCAGTTAAAATCGATCTGCCGCTGGAGGATCTCCTGCACGTCGGCGATCTCGACCACGTTTGCGAAGGCGATGATGTTCTCGACCGTCAGCAGGCTGCGGTCGGTCTTGTGCTGACCGGCGGACTCCTCATAGTCCTTATGCTGCAGCACGGCGCCGTTTTTCTCCACACGGATCACGTTCGTATGGAAGCCCGCGATCTCGACAAAAGCGCTGTCTGCCCCCGCCGTGACGCGCACCTGAATGTCAAACACGTACTCCTTGTCCGAGCGGCCGACGGTGAACGCCGCCTGCTCCAGATAGGTGCCAATGGTCTCTATCTGCTCTGGCGTGAGCTCAGCAAGCACCTGAAGCTGCGCATCCGCATTGTCCGCCACGATGCCTGCCGCGGCCGCCGCCGCGATGCCGCGCTGACCGTTCGTGTTCGGAACGATGACGCTCTTGACGTTTTTGATGATGTTCGCGCTTGCGAGCACCTCCACCGTCTCCGGCAGTGCGCCGAGCGTCTGGCGCGCAAGCGCCGCGCAGTACGCCACGGCAATGGGCTCGGTACAGCCCATGGCAGGCTGCAGTTCCTCTTCCAGGATCGCGACATACTCGCGATAGATCCGCTCATCCATACTTCTTCCTCCGTATATGCTTTCTCCGATATCCGCATTTTCGCATTTTTGTAACAAAACCAGTATACAGAAAGTGCTGCCTGTTTTCAACCAAAAAAGATACCGGCCAAGTGCCGGTATCTCAAATCATTATGTCATTATGCTTTTCGTTTTTTGCACACGGCATGCGCACCCGCCCAAAGCGCATAGCCGAGCACGCCGCCGGTCGTGTTCGTGATGACGTCCGTGATGTCCGAGCGGCGAAAACTGTGCAGCAGCGGCTGCACGACCTCGATACCGGCACTGAGCGCCAGCGTCAGCAGCAGGCAGCGCCAGAAGCGCGGCCGCCTGCCGCGGCAGGCATCGCACAGCGGCTGCAGCACCCCGAACGGAAGAAACAGGACGACATTGAGCACGATCTGCCGCACATAGTCCCCATAGTGAAGGACCACATCCTCAAACGGAGCCATGTGCATCGGGATGTACGGATGGTCAAAGCAATACGGCAGCGCCGTGAGTACCGGCATGAGCGTAAAGCGCACGATCCCGGCGAGGCAGCCGTACATGAGGGTATAGACGAGCAGCGGCTTTTTCCCCAGCCGATGCCATTTCGGCAGCAGCCACGCAGCATAGACGGCCGCAAGTACGGCCATGTCGAGCAAAATGCCGGATCGACCCATGCCTCTGCCCTCCTATCGCAGCCGCAGACGCTCGACGAGCGCCTCATCGCTCTCGGCCATACAGGTCTGGTAATCGGTATAGAGCACCATGCCCGGCAGCGCGCCGGACGGCTTGCGCACGAAGCGCGCCATGGTGTAGTCCACGGGCGTCTTGCCGCCGTCGCGCGCCTGCGAGTAATAGACGGCAAGGCTTGCCGCCTCGGCGATCGTCTGCGCATCCGGCGTCGTATCATGTGCGCGGATGATGACGTGTGAGCCGTGCACCTTCTGCACGTGCAGCCAGATGTCCGTGCGGCGGGCCGTGCGGTGCGTGAGCTCGTCGTTTTGCGTGTTGGAGCGGCCGACGAGGATCTCATACCCGGTGCTTGACACGAAGGCGAGCGGCGCGCGCGGCGCGGTCCGCTCCTTTTTCGCGTTTCGGGGCTGGCGCAGGTAGCCGGTCGCGCGCAGCTCGGCACGGATGTCGGCGAGGTCGCGCTCGCTCTCGGCGCGCGCAAGCTCATCGAGCACGCTGTTGAGGTACGCAAGATTCCGGCTCGACTCGGCGATCAGCCCGGTCAGATGCTGCTCGGCCGTCTTGGCCTTGCGGTAGGCCTTATAGAGCGCGGCGGCATTTTCCTGCGGGCTCTTGCGCGGGTCGAGCTCGATCGTCACATCCGGGCAGTCCTCGGCATAGTAGTCCTGCACCGTCACGGTGCGTGCGCCCTTCTGGACGCGGTAGAGGTTTGCCTTGATGAGATCGGCCTTCTGCCGCAGCGCCTCACGGTCGGCGCAGCGCAGCAGATCCGACTGCTGGATGGCAAGCTTTTTGGCCGTGCGGTCGCGCACGGTGCGCACCTGATGCGTCAGCTCCTGCGAGCGGCGGCGCATGGCCTCCGCCTTGTCGCGGCGGAGATAAAACTCATCGAGCAGCTCGGAAAACGAGCCGCAGCCGCGGCACGTGAGCGCGCCCTGATACTGCAGGATCGGCATGGCGGAAAAGTCCTTCGGCCGCTCACCGTCGAGCAGCATGGTCGACGCGAGGTTATTCGTCTCGACCGCAAACACGAGCGCGTCGAGCTCGTGCGCAAGGCGTGCGCGCTGCGCATCGTCCAGACGTTCCAGACGTGGGCTGGCATCGCCGAGCGCACGGAAGCAGACCTCCCGGCACAGCAGCGGCGACACGCCGGAAAAGAGCCCCAGCAGCCACTTGTCGAGCGTTGCAGCCGTGACCGGTCCTGCAAGCAGGCGCGCGCGCTCATCCGGCGCCGTATCAAACAGCACCGGCTTATCCTGCCGCAGCGGCATACGGTAAAACAGTCCCGGCTGCACCTGCCGCGTCTCGCTCATGGAGGAATCCACGCGGCGCATACAGTCGATGATGTGCCCGTCACCGCTGACAAGGATGACGTTCGACTGGCGGCCGAGCATCTCAACGACGAGCTGCTTTTTGACCGGTGTGCCGAGTTCGTCCCGCCCGTCGAGGTCGAGCACGAGCATACGCTCAAAATCCGGCTGCGAGACGGCTGTGATGCGCGCACCGACGAGGTGCTTGCGCAGGAGCATACAGAACATCGGCGGTTCGGCAGGATTTTCAAACGCGCCGTGCGTAAAATGCACACGCGCGCTGCCCACACCGCCGTGCACGAGCAGCTTGCCATTGCCGCCCTGCGTGCGCACGGACAGCAGCAGCAGATCCCGCTCCGGCTGTTGCACCTTGTCGATGCGCGCGCCGGTCAGCGTCTGCGTGAGCTCCTGCGTCAGGCCGTGCAGAAACACTGCGTCCATCGGCATATCAAAGCACCTCCGTGATCGCGGCGAACAGCTCGCGCAGCCGCTGCGTGCGTCCGAGCAGGTACAGCCAGCCAAAGAGCGCCTCAAGCCCCGTGGCGGCGTGATACTGCGCGGCGTCCGCATGCTGCGGCACGGAGTTCACCTTTGCATTGCGCCCGCGCTTATAAACAGCGTGCTCCTCCTCCGTGAGCAGGGGCTGGATCGCCTCTGCTGCGCGCGCCTGCGCGGGCGCGTTGACGCGGCGCACCGTCTCGCGGTGCAGGTCGGTCACGGCGGTGAGCCCGGCGGCACACAGCGCCGTGCGCATCATGAGCTCATACACCCCGTCACCGATGTGCGCGAGGGCGAGCGTACTGTAAGCGCCGACCTGCGCCGGCGTCATTTCCGGGGCAAAGTCCGTGCCGCCGGGAAAGGCTATCGTACCGACGGGGCGGCGCTCCGGCCGCCCCGTGTGAAGATCATGATTCATCGTCTTCAGGTTCCTCTTCGTTCACGTCTGCAAATTCCGTCTGTGCCTGCAGCACTTCGCTCGGCGCAGTGCCCTGCACATACTGCATCTCCTGCCACTGCTGCTTCGTAATGAGGATCTTGCGCGGCTTCGAGCCCTCAAACGGCCCGACGATGCCCATCTCCTCCATCTGGTCGACCATACGCGCGGCGCGCGAATAGCCAAGCTTGAGCCGGCGCTGCAGCATGGACACCGATGCCTGCTTCGTCTCGAGAATGACGTCCACCGCCTGCGGCAGCAGCTCGTCATAGTCGCTCTTGGCGGGCTTGTCCGCCTCGGGCGCAGGGCCGGATTTCTTATCGGCCTCGGCAGCGGATTTTTCAATCTGGGCAATGATATCGTCGCTGTACTGCGCCTCGGAGTTTTGCTTAATGAAGCGCACGACCTCCTCGCGCTCTTCATCCGATACGAACGAGCCCTGCACACGCAGGGGTTTGCCCGTGCCGATGGGCGCGTAGAGCATATCGCCCATGCCGATGAGCTTTTCCGCGCCGGAGGTATCGAGAATGATGCGGCTCTCGAGCGAGGACGAGACCGCAAAGGCAATGCGGCTCGGGATGTTCGCCTTCATGAGACCGGTGATCACGTCCGCCGACGGGCGCTGCGTCGCAATGATGAGGTGCATACCCGCAGCGCGGCCCATCTGCGCCACGCGGCAGATGCTCTCCTCCACCTCTTTGGCGGCGCAGAGCATGAGGTCGGCCAGCTCGTCGATGACGATGACGACCTGCGGCAGCGTCTGACCGTCGGGTTCGTTCTTCTGCAGCTCGTTGTAGCTTGCCAGGTCGCGCACCTGCGCCTCGGAAAACAGGCGGTAGCGCTTGAGCATCTCCACGACCGCCCACTGCAGCGCGCCGGCTGCCTTCTTGGGGTCGGTCACGACGGGGATGAACAGATGCGGAATGCCGTTATAGATGCCGAGCTCGACCATCTTCGGGTCGATCATGATCAGGCGCACCTCGTCCGGCGTTGCCTTATAGAGCAGGCTGAGGATGAGCGAGTTCATGCACACGGACTTACCGGAGCCGGTCGTACCGGCGATGAGCATATGCGGCAGCTTGGAGATGTTGCCGATGATGCAGTTACCGCCGATGTCCTTGCCGACAGCGAACGAGAGCTTGGACTTGGCGCTGCGGAAAGCCGGAGAGTCGATGATATCGCGCAGGCAGACCGCGCTGACGATCTTGTTCGGTACCTCGATGCCGACGGTCGAGATCTTATCCGGGATGGGCGCGATGCGCACGTTCTCCACGCCGAGCGCGAGCGCAAGGTCGCCGGAGAGGTTCGTGATCTTGTTGAGCTTCACGCCCGCCTCGAGCTCGAGGTCGTAGCGCGTGACCGTGGGGCCGCGCGTCACGTCGCGGATCGTGGCGTTGACGCCGAAGCTGCTCAGAGCGGTATCGAGCCGGTCACGGTTGAAGCGGATCTCCTCCGTCGCGTCGGTCTGATCGCGCTTTCCGGCGCGCAAAAACGACACCGGCGGCAGCTGATAGGCCGAGTGGTCGGCGTTGTCGCGCTCGATCGCAGAGGTGATCGCCGCCGTCTCCGCCGCGACCTCCGCACTGGCCGCCTTCCTGGACGGTTTCGGCGGGTCATGGATCTCCTGCGTGGCCGTCACGTCCACGCCGCAGATGTCCGCCGCCTCCTCCACAGACAGGGGCTGCACGTTCTGCGTCGCCTCCGCCGGTGCGGGCTTTTTCGCACCGCGGGCAGCCTTTTTGACCGGGATGGGGTCGATCGGCTCGTCATCCGGATCGGACGGCGTGTCCTCGACCGGGATGTCGATGAGCTTTTTCTTTGCGACCGGCTTGTCCGGCGCGGCGCGGCGGGCTCTGCGCTGCGGCTCGGGCTGCGGCGGCGCGGCAGGCTCGTCCTCGTCGTCAAAGAGCGGCTGGTCCCCGTCGTCCGGGATGTACTGTGCCTCGCGGCGCGCGCGCCACCAGGTAATGATCTTACCGACCGTCAGGTCCATGCTGCCGAGCACGCAGACCACGAACGCCGCCATCGTCAGCGGCAGCGCCGCGTACACGCTGATGCCGGCCTTGAGCAGATAGCCCACACCGCCGGAGATGACGCCGCCGGAGGCAAGCGCTTTGCCGCCGTCATAGAGCTGCCCGACGATCGCGCCGAACGTCTGCGCCGTGAATGCCACGCGGCAGACCATGAGGTGCACGATCGTGCCGAACAGCGGCGCGATCAGCAGCGACGCCGTCACGCGCAGACCGAAGTGCCGCTCCGGATTGCGCACAAAGACCCATGCCAGCAGCAGCATCGCAAACGGGAACGCCCAATAGCCCCAGCCCATGATGCCGGACAGGAAGCCCGCAAAGCCGTCGATGACGACGCCCTCGGCGCGAAACAGACCGAGAAACGCGAGCATCGACAGCACGATGCACACGATGGCATACGGCCACGTCGGCGCGGTCGGCGCAGGCGCTGCCGCAGCCGGCTGCTTTTTTGCCGGCTGCTTTTTCGGCGCGGCGGCCTGTTTTTTTGCGGCCGGTGCGGACTTTTTCGCCGAGCCGGTCTTTTTTTTGGATGATGAAGTTGCCATGTAATAACGTCCTCTCAGAAAATCAGAGACAGCAGCATCGTCACTGCGCCCGCGCCCCAGCAGTAGTAGCTGAACACGCCGAAGCGTCCCTTCGACGTCAGGCGCTTGACAAGACCGATGGCCGCGACGCCCGAGACCATCGCCACGAGCGTGCCGATCAGGTATGCCGGCAGGAGCGACACGTCGAAGCCCGCCTGCGCCGCCTTGACCAGCGCCAGAATGTTCGCGCCCAGCACCGCGGGCAGCGACATCAAAAACGAGAACCGCACCGCAAAGCGGCGATCGAGCCCCGTGGCCATACCGGCAGCGATCGTGGTGCCCGACCGGGAGAGTCCCGGGATCGTCGCCACGGCCTGACACACGCCGATGATGAGCGCGTCACGCACACGCATCGTTTTCTCCGTGCGCGTGCCCTTGGGCATCTGATCGGCCACGAACAGCAAAAAGCCCGTGAGAACGAGCATGAAGCCGATGAAAAACGTATGACCATACAGCTGCTCCACGCGGTTGTGGACCGGCAGGATCAAAAACAGCGGCAGCGTCGCCAGCACGATCATGAGCACCATGCGCGCCGCGGGAAACTGCTTGCGGCGCTGCTCCGCCGGCAGCCGGGGACTGCGGAAAAACGCAAGCGTCTCGCGCACCATGGCGCGGATATCGCGCCAATAGACGATGCAGATCGAGATCAGCGTGCCCAGATGCAGCAGCACGTCGAAAAACAGATGTCCGTTCTCCGCCGTGGACATATGAAACAGGTTTTGCAGGATCGACAGATGGCCGGAGCTGGAGATCGGCAGAAACTCCGCGATGCCCTGCACCAGACCGAGCAGGATCGCATTCCAGATGGTCACGGATGCACCTCCCAATGCGCAGATAGAAAGATGATAGGATGCACGATCGCCGTCATCTCACAAGGGAAACCGGGCGCGGCGCCCGGCTTCCCCGGTCAGATGTGATCACGCCTGCGTGTCGCAGTAAGCGGCCAGCACGCCGCGATAGGTCATCCAGCAGTCAAACTTCGACACAAGTTCGAACGGCGCGTGCATACTCAGCACCGGCACGCCGGCGTCAATGGTATCGATGTTGCGGTCGGCCATGAACTTGGCGATCGTGCCGCCGCCGCCCTGATCGACCTTGCCCATCTCGGACAGCTGCCAGACAACGCCGTTGTCGGCAAAGAGACGGCGCAGATAGGCCACGAGCTCGGCCGAGGCGTCACTCGTGCCGGACTTGCCGCGCGCGCCCGTGAACTTGCAGATGCCCATGCCGTAGTTGAGCTTGGCCTCGGTGCGCTTGGCGCTCACCTCAGGGAAGCTCGGGTCATAGGCCGCGCACACATCCGCCGAAAGGCAGAAGCTCTTGGCAAAGCAGTGGCGCAGCGCAACATCCTGCTGCTCGCAGAGGTCGGCCATGAACGCCTCGAACGCCTGCGACTGCATACCGGACACGCCGTCGGAGCCGGTCTCCTCCTTGTCGGCGAGGATGCACACGGCCGTGCGCTCCGGCGCGCCCTCGAGATCGAGGATCGCGCGCAGCTCGGCATAGGCGCACACGCGGTCGTCCTGCCCGTAGGCGCCGATCATGCTGCGGTCAAAGCCGATGTCGCGCGCCGGGAACGCCGGCACGGCGGCAAGCTCCGCCGACAGGAAGTCCTCCTCCGTGATGCCGTACTCATCGTTGAGCAGCGACAGCACGGCGAGCTTCACACGGTCGCTGCCCTCACCGGCATAGGGCATACTGCCGATGACGATGTTGAGCGCCTCGCCGGTGATGCCCTCCTCCATGGTCTTGCGCAGCTGATCCTTGCCGAGGTGCGGCAGGAGGTCTGTGATGACAAACTGCGGCTCGTCAGGCTCGCGGCCGATGGCGACGTCGATCGTGCTGCCATCCTTGAGCGCGATCGTGCCGTGCAGCTCCAGCGGGATCGTGACCCACTGGTACTTTTTGATGCCGCCGTAATAATGCGTCTTGAAATACGCCAGCTCCGAATCCTCGTACATCGGCGTCTGCTTGAGGTCGAGGCGCGGGGAATCGACGTGCGCGCCCGCGATCACGCAGCCGTGATCAAGCGGCTGCTCGCCGAGCACGGCCAGCATGAGCGCCTTGCCGCGATTGTTCACATACACCTTTGCGCCCGGCTGCAGCTCCATGCCGAACGTATACGGCACAAAGCCCGCGTCCTCCGCCATGCGGATCGCCTCCTTGACAGCCTCGCGCTCGGTGCGCGCGGCGTCGAGAAAGCGCTTATACCCCTCGGCATAGGCAAAGATCTCACCGGTCTGCTCGGCATCGATCTGATCGTACCCGTTCTTGGGCCGGTAAAACAGCTTTTCCTTCCACTGCTTGAGTTCCTTATCTTCGCTCATGAGAGCACCTCCTGTATCAGTTGATGGCAGCGGCGCTGAAACTCGGCGAGTGTGCCGCCGTTATCCAGCACGTGGCTGCAATTCTGGACAAACCATTCGTTTGGCTTCTGCGCGTCGATGCGCGCCTCGGCATAGGCGCGGGTCACGCCCTCGCGCGCGATGAGCCGCTCGATGCGCTGCTCGCGCGGCGCGGTAACACCGAGCGTGACCGAGCAGATATCCCCGAGCCCGCTCTCGATGAGCGCGATGGCATCGATCGCCGCGACCGTGCCGCCCTGCCGCGCCCACGCACGCAGGCGCGCGCGCACATCGCTGCGGACATACCGGTGCGTGATGGCGTTGAGATCGTCGAGCGCCGCCGCGTCCGCAAACACGACCGCGCCGAGCTTTTTGCGCTGCAGCGCCCCATTTTCTATTGTACCCGGAAAACGGGCGTTGATCTCCGCGAGCATGGCGGCATTCGATGCCAGCAGCTCATGATACACCGCGTCGCAGTCGATGACGAGCGCGCCCTGCCGCTCGAGCTCCGTGAGCGCGGTCGTCTTGCCGCAGCCCGTGCCGCCCGTGATGCCGACGATGTGCATCTTGCGCACGAGCGCGTCCCAGACGGCATCGTCCGGCACGGCGGCTGCACGCAGGATGCGGTACGGCGTGCACGAGAGATCAACGAGCGTGGACTCCCGCCCGATACCGCACGGACCGCCGTCGATGACGGCTGCGATCTGTCCGTCAAAATACGCCAGCACATCGTCCGCCGTTTTCGGGCTCGGCGCGCCGGAGGGATTGGCCGACGGCGCTGCCAGCGGCAGCTGCGCCGCCTCAATGAGCGTGAGCGTGGCCGGGTGATCCGGGCAGCGCAGACCAACGGTCTCGCCGCCCGCGCGCACGATCTCGGGCACGCAGGCTTTGGCGCGCAGCACGATCGTGAGCGGACCGGGCCAAAAGGCCTCGGCCAGCGTATAGGCCGCCTGCGGCACAGGGTCGCAGTAGCGCGCCATGGCCGTGGCATCATGCACCATCAGCGACAGCGGCTTGACGCTCGGCCGGCCTTTGACTTCATAGATCTGCGCGACGGCTTCGGGGTCAAGCCCGTTTCCGGCGAGGCCGTAGACCGTCTCCGTCGGGACGGCGACAAGCTGCCCGGCGCGGATGGCGTCCGCCGCCTGCGCGATCTCGTTTGTAATCCGTTGTGTTTTCATGCTTCCTCCACGGATGCGCGCAGCTTCTCGGCCTGATCGGCCAGCGTGAGCGCATCGATGATCTCGTCCAGATCGCCGTCGAGCACCTGATCGAGCTTATAGAGCGTCAGGCCGATGCGGTGATCCGTCACCCGTCCCTGCGGGAAGTTATAGGTGCGGATGCGCTCGTTGCGCATTCCCGTGCCGACCTGACTGCGCCGCTCGGCCGAACGTTCGGCGCTCTGCCGGGCGCTCTCGGCGGCATACAGGCGCGAGGCGAGGATCTTCATCGCGCGATCCTTATTCTTATACTGGCTGCGCTCATCCTGACACTCGACGACCGTGCCCGTCGGCAGATGCGTGATGCGGATGGCACTCTCGGTCTTGTTGACGTGCTGACCGCCCGCGCCGGAGCTGCGGTAGGTATCAATTTGCAGGTCCTTCGGGTCGATGTGCACCTCGACGGCATCCATCTCCGGCAGCACAGCCACGGTGGCGGTGCTGGTGTGGATGCGTCCGCCGGTCTCCGTCTCCGGTACGCGCTGGACGCGGTGCACCCCGCTTTCAAACTTCAGGCGCGAATATGCCCCCTGCCCGCTGATGAGCAGGCTCGCCTCGCGCACGCCGCCAAGCTCCGTCTCGTTGAGGTTTGCAAGCTCGGTCTTCCAGCCGTGTGCGTCGGCGTACATGGTGTACATCCGATAGAGACTATGCGCAAAGAGCGCCGATTCTTCCCCGCCAACGCCGGTGCGCAGCTCCAAAATGACGTTGCGGTCATCGTTCGGGTCGCGCGGCAGCAGCAGCACGCGCAGCGTCTGCTCAAGCTCTGCGCGGCGGGTCTTGCCGGTCTCAAGCTCTTCGCGCGCGATCTCATGCAGCTCCGGATCGCCGAGCAGCGCCTGTGCCTGCGCGATCTGCGCCTCGCAGTCGGCATAGGCGCGGTACGCCTCCACGACCGGCTGCAGCTCGCGCTGCTCGCGGCAGAGTCCGGTGAATACTGCGGGGTCGGAATAATATGCAGGGTCCGCCAGCTTGCTCTCAAGCTCGCTATACCGGTTTTCAATTTGTCGCAGCTTTTCGAGCACAGTGCCGCCTCCCTCGTTGCGATATTCGCTCAATGTATCAGTTTACCACACAGGCGCGAAAAAGTAAACAGGCGGCGCGCCGAAGCGCACCGCCTGTTGCCTGTCGAAAAACCCAAGTGGTTTTCCGACAAAAGGTCTGCAGTCTGCTGCGCGCATAATTTGTGTGCCAGCGGCGCACAAATTCCACACTTGCAGCCTGAAAAGTATTTTCTCCGACGCACATGTCGCCAGAGAAAATGATCGGATTTTCTTTCGCCGCCCGGCGGCGAAACTCTGCGAGGCTTTTAGGGAAACGGAAGCAGGCGGCGCGCCGAAGCGCACCGCCTGCGATGATGCAGCCATGTTTCATCATCCGCACGGGATGATCGCCTGAGCCACGTTTTCGAGCGTGTTCAGGTCGAGCACGTTGACCTGATCCGAGCCGACGACATAGAAGTAGTCGCCAATGTACAGGCCGCGGTTATTCCCGTCCCACTGCGAGACGGAGATCTCCTTGCGCAGCGTAAAGCCTTCATCCGCCGAATAGCCGTAGACAAGGTAGCTGTTTTCCGCCGGGAAGGCAATGATGTCCTTACCGCTGTCGACCAGAATGGCCTTGTGATTGTTCAGCGCCTCGCTGTAGTCGGCGTCAATGGCCTGCGTGTGCAGATCGTGCAGCTTCGCGGGGTCGGACGTGTCGATCATGACGAGCTTCATGCCGTCCACGGTCGTGTTCGCGCCAACCGCCTGCGTCTCCATGCCGAGACCGAAGAGCAGCCCGTCCGACCAGACGTGCAGATAATCCGAGTAGCCGCTGAGCTTGAGCTCGCCAACGACCTTCGGGTCTGTCGGCTCGGTCAGATCGACCGCGAAGATCGGGTCGGTCTGGCGATAGGTGCACAGGTAGCCGTAATCGCCGTCAAAGCGCGCGGAGAACACCTGCTCTCCTTCCGCGAGACCGGTCACGCTGCCGACGGTCTTGAGCGAGGCGTCGAGCACATAGACGTCGTTGCGCGTCTGCATCCCGTCAGCATCCGCCTTGGTGTTTTCAAAGTCGTGCTTCTCATCGCGGTAGACGCTGTAGGAATAGGTCTGCTCGGTCGTGGCCATGCGCAGATAGCCGCCGCGCTCGTCGAGCGAGAACTGGTTGTTGAGCGCGCCGGGCACGGCACCGTTTGCGGCAAAGACGAGCTTGCCGTCTGCGAGCGAGAAGCGGTTGACGACCGTGTTCACGCTCGAGGTGTAGTCCGTGACGGTGTAGCTGCCGTCCTTATAGGTCTTGCCCGCGCCGTCATCATAGATGCTCGCGCACAGGTAGAGGTTCTCCTTGTTCATATACACGTTGTCGCCGCCGCCGAGCACGGACTGACTCGACAGCCGCTCGCCGGAGGCAATGTCATACGATGCCGCGACCGCATAGGTCATCGAGCCGCCGTCCGGCATCAGACCGATGCTGCCGCAGGGCACGACCGTTGCCGTGTCGCCATCATACAGCCGGGGGGCAAACGTCGCCTCGTCGCCCTTTTGCGGGTTCGTGGGGTAATACGACGAGCACAGGAAGAGCACGCCGCCGATCATGCGCGAGGCGATCCGGTAGCCGTCCTGCCCGAACGACCGGACGAGCGTCGGCTCGGCCGGATCGGTCACGTCATAGATATCGACCGCGACATAATCCTTGCCGAAACCGGTCGCCTTGTCATCCGCGCTGCCCGTGGCCGTCCAGTCGGAATAAGACGAGATGACGACCGCGCGGCCATCCGCCAGATACAGTTCCGTCGGCAGCTTTTCCTGTGTGTGCGCCAGACCGTCCTCTGTGGTCGTCTGCTCCCAGCTCTGCCCGACAAAGGTGTCGGACACGTCCGTGACATCCTCGCCGTCGGCCTGCATGACGACCATCTCGCTGTCGCGCAGAATATAGATATACTTGCCGTCGGTCTTGACGATGTCGCCCTCGTCCACGCCTTCGACCTGTACGTTTGTGCCGGAGTAGAACGTGCCCTCCGAGCCCTCGCCGGCAGCGCCTGCACCGTTGGGCTCAGATGAGTCCGCGCCGGTGTTGAGCAGCGTGTTGCGCTCGGCGATCGCCTTTTGCGCATCGGTGAGCGCAGAATAGACCTCGCCATAGCTCTTGGCAAAGGTCAGGCCGCCGGCCGTCACCGTCTTGCCGGACTGCCCGCCGCGGTCACAGGCGGTCAGCAGCGTGAGCGACAGGCACAGCGCCAGAATTCCGGAAAGAAGTTTTTTCATAGTACACCTCTCGATCCTTCGATGGTTTCAACTACATTGTACAGGATTCGACGCACATGGTCAAGAAATGTTCCGAAAAACGGGAGACCGCCCACAGGCGGTCTCCCGTTCGGTTTTTGTATCCGTTTATGCGCCGAGGTACGCCGCGCGCACCGCGTCGTTGCTCAGCAGCTCCTTGCCGCTGCCGGTCAGCGTGATGCGCCCGGTCTCGAGCACATAGCCGACGTCGGCGATCTTGAGCGCCATGTTCGCGTTCTGCTCGATGAGCAGGATCGTCACGCCCTGCTTGTTGATCTCCTGAATGATGGAGAAGATGTCGCGCACGACCAGCGGCGCGAGACCGAGCGACGGCTCATCCATCATCAGCAGCTTCGGGCGGCTCATAAGCGCACGGCCGACTGCGAGCATCTGCTGCTCGCCGCCGGAGAGCGTGCCGCCGGCCTGCCAGCTGCGCTCTTTCAGGCGCGGGAAGAGACCAAACACCCACTCAAGATCCGCAGACAGGTCGTCCTTGCGCAGATACGCGCCGATCTTGAGGTTTTCCAGCACGGTCATGTCGGGGAAAATGCGCCGCCCCTCCGGCACAAGCGTGACGCCCTGCGTCACGATCTGCGTCGGATCTTTGCCGGTGATGTTCTCCCCGGCGAACGTGATCTTGCCGCCGCTCGGCTTGACGAGGCCGGAGATCGTGCGCAGCGTGGAGCTCTTGCCGGCGCCGTTGGAGCCGATCAGCGTGACGATCTGCCCCTCCTGCACTTCAAACGAGATGCCCTTGACGGCCTCGATGCCGCCGTAATTGACCTGCAGGTCTTCAATTTTCAGAATCGGTTCACTCATCTTCCACAACCCCCAGATAGGCATCGATCACGTGCTGATTGTTCTGGATCTCCCGCGGGACACCCTGCGCGATCTCGCTGCCGAAGTCGATGACGTAGATATAATCGGAGATGCGCATGACCAGATCCATGTGGTGCTCGATCAGGAAGATCGTCAGACCGTACTTGTCGCGCAGCTCGTGGATAAACGCCGCGAGCTCAAGCGTCTCCTGCGGGTTCATGCCGGCGGCCGGCTCGTCGAGCAGCAGCAGCTTCGGATCGGTCGCAAGCGCGCGGGCGATCTCGAGCCGGCGCTGGATGCCGTAGGGCAGGCTCGTGGCAATGTCGTCCTTATACTTTTCCAGCCCCTGCTCTGCCAGCAGCGCCATGGTCTCGTCGCGCATACGCTTTTCTTCCTTGGCGTTGCCGCGGAAGGTCGCGGAAAAGACGTTCTGCCTGGCGCGCATATGCTTTGCCACGAGCACATTTTCAAACACCGTCATGCTCTTCCACAGGCGGATGTTCTGGAACGTGCGCGCGATGCCGAGCTGCGTGATCTTATCCGGCGTCGGCGAGAGGATCTTGCCCGTGCGCGCCAGCGGGTCGCGCAGGAGCATCTGCTCTTTCGTCTCGTCGCCGGGATCGTATTGGCTTGTATAAAGCAGCGGGTTTTCGCCCTTATAGAGCTTTTTCATCTTGCCGGTCGGATGGTTGCGCACCATCGGCTCGCCGAGGTATTTGACGAGACCGTTGGTCGGCTCATACACGCCGGTGATGCAGTTGAACGCGGTCGTCTTTCCGGCACCGTTCGGGCCGATGAGCGCCACGATCTGCCCCTCGGGAATGTGCAGCGAGAGGTTGTTGACGGCGACAACGCCGCCGAACTGCATCGTGATATTCTCCACGCTGAGGATGTCTTTACTCATCTGCTTTGCCCTCCTCAACTACGTTCTTTTTTGCCTTTTTCACGCGCTTGCCAAACAGATCCGGCAGCTCGCGCTCACCCATGATGCCCTTGCGGAAGAAGAGCACGACGATCATGATGATGACCGAGAACACGACCATGCGGAAGCCGTTGCGCAGCAGCGGTACCTTGAACGAGCCGATATACGCCTCGTTGTCGAGGAAGCGCAGCCACCACTCGGAGCAGGCGATGTACAGGAAGGAGGCGATGCAGCTGCCGGAGACCGAGCCGATGCCGCCGATGACGACGATGAGCAGGATCTCATAGGTCATAGCCGAGGTAAAGACCTTCGCCTGTACGGTCGTTGCGAACATCGCAAAGAGAGCGCCGGACACGCCCGCGAAAAACGAGCTGATGACAAAGGACAGGCTCTTGTGCTTTTCGAGGTTCACACCCATGGCCTCCGCCGCGATCTCATCGTCGCGGATGGCCTTGAACGCGCGGCCGTAGGAGGAGTTGATGAGCAGGACGATGATGAAGATGCAACCGCCGGCGAGCAGGATCGGCATGACCGCGCTCAGGCGGAACACGACCTTTCCGGCAGCGTTGGTGATGTTGAAGTCGGCAAACGTCGGATAGCCCTTGAGGATGTTCGCGCCGTTGGTGACCTTGCCGAGCGCCTGCCACTGGAAGATGGCGCGCAGGATCTCGGCAAAGCCGAGCGTGGCGATGGCCAGATAGTCGCTCTTGAGTCTCAGCACCGGCAGACCGATCAGATACGCAAAGAGTGCCGCGACCAGACCCGCAAAGATGATGGCGACCAGCACGCCGAGCACCAGGCTCAGCCCGCCGCCGAAGCCGCTCGCGCCGAACAGGTGCTGGAACATCTCCTGAAACGAGAAGTGGACGCTCGACCCGCCGAAGAGGTAATACACGCCCTCACGCGCGGACTCCGGGATCATGAAGATCGCGTAGGCATACGCACCGAGCAGCATGAAGCCCGCCTGACCGAGCGAGAACAGACCGGTGAAGCCGTTGAGCAGGTTCATGGACACGGCGACGAGCGAGTACACCGCGCCCTTTTTGATGACCGTAAAGAGCAGCGAGCCGGGCGAGATCACGTTCTCGAACAGCATGGTCGCAAGCGTCAGCGCGAGCACGATGGCAAAGGTGATCCAGTTGCCGCGGCGCGCAGCATTGTCTTTTGCTTTCAGCACAGTGATCCCCCCTCTCAGACTTTGTCCGTGGCCTTTTCACCGAACAGGCCGGTGGGCTTGACCACGAGGACAACGATCAGCAGTGCGAACGTGAACGCATCGGAGAACACCGTCATGCTGGTGCCCTTGATGAGCGTCTCGCAGATGCCGATGACGAACGCGCCGATCACGGCGCCGGGGATCGAGCCGATGCCGCCGAACACCGCCGCAACAAACGCCTTCAGGCCGGGCATGGCGCCGGAGGTCGGGATGACGGTCGGGTAATTCGTGAAGTACAGCAGCGAGCCGACAGCGGCAAGAAACGAGCCGATGATAAACGTCACGGAGATGACCTTGTTGATCTGGATGCCCATGAGCTGGCTGGTCTCAAAATCCTTTGCGACCGCGCGCATGGCCATGCCGATCCTGGTGTGGTTGATGAGCCACTGCAGCAGCAGCACGAGCACGAGCACGAGTACAGGCGTGACGACCGTGACCACATGCGTGGTCGCGCCGAGGATCGTGACCGTGTCGGACACGAACGGCAGCGACGGGTACGTCTGCGGCTGGCCGCCGGTGGCATAGAGCGCCACGTTCTGCAGCAGGTAGCTCACGCCGATGGCCGAGATCATGACCGACATGCGCGGCGCGCTGCGAAGCGGCTTATAGGCCGCGCGCTCGATGACGAAGCCGAGCAGCACCGTCAGCACGAGCATGAGCGGAATGGACACGTACACCGGCAGCGACGCGCACATGAAGACCATCATGAGGCCTGCACACATGAACACATCACCGTGGGCGAAGTTGATCAGGCGCAGGATGCCGTAGACCATCGTGTAGCCGATGGCGATGAGCGCATACTGGCCGCCCAGCGAAACGCCGGATAAAATTTGTGCGACTAGAAATTCCATCTGTTTCCCTCTCTATCGTTTGCAAATGCGGACATTCAGCCGCCGCGAAAACCGCGGAGCTTCCGCGGCTTTCGCAGCCGCTCAAAATCCCAAAGGGGGAGCCGAAGCTCCCCCCGGATTTTTGGATTTCAGACCGAGTCAGAAGCTCAGGAAGACTTCTGCTGCTTAACGAATTTCCATGTACCAGTAGCGGTGTCAATCGACTTGATATAGACAATATCACGGATCGCGTCACCGTTTTCGCCAAACGTGATGTGGCCGGTCGCACCATCACAAGAGACACTGGGCAGCACTTCCATGACCTTGGCCGGGTCGGTAGAGCCAGCGGCCTTCAGCGCCTCGAGTGCAACATAGTAAGCGTCATAGCCCATGGCCGTCACAGCGGAGACAGTGTCATCACCGCCGTTGGCAGTCTTGGCATCAGCATTGCCGTTGATATAGGCTTTGATCGCGTTATCAAACTCCTCATTGCCGCCTTCAATATAGAACGTGGTAACACTGATTTTGTCCTTCGTTCCGTTCGCTGCATTCAAGACCATGTTGTCATCCCAGGTGTCAGGTCCGAGAATGGGGATGTCTACATTCAGCGAATTCGCCTGCGAAACGATCTGCGTGGCATAAGCAATAGTCACAGGCGCGAAGAACACGCCGCAGCCCTGATCCTTCGCCTTGTTCAGGTAGGAGCTGAAGTCGGAGTTGTCCTGCGGGAAGGAGTCGGTGACGACCGTGCCGCCGGCCTTCTCAAACGCCTGCTTAAAATAAGTAATCAGGCCCTGGTCATACTCGTTGCCGTTCTCGCCAAGGCAGTAGGCTTTCTTGGCTCCCAGCTCGGATGCATAATTTGCAAGAACCGTTCCCTGGAACGGATCCGTGTAGCAAATACGGAAATAGTGGCTGTTTCCGATTGTGACATTCGGGTTCGTGCACGTCACGCCGATGGCCGGGATGCCGGCCTGCTTGAACGTATCGGACGCGGCCATGGACACATTGGAACCGTAGGAACCGAGCACGATGGAGACCTTCTCATTGACGAGCTTGGAAGCCGCCGAGACAGCCTTCGCGGGGTCGGACGCATTGTCAGAGTAGACGAGCTCGACCTTGTAGGTCTCGCCGCCGATCTCAACGGTCGGGGTCTCCTGATTGGCATACTGCATACCGAGCATTTCCTTCTTGCCGCCGGCGCCGGAGTTACCGCTGGCAGGCTCGAACACGCCGATCTTCACGACCTTTTCACCGCTGGCCGAGTCACCGCCGCCGCCGCAGGCGCACAGCGCAAACACCATGACCAACGCGAGCAGCAGAGCAATCGCTTTCTTCATTGTTATTCCTCCATTCATTTCTTCTCAGATGATGTCCGCCGCAGGCGAACATTTGTCCTTGAATCGAATATGCATGAATTATACACTCGTTTGATCAAAAAAGCAATATCAATTTTACGAAATATTCATATTATTTTTTCGAAACGTCCACATATGCAGATTTCGCCGCATTCACAGCACAAACGGGCTAGCGCGCCAGTCGCCGCCGCAGCGGCGTTCCTCCCGCGCCGGGCAGCCGAGCACATAGAGATCGTGCGCATCCGCCGTCAGCGCGAAGATCTCCCCAGCAGAGCCCGGCAGATTGCGTCCGGCGGCGGGCTTTGTAATGACCGGCACGGCGGTGCGCGCGTCGATCGCGCGCAGCAGTTCCCTGCCCTGCGCGCCGATGGCCAGCACCCGCGCATACGGCGGGATGCCGTCGTCCATACCGGTGGTCACCCCCAGCGCCGCACACATCGTCATGCGCCGCAGGCGTGCAAGCGCGTAGCGCTTGGACTTTGCCGCCGCGAGCACGCCGTCGAGCGTCGGCTCTTCATGCGCCGCGCGGTACAGGCTGTTGCCGAGTCCCTCGGCCGCACCGGGCAGCGCATTGTAGGCCGCCTGCGGCAGCATCCGCAGCCGGGACAGCAGCGCACTCTCGAGCGCCTCCGGCAGCACCGGACCGCGGCCGAGCATCTTTTCCCGGGTACAGATCTCCGCCGCCGAGCGCGGCAGGAACGCAGACACGTCCTCCCCTGCGCCGATGCGCATACGCAGTTCGGACGCAGAGCGGATGTTTCCCTCCGCGAAGCGGTCATGCTGCGCGCCGGTGCGTAGGACCGTCAGCGGGTGCAGCTCCAGCCGCTGGTCATAGATCGCCTTGAGATACTCCACGGCGAGGATGTTATTCGGCGCCTGCAGCAGCTCCGCGAGCGCGCCCACACGCCGCGCGACCGCCTGCTGGCGCGCGGCTGCAAAGGGGATGCCGCTGCGCAGCTCCGCGCGCAGGTCCTCTCCCAGCAGCGGATCGAGCAGCACCTGCGCCACGCGCTGCAGCGGTTCGAGCTCGCCGCACTCGCTGCCGAAGCTCAGATGCGTCACGACGCCGAGACTGCCCAGCAGACCCACGGCGCCGCGGGCAAAGCCCTCCGCCGACGACAGCGACCACGGCAGCGGCAGCTCCAGCACCAGATCCGCCCCGCTGCGCGCGGCTGCCTCCGCGCGCGCAAACTTGGAATACACCGCCGGACTGCCGCGCTGCACGAAGTCGCCCGACATGACGCACACGACCGGGCACGCCGCGCCAAGCTGCGCGCGCGTCTGCTCGATGAGCCGCGCGTGACCGTTGTGAAACGGGTTATATTCGGCGACAATACCGATGACATTGCCCATTTTTGCACCTTCTTTCGAAAAATACTTGCGTTTTCCTACGAAATGATTACAATAAGAGTGTTTAGTATCATAATACTTTGGTTTTGCAGGAATTACAATATTGAATACGAGAAAGGAATCTAAGTATGAAAATTCTTGTCATCAATGCCGGCAGCTCGTCGCTGAAATATCAGCTGATCGACATGGAGACCGAGCATCTCCTGGCCAAGGGCCTGTGCGAGCGAATCGGCATCGACGGTCACCTGAAGCACACCCCGCTCATCGGCGGCAAGCCGGTCTTTGACGAAGACCTGGCGATGCCCACCCACTCCGAGGCCATTGCCGCGGTCATCGACAAGCTGACCAGCGCCGAGTACGGTGTGGTCACCTCCATGAAGGAGATCGACGCCGTCGGTCACCGCGTCGTCCACGGCGGTGAGAAGTTCGCCTGCTCCGTGAAGATCGACGACGCCGTCATGGCCGCGCTCGAGGAGTGCACGCCGTTTGCGCCGCTGCACAACCCCGCCAACATCACCGGCATCAACGCCTGCCGCGCCGTCATGGGCGACGACGTGCCGATGGTCGCCGTGTTCGACACTGCGTTCCACCAGACCATGCCCGGCAAGGCCTATATGTACGCCATTCCTTATGAATACTACCAGAACGACGGCATCCGCCGCTACGGCTTCCACGGCACGAGCCACCGCTACGTGTCCGCCCGCTGCGCCGAGCTCATGGGCAAGCCCATCGAGGAGCTCAAGCTCATCTCCTGCCACATGGGCAACGGCAGCTCCATCTGCGCGATCGACGGCGGCAAGTGCGTCGACACGTCCATGGGCTTCACCCCGCTGGTCGGTCTGCCGATGGGCACGCGCTGCGGCGATCTCGATGCCGGCGTGATCCAGTTCATTATGAATAAGTACGGCATCAGCATCGACGAGATGCTCAACATCCTCAACAAGAAGTCCGGCGTGCTCGGCGTCTCCGGCGTCAGCTCCGACTTCCGCGATCTCGACAGCGCCGCTGCCGACGGCAACGACCGCGCCCAGCTCGCGCTCGATATGTTCCACTACTGGGTCGCCAAGGTCGTCGGTTCTTATGTCGCGGCCATGAACGGTGTGGACGCCATCATCTTCACCGCCGGCGTCGGCGAGAACAGCAAGTCCTCCCGCGCCGCCATCGCCGAGTACTTCGGCTATCTGGGCGTGAAGATCGACGAAGCCGCCAACAGCAAGCGCGGCGAGGATATCATGATCTCCACCCCCGACTCCAAGGTCAAGGTGTTCGTCATCCCGACGAACGAGGAGCTCGTCATCGCCCGCGACACCAAGGCCATCTGCGGCTGAGCTTCCTGCAATATAAAACCACGGCGCTGACCGGCGCCGTGGTTTTTGCATGGGCAGAAAAAAGTTTGCCGTTCCCGCGGAAAAACCGTTGACAAATATGCGGCGCAATGGTAAACTGTCAAGGCCGCATTGAGTGGGTACAAAGCGGAGGCTTCCTCCCGCCCACAAGAGCGAGACTCTACAGAGAGGCAGGTGCAACGAGTTTGAAGCACGCTATCATCGTTACCGGCGGTAAGCAGTACCGCGTGGCCGAGGGCGACGTCATCTTCGTCGAGAAGCTGGATGTCGAGGCCGGCGAGACTGTGAAGTTTGACCGCGTTCTGGCTGTCATCGACGAGGACAAGGCTGTTTTCGGCACCCCCGTGGTGGAAAACGCCGTCGTGTCCGGCAACGTCGTCAAAAACGGCAAGAGCAAGAAGATCCGCGTTTACAAGATGAAGCCGAAAAAAGGCTATCGCAGAACGCAGGGCCACAGACAGCCCTACACCAAGGTCGAGATCACGAAGATCGAGGCCTGATTTCCGCAACTGATTTTGACACATGGAGGTGTAATTCGAAATGGCACATAAAAAAGGCATGGGTTCCACCAAGAACGGCCGCGACAGTGAGTCGAAGCGCCTTGGCCCCAAGAGAGCCGACGGTCAGTTCGTTCTGGCCGGCAACATCCTCGTCAGACAGCGCGGAACGAAGATCCACCCCGGCATCAACGTCGGCAAGGGTAAGGACGACACGCTCTTCGCCCTCGTGGACGGCGTCGTGAAGTTCGAGCGCAAGGACAAGGATCGCAAGCAGGTCTCTGTTTACGAGGAGATCGCACAGTAATCGCAAACGGGGTGGGCATCGCGCCTGCCCCGTTTTTCTATCCCCCGCCGGTCCTGCCGGCAACGAAAGTGAGGAATGACCATGGCTTCGCCATTTGTTGATAAAGTGACCATCACCGTGCGCGCAGGCAACGGCGGCAACGGCGCGGTGACCTTCCACCGCGAGAAATACGTGGCTGCCGGCGGCCCGGACGGCGGCGACGGCGGACGCGGCGGCGACATCATCTTTGAAGTGGACGACAATATGTCCACGCTCATGGATTTTCGCTACAAGCGCAAATACGTGGCCGCCAACGGCGCCGACGGTCAGAACAAGCGCTGCTCCGGCCGCGTGGGCGAGAGCCTGCGCATCCGTGTGCCGCGCGGCACACTGCTGCGCGATGCCGACAGCGGCGCGATCATGCACGATATGTCCTCGGGCGAGCCGTTTGTGGCGGCGCGCGGCGGGCGCGGCGGCTGGGGCAACCAGCACTTTGCCACCCCGACGCGGCAGGTGCCGCGCTTTGCCAAGCCCGGTCTGCCGGGCGAGAGCCACACGATCCTGCTCGAGCTGAAGCTGCTGGCGGATGTGGGGCTCGTCGGCTTCCCGAACGTGGGCAAGAGCACGCTGCTGTCGGTGGTGTCCAAGGCGCATCCGAAGATCGCAAACTACCACTTCACGACGCTCTTCCCCAACCTCGGCGTCGTGTACGTGACGGAGGGCACGTCCTTCGTCATGGCGGACATCCCGGGTATCATCGAGGGCGCGAGCGACGGTGCGGGACTCGGTCACGACTTTCTGCGCCACATCGACCGCTGCCGTCTGCTGGTGCATCTGGTGGACGTGTCCGGCAGCGAGGGGCGCGACCCGGTCGAGGACTTTGAGGCCATCAATGCCGAGCTGCGCGCCTACAGTGACGTGCTCGGCTCGCGGATGCAGATCGTCGCCGCCAACAAGTGCGACCTGCTCGGCGATGACCGCACAAACATCGACCGCCTGCGCGCACACGTCGAGGCGCAGGGCTACGAATTCTTCGAGATGAGCGCCGCCGCCCACACCGGCACGCGTGAGCTCGTGCAGGCGTGCGCCGCAAAGCTTGCCGAGATCCCGCCGATGCAGCCGTATGAGGCCGACTACGTCCCGCCCGAGCCGGAGATCGGCACGAGCGACGAGCTGCAGATCCGCCACTTCGACGATCTCTGGGTCGTCGAGGGTCCGTGGCTGCAGCGGCTCATGGGCTCGATCAACTTCGGCGACTACGAGTCGCGGATGTACTTTGACCGCGTGCTGCGCCAGTCCGGTCTGTTTGACCGGCTCGAGGCCATGGGCATCGAGGAGGGCGACACGGTGAGCATTTACGACCTCGACTTTGAGTTCCGCTTCTGAGAAAACCGAGCTCCCCGCCGGATGCAGTGCATCCGGCGGGGAGCTTTTCGTATTGGGCGTTATTCCGTTGCTTCGGGCGTCTCTTCCGGCGCTGCGTCCGCAGGCTGATCCGGCAGGACCACCGGCACAAACTGCTTGGCGATCTTATTCTTGCCGGACTTGGCGCTGAAGTAGCCGATGATGCTGAACGTGAGCGCACCGATGAAGTTGACGAACAGGTCCTCCATCGTGTCGTACAGGCCGATGTCCAGATACCCGTCGAGGCCGAGCGACTGACCGTTGACGGCGACGTCCGTGATGTTGTCGATATAAATCGGGATGTTGCTGTTGGTCGGGTCGAGCGTCACGGAGGCAAAGGCGTGGATGACCGTATCCTTTTGCATATCCATGTGGAACAGGTAGTCCATCGAGAACTCAAAAAACTCCCACAGCACGCCGACCGTCATGGAAAAGCAGAACGCCACCAGCGCCAGAAACACCGGCGAGAGCTTGAAGTGCTGCGGCTTGTTGCGGTTGAGCAGGTCGACCATGGCATAGCCGAACGCCGCGCTGATAAACCCCGTCGTCGTATGCAGAACGGTGTCCCAATGCGGATAGGTGATGAAATAGCTCTTGAGCTCACCGAGGATCTCCGCAGCGAAAATGAACACGAGGATGATGATCTCCAGCGTGCTCGGCAGCTCGATGCGGAAGTTTCGCTCCACAAAGCGCGGCAGCATGAACAGGATCAGCACCAGCACGCACACGAACGTACTCTCATAGTCTTTATGGATGACCGTCATGACCATGACGGCAATGACGATCAGACGCAGGATCCAGTAGACGGCAACCACCGCCCGCTTCGGCTTGATATTCAGATTCTCCTGCTCGGCCTGTTCCAGCTTCTCTACGATCTTCCGGCGATCCATACGCGCTATCCTCTCTTTTCTATTTCTCACATGATCTCGGCCGCGTCACGCCGCGGCGGGCGCATGCCTGTGGTCGATGCCGCGGCGCGCCGCGACATAGATGACCAGATACAGCACCAGCGACAGCGCAAGCGCTGCAAACACATCCAGAATGGAGTGCTGCTTGACAAACACCGTTGCAGCGCAGATGGCGACAGCGACGATAAGCGCCGGGATGCGTGCCTTCTTGAGATACTGACTGTCAAACACCGCAGCCAGCACGCCCATACAGCCGACGACGTGCATACTCGGCAGGACATTCGTCGGGGTGTCTGCCGTGTAGATCGCATTGACCAGCCAGCCGCAGAGATTGCTCGTATCCACGACCTCGGGACGCAGGAGCTGGCAGTTCGGCCAGATCATGCAGATGGTCAGCGAGATGGAAAAGCCCGCAATGATGAACGCGCCGTAGCGGATGAATGCGCGGCGGTCATCCTTGAGCAGCATCACGATGACCGGGAAGATCAAAAACGGATACCAGAGCACATATGCCAGAATGAAGCCCGGCAGAAACGGGATCTTATCATCCAGCGGCATATACGACACCCAGCACCCCTCCGTCGAGGGGACCATCCGCTCGACCAGCGCAAACCAGATCAGATAGACCGGCACATACAGCACCAGCAATACATATTTATGTTCTTGAATATACTTCTTCACAAAACCGTCTCCTTATACGATACGCGGAGCGCGCATCGTTCGATCAGGCGTGTGCCTCGATCTCCGTGATGCGGCTCAAAAGCCGAATCAATTCCCGCGTGTCCTGCTCGCCGAGCTGTTGGAGCACACACTGCACATGCGCGCACAGCGACGCGCGCGCCTGCTCCGCCGTTCGTCGGCCGAGATCTGTCATATGCACTACGACACGCCGCCGGTCGCAGCAGTCGGTGCAGCGGCGCAGCATCCCCTTTTCCTCGAGCGCACGCAGCATCGCCGCCGTGCGCGGCGCGCTCACGCCCAAGACCTCACGCAGCGCACCCGGCGTGCTGCAGCCGTTTTGCGCGCAGAGATAATCCAGCAAAAAGTTTTCGCCCTTAAGCGGCTCCTGCACGCTCTGCGGAATGCAGGACCGGTTCAGAGAAGTGACCGCAAGCAGCATTTGCTCGGTCAGTTGCTGCAGCTCCATGAGGCCGCCTCCTTTTTTGTTAACCCCGTTAATCAGCATTTCGTAATGTTAACACTCCGCCCGGCGATTGTCAAACCTAATTTATGGGATTCCTGTGCTTTTGATCCGATGCTTATTTTCACTCGCTGCACCACTGCCGGACACATGGCGCCGCTCTGTGAAAAAATTGCGCAAACGGGAAAAAAATTTGGCACATTTGCAAAATGATGCAACATTTTCCGCGTCTCATGCATTATAGTTATTGACGAGCGATCATCAATGTGTTATTTTATGAATAGACTGTAAACAATGCAATTTTCACCCACAGCAACCGTTCCCCCGCACTCCCTCGCGATCTCTTTTTATCGATCACCAGCTAATGTGAAAGGCGGATGTAATCAACATGAAAAAAGCAACTCATCGCAAGCAGGCACTCATGATTGCCATCTTCTTGCTGGCATTCACGCTGTCGCTGTTTTCGTTCGGCACGACCCCGGCCGCTGCCGGCGACGTGGCAGGCGTGAGCACGCACCTGTTTTTGACGATCCTGCGCGACTATGACCACGATGCGGTCTTCTCCGTGACGTACACGGACGCGCTCGGCACGCACACGAAGCCCTACCGGCCCGGTATGGAAGTGACGGCGTGGTCCCCCGTGACCATCACCTGCACCAACCACCGTGTCATCGACTGGAGCATTGATGCCGACGTGCAGGAAGCCACCATCGTCGGTGTCGGCGGCATCACCTACCCCGGCGGAACGGGCATCCACGTCAAGGGCACGAACACCATCAAGGCGTTTGCCACGAACTTCGGTCTGCACTACATCAACATCGTTGTCATCCTCGGCGAGGGCATCGGCAACGGCGGTGACAATGGCGGCGATAACGGCGGCGGCGATGACGGCGGCGGTGACAACGGCGGCGATAACGGCGGCGATAACGGCGGCGATAACGGCGGCGGCAATGGCGGCGGCGGTGACAACGGCGGCGATAACGGCGGCGGCAATGGCGGCGGCGGCGACAACGGCGGCGGTGACAACGGCGGCGGCGATAATGGCGGCGGTGACAACGGCGGCGGCGATAACGGCGGCGACAACGGTACCGACCCCGACAACCCGGGCGGCAACGGTCCTGACGGAAACGGTCCTGACGGAAACGGCCCGGACGGCAACAATCCGGACGGCAATAATCCGGATGGCAACAATCCGGACGGCAATAATCCGGACGGCAGCAAGTCGAACACCCCCAAGACCGGCGACACGCGTCTGATCTGGCTCGTCATTGCGCTGGCAGTGATCTTCGTGGCGACCTTCGCTGCGACCTACCACAACCGCAAGAAGAGCAAGCAGCACGGCGCCTGATCTTCTTCCTCATGCATCTAAAATGGGCAGCGTCAAATGACACTGCCCATTTTCATATCAGGAGTAATGTATGAAAAAAACCGTTCTCATCGTCATCCGCGTCATCTGCATCGTCGGCTTTCTGGTATGCGCCGGTGTGCTCGGCTGGTACTGGCACAGTGACCGCAGTGACCGCGCCGTTGCCGAGGCGCTCGCCGCCGCGCATGACGCGGCCAGCGCAGCAGCCATTGAGCAGGTGCGCGCAGTCGCCGCCGACAACGCGGATACGATCGGCTGGCTGCGCATCGACGGCACCAACATCAACAACGTTGTCATGTTCGCCCCTGACACACCGGGAAAGTACCTGCACATGGACTTCTACGGCAAGTGGTCGTACCGCGGCACACTGTATGTTGCCGAAAACTGCGATGTGCGCACGGCGGACAACATCCTCATCTACGGGCACCACATGAAAGACGGCAGTATGTTCGGCTCCCTGATCTCCTACAAGGATGCGGCATTTCGCGCTGCGCACCCGATCGTGCAGTTTGACACGCTCTATGCCTCCCATTCGTATGAGGTCGTGGCCGCGATCGAAACGAAAATCCCCGCTGAGAGCTCTGACGCCTTTCGGTATTATGACTGCGTCGGCACGGACGCACAGCAGTTTGCGCAGTATTGCGCATTCATTGAAGAAAACCGCTGCTACGACACCGGCATCGCCATCCGTCCCGGCGACCGGCTGCTGACGCTGTCCACCTGCGCTTACCACACGGCAAACGGCCGCTTTCTGGTCGTGGCGCGGCAGATCGACTAAACGGGATCCTGTCCCTTATGCAGCAAAAACCCGCCATCCGATCGGATGGCGGGTTTTTTGATACAAGTCTTACAGGGCAGCCTTCGCCTGCTCGCACAGAGCGGTGAACGCGGCGGGATCATGGATCGCAGTCTCGGAGAGCATCTTGCGGTTCATGTCGATGCCGGCCAGCTTCAGGCCGTGCATAAAGGTGGAGTAGTTCATGCCGTTGGCCTTGCAGCCGGCGCTGATACGGGTGATCCACAGCTGACGGAAGTCTCTCTTCTTCTGCTTGCGGCCGACGTAAGCATAGCGGCCGGACTTCATCATCTGCTGGTTGGCCATCTTGTAGTGGCGGGACTTGTTGCCCCAGTAGCCCTTAGCCAGACCGAGAATCTTTTTTCTATGTTTGCGCGTCATCATCGCGCCTTTGACTCTTGCCATTGTTGTTTCCTCCTATTGTGCGGTCAATCCTTATTTATAAGGAATCATTTTTCTGATGGTCGCTTCAGTAGTCGCATCCGCATAAGTGGTGGAACGCAGACGACGGCAGCGCTTGGTGTCCTTCTTCGTGAGAATGTGGCTCTTGAACGCATGGGCACGCTTGACCTTGCCGTTCTTGGTGAGATTGAATCTCTTCTTCGCGCCACTGTGAGATTTCAGTTTGGGCATTGTATTGGCTCCTTCCTTGGTTTGCTTACTTCTTATTATTGGTGTTCTGCGCCTTGGGCGACAGGAACATAGACATATTGCGCCCCTCCAGCTTGGGCTGCTTGTCGAGGTTGGCGATATCCGCGCACTTGGCAGCGAAGTCGCGCAGCAGCTGCTCACCGATGTTGGTGTGTGCCATTTCACGGCCGCGGAAGCGGATGGTCACCTTCAGGCGATCGCCGCCCTGCAGGAACTTCTGGCCGTTTTTCAGCTTGGTGTTGAAGTCGTTCTCGCCGATGCCGGGCGACATGCGGATCTCCTTGACTTCGATCACATGCTGATTCCTTCTGGCCTCCTTCTCGCGCTTGGCCTGCTCAAAACGGTACTTGCCGTAATCCATGATCTTGCAGACCGGCGGATTCGAGCCCGGAGCGATCTTCACGAGGTCGAGGTCTTTTTCAATCGCGATCTCGAGCGCGGCAGCAGAGGACATAATGCCCAGCTGCGCACCGTCTGCGCCGATGACGCGCACTTCCTTATCGCGGATTTCTTCGTTGAGCTGATAGTTTGCAGTTGCGATACGAACACACCTCCATTGGTTGCATCGGGAGCAGTCGCTCCAAAACAAAAAAGCACGGATGCCTGACACATCCGCGCGCATAAAACACATACAGCTCCCGTGGGGAGCAGGTTTTATTGACCGCGGACCGCCTTTGCGGCCGGGTGAGGCAGTCCATAGGACGCCCACTTTGTTGTCAGCTTTTATACTATAGCAGTCCCCACGCGGTCTGTCAAGCATTTTCTGTATCAAAGCGCAAAAATGCAGTCAAAGCGCTTGGGAGCAGCACAGCGCTGAGCCGCTCCCAAGCCTGCGCCCGGCTCAGTAGGTCGTATCCTGCGTGTCCGGCTCCTGCACCTCGGTGCCGGTCTGTGCGGCCTGCTCCTGTGCCATGGCGATCTTCACGACGCGGCTCGTGCCGAGGCGGTCAGCGCCGAGGCGGATGAACTCCTCCGCGTCGGCAAGGCTTGCAATGCCGCCGGCGGCCTTGACCTTCACGTGCGGCGGGCAGCAGGCGCGCAGCAGGCGCACATCGTCCGCCGTAGCGCCACCGGTGGAAAAGCCGGTAGATGTCTTGATATAGTCTGCACCGCTGTCGGAGACGATGCGGCAGAGCATGCGCTTTTCCTCCTCGGTCAGCAGGCAGCACTCGATGATGACCTTGAGGATACAGCCGCGGCTGGCCTCGCGCACGGCGCGGATGTCGGCCGCGACATCGTCCCAGCAGCCGTCCTTGACCATGGCCAGATTGACGACCATGTCCACCTCGTCAGCGCCGTTGCGGATGGCCTCCGCCGCCTCAAACGCCTTGACGGCCGGAGTGTGATACCCGTTCGGGAAGCCGATGACCGTGCAGATGCGCAGACGGTCGCCGACATATTTTTTCGCCCCGGCGACGTGGCACGGCGGGATGCACACACTGGCGCAGCCGTAGCGCATGCCCTGGTCGCAGATAGCGCGGATCTCCGACGCGGTGGCGTCCACGCGCAGGAGCGTATGATCGCAGCGGGAAAGAATCTCTCTGAGTTCCATGATCGTCCGTCCTTTCTGATGAGCAACGATAATTGGTAAGAACATTATACCGCGTCCGCCCGTTTTGCACAAGACGCATATTTTTCGCCGCCGTCACATAGGCTGTGATACCCAACAAGAGAGGTGCAGCATATGGACGAACTGGAACGAAACAATTATGCCGAGCTCTGCGGCACGGTGGCAGCGCCGCCCGCGCTGTCACACGAGAACCGGCAGGAGCGCTTTTTCACCTTCCCGCTCGAGACGCAGCGGCTCTCGGGTACGGTCGACCGCGTGAACGTCATCGTGCGCGAGCGGCTGCTGTCCGCGCTCCCACCGGCGGGCACGGAGCGGCTGTGCGTGACCGGTGACGTGCGCTCGTTCAATAACCGCCGCGGTCCGGGCGCAAAGCTCGTCATCACGGTCTTTGCGCACGACATCATGCCCTGTGATGAACCGTATGACCGCAATCTGATCCTGCTCAGCGGCACGCTCTGCAAGCCGCCGAACCTGCGCACGACGCCGATGGGCCGCGACATCTGCGACCTGATGCTGGCCGTGAACCGGCACTACGGCCGCAGCGACTACCTGCCGTGCATCACGTGGGGCGCGCGCGCGTGCGAGACCGCGCTCTGGGACGTGGGTACGCGTGTCTCGCTCGAGGGGCGGCTGCAGAGCCGCAGCTACATCAAGGTACTGGACACCGGCGCCGTCGAGCGCACGGCGTTCGAGGTGTCCGTGCTCGACATCTGCCGCCTGTCGCCGCCGGACGACTGAGCACATATCGCCCCGGCAAAGCGCGCCCCGCAGAAAGATCTGCGGGGCGCGAGTCATTTCATCCGTTTTATCATCCGGCAAGCGCGGACACGAGCACTTCAAAGGCCTGCACGCCGCCGTCCGTCGCCGTGCCCTGCCCACGCAGGACATAGATCGGATAGAGCGCATAGTCGCCCTCGGCATTGAACCCGGCGTTCATGTAATACGCCTGCTCAAACTCAGTGATTGTGCAGTCTGTGAGCTCCTGCGCGATATTCGCCGAGAAGTCGTGTGCATCCAGCCGTGCCTGTACGGTCTTGGCGTCCGCCAGGCGGACGGTTTTGGTGCCGCCCTCCTTGAGCGGAGCATACTGCTGCGTCAGCGCCGTCACATTGCCGTCCCGGTCAAAGGAGACGGAGATGTGATACTTTCCATACACCATCCGGCCGTTGACCTCGGGCGTCACATCGACCGTTTTGCTGCTCACGTTCGTCTCATAGGTCGCGCTGCTGAAGACGATCCGGGACGTGTCGGCGAGCTCCGGCGCGCCCTTTTTCAGCCGCTCGCGCACGGTCTGCTCGAGCTGTGCGTCCGTCGGAAATTCGCTCAGGTCACCCCGCGTCAGCTCCTCGGTCGGCGTGTAGTACTGGATGTAGCCGGTCTGCGCATCATACGAGAGCCGGCCGGCAAGCTGCGTCTGCATCGTGTCCGCGTCCATATCCAGCAGCGCGGCCGCCAGCGCCATGGAATACGCCTTGTCCACATAGCATTTGTAAACCGTATCCCTTCCCTTATCCGGGAGCGTGATCGTATCCGGCAGCGTGAGATCCAGCGTCGGTTCCATGCCCGTGGTCGCCAGCACTGGCTTGCTCTGCGCGCCACAGGAACTCAGCGCCAGCAGCAGCGTCAGCACCGCCAGCAGCAGGCAGAGTCGTTTTCTTCGCGTCATATTCGGTCGCTCCTTTCTGAAAAACGTGCAAATTCCATTTCGCTTCCAGCTCCAGAATAACGTATGCGCCTGTATTTGTCAATCGGGTTACCAAAAAAACACAGAAGTCAGGAAGCGGCTTCTGTGTTTGATGCGCTGTTCACTTTTCCGGCACGATCTCGATCCAGTACCCGTCCGGGTCTTCGATGAAGTAGATGCCCATGGCCGGGTTTTCAAAGCAGATGCAGCCCATGGCCGCGTGTTTTGCGTGCGCAGCGTCCATGTCCGGCACAGTGAACGCGAGGTGAAACTCCCCCTCGCCGAGGTCATACGGCTGCGTGCGGTCACGCAGCCATGTCAGCTCCAGCTGAAACGGCGAGTGCCCGTCGCCCAGAAACACGAGCCGGAACGAGCCGTCGGATGCATCCTTCGTGCGCACAGGCGTCAGGCCGAGCGCATCATGATAAAACTGCACGCTGCGCGCAAGATCGAGGACGTTGAAATTAAAATGGTCGAAGGTAAACATACTGCGCCTCCCAAATAAAATCTCTGTGTCACAAGTATAGCGTCCGGCACACGCAATGTCAAAGCGCGGGCGCAAAAAACTGTTGGAATTTCATGCCGCACACGGTATAATATCTGTATCAGACTGAGATATTGGAGGCGCGCCATGGACACGACAGGACGCGCGCCCGGCTTTTTGACAAAGTCGGAGCTGCAGGAATTTCACACCGGCACAGCCGCGCACGCTTACCGCACGTTCGGCTGCCACGCCCTGCCCGGAACGACAGAGCACCGCTTCGCCGTCTGGGCGCCGCACGCGCAGCACGTTGCGCTCGTGGGCGACTTTAACAACTGGGACGCCGGCGCGACGCCGATGGACCGCCTGCCGGACGGCACATGGGTGCAGACCGTGGACGGTCTGCGCGACGGGGCGCTGTATAAATACGCCGTCACCGGTGCAGACGGACAGACGGTGCTCAAGGCCGACCCCTTTGCCGCGCACTGCGAGACAGGACCTGCCACGGCGTCGAAGGTCTGGTCGCTCGAGGGCTACGTCTGGCATGACCGGGGCTATCTGCGCCGCCGCGCCGAGCGTGATGTGTACCGCGCGCCGATGAGCATTTACGAGGTGCACCTCGGCTCCTGGCGCCGACCGGAGACCGGGCTGCCGTGGTACCGCTCGGTCGCGGATGAATTGGCAGACTACTGCCGCGAGATGCACTACACGCACGTGGAGCTGCTGCCTGTGACGGAATACCCCTACGACGGGTCGTGGGGCTATCAGGTGACGGGGTACTACGCCCCCACCAGCCGCTACGGCACGCCGCAGGACTTCATGTATTTTGTCGACAAGCTCCACCGCGCCGGTATCGGCGTGATCATGGACTGGGTCCCGGCGCATTTTCCGAAGGACGCGCACGGACTTGCGCGCTTTGACGGCACGCGGCTCTACGAGTGCAAGGAGGCGCGCATGGCAGAGCACCCGGAATGGGGCACGCTCATTTTTGACTACGCCATGCCGGAGGTGCAGAGCTTTCTCATCTCGTCGGCGATGCTGTTTTTTGACCACTACCACATCGACGGCATCCGTGTGGACGCGGTGTCCTCAATGCTGTACCTTAACTACGCCCGGCGCGACGGCGAGTGGACGCCCAACCACGACGGCGGCAACATCAATCTCGGCGCGGTCGCCTTTCTGCAAAAGCTCAACACGACCCTGCTCACGGCATGGCCCGGCTGCATGACGATCGCAGAGGAGTCGTCCGCCTACCCCGGCGTGACAAAGCCGCCCTATGACGGTGGGCTCGGCTTCAGCTTCAAGTGGGACATGGGCTTCATGCACGACACGCTCGACTATCTGGAGCTCGATCCCTACTTCCGCAAGTACCACCACGACAAGCTGACATTCTCGATGATGTACGCCTTTTCCGAAAACTTCATCCTCGCCTTTTCCCATGACGAGGTCGTGCACGGCAAAAAGTCGATGCTCGATAAGATGTACGGCACGTATGAGCAGAAGTTCGCCGCGCTGCGCGCGCTCTACGGCTATCAGTTTGCGCACCCGGGCAAGAAGCTCACGTTCATGGGCTCGGAATTCGGACAGTTCATCGAGTGGAACTATAAGCAGGGGCTCGACTGGCTGCTGCTCGACTACCCCATGCACAAGGCCATGCAGCACTGGTGCAGCGCGCTCAACGCCTGCTACCATGGCAGCCGCGCGCTCTGGGACATCGATGACGGCTGGGACGGCTTCACGTGGCTGAACGTGGACGATGCCGAGCGCAGCGCCATCGCCTTTCTGCGCACGGCGCGAAACCGACGCCGGGTCGTGTGCGTATGCAACTTCACGCCCGTGCGCTATGACGACTTTGTCATCGGTCTGCCCAAGCGCGGCGTGCTGCGCGAGCTGCTCTCGAGCGACGCGGAGGACTTTGGCGGCACAGGCATCCGCAACGCGCCCGAGATCCGCAGCGAAGACACGCCCTTCGGCACGCTCCCCTGCTGCGCACGCGTGACGCTGCCGCCGCTTTCGACCGTATACTTCACCTTCACGAACCGGTAAAGGAGGGACGCTATGAAACCCGAACTGCGCACAGCGCTCGCCGAAAAGGGGCGCTGCGACCTGCCCGGCGTACTGCTGGCAGCCGCCGAATGTGCGCCGCTGGCCAAGACCGGCGGTCTTGCAGACGTGGTCGGCACACTGCCGAAGAGCCTCGCGGCACTCGGCTTTGACGCACGCATCATCACGCCGTATCACCGTGTGATCAAGGACAAATACGCCGCTCAGGTCACGCATCTGACAGACTTCTACATCGACCTCGGCTGGCGGCATCAGTACGTCGGCATCGAGCGGCTGCTGCTCGACGGCATCGTCATCTATCTCGTGGACAACGAGTTTTACTTCGGAGACCGCATTTACCTCGGCGGCGAGGCCGAGGGCGAGCAGTACGCCTTTTTCGCCCGTGCGATCCTGGAGGCGCTGCCAAGGCTTGACTTCACGCCGGAGGTGCTGCACTGCAACGATTGGCACACCGCCGTGCTGCCCATGCTGATGAAAACGCAGTACGCCGGTCGGATGCAGTCGCGGATGCAGACGCTGCTGACGATCCACAACATCGCCTACCAGGGCAAGTTCAGCTTCGAATTCGTGCAGGATCTGCTCGGCATCGACGCGCGCTACTACACGCCGGAGTTCATGGAGCTCAACGGCTGCGCAAACCTGCTCAAGGCGGGCTGTGTCTTTGCCGACCACATCAACACCGTCAGCCCGAGCTACGCGGGCGAGATCCGCACGGCGGCCTACGGCGAGGGACTTGAGGGCATCCTCAACGCGCGGCAGCATCAGCTGTCGGGCATCCTCAACGGCATCGACACCGCCGTATTTGACCCCGCGCACGACGCCGGCATCACCGCGCCCTACTCCATGGACGACATGAGCGGCAAGGCGGTCTGCCGCGCCGCGCTGTGTCAGGAGCTCGGGCTCGAGATCGGCGAACACACGCCCATCGTCGCCATGGTCACGCGCATAACGCCGCAAAAGGGCTTCGATCTCGTGCAGTGCGTGCTCGACGAGCTCATGGACAGCGAGGACATGGCGTTCGTGCTCCTCGGCACGGGCAACGCCGAATACGAGGACTTCATGCGCAGCGCCGAGTGGCGGCACAAGGGTCGTCTGTGCGCCTACATCGGCTATGACGAGGCGCTGTCGCACCGCGTGTACGCGGGCAGTGATTTTCTGCTCATGCCGTCAAGCTTTGAGCCGTGCGGCCTGTCGCAGATGATCGCCATGCGCTACGGCACGCTGCCGATCGTGCGCGAGACCGGCGGTCTGCGCGACAGCGTGCAGCCGTATAACCGCTTTACCGGTGAGGGCACCGGATTCTCGTTTGCAAACTTCAACGCCTATGAGCTCGCCGACACCGTTCGCCGCGCGCTCGCGCTCTATCACGACGAGCACGATGCCTACCTCCGCGTGCAGCGGCAGGCCATGGCGCAGGATTTCAGCTTCACGCGCTCGGCGGAGGATTATGCGCACCTGTACCTGCTCCTGCTGCCGGAGGACACCGCGCCGAAGCACGACGCGGGCGATGAGGCGTTCCGCCGTCCGCTCGGTGCGCTGGAGACCGGTACGACCGTGCGCCTCGCCTTTACGGACTCGGAGTCGTTCGTGTTCGATGCCGCCGTGGAGCTCTACGGCGATGCGTACAGTGACACCGTCGCCATGGCGCAGACGGCTGCGGGCTTTGCCGCGTCCGTGACCGTGCCCGGAACACCGCAGGCGCTGCGCTACCGCTTCCGCGTCGCGTGCAGCGACGGCGGGATCCGCTACCTCTGCGCCGCACCGGACGGACGGCACGCCCGCCTCTGTGACGAGCCGGAGGACGGCTGGCGGCTGACGGTCTACCGCGCCGGCTTTGCGACGCCGGAATGGTTTCGCACCGGCGTGATGTATCAGATCTTCCCCGACCGCTTTGCGCGCGACAGCTCCGCCACCGCGCAGCGCGGCATGGGGCACCACCGCCGCATGGAGCAGACCGTGCATGCGCACGCCGACTGGGAAGAGCCGGTCGAGTGGCAGGCCAACACCCCCGAGGGCGAATATGCGCCCGTCGACTTCTACGGCGGCACGCTGCGCGGCATCGCGGACCGGCTGCCCTATCTGCAAAAGCTCGGCGTGACGGTGCTGTATCTCAACCCCATCTTCGAGAGCGCCTCCAACCACCGCTACGACACCGGAGATTACCGGAAGGTCGATCCGATCCTCGGCACGAACACGGACTTCAAGAAGCTGTGTGCTGCCGCCGGAGCGTGCGGCATCCGCATCGTGCTTGACGGCGTGTTTGCCCACACGGGCGCGGACAGCCGCTACTTCAACCGCTTCCGGCACTATCCCGGCTGCGGCGCGTATAACAGCAGCAATTCCGTCTATGCGCGCTGGTACGATTTTGCCCACTACCCCAATGACTACAAGTGCTGGTGGAATTTCCGCGACCTGCCCGCCGTCAACACCGCAAACCCCGACTGGCGCAAATACATGATCACCGGCGAACACAGCGTGGTCAAAGCATGGCTGCGCGACGGCGCGTCCGGCTGGCGGCTGGACGTGGCCGACGAGCTGCCGGACGACGTGCTGCGCGACCTGCGCACCGCCGCCAAGCAGGCCGATCCCGACAGCGTGCTCCTCGGCGAGGTGTGGGAGGATGCCGTGACGAAGGTCAGCTACGGCGCACGGCGGCAATACGCGCTCGGCGATGCGCTCGACAGCGTCATGAACTACCCCCTGCGCGACGCGCTGATCCTGTTTTTGACCGGCCGCAGCACGGCGCGCGCGCTCGCAGACCTGCTGCTGAGTCAGCGGCTGAACTATCCGCAGCCGCTGTACTACGCGCTCATGAACCTGACAGCGAGCCACGACGTGGCGCGCACGCGCTCGGCGCTGGCGCTGGACTTTGACCCCCGCAGCCGCACACGCGCACAGCTGGCAGCGCTCGACGTTACGGACGCCATGGCAGCGCGCGGTGCGCAGCTGCAGCTGCTCGCGGCGGCCGTGCAGTTCTGGCTGCCGGGCATCCCGTCGATCTACTACGGTGACGAGGCGGGGATGCAGGGGCTGTGCGACCCCTTCAACCGCGCACCGCTGCAGATGTGCGATACGCAGATGCTGCAATGGTACGCCAAGCTCTCGGCACTGCGCAGTGCGCATCCGGCGCTGCAGCGCGGCGAGATCGCCGTGTTCGCCCCGGCGGGCGACGTGGTGTGCATCCTGCGCATCATCACGGGCGGGCACGACGCCTTCGGCGCAGAGGCCGAGGATGAGGCGCTGCTGCTGGCCGTCAACCGCGCGGCGCACACGGTGCGCTGCCATGTGGAGCTCACCTGCCCCGGCGCCGGCCTGAACGAGGAGGCGCGCCTCTCGTTCGTGCGCAGCGGCTACGACCGTGCGCGCGAGTGCATAACGGGCGCGCGCGCCGCCATTCACGACGGTGTGGCCGCGTTCGACCTGCCGCCGCGCAGCGCGCAAATCTACAGATTGGAGAACCGACATGGAACTGAAACTGGATCGTAACAAGACCTATGGTCTGGCACTCGAGGGCGGCGGCGCGAAGGGCGCCTATCAGATCGGCGCGTGGAAGGCGCTGCGCGAGGCCGGCATCCGTTTTTCCGCCGTATCCGGCACGTCTGTCGGTGCGCTCAACGGCGCCATGATCGTCATGGACGACCTGCAAAAGGCGGAGGACGTCTGGAACAACATCCACTTTTCCCAGGTCATGGACGTGGACGACGAGGAAATGCGCCGCCTGATGAACCGCGACATTCCCCTCTCCGAGCTCAAAAACACCCTGCGCAGCGTGGCCGAGATCATCCGCAACCGCGGCTTTGACGTGACGCCGCTGCGCAAGTGGGTCGCCGAGACCGTGGACGCGGACAAGATCTGCAACTCCGACACGGACTTTTTCATCGTCACCTACTCCCTGTCCGACCGGCAGGAGCTGGAGCTGCGCGCCTCCGACCTGAGCCGTGACGAGCTGTGCGACATGCTGCTCGCCAGTGCCTATCTGCCGGCGTTCCGGCTCGAGAAGCTCGGCGGCAAGTATTACGCCGACGGCGGCGTGCAGGACGTTGTGCCCATCCACGCGCTCGTGGCAGACGGCTGTAAGGACATCATCGCGCTGCGCATTTTCGGCTTCGGCATCGAAAAGCACTTTCGCATCCCGGACGATGTGCAAGTGACGACGATCGGTCCGACGGTCGACCTCGGCAACATCCTGAACTTCGACGCCGAACAGAGCCGCCGGAATATGCGCCTCGGCTATTTTGACGCGCAGCGCGTGCTCTACGGGCTCTACGGCAGCACGTATTATATCGACCGCACCATGTCCGAGGACACGGCGCGCCAGCAGCTGCTCGAATACATCGGGCTCGGCGAGCACTCCCTGCGCACGTTCCACGAGAAGGCGCTGCCGCAGATCGCAAAGGCGCTCAAGTGCGACGGGGATTATTATGACCTGCTCATCGCCGTGCTCGAGCATGACGCGCGCGCGCTCGGCATCGAGCCCGAGCGCATCGTGACGGACATGGAGCTGCTCCAGACGCTGCTCGCGCAGCCGGAGTTGCCGGAGCAAACGCCGGAGGCGGAGACCGAAGCACCCGCAGCCCCGGATGCACAAGCGCCCGCAGACGCGGACAGTGACCCCTCCCCCACCGACGAAGTCGCGGCCAAGGCCGCTGAGCTCTCGCGCGACATTGAAAAGCGGCTCAACCGGCTGCTCGGCAAAATGCGCACGCGCCGCAGCCGCTCGGACACGCCGGAAGCCCCGGAGACGGAAGCCGAAGCAGACACGAACAGTGAGCAAACCTGAGCATATCACAAAGCGCGCAGCAGGGGCGGCCAATAGCCGCCCCTGCTGCGCGTTTTCTATGTATCTGCGGTGTCAGGGCCGCTTTCGTTTGCGCGGTCTCGGGAGCGTTGCCGCATAGCTTCGCTCCAGCAGCAGCCGGATCTGATCGTCCGCCGCGCTGCCGTCCAGCGCCACGGAGAGCCAGCTGTCCTTGTTCATATGGTAAGCCGGGAAAATCCCCGGCTCGCCCTGCAGTGAGCCGATGAGGATCGGGTCGCACTTGAGGTTTACCACATCGATCATCTGTGTGCCGGGCAGACCGAGCTTATTGCGCGGCACGTCCAGAACCAGCGCAAACCACTTCCGGTTGCCGCCGTGCCGGAACACGGCATGGTTCGGCGCACCGGGCCACGGATAGTCCGGCTCGGTGCTGTAATGATCGAATATATACCGCTGCAGCTCGTCTCTGGTCATTGCGCGCCCTCCCCGCTGCGTTACTCCGCCGTGATCGCCACCTTGATGACGCCGTCAAGCCGGTTTTCAAAGATACGATACGCCTCCTCAATCTCGCTGAGCGGGAAGCGGTGCGTGATGAGCGGCGTGGTGTCGATCTTCCCCTGCGCGATCAGGCGCAGGATCTCCGCGCAGTCGCAGCCGTCCACGCCTCCGGTCTTGAAGATGAGATTCTTGCCGTACATATCCGGCAGCGGCAGCGTCTGCGCCTCGTCATAGAGCGCGACCACCGTCACGATCGCGTTGGGGCGCGCGCAGCGCCACGCAAGCTCGAAGGTATCCTTTGCGCCCGCGACCTCGAGCACCACATCCGCGCCGCCGTGGTCGCTGTGTGCGCGCACAAAGTCCTCACACGCCTCCGGCTGGCAGAGCAGCACGTCCGGATAGTGCTCGCGCACGAGCGCAATGCGCGTCGGGTCTTTCTCGCAGACAATGACGCGCTTGGGCTGCTTGAGCAGGACGCACGCCAGCGTGCACACCCCCGTCGGTCCTGCGCCGATGATGAGCACGGTGTCCTCCGGCGTGATCTCCGAAATGCGCGCAGCCCAGAAGCCGGTGGCCAGAATGTCACCGACGAACAGCGCCTGCTCATCGGTAACGCCGTCCGGGATCTTATCCAGTCCCTGATCGGCATAGGGCACGCGCACAAACTCCGTCTGCCCGCCGTCGATGCGGCAGCCGAGCGCCCAGCCGCCGTTGGGGTCGGCGCAGTTGTTCACCCAGCCGTGACGGCAGAAGTAGCACTCGCCGCAAAAGGTCTCCACGTTCACCGTCACCCGGTCGCCGGGGCGGACGGTCTTTACCTCCGCGCCGACAGACTCCACGACGCCGACCATCTCATGACCGACGGTGATGCCCGGCACGGCGCGCGGCACAGAGCCGTGCTTGATGTGCAGGTCACTGGTGCAGATCGAACCGAGCGTCACACGCACAACGGCGTCACGCGGGTCGGTCACGACCGGCTTCGGCTTTTCCGTCACGGCAAAGCGGCCGTGCTCGATATAGGTCAGTGCTTTCATAAATACCCTCCGAGCATATCTGTTTTTATGTATGTGAAACTATCGTTTTCTGTACGTGGGTACAATACCAATTGCAGAACCGGCAAAACGCATGGTGACAATCTCACCTTGAAACCGTGCAGCAGAGTGTCTGCATTCGCTAATTCCGGGTTGTGAAAATCCTATGTCAAATATTCAGGATTCATAGTTGCAGGCGCAATGAATGTTGCCGCAATCATTACACACACGATCATATGTGAATAACGAATGATTTTCATTTTTCATTTGCTTTTTTGCAAAGAGTACCAGCGGCCGCAGCCCGATATCGCACAGCACACGATCCACAATCGAAAGCATTGTAGCACAGATCCGCAAAAACCTCAATCGCCCGTACAGAATTTGGCAAGAAAAAGCCCGACACATTTTGCGCCGGGCGGCCGGATAAAGAAAAAAGCCCACCGCAATTATTCAGTAAATTTTTGACATTTTAATGCTGCTATTAGTTGTTGTCAACACTTTTTTGATTTTCATTGTTTATTTTAAAACCGCAGGTTGTATAATGGCATCAGAGGTGATCGAGATGTTTAACGATACGCTGCGAGCGCTGCGCCAAAAGCGAGATATGACGCAGGCAGAGGTGGCGCGTGAGCTTTTTATAAGTCAGGCGGCATATTCAAAATATGAGGTCGGCACATCGAGCCCGAACCCGGAGACGCTTGCAAGGCTCGCGGACGTGCTTGGCGTGTCCGTGGACTACTTGGTCGGAAACGGTGCAGGCCCAAAACGCCTCGGCTACATCCGCATCCCTGTCCTCAGCCGCGTGGCTGCGGGCATCCCGATCGACGCCATCGAGGACATCATTGACTGGGAGGACATCAGCGCAGCGGCCGCCGGTGACGGCGAGTACTTTGGTCTGCAGATCAAGGGGCACAGCATGGAACCCAAGATTTCGGACGGCGACATCGTCATCGTCCGCCGCCAGCCGGACGTGGACAGCGGCGACATCGCCGTCGTGCTGGTCAACGGCGACGACGCGACAGTCAAAAGAGTCAAAAAGACCCCGCAGGGCGTGACGTTGATACCCAGCAATCCCGCCTACGATCCCATGTACTACACAAATGCGGAGATCAAGAGCTTACCTGTGAAAATCCTCGGCCGCGTGGTAGAGCTGCGCGCAAAGCTTTGATGCGTGTCCATTTTGGACACAAAAAATCCCGTACTGGCACACCGGGCGCACAATTTAAGAGCTATGCAAAATTATCCAAAAAATCGCGGCATATGCTTGATTTGACGACGGACGACACCGCGGACGTGATGACAGTCTGCGCAAATCTATCGCGCAGCTCGCAAGACAAGATTGCCTGCACGCTCAAAAAATTTTGTGTCCTGCGAAAAGTCTGATGCGGTGCGGTTAAATCCGTGCGTGGACCTGCGTGCCGGATGGAAAAAGTCAGCAGAAAAGGAGGCGTTTCCCCGCGCCGGAAGCCACTGAAAAAGTATCCCAAAAAATATCCCCATGACGCCGCAGCAGGCATAAAATATCCGCTTTTTTATCCCCGCACAGCGGGCATCCTGACGCAATACGGACGTACTGCAAAACGCAAAAAACCCGGCAATCTCAATGGATTGCCGGGTTTTCCGCTGGTGGACGATACAGGACTTGAACCTGTGACCCTCCGCACGTCAAGCGGATGCTCATACCAGCTGAGCTAATCGTCCGTGTCAGCTTGCTTATTCTAACGCATCTATTGTGCTTTGTCAACCCCTTTTTTCGACGGCTCTGATTTTTTTCAGAGCCGTCGAATCGGGTGGGCATTACTTGGCCGAAATATACACCGTGCAATCGGCCTTTACGCCGCCGCACTCGACCGTGATCGTCGTCGTACCCTTGCCGACACCGGTCACAACACCCTTGTCGCTGACCTTAGCAACAGACTCGTCCTTGCTCGACCACGTGACCGTCTGGTCGGTGCCGGTCGGATAAACCGTTGCGCTCAGCTGCACCTCATCGCCGACCTTGGCCGCAAACTCCGTGCGCTTACTGCCGAGGAACGTGATCGTGACGCTCGTGACCGAGGGCGTCGGCGTCGGGGTCGGCGTGGGTGTGGGCGTCGGCGTCGGCGTCGTGACCGGTGCGGCGCTCGAAACGGTCGCCGGCGGAGTTGGCTCGACCGAGGCGGACGGATTTTTCTCCGCGTTCAGGCTCACGGTGATGAGCACGATCACAGCCGCGACGACTGCGATGAGCAAAATGCCGCCGAACAGCAGCTGCCACTTCGTGTTGACAGCGGCATGCTCCGCCGCCGGTGTGCCGGCGTTCATGCTTGACGTGCGCAGCGGGATGCGTTCGGCCGATTTCTTGCGGCTCGTGCCGCAGTATGGGCAGCGGCTGCGCAGACCGGAATATTCCCGGCCGCAGCGCCGACAGGTGATCTTGGGAATGACGCTCATAAAAAGCCTCCAGTAAGTAAAGAATCCATATGTTTTTCCTGCCTTATCATACACTGTTCGGTTTTTTTCGTCAAGAGGGAGCACCCGCCCCCTCTTGGCGGCCGGATCAAAACTGCGGCTGCACACTGTCGAGCGCGTCCAGAAGCCGGATGCGCTCCTGCTGACCGGTGCGGGCGTTGACGGCGATGATGCAGCGCTGCCCGTCGTCTGTCTCGCACAGGTATTCATAGCACAGCGTCTCACGCGCGCCGCTGAGCCGCAGCAGCGCCGTGCGCGTATCCAAGACCTGCAGCGACCCGGGCACGGCGGTGCGCCCCGCCTCCGCGCCGAGGATGTCCGCCGGCAGCGTGCGCACCCGGTGCGTATCGAGATACTCCGCCGACGCAAAGCCGCAGACCGCGCCGTTGTCGAGCCGGACGCGCACACGCAGCCGATCCGCCGTGCACAGCACGCCGTCCTGCACATAGCAAAACGTGCAGATGACAGACTGCCCCGCGTCCTCCATGTCGAGCAGGCGCATATTGGCGTAGCCGCGCTCGCGCAGGAAATCCGCCGCCGCCTCCGCCGCCTGTTCCGGTGAGAGCACCGGCGCGCCGCCGGTACACGAGGAGTAATAGCGTAGCACCTCCCCGCCCGTCACCGTGAGCGCGATATACGACGCATCGTCCCCGTCGTCGATATCGAAGTTCCAGCACGGCACAGCGCCCTCCGAGCGTCCGGTCGCGCGCAGACGCGATGCATCCACATCCAAAAACGCCGCAGCCGAAGCCTGCGCCTGCGTCTGCGTGACATCGTCGCGCCCGGCCAGCACGGCGTACTCCGCCGCCGTGCGCTCACGATACGTGCCGTCAGCATCCGGCAGCGGCAGATCCTCAAACGAATCGGCCAGCGCCGCAAGCTCCGCCTCGAGCGTATCGGGCAGCTCCGCCTCTGTGTCGAGATTTGCCAGCGACTGTGTGCTGCGCACGTGTGCCGCCGTCGTGACCGCGCCGTCGGCGAGCGACGCGCCGAGCACACCGAGCCGGGCGCTGAGCTGTGCCGTAGTCTCGTAGATGGCGCGCAGCTGCGCAAGCTCCTCGGCCGTGAACGCTTTGCCCTCCGCCGCGCTGCGCGAGAGTGTGCGCGCATAGTCTCCGGCAATGGCGATGTTGCGCGCGATGCGCGCGAGCGCGTGCGACTGCACCGGCAGCACGCCGAGCGCCATCTGCGCCGTCTGCGCGTGGCTGTAAATATCCGTGCAGACCGTGCACGCCATGGCCGGCGTCGTCGCATAGAGGCTCTTTTGCAGGGCGCTGTTGAGCTCCTCAACGGCATCGAGCACCTCACCATAGGCGTGGCGATAGTTGGCATCCATCGCCGTCCGGCGGCGGCCGGCATCCGTGCGGCAGGCGATGAGCCCGACAGCCAGCGCCGCGATGAGCGCCGCCGTATAGGAAATGATGAGCACGCGGGTTTTCTTCTTCATAGCAAACCACCCCTTCCGGAATATTGTTGCCGGAAGGGGCGGTTTTCATGTGCAATTATTCTCAGCCGGTGATCTGCAGCGTCTGCGCCGAGGCAAAGAGGCTGTCATACCAGTTTGCCGGTGCGATGCCCGCATGGCAGAGCACGACCGAAATGCAGCCGTTCGCCGTCGGGATCAGATACGCCTCAAGCTCGCGCTGCACCGTGACGCCCTTGACGCCGTAGGCGGTCAGAGCGCCGAGCTTGACCTCGCCGAGCGTCTCCATGCTCGCGATCGTGCCGTAATCGTTCAGGATCGTGCCCGCAAGCGTCTGCGCGTCCGCACCCATGTGATAGCCGATCTCGAGATAGGCATCCATGCTCGCATCGTCCGCGCGGGCAAAGCAGCACTTGCCGTCCAGCTCCGTGCTCAGAAACATGCCCTGATCAAGATAGAGCGAAAAGTCCGGACCGCCGCGCTGCGCAAACGAGCCCTTGACGAGCTGCATGGTCTTATCCTCCCCGTCGACCGGCACGGCCTGCTCCGCGTCGCGCGCAGGCGTCTCGCCGCTGCCGAGGATGAGCTCCGGCTCGTCGCCGAACGGGAACTGCGGCAGCGTTGTCTCGGCCGGTGCTTCCGGCCCCGCAGCCGGCCGGCGAATGCGGATATCGGCCACGTTGACCACGATCAGCGCGATCGCAAGCAGCACGACCACGACGGCCATGACGATGACCGCCCGCTCCACGCCCGTGCGTTTTTTCATACCGTTCACCCTTCCAGCTTGGCGATGCCGGCGTCGATCCGGCGCAGGGTCTCGTCCCGGCCGAGGATGCGGCAGATCTCCACCGCGCCGCCGGGCGTCACCGCGCGGCCGGACACCGCAATGCGCACCGGCCACATCACCTTGGCATTTTTCACTTCCAGCCGCTCGGCCAGTTCCTTCATGGAGGCGAGCAGGGTCTCATCGTCCCACGCCGGGAGCGCCGCGAGCAGCGGACGCACCGCGTGCAGCATCTCGAGCGAGACGGCGGGGTCGGTCTTGGATTTCTTGTTCGTGTAGAGCGCAAGATCATATTCCGGCAGCGCGTCGAAGAAATCGACCTTTTCGGGGATGTCCGTGAGCACCTCGCAGCGCTGCTGCAGCAGCGGCGCGATTTGCGCCGGGTCAATGGCAGGATTTTTCACCGTCTGACGGATATAGGGTGCGGCCACGGCAGCAAACTGCTCCGGCGTCATGGCGCGGATATACTCGCTGTTGAAATACTTGAGCTTGTCGATATCGAAGATCGCCGGGGACTTGGAAATGCCCTTGACGTCGAACGCCTCCACGAGCTCGGGCAGCGAATAGATCTCCCGCTCGCCGCCGGGCGCCCAGCCGAGCAGCGCCACATAGTTGACCACTGCCTGCGACAGATAGCCCTGCGCGATCAGATCTTCATACGACGGGTCGCCGTGGCGCTTGGACATCTTGTTGTGCTGGTCGCGCATGACCGGCGAGCAGTGGATATACTTCGGGATCTCCCAGCCGAAGCCCTCATAGAGGAGGTTATATTTCGGCGTCGACGACAGGTACTCCGACCCGCGCACAACGTGCGTGATGCCCATGAGATGGTCGTCGATGACGTTTGCGAAGTTATACGTCGGCAGACCGTCGCGCTTGATGAGCACCTGGTCGTCGAGCGTGTCGTTGTCGACCGTGATGTCGCCGAAGATCTCGTCATGGAACGTGGTCTTGCCCTCGCGCGGGATCTTCTGGCGGATGACGTAGGGCTTGCCGGCGGCAAGGTTTGCCGCGATCTCCTCCTCGCTCAGGCGCGAGCAGCGGCCGTCATATTTATGGATGGCCGTGCCGTCGGAAACATGCTCCTCGGCCGCATCGTCCTTATCGCAGAAGCAGCGGTAGGCGTGACCGCGCGCGATGAGGAGCTCTGCATATTCCTTATAGAGTCCGCGCCGCTCGGTCTGGATATACGGACCGACCGGACCGCCGACATCCGGTCCCTCGTCGTGCGTCAGGCCGCAGGCGCGCATGGTGCTGTAGATGACGTCGACCGCGCCCTCGACATAGCGCCCCTGGTCGGTGTCCTCAATGCGCAGGATGAACTTGCCGCCGGCGTGCCGCGCGATCAGATACGTATAGAGCGCCGTGCGCAGATTGCCGACGTGCATATACCCCGTCGGGCTCGGCGCAAAGCGCGTGCGCACCTCTCCGTGCGGGATGCGCAGCTCCATGTCTTCAAACCACTTTTGATCTTTCATATTTTGATAGCCTCCGGATCACTTTGCTCAGATTATTTATATCTTATTTTACATCACAGGGATTGTCAAGGGAACTTTCGATGTTGTATTCCACAACAGGTTGTGGTACAATATTCAAACAAATGCGAATTTTCAGCAAGATAGCTAAGGAAGTAATCAACTATGGAAGAAAACACTGCAAAGAAAGTCATGCTCTCGGGCATCCAGCCCTCCGGCGACCTGACGCTCGGGTCTTATCTGGGCGCGATCAAAAACTGGAGCGAACGCGCCGAGATCTTTGACTGCTATTATTTCATGGCCGACCTGCACTCGATCACCGTGCGCCAGAACCCCGCCGACCTGCGCCGGCGCACCATTGAGCAGCTCGCGCAGTACATCGCCTGCGGCCTGGATCCGGAAAAGAACACGCTCTTTATCCAGAGCCATGTGCCCGCGCACACGCAGCTCGGCTGGGTGCTCAACTGCTACACCATGTTCGGCGAGCTCTCGCGCATGACGCAGTTCAAGGACAAGAGCGCCAAGAACGCCGAGAACATCAACGGCGGTCTGTTCACCTATCCCGCACTGATGGCGGCGGACATCCTGCTCTACCAGCCGGACTACGTCCCCGTCGGCAGCGACCAGAAGCAGCACGTCGAGCTCTGCCGCGACGTGGCCACCCGCTTCAACAACATCTACGGCGACGTGTTCAAGATCCCCGAGCCGTACATTCCGAAGGTCGGCGCGCGCGTCATGAGCCTCTCCTCGCCGGAGAACAAAATGTCCAAGTCCGACAAAGACCCCAACGGCACCGTGTACCTGCTCGACCGTCCGGAGGACATCATGCGCAAGTTCAAAAAGGCCGTCACCGACTCCGACACCGAGCGCTGCGTGCGCTTTGACGTGGACAGCAAGCCCGGCGTGGCCAACCTCATGAGCATCTACTCTGCCTGCACCGGCAAGACCTTCGAGCAGATCGAGGCGGAGTTTGAGGGCAAGGGCTACGGCGCGTTCAAGCCCGCAGTCGGTGAGGCCGTCGTCGAGACGCTGCGCCCCATCCGTGAGGAGACCGAGCGTCTGCTCAAGGACAAGGCCTATCTTGAGAGCGTATACAAAGCCGGCGCGGAAAAGGCGTCCTACATCGCCAACAAGACGATGCGCAAGGTCTACAAGAAGGTCGGCTTCGTCGCCAGATAATCTTTACATTATTGGAGATCGGTTCTCATGTTTCTTAACACTGCTGTCTGGATCAAAGTCATGCTTGCGATCCTCTTCGCGTTCGTGGTCAGCTTTGCGCTGACTCCGATCGTCAAGCGGCTGGCCGTGAAGGTCGGTGCCGTGGACGTGCCCGGTGAGGCGCGGCGCGTGCACGACCATCCCATCCCCCGCATGGGCGGTCTGGCCATCTTTCTGGGCTTTCTCGTCTCGATGCTCCTGTTTGTGGACATCACGCAGGAGGTGCGCGGCATTCTCATCGGGTCGATCATCATCGTCATCACCGGCGTGATCGACGACATCGTCTCGCTGCGCGCGTGGACGAAGTTTCTGATCCAGATCCTTGCCGCCGTCATCGCCGTGCTGCACGGCGTGGTCATCAACGTCGTGTCGAACCCGAACGTGTTCAGCAATCAGGAGGCCATCGTCCTCGGCTGGGTCGCCATCCCGCTGACCGTGCTGTGGATCGTCGGCATCACCAACTCCGTCAACCTCATCGACGGACTTGACGGTCTGGCCGTCGGCGTGTCGACCATCAGCTGCGTGACGATCCTCGTCGTGGCGCTGCTCGTGTCCGAGCCGAACGTGGCGCTCATCGTCGCGGCGCTTGCCGGCGCGTGCATCGGCTTCATGCCCTACAACCTCAACCCCGCCCGCATCTTCATGGGCGACACCGGTTCGCTGCTGCTCGGCTACGTGCTGGCAACGGTGTCGGTGCTCGGCCTGTTCAAGTTCTACGCGATCGTGACATTTGTCGTGCCGGTGCTCGCGCTGGCGGTGCCGCTGTCGGACACGCTCTTTGCGTTCTGCCGCCGCATCCTCCACGGTCAGAGCCCGTTTCACGCCGACCGCGGGCATTTCCACCACAAGCTCATGGATCTCGGTCTGAATCAGAAGCAGGCCGTTGCGATCCTGTATGCCGTGAGCGCCACGCTCGGTCTCGCCGCCGTCGTGCTCACGACAAAGGGCACGATCCGCATCGCGCTGCTGATCCTTGCGCTGCTGATCGGCCTTGTCGTGTGCGCCTTCATCCGCAAGAGCGTGCACAAGCATCACCTTGACGTGGAGCTGGAGGAGGCAAAGGCCGCAGCGCAGACGCACGAGGAAGCGGAGTCTGCTGCCGCAGCTGGCAGCACCGCACCTGTACAGGAGGACAACGATGAGCAAACGCATTAAAGTCATGTCCGTCTTCGGCACGCGGCCGGAGGCGATCAAAATGGCCCCGCTCGTGCTCGAGCTGCAAAAGCATCCGGAGCTTGAGAGCGTCGTGTGCATCACGGCGCAGCACCGCGAGATGCTCGACTCCGTCATGGACTGCTTCGGCATCCGTGCGGACTACGACCTGAACATCATGCAGCAGGGTCAGGATCTGACCGCGATCACGACGCGCGTGCTCGAGCGTATGCGCGACGTGCTCAGCGAGGTGCAGCCGGACATCGTGCTTGTCCACGGCGACACCACGACGACGTTTGCCGGCGCGCTCGCCGCGTTTTACGCCAAGATCCCGGTCGGCCATGTGGAGGCCGGTCTGCGCACCTATGACCGCTGGTCTCCCTTCCCGGAGGAGATGAACCGCGCCCTCGTCGGACGCATCGCCACGCTGCACTTCGCGCCGACCGCGAACAACGCCCACAACCTCGAGCGCGAGGCCGTGGAGGGCGACATTTTCGTCACCGGCAACACTGTCATCGACGCCATGAACTACACCGTGCGCGGCGAGCAGTTTGTCTCCGACGAGCTGCAGCAGGTCGATTTTTCGCGCCGGGTCATCGCCATGACCTGCCACCGGCGGGAAAATTACGGCGAGCCCATGCACAACATCTTCACCGCCGTGCGTCGTCTGGCGCTCGACTATCCGGATGTGGAGATCGTCTACCCCGTGCATCTGAGCCCCGTCGTGCGCAGCACCGCCGAGGAGCTGCTCGGCGGCGTGCCGAACATCCGGCTCATCGCGCCGCTCGACGCCGTGGATATGCACCGGCTCATGGCGCGCAGCTACATGGTCATGACCGACTCCGGCGGCATTCAGGAGGAAGCCCCCGCTCTCGGCAAGCCCGTGCTCGTGCTCCGGCGCGAGACGGAGCGTCCGGAGGCCGTCACCGCCGGCACCGTGAAGCTCGCCGGAACGGACACGGAGGACATCTACCGCATGGCCGCCGAGCTGCTCGACGATCCGGCCGCCTATGACCGCATGGCCAAGGCCGTCAACCCCTATGGCGACGGGCAGGCCTGCCCGCGCATCGCGCAGGCGATCCTGAGCCACTTCCTGCCGGATGTGCAGCCGCCCGAGCCGTTTGCGCCCGCACGCTAAAGAAACAGCATCCCGCCGAGGATGAACAGCAACTCCTTGTCGCCGCTCTCGCGGTAGAGGAGATACAGCACCAGGATCAGCAGCAGATCCTCCGACTCGAGGTCTGCAAGCGAAAATTTCTGCAGCAGCTGCTGTAAGCCGCCGCCGGACACGCCCGGCGGCGGCTTTTGCTTTGCAGCCGGCGGCACACTCGGCCGCGGACGGAACTCCGCGTGCGGCGCGTCCGGCACGCGCTCGACCTGTCCACTGTTGCCCTGATAGCGATTATACATCGTCATCCTCCCCCATCTCCCCGGCGGCGAGCTCTGCGAGCGACGCGAGCCGCGCGAGCTTCATGGCGCGGTCGATCTTGCGGCGGCGCTTTTCAGCCAGATACGGCTTCATGGCCTCGAGCAGGTGGCGGCTGGCAGAGTCACGGCTGCTGCCGCGCACGGCCGAGAGCATCCGGCGCAGCTGCCCCGCATCGAGCCCGGTCTCCGGCTGCGGCGCGGACGGCGGCTGTGTCTCGCCGCCGTCGCCCATGAGCGAGGACGCCAGCTGCGCGATCTTGCCGAGCTGCTGCGGGTCATGCAGCAGCGCATCGAGCTTTTCGCCGAGCTCATCCATCCTGCATCGCGTCCTTCACTTTTCCGGCCAGACGCTGTCCCGCGTCCGTGCTGAGCACCTGCGTGAGGATCTGCCGCAGCAGCTCGGTGTCGCCCGTGCGCGCCGCCTGCTCGATCTTCTGCGCATCGAGCGCGTCGGCAAGCCGCTGCCCATCGGTCGAGTCGGCGATCGCCTGCAGCCGCTGCAGGCGCCCGTCGCGCGCAAGGTCCTGCTTCAGCGCATCCAAGTCCTTCATATCGGTCACGCTCCAGTCGGGGCGGCTTGACTTTGCAGGCCGCGTCCCGTATAATGCGGATAGCCCGGCAGTGCCGGGTATCCTGCTTTATTGTATTCTATGACCCATACAGAGGTGACTTGCCACGAAGGTGCTTGTTTTTTCGGATTCTCACGGCCGGACGCTCGGCATGGTGCGCGCCGTCCGTCAGCAGCAGCCGGACGCCGTGTTCCATCTCGGCGACTGTGAGCGCGACGCGCAGCGGCTGGAAAAGGAGTTTCCCGACCTGCCGCTCTTCCGCGTGTGCGGCAACTGTGACCGCGAGCCGGTCAACCCCGAGGTGCTGCAGTGCACGCTCGACGGCGTGAAGTTTTTCTGCACGCACGGCGACCGCTACGGTGTGAAGTACACGCTCGACGCGATGCTCAATGCAGCCTATTTCGCCGGGGCGGATATCGTGCTCTTCGGGCACACGCACCGTGCGCTCAGCGAGACGATGCAGGGGCTCTACGTCGTCAACCCCGGCACGGCGGGCGTCGGCGCGGTGTGCACCTACGCCTGCATCGAGACGCGCGACGGCGCGATCCACAGCGCCGGTATCCACGCCATTCCCGAGGCATGAAAATGCTCCCTCGACCTTGCGAGGGAGCATTTTGCTGCTTTGTTTACTTTTGGCGGAACGTCACATAGAGCGTATGGTTCGTGTCGACGTTCATAAACGAGTAGCTCGTCAGCGGCAGGACAGTCATACCGTCGATGACCAGCGTTGCGACCTCATAGCCCTCCTTCGGCGTGATCGTGAACGACACGCTGCCGCCCTCGGCCACCTTCTGATTCCCGCTCGGGCTGACGCTGCCGCCGGCGCCGCAGGTGACCGTGATGGTAAATTCCTTCTTCTCCGGTCCGTCGGAGATGGTGACGTAGATCGTCGTGCCGGGCTTGACCATCGTGCCGCCGACCGGATTCTGGCGCGCAACGGAGCCCTTTTGCACATTGTCGTCATAGGCCGTGCCGCTCTTTTCCAAGGTGACACCGAGGCTCTTAGCCGTCGCCTGTGCCTGCTCGAACGAGAGACCGACAAAGCTCGGGATCGCGACCGGAGTATCCTCCGGTGCGGTCGTCTCCGCCTTCGGACCGAGCGAGACGACGAACGCGACCGTCTGCCGGTGCTTGAGCTGCGTGCCCTCATTCACATCCTGACGGATAACGATGCCCTTGGTCTCGTTGCTGTTTTCGTAGGTGATGCTCGGCTCCGCGTCAAGCTCTGCAAGCTGCGCCTTGGCCGATTCCTCGGTCTGACCGACGAGGTTGGGCAGGATGCGATCACCGCCCTTGTGGAAGTTGAACACGCCGGACAGCGCACAGATCACGACCGTGACGAGCGCGAGCATCGCCGTGACCGCCGTGATCGCCAGGCGCTGGCGCTGGCTCATGCGCTGCACGCGGCGGCGGCGTGTGGTTTTGGGTTGGCTCATATTTTTTCCTCCGGATCAACAGGATGGATAGAAATTTTGCGGGAATGAGTATATAATAACATAGACGCAGCGTTTTGACAAATGTTCGTTTTTGGGAGGATCATCGCATGAAAAAAATCGTACTCGTGACCGGCGCATCGCGCGGCATCGGCAAGGCGGCCGCATTGGCGCTGGCGCGTGACGGCTGGACGGTACACGTCAACTACATACAGTCACAGGCGGCCGCCGAGGCAGTCGCGGCGCAGACCGGCGGACTTGCCATCCGCGCCGACGTAAGCGACGCGCAGGCCGTCGCCGCCATGTTCGAGCAGACTGGTCCGGTCGATCTGCTGGTGAACAACGCCGGCGTCGCGGTCTACGGTCTGCTGACCGATCTTGACCCCGCCGTGTGGCAGCGGCTCTTTGACGTCAACGTCACAGGCACTTACAACTGCTGCCGGTTCGCCATCCCGCCGATGGTGCACGAAAAGGCCGGGCACATCATCAATCTCACCTCCATCCTCGGCATGAACGGCGCCTCGTGCGAGGCGGCCTATTCGGCGACGAAGGGGGCGATCATCGCATTCACGAAGGCGATGGCGAAGGAGCTCGGTCCGTCCGGCATCCGCGTCAACTGCGTTGCCCCCGGCTGCATCGACACCGACATGATCGCAAACCTCAGCCCTGAGGACAAGGCGGAGCTCGCCGAGAGCACGTCCCTCGGGCGCATGGGCACGGCGGAGGAAGTCGGCGATGCGATCGCGCTGCTGGCGAGCGAGCGCGCCCGCTTCGTGACCGGGCAGGTGTTCGGCGTGGACGGCGGACTGCTCATCTGAATCAGGCACAAAAAACAGGTGCATACCGGATCGGTATGCACCTGTTTCAGCTTATCCAAGAACCTCGTAGCCTTTCGCCGCCGATGCGGCGAAAGAACGTTCCATCTCATTCCGCCTTCGGCGCGTTGGGCGCGGTATTGCCGGGTTTGGCATTGCCGGACGCTGCGGACTTATTGCGTCCGCGGCCGCCGCGATGCCGGCGGCGGTGATTGTCCGCGCGCTTTTCGCCGCTCTGCGCAGCGCCGTCGGCAGGCTTGGCCGCCGGAGCTTGCGCACGGCTGCGCTCCGGATGCTCGCCCGCAGGCTTGTCATCGGGCTTGCGTGCGCCGGATTTGCGGTTGGACTGGGACTTCTGGCGCTGCGGCTGCTTGGGCTTTGCACCCTCCTTTGCCCCGTCCTTCGCCCCGTCTTTGGCGGTGTGCTCCGCCTTCGGAGCGATCTGCGCATCGGCAGGCTTCTTCCCGCCATGACCGCGGGAGCGGCGGCGCGGGCGCTTTTTCTTCTCGCCCTGCTCGGTGTTCGCGCCGTCGGGCTTCTTGTCGCCGTAGACATCGTCCGCAAACAGCTGCGGCAGCGCCCACGGATCTTCCTTCGGCTCTTCATCGCGCACCGGCTTCGGCCGGTCCTTGAGCAGCGACGGCAGCGGCTCGCCCGGCTTCGGGCGTCCCCCGGGGATCACGGCGATCTCGTCGGCCTGATAGCTCTTGAACACATCCTCGCCCTGACCGTCAAGCTTGACCTTCAGGCTGCTGCGCAGGATGTTGACAGACGACACCGTGCCGTAGCCCGCAGGCGTCTCGACAAAGGCGCCGACCTTCGGCACGGCCTTGACCAGATCCTCATACGCCGCCTGCTCATAGCGCAGGCAGCACATCAGACGGCCGCACGCACCGGAGATCTTCGACGGGTTGAGCGACATGGACTGCACCTTCGCCATCTTCGTCGAGACGGGCTGAAAGTCGTCCAGAAACTGACTGCAGCAGTACGGGCGGCCGCAGATGCCGATGCCGCCGAGCATCTTCGCCTCATCGCGCACGCCGATCTGCCGCAGCTCGATGCGGTTGCGGAACACGGAGGCGAGATCCTTGACCAGCTCGCGGAAATCAACACGCCCGTCGGACGTGAAGAAGAACATGGTCTTGTTGCCCTCGAAGCTGCACTCGACATCCACGAGCTTCATATCCAGACCATGCTCGGCGATCTTCTGCTTGCAGATCTGAAACGCCTCCTGCTCGCGGCGGTGGTTGATCTCCTCGATGCGCAGATCGTCCTTCGTGGCGATGCGCGCCAGAGAGCGCAGCGGCTGCACGACCGTCTCATCCGGCACGACGTGGTTTCCGAGAACGCACTCTGCCAGCTCCAAGCCGCGCGAGGTCTCGACGACGACCTTGTCGCCTGTGCGCACGGCGACGCCGTGCGGGTCAAAGAAATAGACCTTGCCGCGGTTTTTGAATTTTACACTGATTACTTCTGTCAATTTAATATCCTCACTTCTGAACGCGCGCCTGTACACCGGAAACGGTCAACAGGCCAAAGATATGCTTCACGCTGACGTTGGCGCGGCGGTATTGCTCACAGGTCTCGATCAGGCGCAGCTGCTGCGCACACAGCGCCTCCGGCAAAAGCGTCTGACCCGGCTGCGCCAGCAGCTCGACGAGCCGGTGCTGCACTGCGGACAAGAACTCAGCAAGCGCCTGCGCCTCCATGCCCTCGTGCGCGAGACACCAGCGCAGAAGCGTCAGGCGGTCCTGCGACGCGACCGCGTGCAGGTAATCGTCCGCCAAAGTGCGCATCTCCTCCGACTCCAGCGGCTGCTCGGTCGGGTCGCGCAGCAGCGCGCAGCGCGAGCGCACTGTCGTCAGCAGCGAATCCGGGCTTGCGGCCGCAAGGATGAACGCCGCACTGCGCGGCGGCTCCTCCAGCAGCTTCAAAAACGCATTCTGCGCATTGAGATTCATCAGCTCTGCCTGACGCAGAACGTAGACCTTCTTTTCCGCCTCGCTCGGCAGGATGTATGCCGTGGCCGCGACACTGCGGATCTGATCGACCTTGATCACGGGGATCTTGCCGCTGCGATCCGGCTCAACATAGATCACGTCCGGGTGCACATGGTCATAGACCTTGCGGCAGTCCCGGCACGCGCGGCACGGGCGCACGCCGTCGCTGCGGCAGAGCATGGCCGCCGTCAGATCGAGCGCCAGCCGCTCGCGCGCCTGTTCAGACTGCGACACGACGATATACGAATGCAGCAGATGCTCCTGCGGTTGAAATTGCAGCATACGCGCGCTCCTTTCCAGCATACATTGCTTATTTTACCCGCTGCGGCCGGATTCGTCAATCACATTTGCGGGGGAAAACAAAAAAGGCCGTGCCCAGCGCGCGCCCGCAGACACAAAAAAAGCAGACAGCACGGCGGCTGTCTGCTTTTTCAAATGTACGTGCTCAGGCGTTCTTCTCGAGGTAATCCACGACCTGACGAACGGTGGTCAGCTCGGCCGCCTTCTCGTCTTCGATCGTGATGCCGTAGGCATCCTCGATGGACATGACCAGCTCCACGACGTCGAGCGAATCTGCGCCGAGATCGTCCGCGATGTTGGTGTCCATGGTGATGGTGTTTTCGTCCACCTCAAACTGGTGGGCAAGCAGTTTTCTCACTTGTTCGAACATAATACCGTTTCCTCCTAAGTCTCTCGTCAGCTCCACTCGCGGCTGACCGGTTTGTTGCTGGTGCGCTGCGGCTTCTCGTAGGAGACCACAACGCGGCGGTTCGGCTCGGTACCGGTCGAACTCGTCGTCACGCCTTCGTAATCCTGCAGCGCCGTGTGGATGACGTGACGCTCATAGGAATTCATCGGCTCAAGCGCCATGCTGCGCTTATACTTGACGGCCTTGGCGGCCATCTTCTCAGCCAGACGCACGAGCGACTCCTCGCGCTTGGCGCGGTAGCTCTCGGCATCGACGCTGATGTGCATATGCTTGTCGCTGCCGCGATTGACCGCATAGTTGGTCAGGTGCTGGATGGCATCGAGCGTCTCGCCGCGGCGGCCGATGACGGCGCCCATGCCGCTGCCGGACAGATTCACGTTCACACCGCCGTTGTCGCGCGCGGTGATGTCGATCTGCGCCTGAATGCCCATGTGCTCGAGCAGACCGCTGACGAACGTGCGGATGCGCGCATAGCTCTCCGGCTCGTCCACCGGCGCGGCGCTCTGCTCGCACGCCTCCGGCTCGGCGGCCGGTGCCTGCGGCTCGGCGGGCGCAGCCTCCTGCTCCGTTTCCTCATCCGGCGCCTCATACTGCACGCGGATCACCGCGGGGCTGGCACCGATGCCGAGGAAGCCGGACTTGGCGCGCTCGACGATCTCAACGGAAACATCATCCCGGTCAAGGCCAAGCTCCTCGAGCGCGGCGGCAATGGCCGCCTCTTCCGTCTTGCCAGACTTTTCCAGTGTTTTTAACATCATTCAGTACTCTCCTGTTTTCCTTCGGAACCCTCGGACACCGGCTGCTCCGTCTGCGGAGCGGCGGTCGCGTCCGACTGATAATGGTCCCGCGCATAGGCACGGCCACGCGCATAGCGGCGGTTGCCGACCTGAGACTCCGGCACAGCATTCGGCTCGACGCCGAGACGCTCACGGCGGGCGGCGCGCTCTTCACGCACGACCGCAGCCTTGCGCTCGTCATCCTTCTGCTTCTGGCTGGCCTGGATCTTCTTCTTACTGGTGTTGGGGTTGACGACAGTCTCACCGGCAGCTTTCAGGCGCTCGGTCTCGAGGCGCTTGCGCTCGAGTGCCGCGTCGCGCTCTTTCTCGCGCGCGATGCGCTCGGCGTCGAGCTTGTCGAGCTGCTTATTGAAGACCTTCGTCAGGCTGACATCGCGCAGGATGCCGAGAATGCTGTTGACGATCCAGTAAATGCCCAGCGCGGCCGGCATCGTGTAGCAGATCCACAGCGACACGAGCGGCATCATGAGCATCATGGTCTTGTTGGTCGCAGCGGCCTGCTGGTTGCCAGCGGGCTGCGGGGTCATCGACGTGCTGATCTTCATCGACAGCCAAGACAGCAGCGCCGAAACGATCGGGATCAGGAACAGACCGAGCGCCGGAAGCCAGACGGCCTTGTTGCTCCAGTCAAACGTCCAGATCTTGAACGACGGCTGCTGGCCCATGTTCAGGCCGATGAAGGAATAGTCCAGATCCAGCAGCTTGCCGGAATAATCGCCGAGGGCGCCGGTCACGGCATCCCAGTTCTGATGGATCAGGTCGGCGATCTGGATCTCCTGATAGGCGGATTTCGCCTGTGCGACATAGCCCGCATTGGTCGTGACCCAGTCGGTCAGCTGCGTGACTGCTTCCGCGCCAAGGCCCATCATCTTCGTCAGCGGCTGACGGATGACGCTGTAGAGCGCAATCAGGATCGGGAACGGGATCAAGCTCCAGAGGCAGCCGGACATCGGGTTGATCTTCTCTTCCCGATAGAGTCTGGCCATCTCCTCATTGAGCTTTTGCTGGTTTCCCTCGTGCCGGCGCTGAAGCTCCGTGATCCGCGGCTGAAGGCGGGTGGTGCGCATCATGCTCTTCTTGCTCTTGGCCATGAACGGAAGCAAAATCAGGTTCACGACGACGCCGAAGAGGATGACCGCCCAACCATAGCTGCCGGTCAGATCGTAGAGCGCTCTGAGCAGCCAGGCAAAGGGTGCAGTAATCCAGGACATAAGACGACTCCAATTCTTAAATTCTTAGGATTTCCCGGTCATGGCACCGGGTCGTAAAATTCGTGCTCACCCGTATGGAACGGATGGCAGCGGCATATGCGCTTGATGGCGAGCCATGAGCCCTTGAGCGCTCCGTATTTCTGCAGAGCCTCGAGCGCATACTCCGAGCAGGTCGGAATGAACCGGCAGCAGGGCGGCTTGAGCGGCGAAATGTACCGGCGGTAAAACTTCACGAGGGCGATGAGCAGACGCTTCATGCGCCGCCATCCCCTTCCGTCAGCAGGCCAAGCTTGGCGCAGGCCGACAAAAACGCAGTCTCGAGCTGATGATAGTCCGCCGCGCACGCGCGCACGCGCGACACGACGACCAGATCATATCCGCGCGCGATCTCCCGCTCATGCAGGCGATAGATCTCCCGCAGGCGGCGGCGGATGCGGTTGCGCACAACGGCATGGCCGACCTTGTTGGACACGGTGTAGCCGATGCGGCTGCGGCCCGAGCGGTTTTTCCGGCAGTAGACCACCAGATAGGCGTTGGCGCAGCTTTTCCCCTTCGAGTACAGACGCCGGAATTCATAGTTCTTTTTGAGTGTGCTGGTAAATTCCAAAAGTCTCCCCCGATTCTCTCCGATGCAGCTTCCGGACAAATGCCTTTAGGGCGGAAAGTTCCCGCCCTGAAAAACATCATTAAGAAGTCTGCCTGCTCACGCGCAACAACTCAGTAGGTGAGCTGCTTTCTGCCCTTCGCTCTGCGGCGGGACAGAACCTTGCGGCCGTTGGCGGTCGCCATTCTCTTGCGGAAGCCGTGCTCTTTTTTGCGCTGACGCTTCTTGGGCTGGTAGGTACGGAACATGGTGATTTCTCCTTTCGATCATACTCAACAGCGGCTTGTGCCGCCGTAGTTGGCAAAAAGTATCCGGCGCCAGACGTCTGACGCCGGATACATATTATACTATACAAAATTTCAGTCTGTCAACCTTCATTTTTCGCTTTCTGTACACTGCGTGTCGGATCGTGCGTATGTGTCCGCGATGTGCGCAAGCATCTCCTGCATCTCCTGCCGTGCCGACGGCGGCGAGAGGATCTCCACGTCCGTGCCGAAGCCGAAGAGCCACGCGTAGAACTTCGGGCTCGTGACCACGTTGAGCGAGACGGTGAAATGCTCCGCCCCGTCCTCGACCACGATCACATCCTTGCCGAAGCGGTCGAGCACCGAGCCGACCAGATGGTTTGCAAAGCGCAGACGCACCGTGCGCTCCTCACCGGAGAACATACTGAACACCTTTTTGGTGTATGCCGACAGGTCCTGCTCGGAAAAGTCCTCCATGCCCTCGCGCGGCGTATCGAGCGCGGAGATATCCGTCATCTTGTCCACGCGGTAGTGCTTGCGCAGCTGCGCCTCAGCGTCCCACGCCAGCAGGTAGTAGTTCTCGTTATCCCACATCAGCGCCATCGGGCTGACGATGTAAAACGCGCCGTCTCTGCGGTAGCGGCGCTGCTTGTCGGTCGTATACTCAAAGTAGTGGAAGCGGATCTGCCGGTCGCGCGAAATGGCATCGGCGATCTCATCCACATTATAATATACGCTCTCGTTCATGCTCTTGACGCGGCCGCGTACATAGACCTGCCGCTGCAAAAGCTGCGCATCATAGATGCTCGCAAGTCCCTCGATCTTCATGATGAGCGCCAGCGTCTTTTTGTGCGTGATGAATTTCGACGACTGCACACTGTCGACCAGCAGCTTGAGCTCCGGCACTTCAAACGAGCGCGCGCCGATATAATACCCGGTCGTGCGCGATTTCGTCTGCACGATGTCCAGCCCGAAGGTGCGCAGAGACTCCAGATCGTTATAGATGCTCTTGCGCTCCGCCGCAACGCCGTGCTTGGCAAGCTCCGAGATCATCTCCGGTACGGTCATCGGATGGCGCTCGTCCGTCTGCTGCAGCAGGATCTCCATCAGGTACAGCAGCTTCAATTTCTGATTCGGTGATTTCGGCATGGCTCCCTCTTTTCTCCATTTCCGCGCACATATCCAGCGCATGGAATGGCTGCATTTTATCACAAATTTCTGTCACAAAAAAGCACTCGCGCAGAAAGTGCGCGGTTTTCTGCATAATTTACATCGTTTTTGGCACCCGAATACAGTTTTCGGAGACGCTTTCCAGTGTGCGGTCTCTCCAGTGTATCCGGCAGTGCTACTCCCCGCTTTGCTTCATCATAGCAAAAGGAGAGTCCCATAATCAGGACTCTCCTCACGCAAAACAGAAAATTGATCAAAAATCAGGCGAAACGGAAGCCGTTATTCCGCGGCGGCAGCCGCGCTGCGCCTGTGCCGCAGACGCGCACTGCCAACATCGATGCCCCAGACCAGCAGCACGAAGCCAAGGAAGATCGCGCTCACATCGCTCCACGCATACTGGTTCATGGCGAAGATGAGCGGCGCACCGATGCCGCCCGCACCGACCAGTCCGAGCACGGATGCCTCGCGGATGTTGACATCGAACCGGTACAGCACCGCCGAAGCGAGCGCCGGCGCAAGCTGCGGCAGCACCGCATAGCGGATGCGCGGCAAAAGCGACACCCCCATGGCACGCAGCGCGTCATAGGCGCGAAAATCCAGCGCCTCGATCGCCTCGGTGAAGCGCTTGCTCAGCAGACCGATGCTGCACACCGCCAGCGTCAGCACCCCGGTGAACGCACCCGGACCGGAGACGCGGATGAAGATCAGACCGTAGATCAAAAACGGCACGGAGCGGATCGCCACGATGAGCACCCGGAACAGCAGCGCGACCGGGCGCGGCAGCAGCTTCGGCGTGCTCAAAAACGCCAGGGGTGCGGCAAGCAGCGCACCGAGCCCCGTTCCGGCCAGCGCGATGCCGACCGTCTCAAGCAGCAGCCAGCCGAGTCCGTCCTTGCCCGTGCCGAAGAAAAAGCGCCAGTCCGGATGCAGCAGTCCCGTGCCCATGGCTGAGAGCACGGTCTTGCTCGTGTGCGCAAGATCCGGCGGGTCGATCCCCACCGTGCAGACGACCACGCACAGCAGCACCGCCGCCCAAAGAACGCGCTTTGCCGGGCGCGAAATGCTGCGCTCACCGCGGATGATGCGCCCGAGCGCATGGCTGAGCCACTCGATGCAGCACACCGTCACAAACAGGCACATCAGGATCGCGCCGACGCGGCCGTATTCCCGCCACGAGATCTTCTCATTGAGCAGCAGACCGATGCCGCCCGCGCCGACATAGCCGAGGATGGCGCTGTGGCGCACGTTCGTCTCGAGCAGGTAGAGCGCGTTGGTCAGATAGCCCGATGCGATCTCCGGCACGACGGCGCGCGCATAGGCCCGCGCCGGGGACGCGCCCATGGCGCACAGCGCACGGTAAGGCGCGAGCGTGAGCGTCTCGATGTCCTCATAGGTCAGGCGTGTCATGACCGCGAGCGTAAAGACCGTGATGGCGACCGTGCCGGAAAACGTGCCGAGGCCGAACAGAAACGTCGCCAGCAGCGCAAGGATCAGCGCCGGGAACGAGCGCAGCACCTGCACCAGAAAGCGCAGCACCGCGCGCACCGGCGCAGGACACGGCAGATTATGCGCACACAGCGGCGCGAAGCCGAGCGCCAGCGCGACGCCCAGCGCCGTGCCGGTGACGGACATACGCAGCGTCGCCAGCAGCGGCGCCACGATCGCGGACAGGTAGCTCCAGTCCGGCGGGAAAAGCTGCGCGGCAATGTCGCGCAGGTGCGCCCGCCGCGCCCAGAACACCGCTGGGTCGCAGCCCGTCAGCCAAAAGGCAAGCACTAACAGCGCGAGCACACTCAGTGCCCGCGCCCAGCGTTTTGCACGCGCACGCGTCATGGCGCGGCCTCGCTTTCCGCGCCGCCGTAGATGCGCGCAAGATCCGCGTCCGTCACGGCATCGGGCGCGCAGTCGAGCACGATCCGCCCCGCATGCAGACCGAGGAGCCGGGAGGAAACCGCCCGGCTCTGGTCGAGATTATGACTGTTCATAAGGATGGCGACACCCTCGGTGCGCGATATATCCTGCAGCAGCGCGAGGATCTGCCGCCCGGTGACCGGGTCGAGCGAAGCGACCGGTTCGTCCGCGAGCAGCAGCGCGGGCTTTCGCATGAGCGCGCGCGCGATGGCGACGCGCTGCTTCTGCCCGCCGGACAGGCTGCAGACCGGCTCATCGCACTTATCGGCGAGACCGACGCGCGCGAGCAGCCGCTCGGCCTCCGCCGTCTGTGCGCGGGAAAACAGCCCCAGCAGCGAAGCCTGCAGCGACATATCCGGCAGGCAGGCATTGAGCACGTTCTGCCGGCAGGTGACCGGCTCGACGAGCGCAAAGTCCTGATAGATCGTGCCGATGCGCTTTTGCACCGCGCGCTTTTTGCGCCCGCGGGCACGCGAGAGCGGCAGGGCGTCGATGCGCACCTCGCCGCTGTCGCACGGCAGCGTGCCGTTGAGGATGCGAAAGAGCGTCGTCTTTCCCGCACCGGACGGGCCGATGACGGACACGAACTCGCCCGCCTCCAGCCCAAAGGTCACATCCGTCAGCACCGGCGTCCGCGCGCCGAAGCGCTTACAGATGTGCGCAGCTTCCAGCAGCATGGTGTTACTTCCCCGCCGACTTGAGCATGGCCTGCGCGGCGCGCTCGCCGTCGTAGTCGGAATCCTTGCCCCAGGTGTAGCCGACCTGGCTGAAGACGCTGATGATCTGCTTGCCCTCGTCGGTCTGGGCGATCTCGATGAATGCCTCGCCGAGCGCCTTGCGGAATGCCTCGTCCGCCATGAGATCGGAGTGCTTGCTGTAGGCGATCATGTCGTTGTAGATGCCCTCGGTCACGCCGATGACGCCGGTCTGCTCGACCATGGGCGCCGTGCCGCCGAACTTCTCCTGCCAGTTGGGCGCGTTCTTGATGCGGATGTGGCCAAAGGAGACCATCACATCCGCCTGACCGGTGGCCAGACGCGCAAGCGACGTGCTGTGGGAGTCAGACTGCACCACGTGATCGAGATCCGCAATGGTCTTGCCGTAGTGCTCCTGCAGCCAGAGGCTCGGATAGATGTAGCCGGATGCGGACGTCGGGGCGAGCACGGACCAGGTCGCGCCGTTGAGATCATCCCACGTCAGCTCCTCGCCGGCGTTGACCTTCGCCAGCAGCGCCTGTCCCTTTGCGCTCGGACCGGCCAGAATGATCGAGCGGTAGTAGGTGGTCATGTCCTGCGTGTTCTCCTCGAGCTTGCCGTCGTTCCAGTCGGCGGCGTTCTCAGAGTCCTTGTTGATGCCGTAGCGCAGCGCCGTGAGCAGCACGTCGCAGTCATCGGAAAACAGGACGTAGTTGCCGCCGGAGATGAAGCCGATGTCTGCGCTGCCGGCGCTGAGCGCCTCGCCCACGGCGGTATAGCTCGTGCCGACGGTCATGTCGATGTTCTGCACGTCATAGCCCTTTTCGAGGAGCTTTGCCTTGAGCAGCGCCTCGAGCGGCTCGGTCGCCGTCGTGATCTGGTCGGCGTCCGCATACGGGGAGAACGCAATTTTCAGGCTCTCGACCGTCTTTGCACCGCTGCCGCTGCCGCTGTCCTTCTGGCCGCAGCCGGCCATCAGACCGAACGCCATGACCAGAGACAACATCATTGCCACTACTTTTTTCATGTACATACCCTCCAGATAAATTCTTTCTCCCGCCGCGGGCATAAAAAACGGCATATGCAGCGCTGCATATGCCAACCCGACGACCGGCAGACGCTGAGAATCCGCCCTTTACGGACGGATTTGGTCGGTCGATCTTCCCTGAGATCCTCTCAGCCCGGAACACGGGCTCCCTCGCGATCTGGTTTCGTCATCACTGTTTTGTTGAGCGCGGCGCCAGGGAGCTCCCCCTTTCGCCGCATTCCGGAAACCATCGACAGCTTACCACACCCCAGCGGAGAATGCAAGCGCTTTGTAAAGCGCGCGCAAAACTTCCGGGTGCGGCGACGCCTCATATTCCCGGTAAGACTTCATATACTGAATTACGCAAATATAGGGAGTGGTGTCAGTGCACACGGACATGGAAGCACGCGCATGCGATCTCGCGGAATATCTTCTCGCCAACAACGCCACCGTCCGCGCCGCCGCCAAACAGTTCGGTGTCTCCAAATCGACCGTCCACAAGGATCTCACGGAGCGGCTGGAGAAGATCGACCCCGCGCTCTATCAGCAGGTGCGGCAGCTGCTCGACCGCAACAAGGCCGAGCGGCACATCCGCGGCGGCATGGCGACGCGGCGAAAATACAAAGGTACATAATCCGGACCGCGGCACATCATTTCGAAAAAACCGGGGATACTATCGCCGAAGGTGATCCCGTGAAAGGCAAACGTATCGGACGGCAGACCGTGCAGTTTTCGACCCCGCCCGTGATCCGCGCCGCCGCCAGCGTCGTGGGCAGAAAAGAGGGCGAAGGTCCGCTGCGCGGCCGCTTTGACAGCGTCAGTCAGGACACATATTTCGGCGAAAAGAGCTGGGAGCAGGCCGAGAGCGCCATGCTGCGGCAGTGCTTTGCGCGCGTATGCAGCAAAGCGGCGCTGCCGCCGGAGGCACTCGACTACGTGCTCTCCGGCGACCTGCTCAACCAGTGCGTGGGCTCGGCCTACGCCATGCGCGGCGTCGGTGCACCGTATCTTGGGCTGTACGGCGCGTGCTCGACGATGGCGGAGGCGGTCAGTCTGGCCGCGATGCTCATCGACGGCGGCTGCGCCGAGACCGCCGCCGCGCTCACAAGCTCGCACTTTTGCTCCGCCGAGCGCCAGTACCGCTTTCCGCTGGAATACGGCGGCGTGCGTCCGCCGACCGCTCAGTGGACAGTGACCGGTGCGGGTGCGCTCATCCTTGCAGCAGCCGGAAGCGGGCCGCGCGTGACCATGGCGACGACCGGGACGATCGTGGACGCGGGCATTACGGACACGAACAACATGGGCGCTGCGATGGCGCCCGCCGCCTATGAGACGCTTAGGGCGCACTTTGCCGACACCGGGCGCACGCCGGACGACTATGATCTGATCGTGACCGGCGACCTCGGCAAGATCGGTCACGCCGTCGTGACGCGGCTGTTTCAGGACGACGGCGTGGATCTCTCCGGCAGGTACAACGACTGCGGCCTGATGATCTACGATCTCGAGGCGCAGGACGTGCACGCGGGCGGCTCGGGCTGCGGATGCAGCGCGTGCGTGCTCGCAGGGCATCTGATGAAGCTGCTGACGGGCGGGCAGATCCGGCGGCTGCTGTTCGCGGCGACGGGTGCGCTCATGTCCCCCACAGCGTCCATGCAGGGGCAGAGCATCCCCGGTATCTGTCACGCCGTGGCCATAGAAACGCAGGTGAACGCATGATCGCAGAGTATCTGAAAGTATTTTTTGCCGGCGCGGCACTGTGCATGATCGGTCAGGTGCTGATCGACAAGACGCGGCTGACGCCGGCGCGCATCCTCACGCTGTACGTGGTGACGGGTGTGCTGCTGGGCGCTGTCGGCGTCTACGCGCCGTTTGTGCGCTGGGCGGGCGCGGGTGCGAGCGTGCCGCTGACCGGGTTCGGAAACCTGCTGGCAGGCGGCGTCCGCAAGGCTGTCGCCGAGCGCGGCGTGCTCGGCGCGTTTACCGGCGGCTTCACGGCCGGTGCTGCCGGGATCTGCGCGGCGATCTTTTTCGGACTGCTCGTCGCCATGCTGTTTCGCTCAAAGGACAAGCAATAAAAAAAGAACCGATCCGCAGATCGGTTCTTTTTGCGTTATGGGTAAGCTCAGCCTCTTGCAGCGGCTTCGCCGGCCTCGAGCGCCTTCATGTTGCCCTCGAGGAACTTGGCCTTCTTCTCGCCAAGCTCGATGCGGATCGCTTCGCCGAGGATCTCGTTGGAGACGACCGGAGCCTTCTCCATCAGAGCGCCGAGGATCGCAACGTTCGCGCCCTTCGGGTTGCCGACGGACTCGGCAATGCCGTTGGCGTCGCAGTAGACGACCTGAATGTCATCACGCTCGGCCTTGCGGTCGATGATGGAGCTGTTGATGACGAGGACGCCGCCCGGCTTGACGTGGCTCTCGAACTTGTCCAGAGACGGACGGTTCATCGCCACGACGCAGTCAGCCATGTCGACCAGCGGGGAAGCAACCGGATCGTCGGAGACGATGACGGAGCAGTTCGCCGTGCCGCCGCGCATCTCAGGGCCGTAAGAGGGCAGCCAGGAGACGTGCTTGCCGTCGAGCATGCAGGCCATAGCCAGGAACTTACCGATCAGGAGCATGCCCTGACCGCCAAAGCCAGCAAAAATGTATTCTTTCTTCATGTTATTCAGCCCCCTTGTCCTTCTTAACGCCGAGCGGGTAGTACGGAATCATATTCTCTTCCAGCCACTCCATCGCCTTGATCGGGCTCAGGCCCCAGTTCGTCGGGCAGGCGGACAGGACTTCGACCATCGTGAAGCCCTTGCCTTCCATCTGGTAATGGAACGCCTTGGAAATGGCCTTCTTCGCCTTGACGATGTTCGGGGTGTTGTTGACGGCAACGCGCTCGATGTAGTAGGAGCACGGAACCTCAGCGAGCATCTCGGAGACCTTCAGCGGAGCGCCGCACCAGTCCTCATCACGGCCGTAGGGGCTCGTGGTGGTCTTCTGGCCGACCAGCGTGGTCGGAGCCATCTGGCCGCCGGTCATGCCGTAGATCGCGTTGTTGACAAAGATCGTGGAGATCTTCTCGCCGCGGTGTGCAGCGTGGACGATCTCAGCGGTGCCGATGGACGCGAGGTCGCCGTCGCCCTGGTAGGTGAAGACGAGGGTGTCCTTGCCGACGACGCGCTTGGCGCCGGTGGCGACTGCGGGTGCACGGCCGTGAGCGGCTTCGTACATATCGCAGTTGAAGTAATCATACGCAAAGACGGAGCAGCCGACCGGCGCGACGCCGATGACCTTGCCGTCCAGATTCATCTCATCAATGACCTCTGCGACCAGACGGTGGATAATGCCGTGGTTGCAGCCCGGGCAGTAGTGGAACTGCTTGTCCGTGAGGAGTTTGGTCTTTTCAAAAACAACAGACATTTACTTGCCCTCCTTCATGCTGATAATCTTCGCGACGATCTCATCGGTGGTCGGCATCTGGCTGCCGAGGTGGCCGAAGAAGTCGATCGGCTTCGCGCCGTTGATCGCGATCTTGACATCCTCAAGCATCTGGCCCTCGTTGAGCTCGACGTCGAGAACAGCCTTCACGCCCGGAAGCTCGGCAGCCTTCTTGACCGCGTCGTACGGGAACGGCCAGACGGTGATCGGGCGAACCAGACCAACGTTGATGCCCTGCTCCTTGAGCTCGGCGATGGCGGACTTGGCGATACGCGCAACCGTGCCGAAAGCGGTGATGACATACTCAGCACCCTCGAGGTTGTACTCTTCCCACTGCTGCTCGTTGGCAGTGATCTCACGATAGCAGGCCTGCAGCTCGTCGTTGTGGACGGACAGGGTCTCGGTATCGATGTAGATGGAGTTGATGACGCCGCGCTTGGCCGGATCGTCGCCCGGTTTCCAGCCGGTGCAAGCCCAGGGCTTCTTCTCGGGATCGATCTTGTAGTCGACCATCTCGGGCATCTCCACGGGCTCCATCATCTGCGCGATGATGCCGTCGGCGAGGAAGAGGACCGGGATGCGGTACTTCTCAGCCTTGTCGAAGGCGTACATCATGATGTCGATCGCTTCCTGCACGGATGCCGGAGCGTAGGTCAGCAGGTGGTAGTCACCGTTGCCGCCGCCCTTGACAGCCTGGAAGTAGTCGCCCTGAGAAGCCTGAATGTTGCCGAGGCCGGGGCCGCCGCGCATGACGTTCAGGATGACAGCCGGGAGCTGCGCGCCTGCGCAGTAGGAAATGCCTTCCTGCTTCAGGCTGACACCGGGGCTGGAGGAAGAGGTCAGCGCACGTGCACCGGCACCAGCTGCACCATAGATCATGTTGATAGCCGCAACTTCGCTCTCGGCCTGCAGGAAGCAGCCGCCGACTTCGGGCATACGTGCGGACATATATTCAGGAATCTCCGTCTGCGGAGTGATCGGATAGCCGAAGAAGTAACGCGCGCCTGCACGAATCGCAGCCTCAGCGATAGCTTCGCTACCCTTCATAAGCGTCAATGCCATTTTCGATGTACCTCCTTAATCTCTCACAATGCTGATTACCACGTCCGGGCAAGTGCGCGCGCAGGAAGCGCAGCCGATGCAGGCCTCCGGATTCGCGACGACGGACGGATGATAACCCTTTGCGTTGAGTTTGTCCTTCGCCAGCGCCAGAACGCCCTTCGGGCAAGCTCTGACACAGAGACCGCAACCCTTGCAAAGATTCTCGTTGATGGTCACCTTTACCATTTTTGCTACCTCTTTTCTGTTCTGTTTTGCGAAATTGCCTATGTAAACCGCATGCGCGGGTTACGCCTGTTTCTTCTCCGACAAGCTGTGGATATAGCTGTCCCAGTCGCGCTTCATGATGATGTCGATGGGGACGGGCTTGCCGATGTACTTCGGGTCGTGCCCCTCGGCCAGGAAGATGTCGAGCATCTCCTTCTTGCCGGTCGTATACATGACCGGAACGCCGGTCCGGTCGCTGACCTCGCGCAGCATCTCATAACCGTCGCGCAGCTCTGCCGGCGTGGTCATGGTGGCGAGGTTGGTGTTGTTGATCATGCCGGTGATCTTCAGGTGGGAATGGATCTCCATCTGCTGCTGCAGGTCGATGATCTTCTCCACCGTGCCGGCGAGCGGGCGGCGGATATTGACGACATTCAGAACCTCCAGCTGTTCCGGGCCCATGGCCATGAAGTCCTGAAAGTCCTCATAATAGCGGCCGAGCGCGGTCGAACCAACGGCATCGCCGCCGACGTCGAACACGACAGTATCCCAGTTCATGGCAAATGCAGAAGCGACCTCCGCCGGCAGCGACAGCGTCTCCACGCCGGAGCAGGCATAGTTCGGGGAGATGAGACGGATCTCTTTCTGCTCCACGAGCTTGCCGCGCTCAGTCAGGCGAAAGTAGGTATTGACCAGGTCCAGGTCAATGAGTTCTGTCTTTCCGGTTTCAGCCGCTTTAAAAGCAAAATTCAGCGCAAGCTCACTCTTGCCGCTGCCGTAGTTGCCGATCATAACGTATATCTTTTTCAAAACAATGCTCCTCCCCTCGAGGGGTATTCAAAATGTGCAAATGGGTATAAAAAATCAAAATATATCCATTCAAATATCCAAATCTCAACGGTTATCATCGTAGCACAATCGCGCGAATTCGTCAACAAACGTTGTTTGGTTTTGTGGAATGTGTGCAATTTTGTCGCGCATTTCTGGACAAGATGCCAGTTATCTGAAAATTAACGGCAGTGTTCAGGAATTAACGCTATTTCTTCCCTGTTTCAGGTAGAGATACCACGCGCTCACGCCGACCAGAAGCCCGCCGCCGACGAGATTGCCGAGTGTGACCGGCAGCAGATTGCCGGCGAGCGCCGTGCCCCACGTCAGTCCTTCGGCAGCAGCGCCGGTCTGCCCCGCCGCGAAAAGGCCCGCCGCGAGGTAGTACATATTGGCGACGCTGTGCTCAAAGCCCGCGACCACGAACGCCATGATCGGGAAAAAGACGGCTGCGATCTTCCCGCCGACGGTCTTGGCGGCATTGGCCATCCAGACGGCGATGCACACGAGGAAGTTGCACAAAATGCCGCGCACGAACGCATCACCGAACGACAGCCCCGCCTTCGTCTGCGCGATGGCGACAACGGACGCCGCAAGCTTGCCGCCGAACGCGGAAAAGACGTGCCCCGACACACACAGCGCCGCAACGAGCACCGCGCCCGCAAAGTTGCCCAGATAGACAACGAGCCAGTTGCGCAGCATCTGACGCACGGCGATCGTGCGCGCCAGAACGCCCATGATCATGAGATTGTTGCCGGTGAAGAGCTCGCTCCCTGCCACGATGACCATGGCGAGACCGGCCGGAAACACGCAGCCGGAGATGAGCTTTGCCAGCGACGGATCGCCGACCGTCGCCGCGGCAGCCGTGGACGCGACGCCCGCAAGCGCGACGAATGCGCCCGCAAGGCAGGCAAGCAAAAACATCCGCCCCAGCGGCAGCGCGGCCTTGGTGCGGCAGGCGGACAGATAGTTCTCCGCGATCTCTTGGGGTGTGTACATAGATAAGCCCCTCCGGCAAAACACAAGATATATGACACGCATTATCTTACTATCATACATCTTGCGCTGTCAAGTACACAGACAAAAAAGCAGCCGGAGGACACTCCGGCTGCCTATGCATCCAGCCACACGCGCATACGCTCCACGGCGCGCCGCTCGAGCCGCGAGACCTGCACCTGCGAGATGTGCAGGAGCCCGGCCGCGCGCTGCTGCGTCAGGCCGTGATAAAAACGCAGCGCGATCACCTGCCGCTCCCGCTCCGGCAGGCGGCGCAGCGCCTCGCGCAGGTCGGCATATTCGACCATGCGCGCCTCCTGCTCGTAGTCGCCGAGCGTGTGCTCGAGCGTAAAGCCCGTCTCGCCGTTTTCCCTCTGCAGGGATTCCGTAGGGCCGGTGGCCGTCTCTGCGGCCGCGATCTCTTCCGGCTCGAGCCCGGTCTCGGCGGCGAGCTCCGAGAGCGTCGGCTCGCGGCCGAGCGCCTGCTCAAGGCGGGTGCGCGCCGTGCGGATGCCCTGCGCGCGCTCTTTCACGCTGCGGCTGACCTTGACCGCGCCGTCATCGCGCAGAAAGCGCCGGATCTCCCCCGCGATCTTCGGGACTGCATATGTGGAAAAGCACGTGCCGAACTGTTCGTCAAAGCCCTGCATGGCCTTGAGAAAACCGACGCAGCCGAGCTGATACAGATCATCCGGCTCAACGCCGCGGCCGAAAAAGCGCCGCGCCACGCTCCAGATAAGGCCGGTGTTTTCCTCGACCATCTGCTCCGCCGCCTGCAAGTCGCCCGCCTGCGCGCGCCGCAGCAGCGCACGCGTCTCCTCGGCGATCATGCGCGGCGGCGGATGCGGCGGCACATGGTCACGGTCGTGCCGCGCCCCGGTGCAGAGCGCACACGCAGCGTATCCATAAAGCTCTCCATGATGGTAAAGCCCATGCCGCTGCGCTCCTCCCCGCCGGTGGTATACATCGGTGCGCGTGCCTGCGCCACGTCCGCGATGCCGACACCGTGATCCTTGACGGTGATCTCCAGCCGCTCATCCGGCAGAATGCGCACGCGCACCTGCACCGTGCCGAGCGCGTCCGGATAGGCGTGCACGACGGCATTCGTCACGGCCTCGGACACGGCGGTCTTGATGTCGCCGAGCTCGGCAAGCGTCGGGTCGAGCTGCGCGGCAAAGGCCGCCACCGCCGCGCGCGCAAAGCCCTCGTTCACGCTGCGTGCCGGAAACTCCAGCTTCATGTAGTTTTTCTGCGTCAACACTCTTCACACTCCTTTTCCCGGTCGCCAAGCACCGGGACGATCTTCGTCAGCCCCGCGACATCCAGCACCCGCCGCACCTGCCCCGGCACGCCCGAGAGCGCCAGCGCGCCGCCCGTCTGCCGCAGGAGACGGTCGGTCTTGAGGATGACCGCGATCCCGGAGCTGTCCATAAAGCTCACCCCCGACAGGTCGAGCACGCAGCGGCGCGGCAGATATTCCTCCACGGCGTCCTCGATGCCGGGCATGACCGTCTGCGCCGCCGCATGATCGAGTTCTCCCATGAGCCGCAGCGTCAGGCAGCGGCCGTCATCATGCGTTATGATCCGCATCTGCTTGTCCCTCCTATTCCAAAAGAAAAAACACCGCATACGGCCGAAGCCGTACACGGTGTTATTGTAGCGTAATGCCGCTGTGGTTTTTTGTCGGACGCGGGTGCTCAGCCGAGGTTTTTCAGGCTGGCCTCGAGATTTTCCACGAGCGCCTTCGCCTTCTCGGCGCGCTCGCGCTCCGTCTGCACGACGGCCTCCGGCGCACGGGAGATGAAGTTCTCGTTCGAGAGCTTGCGCATCTGACCCTCGTAATTCTTGCGCGCCTTTTCGAGCTCCTTTTCCAGACGTGCGCGCTCCTTGTCGAGGTCGATGAGCTCGGCCATCGGCATGAAGAGCTTGGCCTCCTCCGTGACGACAGAGACCATGTGCTCGGCATCCGCCGGCAGCGCACTGCTGATCGTGATCTGCTCGGCATAGGCAAGCTTCGAGATATAGCTCTCGCCGCTGCGGAAGGCATCCTGCCGCTCAGTCGTGATGAACAGGTGCGCCTTTCTGCTCGGCGGCACGTTCATCTCGGCGCGGCGGCTGCGCACGGCGCGGATGGCGTTCATGACCATCTCAAAGTCGCGCTCCTCCGCCGGGAAAGCGAGTGCCTCGGTATACTCCGGATAGCGGGCGATCATGAGCGCCTCACCGTCATGCGGCAGCGCCTGCCAGATCTCCTCGGTGATGAACGGCATGAACGGGTGCAGGAGCTTGAGGATATCCGTCAGGACATACAGCAGCACCTGCTGCGCGCTGCGGGCACGCGCGGCGTCACCGCTGTTGAGACGGGGCTTGGTGAGCTCGATATACCAGTCGCAGTACGTGTCCCAGATGAAGTCGTAGATCTTCGCCGCGGCGATGCCGATCTCATACTTATCGAGGTTCTCGCACACTTCCTTCGAGAGCGTGTTGAGCTTCGAGAGCACCCATTTGTCCTCGAGCTCGAGCGTCTCGGGCAGCTCGTTTTTGTCGATGGTGAGGTTCATCATCACGAAGCGCGACGCGTTCCAGAGTTTGTTGGCAAAGTTGCGCATGGCGCCGCACTTCTCAACGTAGAAGCGCATATCGTTTCCGGGGCTGTTGCCCGTGATGAGGTTGAAGCGCAGCGCATCGGCGCCGTAGGTGTCGGCCATCTCAAGCGGGTCGATGCCGTTGCCGAGGGACTTGGACATTTTGCGTCCCTTATCGTCGCGCACAAGGCCGTGGATGAACACCGTCGGGAACGGGATATCCTGCATCTGCTCAAGGCCGGAGAAGATCATGCGCGCAACCCAGAAGAAGATGATGTCATAGCCCGTGACCATGACGCTCGTGGGATACCAGAACTTGAGATCCTCGGCGCTCTTATCCGGCCAGCCGAGCGTGGAAAACGGCCAGAGCGCGGAGCTGAACCACGTGTCGAGCACGTCGGGATCGCGGTGGATATGCTTGCTGTGGCAGGCCTCGCACTCGCAGGCGTCGGTGCGCGAGACGGTGACATGACCGCAGTCATCGCAGTACCACGCCGGGATCTGATGACCCCACCAGAGCTGGCGGGAGATGCACCAGTCGTGCACGTTCTCCATCCAGTTATAATAGGTCTTGCTGAAGCGCTCGGGCACGAACTTGATGCGCCCGTCGCGCACGGCCTCGATGGCGGGCTCGGCCAGCGGCTTCATCTTGACGAACCACTGGGGGCTCGTCATCGGCTCGACCGTCGTACCGCAGCGGTAGCACGTGCCGACGTTGTGATTGTAGGGCTCGGTCTTGATGAGGTAGCCCTGCTCCTCGAGATCGGCCACGATGGCCTTGCGCGCCTCGTAGCGGTCGAGACCGTTATACTTGCCGCCGTTGATGACACGGGCGTCTTCGTCAAAGATCAGGATCTGCTCCAGACCGTGGCGCAGACCGACCTCGTAGTCGTTCGGGTCGTGGCAGGGCGTCATCTTGACGCAGCCCGTGCCGAAATCAAGCTCGACATAATCATCGGCCACGATGGGCAGCTCGCGCCCGACCAGCGGCAGGATCGCCGTCTTGCCGACAAGGTGCTGATAGCGCTCATCCGCCGGGTTGACCGCGATGCCGCTGTCGCCGAGCATGGTCTCGGGACGGGTGGTGGCGATGGTCAGATACTCATCGCTGTCCTTGAGCGGGTAGCGGATATACCAGAACGAGCCGGGCATATCCTTATACTCGACCTCCGCGTCGGACAGCGCCGTGCGGCAGTGCGGGCACCAGTTGATGATGCGGTTGCCCTTATAGATCAGGCCCTTTTCGTACAGCTCGCAAAACGTCTCGCGCACGGCCTTGGAGCAGCCCTCATCCATGGTGAAGCGGCTGCGGTCCCAGTCGCAGGACACGCCGAGCGACTTCTGCTGCTCGACGATGCGGTTGCCGTACTGCTTTTTCCACGCCCAGACGCGCTCCAGAAACGCGTCGCGCCCGAGATCGTAGCGGGTCAGGCCCTCCTCCTTGCGCAGCATCTCCTCGACCTTGATCTGCGTGGCGATGCCGGCGTGATCCGTGCCGGGCACCCAGAGCGCGGCATAGCCCTGCATACGCTTATAGCGCGTGAGGATGTCCTGCAGCGTCGCGTCGAGCGCATGACCCATATGCAGCTGACCGGTGACGTTCGGGGGCGGCATGACGATGGAAAACGGCTTTTTGTCCGGATCGGCTTTGCCGGCAAAGTAGCCGCCGCGCATCCACATGTCATAAATCTTCTTCTCGACCTGTTTGGGGTCGTAGACCTTCGGAAGCTCTTTCATGGTTCTCCTCCTTTGAGATTGCCGGGGCGCAAAAAAATCGCCCCGAAACGAACTGTTTCAGGGCGATCGAAACCGCGGTACCACCTGAATTCCACGCAGACGCGTGACACTCTTGTCTCTGTAACGGGAGAACCCGGCCGCCCTACTCCGTTCAGGCAGGCTGCTCCGGGGCGACCTTCATCTCCGGCATCCGAAAGGCTCGCACCAACCGCCTTCTCTCTGACGTCCACCGGGAGACTACTCCTCCCCTTCTTCGCATATGGATGCAAAAATTATAGGCTCTGCAGCGCCGTTTGTCAAGCGTTTCTGAGCCAGCGCACGACGGAAAGCGCCGCGCGGTTGCCCTCTCCGACCGCCGCCGGGATCTGATAGGGCGCGCCGGTGCAGTCTCCGGCCGCAAAAACGCCCGGAATGCTCGCCGCGCAGTCATCGTCCACGACGATGTGACCGTTATCCGTCGCCAAGCCGGGCAGGAGCGTATCGGCTGCAAATCCCGCGCGCAGGATAAAGACGACATCCGCCGGTTCAGCCGTGCCGTCGACCACGAGCGTATCGGCGCGCTCGGCGCCGCGGATCTCAAAGCGGTGCTTTTTCCCGTCGTAATAGTGCACGTCGCAGCCGATCTCGCGCAGGAAGTCGGCCTCTTCCGGCGCGTCCGCCGCGAGACCGATGACCGCCGCGCGCTTGCCGCGATAGAGCATCCCGTCACAGGTGGCGCAATAGCTCACGCCGCGGCCGAGAAACTCCGCCTCGCCCGGAAACGTGCCGCGCTGGGCAATGCCGGTCGCCAGCAGCAGCGCCCTGCCCTCCGCGAATTCCTTGCCCGCCGAGACGCCGAACGTCTTGCCCAGCGGCATCGCCGAGAGCGCCCGCTCGCGCAAAAAGTCCGCGCCGAGGTCGCGCGCCTGCTGCGTCATGGTCTCGAGCAGCGCAGGGCCGGATACATCCGGCACGCCGGGATAGTTCGTGACACGGCCGGCTTTATGCAGCGCGCTGTCAGCCGCGCCGCCGCAGATCACGCACACGGACAGGTTCCGGTTGCGCGCGGTCATAGCCGCCGACAGACCCGCGGGCCCGCCGCCGATGATGAGCAGATCGTACATGGCTCATACCTCCGATTCGGTCGTTTTTACCCGATTATATATTTCTTTTTGGATATTGTAAACAGAAAATGAATCGTGTATAATACCTTTACGACTTTCTGAGCATCGCAAATTTATGTGGAGTTGAAAAAACACTATGGAAGATACCAAAAACTTTATTGAAGCCTTTGTCGAAGCCGATCTCGCGCCGGGCGGCCGTTTCGCTGGCCAGACCATCCACACCCGCTTCCCGCCTGAGCCGAACGGCTACCTGCACATCGGTCACTGCAAGGCGCTGTGCATTGATTTCGGCACGGCCGAGAAATTCGGCGGCATCTGCAACCTGCGCATGGACGACACGAACCCCTCCAAGGAGGACAACGAGTTTGTCGAGGCCATTCAGGAGGACATCCACTGGCTCGGCTTTGACTGGGGCGACCGGTTTTTCTTCGGCTCGGACTACTTCGAGAAGGACTATGAATACGCCGTTGAGCTCATCCGAAAAGGGCTCGCCTATGTGTGCGAGCTGACGCCGGAGCAGTTCCGCGAATACCGCGGCGACGTGAACACCCCCGCTGTCAGCCCGTGGCGCGACCGTCCGATCGAGGAGAGCCTCGATCTCTTTGCGCGTATGCGCGCCGGCGAGTTCCCGGAGGGCAAGTACACCCTGCGCGCGAAGATCGACCTCGCATCCGGCAACTTCAATATGCGCGACCCCGTGCTCTACCGCATCCGCTACATCGAACACCACCGTCAGGGCACGAAGTGGTGCATCTTCCCGATGTACGACTTCGCGCACCCGATCCAGGACGCGCTCGAGGGCATCACGCACTCGCTCTGCTCGCTGGAGTATGAGGATCACCGCCCGCTCTACGACTGGGTGGTCGACAACGTGTCCGTTCCGTGCAAGCCGCGCCAGATCGAGTTTGCGCGCCTCGGCATCAACTACACCGTCATGTCCAAGCGCAAGCTGCGCCGCCTCGTCGAGGAGGGCTATGTCTCCGGCTGGGACGATCCGCGTATGCCGACGCTGTGCGGTCTGCGCCGCCGCGGCTACACGCCCGCGTCCATCCGCAATTTCTGCGAGCGCATCGGCGTGTCCAAGGTCGCGTCCACGGTCGATTACAGCTTCCTGGAGCACTGCCTGCGTGAGGATCTAAACCTCCACGCCCAGCGCGCCATGGCTGTGCTGCACCCGGTGAAGCTGCGCATCACGAACTACCCCGAGGGTCAGAGCGAGACGTTCGCCGTCGAAAACAATCCCGAGGATGAGACCGCCGGCACGCGCGACGTGACCTTCTCCAACGAGCTGTGGATCGAGGCCGACGACTTCATGGAGGAGCCGCCGAAGAAATACAACCGCCTCTTCCCCGGCAACGAGGTGCGCATCAAGGGCGCGTACATCGTGCGCTGCACCGGCTGCGTCAAGGACGCGGACGGCAACGTGACGGAGGTGCTGTGCGAGTACGATCCCGAGACCCGCGGCGGCAACACGCCCGACGGGCGCAAGGTGCGCGGCACGATCCACTGGGTCGATGCGCACAACTGCGCCGACGCCGAGGTGCGCCTGTACGACAACCTCTTTGCCGACGCAGACCCCGAGGGTGACGGCAAGGACTATCTCGAGTGCCTGAATCCGGACTCGCTGTCCGTGCTCACCGGCTGCAAGGTCGAGCGGATGCTTGCCGGCGCCGAAGCCCCGGCTGCGTTCCAGTTTTTGCGCCTCGGCTACTTCGCCGTGGACAACAAGGATTCCGCGCCCGGACACCTGGTCTTTAACCGCGCCGTCGCGCTCAAGGACAGCTTCAAGAAGGCCTGAATGTAAATATTTATGATTTATCCCTCCCGTTTGTCGCGGGAGGGATATTTTTTGTGGCGAAATTGTGAATTTCTTATTGACAACCGTCGCCCATGGTGGTATTTTACGCAGGATGATATTTTTAAGTCGGTACGAGATACCGGCAAGGTGTCACGGCCAATGAAATCACGATGGGAGCCTGCATGGGGTCTCCCTGCGCGCTGCCGCCTTGTCTGGACTCGGACAGGGCGTTTTTCTATGCACGGAGGCATCGCTGTGGAGCTCAAATGCAAGGCGAAGATCATGGATGCGGCCGCGATCGACCGCACGCTCGTGCGCATCGCGCATGAGATCCTCGAAAAGAACGACGGCACGGAAGATCTGTGCCTGATCGGCATCCACACGCGCGGTGTGCCGCTGGCGCGCAGGCTGGCCGCGAACATTGCGCGCATCGACGGTGTGCAGCTGCCGGTCGGTGAGCTGGACATCTCGCTCTACCGTGACGATCTGAGTCCGGCTGCGGATACGCCGGTGCTCAACCGCACCGATGTCCCCTTCCCGGTCGCGGGCAAGACCGTCGTGCTCATCGACGATGTCATCTATACCTGCCGCACGGCGCGTGCGGCGCTCGATGCCGTGATGCGGCTCGGCCGTCCGGCGCGCATCCAGCTCTTTGCCCTGATCGACCGCGGCCACTCGGAGCTGCCGATCAAGGCCACCTACGTGGGCAAAAACATCCCGACCGCCAAGAGCGAGATCGTGGCCGTCCGCCTGCAGGAGACGGACGGGGAAAACAGTGTCTGTATCCTCGAACGAGGAGATAGAATAGATTAAATTTTCACGGGAGGAAAAAATCTATGAGCAACAAATCCATCGGCAACGAGCCGGTGTACGACGCACGTACACTCGGCGCGCCCAGAATGTTCGTTCTGGGTCTCCAGCATATGTTCGCCATGTTCGGCGCGACCGTCCTCGTCCCGGCGCTGACCGGTCTCGACGTTGCGACGACGCTGCTGTTCGCCGGTCTCGGCACGCTGCTGTTCCACCTGCTGGCCAAGGGCAAGGTCCCGGCCTTCCTCGGCAGCTCGTTTGCCTTCATCGGCGGCTATAACGCCGTGCGCACCATCGGCACGAACCCGGACGGCTCTGCGATCTATAACAATGACCTGCTGGCCTACGCTTGCTTCGGCGTCGCCATTGCGGGCCTGATGTACGTGATCCTGTCGACCCTGTTCAAGGTCTTTGGCGTCAAGAAGGTCATGCGCTACTTCCCGCCGATCGTCACCGGCCCGATCATCATCGCCATCGGCCTGACGCTGTCCTCCTCCGCCATCACCAACTGCCGTGCCAACTGGCTCATCGCCATCGTTGCGATCCTCATCGTCATCGGCTTCAATATGTGGGGCAAGGGCATGGCCAAGATCATCCCGATCCTGCTCGGCGTGCTCGGCTCTTACATCTTTGCCATCATCATCGACCCCGCGGAGCGCGCCTCCGTCGCCGCCGCCGTCAGCAGCGCCAAGTGGTTCGGCCTGCCGATCGTGTGGAAAAACAGCGTGTTCCATCTCTTCGCGGGCGAGGTCGACAGCGGCATGCTCTGGTCTGCCGTGCTGACGATCGTGCCGCTGTCTCTGGCCACCATGGTCGAGCACATCGGCGACATCTGCGCCATCTCCTCCACCTGCGGCAAGAACTACATGGTCGACCCCGGCTTCCACCGCACCCTGCTCGGTGACGGTCTGGCCACCACGCTCGCTTCTCTCTTCGGCGCTCCGGCCAACACCACCTACGGCGAGAACACCGGCGTGCTCGCCCTGTCCCGCGTCTACGATCCGCGCGTGATCCGCATCGCCGCCTGCATCGCCATCGTCGTGTCCTTCTGCCCGAAGTTCGCCGCGCTCGTGTCCGCCATGCCGACGGCCACCATCGGCGGCGTGTCCCTCGTGCTCTACGGCATGATCTCCGCCGTCGGCGTGCGCAACGTCGTCGAGAACAAGGTCGACTTCACCAACACCCGCAACGTCATCATCGCAGCGCTCATCCTTGTGCTCGCCATCGGCATCACCTACTCCGGCAGCATCCAGATCGGCGTTGTGTCCCTGTCGGGTCTGGCTGTCGCCTCCATCGTCGGCATCCTGCTCAACGCCATCCTGCCCGGCAAGGACTACACCTTCGAGCAGAACGATCAGGGCGCGACCTCCGTGGACTTCAAGGTCTGATCGCAGCACGATCAATAGTATTCGTAAAGGCCGCCGCAGCAGCTCGCTGCGGCGGCCTTTGAGACTGTCAAAAAGTATTACTTTTTGACAAAGGGGGCTGCGGCCTGACTGCAGCGCACTCACCGGCCGCCGGAGGCGGCCGGCTCGCACGTTTGCAGGCCGAGAAGTATTTTCTTCGCCGCACATGTCGCCGAAGAAAATGATTGGACTTTCTTTCGCCGCGCCGGCGGCGAAACTCTACGAGGTTCTTTGACAAGCAGAAAAGCCGCCGCAGCGCAATGCTGCGGCGGTCTTTTGCTTTGCGCTTCGCCGAGCTACGCGATTGTTAAATTTGTGTCCGGTTTTTTCCAAAAAATCAGTTGTAGTTTCTGAAAAAATGCGTTATCATGAATTTGCTTAGGAGCAAAAAGAAACAAGAAATATCCATAAAAACGGAGGAGCAACATGAAATTTTCCAGCAAAATCGAAAAGTGCGGCCTCTCGCCCATGCGCAAATTCGCGCCCTACGCAAACGAGGCGGCAAAAAAAGGGAAGAAACTCTACCACCTGAACATTGGTCAGCCCGATATCGCCACGCCCGCGGCCTATTTTGACGCCGTCAAGAACTTCAGCCAGCCGGTGCTGGCCTACGCCCCGTCCGACGGTGTGCCGGAGATGATCGACGCCGTCGTCAACTACTACGGTAAGATCGATGCACCCATCACCAACAAGCAGGTACTCATCACCACCGGCGGCAGCGAGGCGCTGCAGATCGCGCTCAGCTGCATTCTGGACGATGGCGATGAGATCATCATCCCCGAGCCGTTCTACCCGAACTACACCACGTTCGTCACGCTCACCGGCGCGACCATCCGCCCCATCACCACGACGCCGGAGGAAAACTACAAGTTTGCCATCCGCGAGCGCGTCGAGGCCTGCATCAACGAGCACACCCGTGCCATCCTCTTCACCAACCCCGGCAACCCGACCGGCACCATCCTCACCGAGGAAGAGCTCAAGCTCATGGCCGACATCGCCAGAGAGCACGACCTGTTCATCATCGGCGACGAGGTGTACCGCGAGTTTGTCTACGGCGGTGAGAAGCTCATGAGCCTGCTGCAGCTTGAGGGCTACGAGGACAACGTTGTCGTCGTTGACTCCGTGTCCAAGCGCTTCAGTGCCTGCGGCGCGCGCATCGGCTGCATGATCACGCGCAACCAGGCGCTGTACAACAACGCCATGAAGTGGTGCCAGGGCCGTCTGTGCGCCTCCACGATCGACCAGGTCGCCTCCGCCGCGCTCTACACCGTCGGCTCTGAATACTTCGATGCCGTGCGCACCGAGTATAAGGCACGCCGCGACACCCTCGTCGAGGGGCTCAAGAAGATCCCCGGCGTCATCTACTCCGAGCCGAAGGGCGCGTTCTACGTCATGGCCAAGCTCCCCGTGGACGATGCCGAGAAGTTCCAGCTGTTCATGCTCGAGGAGTTTGACGACAACGGCGACACGCTCATGTTCACCCCGGCCGAGAGCTTCTACAAGACGCCGCACACCGGCGTCAACGAGATCCGCATGGCCTACGTCATCAATCAGGACGCCCTCAAGCGCTCCATGGAACTGCTGGCCAAGGGCATCGAAGCCTATAACAGCAAGTAAGCACACGCGCAAAAAACCGTCCGTTCCCGGTGGGAACGGACGGTTTTGCTATCGGCGTCAGGCTTTTGGCCGCCGCTTGAGATTGAGCAGCACGACCGCCGAGAGCACGCACACACAGCCGAGGGCGCTCAGCGGCGTGAGCGTCTCGTGAAACACGAAGATGCCCACGAGCGTCGCCACGACCGGTTCAAACGAGGCGAGGATGGACGCCTTGCCCGTCTCGAGCCCCGTGAGACCGTAGGTATAGAGCAGATACGGCAGGTAGCACGTGACAATGCCGAGCGCCGCGCACAGACCGAAGCCCTGCCACGATGCGAACATCACGCCCAGCGGCTGCGCCGCGCCCCAGAGGATCGCCGCGCCGACCGTGGTCAGCAGGCAGGAGTAGAAATTGACGGTGCTGCTCGAATAGCCGCGGTCGAGCGCACAGCGGGCGAAAATGCTGTAGAGCGCGTAGCCGAAGCCCGCGCCAAGCCCGTAGAGCACGCCGAGCACCGAGAGCCGATGCGTCCCGCCGACAAGCGACACCAGACAGCACCCAGCAAACGCCAACACGAGCGCAAGGAGCTTTGGCGCGGTGATGCGCTCATGAAACAAAAGCAGCGACAGCACCATGACGATCGACGGCGCGGTATACAGCAGCACGGCCGCCGTGGACAGGTCCATGATCGTGATGGCCCGAAAATAGCAATATGTAAAAAAGAGCAGGCTGCAGATGCCCGTGCCGAAAAAGCACCAGAAATCCCGCAGCCGGATGCGAAACTGCTTCGGATCGCGCACAAGGATCGTCACGCCGAACAGCAGCGCGGCGACGCCGCAGCGCAGCAGGATTGCGCCCGTTGCGTCCACGCCGCAAGCCGCCAGCGTGCGCGTGAACAGTCCCATCAGCCCCCAAAGGCAGCCAGCGGCAAGGACAGACGCCGTATATTTGCGCATCGCGCAACCCTCCGTACAGATATTTTCGTGTGGATGATAGCAGGTTTTCAGGCGGTTGTCAATTTGCACGGAGCTCATTTTGCGCGGCATTTTTGTTTGCCCACTTGTCAAGCCGCAGCGGCTGTGATAAGATGAGTCTGCTGCAAATGCGGCGCGCGGGCAAAGTGATCTGCTCCGCTTCGGGAACCTCCCCGTGGAAAAATAGAGGCTTATGAGCGGCGGCCACCCCGCCGCTTTCTGTTTGCGCCTGTGATGGAATTGGTAGACATGCGAGATTTAGGTTCTCGTGCTTTCAGCGTGTGGGTTCGAGTCCCTTCAGGCGCACCACGCCTCCGGCAGCCGATGTATCGGCCGCCGGGGGCGTTTTTGCTTTTGGGGGAACCTTTGTACTGTGCGGCCGTCTGACCATACAACAATATAGAAAGGCGGCCTGACCATGAAACGATCTCGACTCCTCCCCGCACTGCTCCTCGCGCTGCTGATGCTCCTCCCCGCCGGCTGCGGCACGCAGACCACGGGCGCACCGCAGCAAACGCCCACGCCCACCGAGACCGCGACCGTATCCGGCGCTGCCGGAACGCTGCGTGTGCAGGTTCCGGACAGCTGGAACTATGAGATCTGCCCCGAAGGGACACTCGACGGCTCGGAAACCGACTTCGGCATAAAGCTCTGGCCGGGCAGCAGCTCGGACAGCTGTGTGCAGCTGTACTGGTCGGACAGCTTCGGCGTGTGCGGCACGGGACTGAAGGAAGAATCGCTGACGCTCGCCGGAGACAGCGTCTCCGCCGGGTATTATGACGGCGACAAAAACTGGACCTTCCTCAGCTATCAGGGAAAAAACAGCGGTGTCTACGCATGGACCGACCCGAATGCGCCGTGGTTCGCGGCGCAGGGTGAGCAGGTGCTCGCCGTGCTCGACACGGTCGAATGGGAACCGGCAGCATAAATAGAATCATGAGAGAAAAGCACACCCCGCAGCAGAGCTTCTGCTGCGGGGCGATTCTTGTAATATGTTATTTTGCCTTATTTCACCGCGGCCGCGCCTACCTCGGGCCGTACGGGAATGCCGGAGTCACTCACTGTCTCAATATTCGAAACCGTCTGTGCAGTTCATTTCATCCAGCGTGTATTGGTCAACACTCCACTCCACAATCAAACCATCTACTTCCCACCGCGTGGAATTATCCTGCCGGAAAACCTCGACGGCAAGTCGAGCGTCACCTTCATTTTTAAATACACCGAGGTTCCGGCTATATTCAAATTCATATTCCGCATCGTGAATGTAGACATTGGCCAGATAAACGAGCACCGCATGCTCTTCCACTTCGTGCGCAAAAACGACAAATCCGTTGGGATAATCACAAAAACCGGGAATGCTGCGATACTTTTCGATTGCTGCTGCCACCCGCTCCGCCGACGAAAAGCAGCCGAGCATCGCGCAATCCCCGTAGTGGAAGCGGCCATCCGCCAGCGTTTCCGCCCCGTGCATGTGCACCAATTCATAAATTTTCATCTGTCGTTTTCTCCATGACTTCTGTGATCTCCGCAAGCAGAATTTCTGCGCGGCACTGCCATGATAGCAGGCGTGCGAAAACCTGTCAACACGCCAGTGCAGCGGTCGATAAAGGCTCCATAAGGCATGTATCTCACGTATTTGCAAAAACACCTCGCAGCGGCAAGTGCTGCTGTGAGGTGTCTCTTTGTTATTTCGCCGCGGCGGGGACGGCGGCGGGTTCCGTCTCCTCGGCCGCTTCGGTCTCCGGCTGCGCGGCGGCAAAGCCCTGCACAAGACCGTGCTCGCGGATATACCTGCGATTTTTGTACACGCCGACAGTCAGGAACGGAACGACCACGACCGCGATGCCGAGATAGCCGCAGTAGCCATAGCCGTACTTGATGATGTTCGTGAGGCCGGCCATGGAGATGGACATGGACAAAATGATGATGAACGCGGACACGATGGCGCTGCGCACCGGCGCGGACTGGATGCCACGGAACATCGGCAGCTTCTCAAAGCGGGCGACAAAGCCGAAGATCGTCGTCACGCCCGTGGAGATGAGGCAGAGCATGAGGCAGACACCGTAGACCGCGGTGAGCGCGCGGATGCCCATGGAATTGCAGACGGTGAGCGTGGGGATGGTCGTGCCGCCGTCTACGGCGGTGTAGACGCCGCGCCAGCAGATGAGCATAAACACGGAGAGCACGAGCGCAACGGCGTTCATGACAAAGGAAATCCACATGGACTTGGCGCAGCCCTGCTTGCTGCGCATGGTCGTGCCGCAGGCGATCATGGTCGGGAGCGTGACGCACTGGAAGCCGGCATAGGTGAAGGCGTTAAAGATCGCTTTGGGGACGTTGGCAAAACCGGTCGTCTAAAAATCCGCAGAGAGCACCGTAAACAGCGGCGACTCGCTCTTGAAAATGCCGATGGCGTAGATGGTGATGGCGGTGACGAGGATGGCGATGCCCATATAGGTGGACGCCGCGCGGACGATGCCGGCGCCGAAAATGGTCAGGAGCAGCACGAGGCAGCCGACGGCCACGACACCGAGATAATAATTGACGCCGAAATAGCTCCGCAGCGCGGAGGCCGCGCCCGAGATGGCGGCCGCGACGGCCATGAGCACCATGATGTAAAAGAAGATCTCAAAGAGCCACTCGATCTTATCGAAGGGATGGTAGAGCGTCTCAAAGAGCTGCTTGTAGCTTGTCAGGCCGCGGGAATTGTACATAATCATGGCCTCGCGCATCGTGAGCGTGAGCAGCAGCATGGCAATGACGGCCGACACGATGCCGGCCCAGCCGAGGCCGACATAGTAGGTATTGGCCTGGTTGCCGGTCGCAAAGCCGCCGCCGGCGTGCGCGGAAAACAGCACCGCGCCGACCGAAAAAGCGGCAAAAAACGGGGTCTTGGGTATGGATCTGGTTTTGGTCTGGGTTTTCATGATTCGTTCCTCCTGCAAAATGATCTGATGGTTTGGCAGGAAAAAAGAAAACCCTCCGTCTTTCCTGCCCTCTGGCAGAAGAGACGAAAGGCCGAAAAACCTCCGCGGTACCACTCTTCTTCGTCCCCACGACCGGGGACGTACTCTTCCGGGATACCATCATATCCCTGCACGCTAACGGGCGCGCCCGTCTGCACCTACTCATCGTTCAGCGCAGCCGCTGTTCAGCCAGTTCGGCAGGTCTGTACGCTTTGTGCCTCGCACCACCCGGCACTTCTCTGAAAGGACGTTCCTGCTTACTACTCTGTGTCTTCGCGTTTGATGGCTTGATGATAACACCCGAATTCGCTGCGCGTCAAGACGCGCTTTGACCGAAAAAACTTAAAAAATTCGAAGAAACTTTGCCGTATCTGTCAAGACGTTTTCTGACACAGCGACGCGCAAAAAAGCTGGCCGTTTCCGAAGAAACGGCCGGCTCGCGTCAGGTTTGGTTTTCCTCCGCTGTCACACGCGGCTCATGCAGCAAAGTGCTTATACAGGAAGCACACGATCTGCGCGCGGGTGCAGCTGGCATTCGGGCTGAAGCAGTTGTTGCCGGTACCGCTGGTAATGCCTGCGGCAGCGGCCCATGCAACGGCTTCGGCATAGTACGCCGTCGGCGCAACATCGTCAAACGACGTCGCATGTTCCACGGCCGGAGAGCCGGCATAGCGATACAGGAACATGATCGCCTGCGCACGGGTCACCTGCGCATTGGGGCTGAAGTGAGCTCTGCTGGTACCGCCGGTGATGCCCTTTGCGACCGCCCAGAGCACCGCCTGATAGTAATAATCATCCGTGGAGACATCCACGAAGGGGTTGTTCGTGGTCTCGGGCGTCGGTCTGCCGGCCGCGCACCACAGGAACATAATCGCCTGCGCACGGGTGCAGGTCATGTTGGGCGAGAAGTGCGTGCTGTCCGTGCCGCTGGTCACGCTTGCGCTAACGGCCCACTGGACGGCGTCGTAATACCAGGCATCCTCAGCCACGTCGTCAAAGACGATAGCGGGCTTGGTCTTTTCAAAAGTCACTGTGACAATCTCACTATTGAGACAGCCGTTCTTAACGGCGATGGCCTTGACCGTCGCCGACTCCGTCAGTTCGAAAGCGCCGGTATAAAGCGTGCTCTCCGTTGTCGGGTCGCTGCCGTCAGTCGTATAGTAGATGCTCGCGCCCTCAGTCGCGCAGGTGATCGTCACTGTCTGCGCATCGGTGAAGGAGCCGCCGTTCGGGTCAACAACCGGAATCGCAACCGATTCGGGCGCAGTCATCGCCGGCGCCTCTTCCTGACGCACGATTCCGTCAAGAATCCATGTGTCGATCACGAGAGAATCGTTCGAGCGAACCAGCAGCTTGAAGCCCGTAATCGCGTCATTGAGCGCCGACTGAAGCTGCTTTTGATCGCACTGATTGTCATTGAGCAGGTCGCGGAACGCTTCGCTTCTGAGCTCTGCGCCGGTCATGACAGCCGTTTCTTCAACGACGCCGGTATTGCCGAGCATAGTCACGTTCACGCCAACAGGCTTCTCCTCCGTGATCACCGTGTTGCCGGAGCGCATTTCCTGCTCTTTGTTGTAATAACCGTAGAGAATGGTGCCAATGGCCGTGTTGCGGCCGGCGATGCCGCCAATATCACCGGTATGATTTTTGCTGACCAGCTTCATATCCGCGTAGTTGTTGCCGGCCGTACCAGCCTGCATACCGGCAATGCCGCCGATGGTGGCAGCGTTGACATTGGCATCTGCGTAGATGCTGCCGATGGCGTAGCTGTTGGCAACAATGGCAAAACCGTCAATGCCAACAATGCCGCCGGCAAACGCGCTGGAGTTTGTGGAGACCACGGTAAGGTCGACCGTTGCACCGCAGTTGATGATGATGCTGTCGAAGCAGTAACCGGCAATGCCGCCGATCTGGCTCCAATCCTGCGCCTGATTGTAGATCGTACCGGAGACCGTGCAGTTATTGATGATGGAACCGCATCCGGTCTCGGTCTTATCCACAACACCCGCAATGATGCCGGCATAGGTGCGGTAATTATCCGAGCGCCGGTTGTAGATGCTGGCATCCACGACACCGAGATTCTGAATGATGCCGCCGTCCACATAAGCAAACAGGCCCACAGAGGCATAGTCCGTCGGCGCGTCGCTGCTGCCGATGGTCATACCATAGATGCGGTGGTTCTGGCCGTCGAAAATGCCGGAAAAGTAGTGCGCGCCGCCGCTGCCGACCGGCATCCACTGGGTTCCGGTGAGAATAATATCCGCAGTGAGTACGATGTACTCGCCCTCAAAATGCTCATCCTCGTTGACCGCCGCTGCAAATGCACGAAGCTGATCTGCCGTTTCGATCCGGTAAGGATCTTCCTTAGTGCCGGTGCCGCCGTCAAAAATGCTCGACGGATCCGCAGCATCGTAGCCGCTCGTGTCTCCGACCAGCGCCTTGCTTGCGGCAACAGACAGCGCCGACTTGAGCGTCTGGTCATCGTCCGTGCCGGACGCGGTGTCCTTCACGGTCTGGTCGTTGATCAGGGCCTCGAGAATCGCCGCAGCGTTGGCTGCGTCAAAATCGGCCGGGCTGACGATTTCAGCGGAGACGATCTTCTGATCCTCCACGGTGATGCGCACAACAACCGTCTTGTTCTTATCGCGGCCATAGTACACGCCGTCCTTGTAATCGTAAGAAACCGGAGCATCCGGCCGCTCGACCGGAACATACGTGATCTGCGCATCGGTGTCGCCGAACGTGACAACGCCGTCCTTGAGCGCCCACTGTTTGAGCGGCGCGGAAATGTCATCGCCGGAAACCGGGAACTCGGCAAAGTTGCCGTTCAGACGATCAACGAGCGCCTGAGCCGTCATATCGGCCGCAGGCAGCGCCGCAACGCCGCTGACAAGCGAACCGGACATATAGTCGCCGTCCTCATTGTAACCGGCCGCTACCAGCGTGCCGAACGGGACAACCGGGTCGATCGCCAGCTCAGCGATGGTGAGCTTGGCACTGTCGCTGTAGTAGCTGTCGAAGCTCTCGCTGATTGCCGTAGCCATGCCGCCAATCGCGCCGACGTTCTTGGTCCAGGAGCGTGCGGTCAGGTCGCACAGACTGTAGCAGTTGGCAATGGTGCCAGCCTGGCAGCCGGCGATGCCGCCGAGGTAAATCACGCCGCCGTCATCGACGTTGCGGTTGGTCTCACCAGAGATGACACCAAGTGCGTAACAGTTGGCAATGATGCCAAATGCGTTCATGCCCGCAATACCGCCGGCTTCCGCGTTGGCCGTGTTGCAATAGGCATCCACATGGACATTGACCCAGCTGTTGAGGATCTCACTGGCCTGGCTGTAACCAACGAGTCCGCCAGAAAAGCAGTTGTTCTGATACTGACCTTCCTGCGTTTTGACAACGACCGTGCCGGTTGCCCAGCAGTGATTCACGGTGGACTGATTGCTGTAGCCGCTGATGATGCCCGCAAACACGGACTCTTTACCGGTCACGTAAAGGCTGGCATTTTCCAGGCCGAGATTCTCCACGCGGGCGTAGTTCGTCAGGCCGGCAAAGAAGCCATAGTACATCCACTGCGCCGTATCGAGGACAGGCGCGGCCTCCGTGCCGATCGTCATGCCGGTAATCTTGTGGCCGCAGCCGTTAAAGTTGCCCGCGAAGAGACGCATACCCTTCTCCGTATGCCCAATCGGCGTCCACGCTTCTCCGGAAAGATCCAGGTCCGCGCCGAGCGCAATATACTTTCCGGAATAGCCCGTCGTCAGGAAGGAATCATGGAATGCACGAAGCTGCGCAACCGTCTGGATGATCCAGGGATCCTCCTGAGTGCCCTTGCCGCTGGCAAAGATCGCATCGGGGCCTTCCTGCTCCACATAGGGTTTGTCGCTGAGAACGGTCTTGGCATTGTCCGCCGTCCAACCATACCAGACGGTGGGATAACGGGCTTCCAGCCAGGATGCAGCGCGGTCTGCTTCGTCGATCAGCCACTGCTTGTCGCTGGCAAGGCTGGCCTTGTTCAGTCCCTCGTTCATCGTGTCAGCAAAGATTGCAGCGCCGGTGTCCGCGCCCACAATCTGATTTGTAGCGCTGTTGTTAGCGTTGCACACGCCGAAAGCAGCAGTCGTCAGCGCCGCGCCATTTTCCTGCAGGGCCGCGCTCTGGTTATAGCTGCAGCGGACTGCATAACCCATGGACAGCTCGCCGGCAAATGCGCCAACGGCTGGTGTATTGGCCTTCACCGTATTGACCAGCGTAACGTTTCCGGCTGCATAGCAGTTCTGGAACACGCCGGCCGCCTGTCCGGCAAAGCCGCCGGCCTTTCCGCTCAGATTGGCGATCATGTTATCGCCGTCCGCAGTCACATCGCCGAGCGCTGCGCAGTTGGCATACAGCGACACCAGCGAGCAGCCAACCAGACCGCCTGCAATTGCAAACGTGACAGACGATTTCGCAGAAACCGCAACATCCGTCAGGCAGTTGGTAACGCTCCAGCCCTGATAGGCATAGCCAATCACGCCGCCTGCTTGTGCCTGACCGCTGGCGCAATTGGCTGCGATGCGGCCACCAATAACCGAGCAGTGATCGATCCGGATATCATTGCCGGTGCGATTCGCGCCGCCGACCAGACCGCCCGCAAAGGCGACAACCGGATAGCTCTGCGAGTCTTCTGCGTTCGAATAGACATTGACATTCCGCAGGTGCAGATTGGAGATCTGCGCGTTGTCCGCCAGCACGTCAAAGAATCCGGCAGAACCGAGCGTATAGGGTGCCGCTGCCGTTCCGACCGTCACGTTGGAAACGGTGTGGTTCCGACCGTCAAAGGAACCGGCGAAGCTGTGGATCGGTGTCCACGCTCCAGCGAGGGTAATATCTGCATCCAGCGCGACAAACTGCCCCGCATAGTCGACTGCATTGTCGCCGATGGTGGTTGCGGCGAACGCGCGCAGCTGCGCCTCCGTCTCAATGAGGAACGGATCCGCCTGCGTGCCGGTGCCGGAAGCAAAGACGCGCGGCGTCTCAACGCCGATAAGCACCTTACCGTCCACCGCGCCCCAGCTCTGCCAGGCCGCCGGACGCATGGCCGCAAGGCCCTCGGCCGTGTAACCGGAGAATTTGCCGCTGCTGATGAGGTATTCATCCGCCGCCGCGAGGCCCTCGGCGGAAACGCCCTGATTCATGACGGCAGCAAAAGCGTCGTTCGTAACGTCCTTCTGCGCCGTAATCTTGTTGTAGTTGATGCCATTGTACCAGCTGTCGGGCGTCTTGCCGACCGCGACAGGATCTTTGTGCGCGCCGTTGACGGTGCATACCGCTTTGCTGCTGTAGTGGCTGTCCACGACGGCGCTGCCGCTCTGTTCGCCGATCAGCATACCGGCATAGGCGTCATATTCGCTGCTGGCATTTGTCATGGTGACATTGCCGGCGGCATAGCAGTTTTCCGTCAGGTATGGGGCCGAGGCGATCAGGCCGCCCGCTCTGCTGCGATTATACTGCAGGCTGTTGCCGCTGACGGCAACATCGCCGAGCGCAGCACAGTTGCCGACAAAGCTGCTGCTTCCGAACGAACCAACCAGACCGCCGGCAGCAACCGCGTACTTTGTGCTGCTTCCGCTGACAGCAATGTCTGCATAGGAGTTTGTCACACGGCTGTCGTTGCCGAGCATACCGGCCAGACCGCCGACAAGCACATTGCTGCTCGAAGCAGCGGAAACAATGCTGCCCGTGACCGAGCAGTTATCAATCACAGTGTTCGCCCCGGCGTCCGCGCCGCCGACCAGACCGCCGACGTAAAGTCTCGCCACCGCACTGCTGCTGACATAGACAGCCACATCCGTGAGCATGAGGTTTTTGACCGTCGCACCCTTTGCGAGCGAGTCAAAGAAGCCGACGGACGACTGATCCAGCGGTGCCGCCTCCGTGCCCATGGTCACACCGGAAACGGTGTGTCCATTGCCGTCAAAGCTACCGGCAAAATTGTGGATCGGCGTCCACGCATCCGTGAGCGCGATGTCCGCATCCAGCTGGAAATACAGATTGCGCGTGACGAGCTTGCCCGCCTGCGTAGCTGCTGCGAAGCCGCTAAGCTGCGCAGCCGTCGCAATGCGGTAAGGATCCGCCTGCGTGCCCTCACCACCGGCAAAATAATCACTCGGATCCACCGGAGCAATGGCGCTCTCGCCGGTCGGCAGCAGACGGCCGCCTTCGGTCTGCCAGCCGTTCCAGCCGTTTTCGCTCATGCTCATGAAGGTATCCATCGTGATGGTGTTGAGAAGGGCGATATCCTTGCCGGAGAAATAGGCCTGCGCATCCGCGAGCGCTTCTTCCGTAAGTGCAGCCGCAAGCTTGGCGGAAAGCGTACCGTCCGCAAACTGTGCCGCCGTCAGGCCTTCGCATTTTTCATTCTCACTGGGCAGATAGTTGATGCCGCTATAGCCATTGGCAACCTGCTCTGCGACTGCATCGCCGCCGTAATACGTCTGCCCGGCTTCCTCGTTAAACCAGCACTGATAGCCAGCAGCCATGTAAGACGTGCCGCCGGCGATGCCGCCAATCGAAACGTCCGCGCCATCCTCATAAGACTGCGCATCCGCATGCAGCGTCATATCGGAATAGCAGGCATAGATCGCGCCGCTGCTATAACCAACAATACCACCGGCACCGTACATCATCTGCGCATTGCAGTTGTTTTCAATGCTGCCAAACGCTGCGCAGTTGATCACAGCGGAGTTGTTGCCCGTCCAGCCGACGATGCCGCCCGCGCCGGTATCACTGCCATTGGCAGCGATCTGCACGTCCGCCCAGGTGTTGCACACCAGGCTCTTGCCGCCGCCGTTGCCGACGACGCCGCCGACGTAGGTATAGGTGTTATCACCGGCCGCATCGCTGACGATCGTGCCGCTGACCCAGCAGCCGTCGATCACGCTGCTCTCGCCGGTGCCGGCCGCCAGAATGGCAACCGCGGGGTCGGCATCCGTGGTCTTGTTGTTGATGAACGCATCCTCGACGCCGAGGTTGCGGATCGCGCCGCCCTGGCCGACAAGGCCGAAGAGACCGGCATACTCGTACGCGGCGGGCTCGGCCTTCGTGCCGATGGTCAGGCCGGCGATCGTGTGGTTATCGCCGTTGAAGATACCGTTGAAGCTGCCGTTGTCGCCGCCGATCGGCATCCAGCTCTCGCCGGTGAGGTCAAGATCCTCGTCGAGCGTGACGTACTGGCTCTTGTAGGTCTCACCGCCGTTGACTGAGGCCGCAAACGCCTTGAGCTGATCGACCGTGCGGATCAGATACGGATCGGACTTCGCGCCGGTGCCGGCAGCAAAAATGCTGCCCTCCGGCTGCTCAGGCTCCGTGACGAGCGCTTTGCTCAGCGCATCGTTGACCGCGGCCTTGACACCGTTGCTGCTCTTGGTTGCACCGGTAATACCGTCAATCTCCGTACCATTGGCCTTTACGATCTTGTCAAAGAGCGAGGCAACGTCCTTCGAGTCCCAGTAAGACTGCTTGTCCTGGCTGACAAGCTCTACATTGGCAATCTTGCCGTCCGCAATCGTTACTTTGACTTTGATCTCGCCGTCCCGATAGCCCTTTCCGGTGCCCTCATAGACACCGTCTTTGTAGGTCGCGCCCCGAAGTGCGTGCTCTGCGGTCAGGTCGCCGTCTGCGCCGGTGTCCACGGCATAGGCCGGGAGCGCGCAGCCGACGAGCATGACCACCAGCAGCACCAAGGACAGGAGCCGTTTGGTGAATGTCTTGTTCATGTGTTGGTGATTACCTCCTGAAATAATATAGAACGATACAGTGTTGTCGTCTCGGTGGATCTTTGTGCAGCCTCACCTTCCCTTTCTGCCGGCCGCTTTCGGCCGTTCACGTATGAAATTGCTGATACAGAAATGTCACGATCTGCGCGCGGGTACAGGGGGCTGCGGGCGAGAACTGATGGTTGCCCGTGCCGCCCGTGATGCTGTTTGCGGCAGCCCAGCGCACCGCGTTGGCATAATAAGCATCTGCCGGAACATCGGAGAACGTCTCCCCCGCCGGCGCCTCCGGGCTGCTCGCCGCGCGCCACTGCATGGTGACTGCCTGCGCGCGCGTCACGGTCATGTCCGGGGAAAAGGTCGTGGGGCTCGTACCGCCGGTAATGCCGGCTTCCGTCGCCCAGCAGAGGGCTTTGTAGAAATAATCGCGCACCGACACATCCGTAAACGGGACGGTCGTCGTCTTCGGCGCCGGGTCGCCGGCGGCATGCCAGAGGAAGGTCACGATCTGGGCACGCGTGCACGTCAGGTTCGGGCCGAAGCGGTCGGCAGCGACGCCGGCCGTGATCCCGCAGCGCGCGGCCCAGCAGACCGCGTCGTGGTAGTAGGCACCGTCCGCAACGTCCACAAACGTGGTGACCGGTTTCAGCGCACCGCAGCGGATGCAGGCGCCATTTTTATACGTATGGCCGAGCGCGTCACCGGCCGCGACCGTCTGCGTGTTGCTGACGGCGCCGCAGCGGTCACACCGGACGTAATACCGCGCGGGCTCCGTGCAGGTCGCTGGCTGTGCACACACATCGGAAGCTGTGCTGCCGAACGCGTGGCCAAGCGGTTTCAGTTCGTCGCGGTAGGTTCCGCCGCAGACGGCGCAGGTGTATTCCACCCAGCCGGGCTCCGTGCAGGTTGCCGCCTGACGGCCGGACTCGGCGTACTGGTGGTCATGGGCGGTTTGCAGCGCCGTGGTGTACCACAGGCCGCTGTCCTCGCCGCGGTAGAGCGTCAGCGGCGTCTCGTCGCCGCGGACGCAGCGGAAGTATTGCTTATCCGCGCAATATTGCAGACTACGTGCCTGAAACCGGGCATTTTGAATGACAATATGGCCGTCCTGCCAGCTGATGATCCAGCGGGCGTAGCTGCTGCTGCCGTCCACGGCGGAATTGAGCTGGTCGGTGTTTGAGCGGCAGGCCAGATACACCGATGACATTGCCCCGCCGAGGCGAATCGTGTACTGCTCCGTGCCGGCCACGCGCGTAATCTGCACCGTGTATGTGCCGGAGACGCCGGAGACATTGCCGCTCTCGTCCACGCGGATGCCCGTGCTCTCCAGCGGCACGGCGGCAGCGGCGCTGCCGAGCTCCGAGCCGGTGATCGCACCGTCGCAGCGCAGGACGCTGTCCGCACCGCGCAGGACATACGTCCCGCTCCAGTCATCGGCCGCGGCCGTCACGGCGGAGAACGCAGGCGTGCGCCCATCCGGCGTGGCAAAGTACTGATAGAGCGCATAAAGCGTCGTCTCTGCACCCGTGACGTCATAGCTTTCCCCGGCGCGCAGCACCTGCGTGCTCACGACCGGCGTCTCGACCGGCTCGGTCGTCCAGCCGACGAAGTGGTAATCCTGCGCATCGGCCGCAGGCGTGCCCGTCGGCTGCGGCAGTGTGATCGGGTCGCCGATGTATCCGGCGGCATCCGCCTGTGTCACGCCGTCCGGCACGGAGAAGTGCACGGTTGCCGGCGTCTTGGCATCGAAGTGGATCGTCACCTTGCAGTCCTGCCGCAGGGCGGAGACGCGGAACGTATCGCCGTCCTGCCGCACGGTCGCCGCGCCCTCGGGCGTGACGGTGTAGCCGGAGGCGTAATAGCCCGTCTTGGCGTTGGCCGTGATGGTCATGCCGCGCTGCGTGACGGTGCCGCGCTCCGGTGTGTCAGTGTCCGCCGTCAGGTCATAGCGGTCGAGCAGCGCCCAGCCGGAGTTGACGCTCTGCAGCTCGTCCACGTTGCCGTGGCCGGGGTAGGTATCATCGGCGGAAACGACGATCGGGAATGCGGCGCGACCGCGCTGCGCGGACTCCAGTGTCGTCATCTGATAGCTGCTGGGCATGCCGTTGGCCTGACAGATCTGCGGTGAATAGTCCCACGAACCGCAGGACGCCTTCATATCCGCGATTGCCTCGGCGACCGTGCTGCCGCCGAGCAGACTGTCAAAAAACGTCGCTTCAAACGTGTAGTCGCCAACGAACGTGACCGACTGGCTGTAACCGTAGACAACGCCGAGGCCACGATCCATGAGCGGCTGCTCCAGACCGTCAGTCGCCATGCCGAGGCAAATTGCCATCCAGAGCAGGCCGTTGTTGGCCTGCGCATCCGCATCCATGTGGTCAGCAATGACCGTACCGTCCACGAGGAAATACTTCATGCTGCTGCTCGAGCTGCTGTAAACGGCGTGGCCGCCGTCATAATCCGCCTTGGTCAGACCCTCACCGGTCTGCAGGCACAGGTACGACGTTGTGGCGCCCGAAGTATAATCATCGCCGTTTTCATAGTCGGTCGAGCCGTGCGAGTCGAAGATGACCAGGCCACCGTCCGTGATCGCGTCCGCAACGGCATCGATCGTCGCCGCGTCGCCCTTATAATAGTGGTAGGTGCCCTCGGACGCCTGCGCCACGCGCTGGGCTTCTTTCTGGTACTGCTCCGTGAAACTGCGGTCAATGCCGTAGTACGGCTGGAACAGGTACACGTCGCGCCCATGCTGTGTGCCGCGCGCGGCATAGACGGTCGTCTGCGTGTCGGGCGTATCGTCGGCCACGGGCTCGGCCTCCGCCGCGATCTGCTCGAGGCGCGGAGAGTAGGCGCAGGCGATGCCCTGCTCCGTCATCCACGTGACCTGCTCGCCGCTTGTCTGCACCGAGCCGGGCACGACCGTGTCCTGCGCATCGAGATAATCACAGATGGCCTGTGTGCGGCCGTCCGCGGATGTGCCGCGCTGCGCCGCCGTCTCCTGCACGTCATCGAGTGCGTCGAACAGCGTGTCCGCGACGGCATAGTCTGCCGCCGTGAGCGTGTTGTCCGCACCGCTGTCGGCGGCAAATGCCGTGACCATCAGCGACAGCAGCACGGCAACCGCCAGAAGCACCGACAACATGCGTTTGAATCGTTGCTGCATGAAGGTATCCTCCTAATCGTTTGCGTTTAAATTAGATATGTCTAATTTGAATTAGAGTAATCTAACCTCCGCCAAAAAGAAAACCACGCATTTTGCGTGATCGCCCGGTCAGAAATGCAGCTTTGGTCACTTTTTCGAAAGTTAGTATCATCTAACCGCGCATTGGCATTATACAATGGCGGCCTGCGGCGTGTCAAGAGAATTCTTGCTCTGCTGCCGCCCGCGCCCAACCCCGGGAAAAAAACGCGCCGCACCCAAAACCGGGTGCGGCGTGCGGCATATTGCGCAGAATATGCGCCGATCAGACCTCGTCGTCCAGCCAGTCGGCAAGTTTTTCCTCGTCCATACCGAGACCCTTGGACAGAAATGCGAGCATCTCGTTGAAGTTGAGCTTTTTCAGGCGCTCGAAGTTCGTCTCGCCCTTCTTTTCGGGGTCGATCAGGCGGCCTTCGATATAGCCGCACTCATAGCACATGTTCAGTGCGTATTTCCGATGGGTATCCAGCGTCATTTCATGACCACAGCGGGGACATTTCATCACACATTCTCCTCTCCGAATATGGCAGTTTCGGGTGTGTTTCGCACAGCGCCCTGTTCATAATCTTAGAATATGCTACATGATTGCGCGGCAATATGCAAGCATAGTTTACGAATTAACACGGCGCGGCCGCCGGTTCCGGCAGCGTGACGGTCAGCGTCTGCGTCAGGCGCACCGCCCCGCCGATCGACAGCCCGGTCACCGCGCCGTCCGTGCGCTGCACGCCGACCTCAAGCGTGCCGCCCGGCTGACCGATGCCGATCTCCGTGATGCCGTCGGCAAAGTCCGCCGTGAGCACGACGGCCGTGGCGACGCTGCCGGAGGCGCAGCTGTTTTCTGCGACGCAGGACGCGGTCTCGCGCACGAACACGACCGGCTTTATGCTGCCGCACGCGCGCTCGAGAAAGATCGCCCCGACGGCGCTGGCCTCGGGCGCTAAGTCAATGGCACGCTGCACGAGCGCCTCGTCCGGCTGCGCACAGTCGATGACAAAGTGCGTGATGCCGGCAAAGGTCACGCGCGTCGCCGGCACGTCCGCCCAGCCGGCCGGCTGCACGGACAGCGGCAGCGGCATCACCGTAGACGCCGTACCCTCCGCCGTATCCGCCATGACGGGCTGGACTCCATCCGCCCCGCTGATCTCGGCAAAGACGCAGCTTTTGCCCTGCGCGCCGGTGCGCAGCGCCTGATAAAAGCCGGCGCAGCGCAGGGCGTTGCCGCAAAACTCGCCGCCCATCATCTCCAGCCGGATCTCGCCGCCGCTGCGCGGCTCGGTCAGGAAGGCGACCTGCTCAATGCCCAGCTCCGGCAGACGCAGGATCTGCGCCGCAACGCGCGCACGCTCGGCCGCCGGCACGTCCGAGCAGACGATGGCCGTGACGTTCCCCGCCGGGTCGAGCACCGCGACGGTGTATTCTCTTTTCTGCTGCAAAGTCTGCATGGCGCTCACTCCGTGAAATGGATGTGGTTATTGATGTGGTCCTGACAGAAGCAGTGGTAGCCCACGCAGCGGGAGCAATACCGAAACTCCAGCTCCGGGTGGTCCGCGTCCGTGCGGCCGCAGACGGCGCACTTGTAGTGATAGGGCTTGTTCGCCTGCTCGCGCTGAATGCGCCGTGCCTCGCGCTTGAAGTTGACCGTTTTCTGCCGCTGACGCACGTGCGACGGGCGGAAAAAGTCAAACAGCCAATCGCCGCAGTAGACCAGGTAGTTGAGCACCGCCACCACCGGCAGCAGGTTCAGCGGGAAGGTCATCGTGATCACGCCGAGCACGAACAGCGCCGCGTCCAGGTACGCCAGATACTTGACCTTGATCGGGATGATGAAAAACAGCAGCACCTGCACATCCGGATAGAGCGTGGCAAAGGCAAAGAACATGGACAGGTTCAGATACGTGGTCGAGACGATCACATCGCGGCCGAGGATCGCCGAAAGCACCACGCCGTAGATCGCCGTGAGCAGCATACCGCTCACGTAATAGATCGTGAATTTGCCGTTGCCCCACTCGCGCTCAAGACACGAGCCGATCCAATAGTAGAAATACAGCATCAGCAGCAGCCAGATGGGACGTGACTCCGTCGGCACGAACACATAGGTGATCAGCCGCCAGACCTGCCCGTGCAGAATGCCCTGCGCCGAGCCGCTCAGAAGCGACACGATCTGCCCGGTCGTGTCCATCTGCGCCAGCAGCCAGACGGCCGCGTTGCCGATGACGATGATCAGCATCAGGTTCGGAATGCCGAAGCGCGGATGTGTATAGCAAAACCGGTCGATTTTGTTCATCAGTTTTCTCATGGGGTTCCTCCGTAAAAACAACGTATGACCATGATACCTTCTTCCAGGCGCAAAGTCCATAAAAAAATATCCGGAATCGCAATTTGTGCTTTCTAAATGGCGCAGCGTGTGGTATGATGATATCTGTATTATTATGTCGCAAGGTATGGTTATCACATGGAACAAATGCAAGAATTTGAAACAGAAGCGCGCAATGATCTGATCGAAGGCCGCAATGCGGTCATTGAGGCCCTGCGCGCGGGCCGCACGATCGACAAGATCTTCATCGCAAAGGGCGACGTGGACAAGACGCTCGGACACATCGCCTCCAAAGCCCGCAGCGCCGGCATCGTCGTCACGGAGGCCGACCGCCGCAAGCTCGACGCCATGAGCCAGACGCACGCACATCAGGGCGTGATCGCCCTGTGCGCCGTCAAGGAGTACAGCACGATCGAGGATATGCTCGCCGTCGCCGCCGAGCGCGGTGAGGCGCCGTTTCTCGTGCTGTGTGACGAGATCTCCGACCCGCACAACCTCGGCGCGATCATCCGCACGGCCGAGTGCGTCGGTGCGCACGGCGTCATCATCCCGAAGCGCCGCAGCGCGGGGCTGACCGCCATCGTGGACAAGGCATCCGCGGGCGCGCTCGAGCACATGGCCATCGCGCGGGTGCCGAATCTGGTCGCCGCGATCGAGACGCTCAAGAAAAACGGGCTCTGGATCTACGGCACGGCCGCCGAGGGCTCGAACGAGCTGTGGAAGACGGATCTGACAGGCCCCGCCTGCATCGTCATCGGCTCGGAGGGCACCGGCATCAGCCGTCTGGTGCGGGAAAAGTGTGATTTTCTCGTCAGCATCCCGCTGCACGGGCAGATCTCCTCGCTCAATGCATCCGCTGCCGCAGCGGTGCTGCTCTATGAGGCGCTGCGCCAGCGCAGCTGAACGTCCGCGCCCCTCATTATAAAAAGGAGTTGACCATATGGACGAATTTGATCGCTCGCCAGAGGACATTTCTTTTGATCTGAATGCGGAGGAATTCTCCCTGGAATCCATTCTGGACGAATATAAAGATTTTCAGACGCAAAAGCCGGCGCCGCGTCCGCGCCCGGCTTACCGTAGCCGCCCCGTCACAGCAGAGATGATCGAGGAAGCGGAAGCGGCCGATGCCGAGACTGAGGACATCCTCATGTCCGCCGAGCTCGACAGCGCCATTGACGACGCCGAAAGCACGCAGGCGCAAACCGCGCCCGTGCATGAGGATCACGATGTCAAGCGCTATCAACCGAAGCGTCAGCGCGACCATGCGACCGCAGCCGAGATCGAAAAGTGGAACGAAACGAAGGCCGGCGCCAAGCGTCTGGCGCAAAAGGGGCTCTCAGGGATCAAGAACCTCGCCTCCAAGCTCTCGGAGGTCGTGCCGGACGAGCCGGTCGAGCCGGAGGACGACCTGCCGGAGGAGGATACATCCATCCCCGTCTCCGCCCCGCCGGATGTGCCGGAGGGTCTGTATGACCCCGAGCCGGAAGAGCCGACGCGCGTATTTCAGGCCATCACCGAGGACGGCACGGAGGGTGACGACGCCGCCTACGCCCGCGCGAGAAACTATGCGCACGCCGACGAAGATGACGCGCCTGCCCGCCGCAGCTTTCAGGACTCGGTGCTCAACCCGCTCATGGCGCGGCTGGCAGCCGTGGCCTACCGTGTGCGCGCGCACAGCAACGCCGTGCACGCCTCGGCCAACGCGGAGGAGGAGCTCGGCCCCGAGCCGAGCGCGGAGGACGCCGCAAAGTATTACGGCGGTCAGGTCAAATCCCTGCGTTTTCGCTGCCGCGCGGCCATGCTCGTGTGCATCCCGCTGCTCTACATCTCGCTCGGTCTGCCGGTGTTCGGCGTGCTCAAAAGCAGCCCGACCGTCGCCGCGCTCGTGTGCCTGATGATGCAGCTGACCGTGATGCTCATCGGTCTGGACGTGATCACCAACGGCTTTTTCAACCTCGTGCGCCGCACGCCGGGGCTGGAATCGCTCGTATTTCTCAACTGTGTCTTTTCCGCGCTGGACGCGGTCGTGCTGGCCATCACCGGCTCGGACGCGGTCGGTCTGCCGTTTTGCGCCGTGTCCGCGTTTTCCGTCGCCTGCTGCCTGTGGAGCGCGCTGAACACCTGCCGCGGCTTTAAGTACACGTTCCGTACGCTCGCCGTCGACAAAGACCCCTACACCGTCAGCGCGGACAGCGAGGTCGTCAAGGACAGCATCACCGTGCTCAAGTCCAAGCGCGACACGGCGGGCTTCATCCACCGCAGCGAAGAGGCCGGCCCTGCCGACACGATCTATGCCGGTCTCGCGCCGTATCTCATCGCCGCGTCCGTGATCCTCGGCCTGCTTGCCACGATCCTCAGCGGCAACTACGCCAACATCCTGCACGTGTTCGCCGCCGTTACCGCGCCGTGCGCGCCGTTTGCGGCGCTGGTCGCGTTCGCCGTCCCGTTCCGGACGGCCGCGCGCAAGCTCGCCCAGACCGGCAGCGCCATCGCCGGCTGGAACGGCGCGAGCGATATCGGCCGCAGCAAGCACCTGATCGTGACGGATAAGGATCTGTTCACCGCGCGCAACATCTCGATCGAGGATATCCGCATCCTTGACGGCGCGTTCCCGGACAAGGTCATCTCCTACACCGGCAGCGTGATCGTCGCCTCCGGCAGCTGCCTCGCCCCCGTGTTTACCGACCTCATGCAGCGCAACAACTGCTCGCTCATGCCGGTCGATTCGTTCACCTGCAACGAGAGCGGCGGTCTGACGGCGCTTGTCAACGGCGAGGAAGTGCTCGTCGGCAGCAGCGCCTTCATGAACCTCAAGGGCGTGCATCTGCCGCAGCAGCTCAACGTCAAAAACGCCGTGTTCGCGTCCATCAACGGGCTGTTCGTCGCAAGCTTCAAGATCAAGTACGTGCCGGTGCAGTCGGTGCAGAACGCGCTCTTCGGTCTGCTGCGCACGCGCATCGCGCCGATCTTCGCTGTGCGTGACTTCAATATCACGCCGCTGATGCTCAGCCAGAAATTCAAGATGTCCACCGACGGCTTCGACTTCCCGGCGTACTCCAAGCGCTACGCCATGTCGGCCGCCGAGCCCTCGGACTACACGCAGACCGCGGGCATCGTGGCGCGCGACGGCCTCGGTCCGCTCGTCGGCGTCGCCGGAACCGGCCGCCAGCTCTTTCAGGCGGTACGCATCTGCGTCATCCTTGCCCTGCTGTGCACGGTCGTCGGCGTCATACTGATGTTTGCCCTGTGCGCCATCGGCGCGTTCGATTCCGCCACAGTCGGCAACCTCTTCGTGTTTATGGGCCTGTGGCTCGTTCCTGTCATATTGCTGAATTTTGGCCTGAAACGCTGAGTTTTCATATTTATGATTGCCAAGAGTTTCGAAATCGTGTATACTTTTATAGTCATGTGTTAAATACAGCACATGGCTTCCGGAGTTGGAATTTCCGATAGTTAATATAGAAGGAGAGTACACTACATGAGCTACGAAACCAAGAACATCCGCAACGTGTGCCTGCTCGGACATGGCGGCAGCGGCAAGACCACGCTCGCCGAGAGCATGCTGTACCTGACCGGCGCGATCGACCGTCAGGGCAAAACTGCCGACGGCAACACCGTCTGTGACTACGATCCCGAGGAGATCAAGCGCCAGATCACGATCTCGACCAGCATCGCGCCGGTCAACTTCGGCGGCTGCAAGATCAACATCCTCGATTGCCCGGGCTTTTTCGACTTTGCGGGTGACGCACGCTGCGCCCTGCGCGCGGCTGAGGCCGGCATGATCTTCTGCACCGCGAAGGACGGCATTGCCGTCGGCGCGGAGCGCTGCTGGAAATACCTCAAGAGCGAGAACATCCCCTGCCTGTTTTACGTCTCCAAGACCGATGAGGATCACGGCGATTTCGCCGGCGTCCTCTCCGCCCTGCAGGACAAGTACGGCAGCGCCGTCTGCGCGGTCACCGCGCCGATGAGCGACGGCACGGGCGTCATCGACCTCGTGCACAACGTTGCCTACCAGACCAAGGGCAACAAGACCGAAAAGATCGCCGTTCCCGCCGCCGACGCCGACATGGTCGAGTCGCTGCGCGAGACGCTCTTTGAGACGGCCGCCGGCGCGGATGAGGCGCTCATGGAGAAGTATTTTGAGGACATGATGCTCTCCGAGGAGGACACCGTCAAGGGTCTGCGTCTGGGTCTGAAGGACCGTACCGTGTTCCCCGTGCTCTGCGGCGCTGCCGGCAGCGGCATCGGCACCGAGAGCGTGCTGCAGGCGATCGTCGATTACGTGCCCAGCCCGGCCGACATCGGCGAGGTCGCCACGGCGGACGGCGGCAAGCTCGCCGTCGATCCGAACGGTCCTGTGTGCGCGTTCGTGTTCAAGACCATTTCCGACCAGTTCGGCAAGTACTCCTTCATCAAGGTGCTGTCCGGCAAGGTCGTGTCCGATCTGTCCCTGCGCAATATGCGCACGAGCAGCACCGATAAGCTCGGCCGTATGTACACCATGTGCGGCAAGAAGAACACCGAGGTCAAGGAAGCCTGCTGCGGCAACATCGTGGCCATCGGCAAGATGGAGTGGAAGACCGGCGACACCGTCTGCGACCCGAAAAATGAGGTCGAGCTGCCCGCCATCAAGCTGGCTGAGCCCTGCTACTCCATGGCCATCAGCCCCAAGACCAAGGGGCAGGACGACAAGGTCGCGTCCGGTCTTGCCCGCCTGAACGAGGAGGATATCTCCTTCACGCTCGTCAACAACGCCGAGACCCACCAGATGGTCATCTCCGGCGCGGGCGACATTCAGGTCGACGTGTTGTGCGCCAAGCTCAAGAGCCGCTTCGGCGTCGAGACCGAGCTCAAGCCGGCGCGCGTCGCTTACCGCGAAAAGATCAAGGCCAAGGTCGAAGCACACGGCCGCCACAAGAAGCAGTCCGGCGGCAGCGGCCAGTTCGGTGACGTCTGGATCCGCTTCGAGCCGCAGGATGAGTCCGACGACATGATCTTCGCCGAAGAGGTCTTCGGCGGCAGCGTGCCGAAGAACTTCTTCCCGTCCGTTGAAAAGGGTCTGCGCAACGCCGTGCAGAAGGGCGTGCTCGCCGGTTACCCGCTCGTCGGCCTGAAGGCCGTGCTGTACGACGGCTCCTATCACCCGGTCGACTCCAACGATATGGCGTTCCAGACGGCTGCCCGTCTCGCCTATCAGGACGGCATCCCGAAGGCGAAGCCGACCATCCTCGAGCCGATCGGTCTGCTGAAGGTCACCATCCCCGACGCCAACCTTGGCGACATCATGTCCGACATCTCCTCCAAGCGCCGCGGCACCGTGCTCGGCATGACGGCGGAGGACGGCATGCAGACCGTCGAGGCGGAAGTCCCGATGGCGGAGATGGGCTCCTACACGATCGATCTGCGCTCCATGACGCAGGGACGCGGCTCGTTCTCGTGCAAGTTCATTCGCTACGAGGAAGCGCCCGGCAACGTCCAGCAGAAGGTCATCGAGGAAGCAAAGAAAGAACAGGAAGCGTAACTGCAACTGCAAAAGAAGCCCTTTCCCGGGCTTCTTTTGTCTATCCGGAAGCGAGGGATCCCAATGAAAAACACGAACAAAACTATGCTCTACACCTTCTGGTCGGGCGCGATCCTGCTGTGTCTGGCGCTGGTCGCCGTCGTGCTGGTGTTCACCAACGCCGTCGGCAACACACACGCCTCCAAGCCGCAGAACGACCCTGCCGCCGCCGTCACACCGACGCCGACACCGCAGGTCAATCCGATCACGCCGATCCAGTCGTCCGCCGCGCTCGCGCAGACGGAGGACAAGGGCAGCGCCTACGTCGATCAGATCTATTTTCTGGGCGACAAATCGCTGAAGGTGCTCCAGACGGAGTCGATGCTCACTGGCAAGGACGCCAAAAAGCAGGTCTGGGTGCCGGACACCGGCTCTCTGCCCGCCTCGTCGCTCGACACGGCAAAATACAAATCCCCCGTGACCGGCAACAACGTGCCCGCAGATGAGATCTGCGAGGTCAACAAGCCCGCATATCTCGTCATCTGTCCGAGCGCGGACAACATCTCCATGACGAGCGAGGAGCAGATCAAATCGGTCTACGCCACGCTCATCAACGCCGTCAAGGCCAAGAGCCCGAGCACGAAGATCATCTGCTGCTCGCTGACGCCGATCGCGTCCAATTATCAGTATGAGGACATCACCAACGAGCTCATCCAGAAGGTCAACGGCTGGATCGCAGCCGCAGCGGAGAGCGCCGGCGCAAAGTATCTCGACATGGCAAGCGGTCTGGTCGCCGACGACGGCTTCCTGCCGCAGAGCTATCAGGACGGCGATGGTATGCACCTCAATGCCGCGGGCATGAAGGTGTGGCTGGAGTACCTGCGCACGCACGCCTACCCGTAACCGATGCATAGAAAGATCCCGGAGCGACTGCTCCGGGATTTTCCGATATCAAAAAAAGCCTCGCAGAGTTTCGCCGCCGCAGCGGCGAAAGAAAGTCCAATCATTTTCTCCGGCGGCATGCGCGGCGGGGAAAATACTTCTCAGGCTGCAAGTGTGGAATTTGTGCGCCGGCGGCGCACAAATTATGCGCGCAGCAGACTGCAGGCCTTTTTGTCGGAAAACAAGATGTTTTCCGACAGCCAAAAGATCCCGGAGCGACTGCTCCGGGATCTTTTATGCTCTGTCAGCGGATGATTGCCTTGATAAACGGCGCTGCCGGGGGCGCATCCGGGGTGATCGTGTAGCACGCGGTGAGCTCCGCGACCGCCTTGCGCGCGGCCGCCTCATCGGCTGCGTGGATCGTCGCAAGCGACTCCCCTGCCGCGACCGGCTCGTCCACCTTCTTGTGCAGGACGATGCCGACGCCGTAGTCAATGCTGCTGTCCTTCGTCGCGCGGCCGCCGCCGAGACGCATGGATACGAGCCCCACGTCCGTGGCCGCGATGTGGCGCACATAGCCGCTCGCGGGCGACGGCACTTCCATCCGCACCGGCGCTGCCGGCAGAAGTGCCGGGGCATAGATCGCCGCCGGGTCGCCGTCCTGCGCCGCAACGAACTCAGCCAGCTTTTTCAGCGCCGAGCCGTCCGCGATCGTCTGCTCGAGCATGGTGCGCGCCGCAGCATCGTCGGCTGCAATCCCCGCCTGTGTGAGGATGCACGCGCCGAGCGTCAGACACAGCTCCAGCAGCTCGCTCGTATGCTCGCCGCGCAGCGTCGCAATGGCCTCCTTGACCTCGAGCGCGTTGCCGACGGCATGGCCGAGCGGCTCGTCCATATCCGTGATGACGGCGACCGTCTTGCGGCCGGCCATCTTGCCGATCTCGACCATTTCGGTCGCAAGCTCGCGCGCATCGTCCAGCGTTTTCATAAACGAGCCGTCGCCGCACTTGACGTCCAGCACGATAACATCCGCACCGGCGGCCAGCTTCTTGGACATGATGCTGCTGACCATGAGCGGGATGCTCGGCACGGTACCGGTCACGTCGCGCAGCGCGTAGAGCTTCTTATCCGCGGGGTCGAGATTCGCCGTCTGCCCGGCGATGACCATGCCGACGCGGTCGACATTCTCCAAGAACCGTTCCATGGGCAGGTCGATGTTGAAGCCCGGAATGCTCTCGAGCTTATCGAGTGTGCCGCCTGTGTGGCCAAGGCCGCGGCCGGACATCTTCGCCATCTTCACGCCGAGGCTCGCCACCATCGGCACGAGCACGAGCGAGGTCTTGTCGCCCACGCCGCCGGTCGAGTGCTTATCCGCCTTCACACCGGACACGCCGGACAGATCCAGCGTCTCGCCGCTGTGCACCATGGCCATGGTCAGATCCAGCGTCTCGCGCCGATCCATGCCGCGAAAATAAATGGCCATCAGCATAGCGGACATCTGATAATCCGGGATCTCGCCGCGGGTGTAGCCCTCGACCACAAAACGGATCTCCTCCGTCGTGAGTGCCTGCCCGTCGCGTTTTTTCACGATCAGATCGCTCATTCTCATCGCAATGCGCTCCTTTGCATTTCTTTGCCACGAGTATAGCACGGCGGCGGCGGAATTGCAATTCAGCGCGGAAAAATCAGATACGGCCGCCCGTCGATCTCCCGCAGCACGGCCTGCGCGCCGCGCGGGAGGTTCGGCGCGTCCGCCGGGATGGCGATGACCGTCCGCTTGCCGTCGAATGTCGTGAGCACGCCGTCCGGCGCGGAATACCAGAGCACATCCAGCCCGTCGTCCGCACACTGCGGTTCGGGTTCGGGCTCAGGCTCAGGCTCAGGCTCGGGCTCAGACGGAATGTCCCACGCCTCGTCCGCCGCAAACAGGATCTCCTGCGGCAGACGCGCACACTCGAGCCGCGTGAGCCGCTTTTGCAGCGTGAGCGCGCCGCTGCCGTCCGGCAGCATCAGGCCGAGATATGCGCGCGAGCGCGCCCCGCACACGGCGAGCCGCAGCCGGGGCGCATCCGTTTTCGCTCGCGCGGAAAACACCGTATGCAGCCCCTCGCGCGTCACGCGCAGCGTGCCGATGGGCTTGTTTTGCTGCAGGATCGGATACTCAGACATAAAAAATCACTCCCGCACCAGACTATGCGCAGGAGTGATCTGTTTAGAACCGGGGCATCAGCCGACGCTGTAGCTGCCGCGCACCATGACGGTGGTGTCGGCCGAGGCACGAACGCCCGCGCCGTCCGCCTGCAGGAGATACAGGTGGTTTTCCGTGAGCTTTGTGCCGGCGGCAGCCGTCGTACCGGATGTGAGATCCACGGCGGCGCTCTGCGTCACGGCAGCGGCACCGCTGCGCATGAGCACCTCCGTGCCTGCGCGGCCGGTGAGCGTCTGCCCGTTATCCAGCGTCACGAGCACATATGTACCGCCCGCAGCGGCGACCTGATCGGCAAACTGCGCCTCCATTTCACCGATCGCGCCGTTGAGCGTGGAACGGTAGGCGTCCTCCATGCGCGGCTGCACGACATCCTGCAGATAGCTGGACGTGACGAGCGGGTCTTCCCGCGAACCGTAGTTTGCGACCGCGTACACGGTCACGGCGGCGACCATGGCCAGCGCTGCGACAAGCGCGATCGTGATAAGCGATTTTTTCTTCATATCCGTTCCTCCGTTTTTGGGCGTGGCGTTTACTGCGGCAAGCCAAAGCTCACGGCGATCGCACTGTCCACCTGATGCATCGCAGGCTCGTCCAGACGGCCCATGCGCTCGCGCAGGCGCGACTTATCGAGCGTGCGCACCTGCTCGAGCAGGATCACACTGTCACGCGTCAGACCGCAGCTGCGCGCTGCGAGTGAGATGTGCGTCGGCAGGTTGGCCTTGCCGGTCTGCGACGTGATCGCAGCGGCGATCACCGTCGGGCTGTGGCGGTTGCCGGTGTCGTTTTGAATGATGAGCACGGGGCGCATCCCGCCCTGCTCACTGCCGACCACCGGGCTGAGGTCGGCATAATAGATGTCTCCGCGTCTGACTGGCTGCATAATGATCATCTCCGATGCAATATTTGCCCCGGTCGATATGTAGGGGCACAGTTATTGTCGCCATCGGAGCGAAATTTATACCTCAGTCGATATATACGCGCTGCACGCGCTGACTCATGGCGCACAGCAGCTCATACGGGATCGTGCCGGCCTTTTCGGCCTGCTCAGCCACCGAGAGGTCCGCGCCGAAGATGGTCGCCACGTCGCCGGGCTGCACCTCGGGGATGTCGGTCACATCGACCATGCACATATCCATGCAGATGCGGCCGACCTGCGGCGCGCGCTTGCCGTGCAGCAGCACATCGCCCTTGCCGGAGAGACTGCGCAGCAGACCGTCAGCATAGCCGACCGGCAGCACGGCCAGACGCATATCGTGCGGGCAGGTGAACGTGCGGCCGTAGCTGATCGTGTCGCCCGTGTGGTGGTGCGTGACTTCGGACACGCGGCTATAGAGCGACATCGCCGGACGCAGGTCGAGCCCGCCGGTCTCCGCCGCCGGAAACACACCGTAGAGCAGCAGACCGGGGCGCACCATGTCGAGGTGCATCTGCGGATAGTTTATCACAGCGCCGCTGTTGGCGCAATGGCGAATGGCAAAGTGGTGACCGCTCGCCTGCTCCATGCGGTCGATCGCGTGCAGAAAGCGCGAGAATTGCAGCTGCGTATAAGGGTCGCCGTTTTCGTCCGAGACGGCAAAGTGCGTGAACACGCCGGTGAAATTCAGGTGCGGCAGCGACAGCGCCTCGAGCATCTCGTCCAGATGGCTGTCGTCATGCACGTCGAAGCCCGTGCGCCCCATGCCGGTCTCGAGCTTCATGTGCGCGTTTAGGCGCAGCCCCGTCCCGGCGAGGAAGCGGTTGAGCTCGCGCGCATACTCGATGCTGCCGACCGCCTGCGTCACGCCGAGCGTCGCAAGGTCGACGGCGATGTGCGCCGACTGCGGCCCGAGCAGCAGGATGTTCATCGTCACGCCGGCGGCGCGCAGCTCCTCGGCCTCGTCATAGCAGTTGACGGCGATCCACTGGCAGCCCGCCCGCTGCAGGCGCTGCGCCACGCGCACCGCGCCGTGACCGTAGGCATTCGCCTTGCAGACGCCGAGCATCTGGCAGCCGTCCGGCAGACGGCTGCTGATCTCGCGGTAGTTGTGTTCCAGATTATTGAGACTGATCTCTACCCATGTTCGGATCTTGTGATTCATCGTTCGTACTTCCTTGTTCCAGATTCCATTGTTCCACCGTGCAGTACAGGCACGAGCGTTCATCCACCGACAGCTCCGCGCACTGCGGCACAGTGCCGTCAAGATACAGCCGCACAACCGTATGGTCGTCGGTGATGATCTGTATGACCAGCAGCCCGCCCTCCTGCCATGTGAGGTCGACATAGCCGCTGCGGATGGCATCCACCACATAGGGCAGCGCCGTCAGCGGCGTCAGTCCGGCGGCGTTGAGATCGCCCGCCGGCAGCAGGATATCATCAAAGGTGAGCGTGCTCTCTGCGCGGCGCAGATGCGCGCCGACGCCCTTGGCCGTCTCCGGTGCGATGACCGCGAGGTCATAGCCATCGGGCAGCTCCCGGCAGGTGAGCGTGTAGTCCGCGACCGTGTCGCCGTAGTCCGCGCGCACCTGCGCCGTCACGGTGACGAGGCTTCCCGTGAGCGTGTCACGAAAGGTCTGAAACGATCGCTCTCCCGCACCGTGTCCGCACGCGGACAACAGCAGCAGGCTTATCATCAGTGCAGCGATGCTTCTGCGCTGCATACTGCCTCCTATCGGATGATGGTTTTTGTGACCTCCGGCAGCGCCGCGATCACATCGGTCGGGTTCATGGCGTATTCGCCCATGCGCGCGGCGCAGACATCCCCCGCCCGGCCGTGCAGCCAGACTGCAGTCTCGATGGCGTCCCGCGCAGGCATCTGGCACAGCAGCGCGCCGAGCATACCCGCCAGCACATCACCGCTGCCGCCCTTGGCCATGCCGGGATTGCCGGCACGCAGCACAGCCGTGTCCCCGTCCGGGAATGCGCAGACCGTCTCCGGTCCTTTGCGCACGACGGTGCAGCCGTGCGCAGCGGCAAAAGCGGACGCCGCCTCTGCCCTGCCGGCCGCATCCGCGCCCGCAAGCCGGGCAAACTCCCCGTCGTGCGGCGTGAGGACGATGGGCGCGCGGGCACGCTTGAGCACCGCCACATCCTGCGCGACGGCAAAAAGCGCGTCAGCGTCGAGCACCAGCGCTGTCTCCGAGCGCAAAACGACGGCCTGCACCAGCGCCGTGAGCGCGGCATTCCGCCCCAAGCCGGGGCCGAGCACGCACACATCGCTCCTGCGCAGCCGCTCGAGCAGCTCCGGCAGCGCGTCCGCCGTGAGCTTGCCGTCGGCCGACGGAAGCGGGAACGGCATCGCCGCGTCATTTTTCACGGCGGTGATCGCATAGATCGCCTCCGGCACGCCGACGGACACCAGCCCCGCACCGCAGCGCAGCGCGGCATGGGCGCACAGCGTCGGTGCGCCGGTATAGCCGACGCAGCCGCCGACGATGAGCACGCGGCCGTAATCATATTTATTGGTGTCGGACGCGCGCCGCGGCAAATACGGCGCGCACGGTTCGATGCGGTGCATGGCTTGCCTCCTGAACGGAAACGCAGTGATTTGTCAGCAAATATTATAGCGTTTTCGAATCCCCACGTCAAATTTTCTTCCCCTTTTACATTGATTTGTTGCGCGAAGTGTGGTATAAATAGCTTTGTTATTGAGTTTATTGCTTGGATCGGGAAAATAGTACCAAGGTTCCGCACCAGAGAGGGACGCCGCCGGCTGAGAGCGTCCTGCGAGAAACGTACTTCGTTCGCCCGTGAGCTCCGGCCAATCCCCGGCGGGTTCGCCCGTTACTGCGGACAGAGTGCGGCGCATGTGCGCCGAATTCGGGTGGTACCGCGGAAGTTTCCTTTCGTCCCTGCTTGTGGGACGGGAGGATCTTTTTTTATCCGCATCCGGCAACAAACACGACCGACTACGTAAACTTTGCAACGAAGGAGTTGTTTGCATGAAAGAAATGCTGCAGAAGCTGCGCGAGGCTTCTGTCGACGCCATTTTGCAGGCGGACGACATCACGGCGCTGGAAAACCTGCGCGTGAAATATCTCGGCAAAAAGGGGGAACTGACCGCCATTCTCAAGCAGATGGGCCGCCTGTCGGCGGAGGAGCGCCCGGCCATGGGTCAGCTGGCAAACCAGGTGCGCGCCGAGCTTGAGACCGCGCTTGAGCAGCGCCGCGAGGCGCTCAATGCGCGTATGCTTGAGATGCGCCTCAAGGCCGAGACGCTCGATGTGACCATGCCCGGCAAAGCGCCGGAGCTCGGCCACCAGCACCCGATGTACATCGTGCTCGACGAGATCAAGGACATCTTCGTCGGCATGGGCTTTGAGATCCTCGAAGGTCCGGAGATCGAAGAGGCCGAGTATAACTTTACAAAGCTCAACACCACCGAGGGACACCCCGCCCGCGAGTGGTCGGACACATTCTACCTGACCGAGGACAGCCGCATTCTTCTGCGCACGCAGACCTCCCCGATGCAGGTGCGCGCGATGGAGAGCAAGTCCCTGCCGATCCGCATGGTCGCGCCCGGCCGCGTCTACCGCAAGGATGAGGTAGATGCCACGCACTCGCCCATGTTCCACCAGATCGAGGGCATGGTCATCGATAAGGGCGTCACGATGGCGGATCTGAAGGGCACACTCAACACGCTCGTGCGCAAGCTCTACGGCGAGAACACCGTCACCCGCTTCCGCCCGCACCACTTCCCGTTCACCGAGCCGAGCTGCGAGATGGACGTGCAGTGCCACAAGTGCGGCGGCAAGGGCTGCCCCACCTGCAAGGGCGAAGGCTGGATCGAGATCCTCGGCGCCGGCATGATCCACCCGAAGGTGCTCGAGGGCTGCGGCATCGACACGGACGTCTACTCCGGCTGGGCCTTCGGCATGGGTCTGGAGCGACTGGCGATGCGCCGCTTTAAGATCAGCGACCTGCGCCTGATCTTCGAAAACGACGTGCGCTTCCTGCAGCAGTTCTGAGAAAGGAGAGGCTACCATGATTTTAAGCAGAAAATGGCTCAATGAATTCGTAGATTGCTCGGCCTGGACCGATCACGACTTTTCCGAGGCAATGACCCTCTCCGGCTCTAAGGTGGAGACGTTTACGAACCTGCACGACAGCATCCGAAACGTTGTCGCGGGGCGCATTGTGGAGATGGTGCGCCACACGAACTCCGACCACATGTGGGTCTGTCAGGTCGATGTGGGCGGCGATGCGCCGATCCAGATCGTGACCGGCGCACAAAACCAGCAGGTCGGAGACCTGGTACCCGTCGCGCTTGACGGCGCGCTGCTGCCCGACGGCAAGCAGATCCACGCCGGCACGCTGCGCGGCGAGGCGTCCAACGGCATGATGTGCTCGATCAAGGAGCTCGGTCTGACGCTGCACGATTATCCCTACGCCGTCGAGGACGGCCTGTGGATCCTGCAGGAGGACGGCGTGAAGCCCGGCGACGACATCGCCGCCGTCATCGGTGCGGACGACCACGTGGTCGAGTTTGAGATCACGCCCAACCGCCCGGACTGCCTGTCCGTGATCGGTCTGGCGCGCGAGGCCGCCGTGACCTTCGGCAAGCCCCTGAAGCTGCACACGCCCGACGTGCCCGGCCGCGGCGAGGACATCTGCGACCATGTCAGCATCCGCATCGACGATCCCGCGCTCTGCCCGCGCTACACTGCGCGCATGGTGCGCAACGTCAAGATCGCCCCGTCCCCGGCGTGGATGCGCGAGCGCCTGCGCAACAGCGGCGTGCGCCCGATCAACAACATCGTCGACATTACAAACTACGTCATGCTCGAGTACGGTCAGCCCATGCACGCCTTCGATTTCTCGTGCATCGGCGGCAAGCAGATCATCGTGCGCACCGCGCGCGAGGGCGAGACCATCGAGACGCTCGACGGCACGGCGCGCAAGCTCACGCCGAATATGCTCTGCATCTGCGACGAGCAGAAGCCCGTTGCGGTCGCCGGCGTCATGGGCGGCGCCAACTCCGAGATCGTGGGCGACACGGCCATGGTCGTCTTTGAGGGCGCGAACTTCAACGGCACGAGCGTGCGCCGCACGGCCGCCGCGCTCGGTATGCGCACGGAGGCCTCCGGCCGCTTTGAGAAGGGGCTCGACCCGATGAACACCGTCGCCGCCGTTGACCGTGCGTGCGAGCTCGTGGAGCTGCTCGGCTGCGGTGAAGTCATGCGCGGCACGGTCGACGTGCTGCCCGAGCCCATCGTACCCAAGACCGTGAAGCTCGAGCCGGAAAAGGTCAACGGTCTGCTCGGCACGGACGTGTCTGAGGCGGAAATGCGCCGCATCCTGCTTGCGCTCGGCTTCGAGCTCGACGGTGAGACGATCATCGTCCCCTCCTGGCGCGGCGATGTGGAGCACTACTCCGACATCGCCGAGGAGATTGCCCGCTTCTACGGCTACAACAACATCCCCTGCACGCTCATGCGCGGTCAGACCACCAGCGGCGGCTACAGCGACGAGCAGCAGGCGGAGCGCAGCATCGGCGCGATGGCGCGCGCGCTCGGCTACAGCGAGATCATCACGTATTCGTTCATCAGCCCGTCGTACTATGACAAGATCCGTCTCCCGGCGGATTCCCCGCTGCGTGACTCCATGAAGATCCTCAACCCCCTCGGTGAGGACACCTCCATCATGCGCACGACGGTGCTGCCGTCCATGCTCGAGATCCTCACGCGCAACTATAACTACCGCAACAAGGCCGTGCGCCTGTACGAGATCGGCAAGGTCTACTTTGCCCGCCCCGACGGCATGGCCGACGAGCCGAAGCTGCTGTGTCTCGGCGGCTACGGCGGCGAGCTGGATTTCTTCGGGCTCAAGGGCGCGGTCGAGCGCATCCTCGCCGGACTGCGCATCACGGACGTGACGTTCGAAGCGGAGCACGACAACCCGTCGTACCACCCCGGCCGCTGCGCGAAGGTGTATGCCGGCGGCAAGCTGCTGGGCGTGCTCGGCCAGATCCATCCGCTCGTAGCGGCAAACTACGGCGTGGACACGGAGCTCTACACCGCCGAGCTGCAGCTCGACGAAATGCTTGCCGAGCGCGGCGCAGCGCCGGTCTACACGCCGCTGCCGCGCTTCCCGGCCGTGACGCGTGACATCGCCGTCGTCTGCAGCGCCGACATCCCGGTCGCCAGGCTCTCGCAGTGCATCCTCGCTGCCGGCGGGCAGTATCTCAAGGGCTGCGAGCTCTTTGACGTGTACACCGGCGCGCCGATCCCGGCCGGTTATAAGAGCGTCGCCTTCTCGCTGACGCTGCGTGCCGACGACCAGACGCTCACCGACGACCACGCCGAGGAGACGATGCGCAGCGTCCTCAAGGCGCTTGAGGAGACGTTCCACGCGACCATCCGCTGAGCGTTCCCTGCGGCGAATAGTTATTAAGAAATTATTTAGAACTTTTTTCGAAAACGGTTGAAAAGTGGCTTTACAGTCTTGCGTTTTTTGGTATAATAGATGCAAGAACTTGTATAAGGGAGGACTTCACATGGAAGACGCAACCAGACGGTTTAACGCGATCGACAACAAAACAGAAATGAAAGAGATCCTCACTTCCGTGTATCATTCCCTTGTTGTCAAAGGCTATAACCCGATCAACCAGCTCGTCGGCTACATTCTCTCCGAGGATCCGACGTACATCACCAACTACAACAACGCCCGCAGCCTCATCTGCCGCCTTGACCGCGACGAGCTGCTGCAGGAGCTGTTGACCAGCTACTTGGACAAGTGAAGCAAGCGCTGTTATGAAACGAAAAAGACCCTGCCGAGAGGCAGGGTCTTTTTGCATATCCGCGCAGGCTGCTGCCGCGGGGTGGCAGAAAAGGGGCAAAAGCAAAAAATCGCTCCCGTCAAAGACGAGAGCGATTCGCGTTGGCAGCGGAAGAAGGATTCGAACCCTCACAAACGGAGTCAGAGTCCGGTGTGCTACCATTACACAATTCCGCTACGAACAAATGATATTATACAGATATTTTCGGATTTGTCAACCCTATTGTCGCATATTTTTCATGGAATGAAAAATCTTTGTTCGGGCTCTGCCTGCGCATGCAAGCAGAGCCCAAACAGCGGGTCAGCAGTCGAGAATCTTGCCATCGACGGAGATCGTGACGACCTGCCACGGAAGGAATTTCCCGCTCGCGCGCAGCGCCTCCCGCGCCGCGTGTTCGAGTCCGCCGCAGCACGGCACCTCCATGCGCACAATAGTAACGCCCTGAATGTCGTTGTCACGGATGATCTGCGTGAGCTTATCGGTATAGTCCACCGCGTCGAGCTTCGGGCAGCCGATGAGCGTGATCTTCCCTTTCATGAACTCACTGTGCATGTTCGCGTAGGCATACGCCGTGCAGTCGGCCGCGATGAGCAGCTTCGCGCCCCGGAAATACGGCGCATTGACCGGCACGAGCTTGATCTGGCACGGCCACTGGCCAAGCTGCGACGGCTGTGCCGCCGGAGCCGCTGCCTGTGCCATCTCCTCGCGCTGGAAACGGTGCATCTGATGGCCGGGGCAGCCGCCGGCGTGTGCGGCGTGCGCGGCCTCCGCCTGCTTCTTGCGCTTGTTGGCCTGCACGGCCGCCTCGTCATACGCCGCCGCTTCGCGCTCGACAAAATGGATGGCATCCATCGGGCAGGCGGGCAGGCAGTCGCCGAATCCATCGCAGTAATCGTCGCGCAGGAGCTTGGCCTTGCCGTTCACGATGCCGATGGCGCCCTCGTGGCAGGCCGTCGCGCACGCGCCGCAGCCGTTGCACTTTTCTTCGTCAATGTGGATGATCTTGCGGATCATAATATCCCTTCCCTTTCTAAAAATCGTCCGGGTCCCCGCCCGGCGGTCTTGACTTTCTGCGCATAAGATAGCATAATAAAAGCCACAATTCCGTTGTCAGAACAACAAATGGAGTAAAAAAATGCACATCACGCTATCCAACACGCGTCTCTTTCGCGGCATCGGCGCCGATGAGCTGCCGCTGCTGCTGCAATGTCTCGGCGCGGTGCAAAAGCACTACGACCGGGGCGAGACCATTCTCGCCGAGGGCGCGCCGACCGAACAGCTCGGCATGGTGCTCTCCGGCATGGCCATGATCGGCTATGACGACGTCTGGGGCAACCACAGTCTGCTCGGCCACGTCGGACCCGGTGAGGTGTTTGCCGAGCCCTATGCCTGCATCCCGGGCGAGCCGCTGCTCATCAGCGTGACCGCCTCAGAGGACACTGAGGTGCTGTTTTTGAACATCGGCAAGGTGCTCACGACGTGCACGAACGCCTGCCCGTTTCACGCAAAGCTCATTCAAAACCTGCTGACCGTGTGCGCGGCCAAGAACCTGCAGCTGTCACAGCGCATCCTGCACACGGCGCCGAAGGGCATTCGCGCCCGGCTCATGTCGTACTTTTCCGAGTGCGTGAAACGCACCGGGCGATACAGCTTTGACATCCCCTATAACCGGCAGCAGCTGGCTGACTATCTCAGCGTCGATCGCAGCGCCATGTGCAGTGAGCTGTCACGGATGCAGCGCGAGGGCCTGCTGAGCTATCACAAGAACCATTTTTCCGTGCACGAGGCACTGGAGTAAATCGACGAAAGGCGGACACGACATGACGAGAGAAGAATACGCGAAGCGGATGAAAAAGCACCCCGACTGGGCGCCCGGCTGGGACGCGATCGACGCGGCCTTTGCAAAGCTCTACCCCGAAGCAGAGCCGGTGCGTTTCGAGAGCGAGCTGCACGACCGTGCAGCGCTCGGCGGCGAGGAATATCTCGACGGCTTTGCCGTCTACGACACGGGCAAGGGCTATCAGCACGTCGTCACCTACGGACTGAGCGAGCTGTACCCGAGCATGGCGGCCTTTGGCTCAGAATACAGCAAATGGGGCTACGAGCTCACGCTCAAGGTGCGCGAGAGCTATGCCGAGACCGGCACATGGGCGCTCGACCTGCTGGCGCAGCTGGCGCGCTACACGTTCGAGACCGGCAACTATTTCGAGCCGGGCGCATACATCCCCGGCGACGGCAGCTCCCTGCACCCGGAGCTGAACTCGGCCATCACGGCGCTGGCCATCGTCAGCGACACGACCGCCGCACCGATCGAGACTGTGCATGGCAGGGTCGCATTTTTGCAGCTGGTCGGTCTCACGCAGCCGGAGCTGGACACAGTCACGCGCGACCCGGACGCGCTCACGGACATTCTGGAGCGAATGCGCGCAGATGATCCGGAGCTGGTGCTCGACATGCGCCGAACGAGATCTTACGTATAACAGCACAGACCGCCGCACCGTGGCGATACGGTGCGGCGGTCTTGATTTATGCCAGAACGCTGCTGTTTTACTTTGCGAGCAGCTCCGCGCAGGCCTCGCCGAGCAGACGGATGCCCTTTTCGATCACCTCGTCACTGCTGTTGGAGTAGTTGATGCGGAAGGTGCTGACATTGCGCGCCTTCTCATAAAACGGATCGCCCGGGCAGATGGCCACGCCCTTCGTGAGCGCGACACGGTAGAGCTCGACCGCGGACATACCGTTCGGCAGCTCCGCCCACAGGAACATACCGCCCTCGGTCGGCGTGAACGCCACGCCCTGCGGCAGATACTTGCGCATACAGTCCATCATCAGCTCCGCCTTGTGCTTGTAAAGCTCCTTGGTCTTTTCGATGTGCGCGTCGATGTCGTTGTCCGCGAGGTACTGCGCGAGCACGAGCTGCGAGAAGATGTTCGTGTGCAGGTCGGCAGTCGCCTTGTAGGCGAGGAGCTTTTCACGCAGTTCCTTGCTGCGCACGCACACCCAGCCGATGCGCATACCGGGCGCGACGATCTTGGAAAACGTGCCGAGCATGCAGCACTGCTCTCCCAGCTCCTTGCCGAAGCTGTCGGTCGCGGTGCCGGAAAAGCGCAGCTCACGGTACGGGTTATCCTCGAGCACGACGATGTCCGTGCCGCGGAAGATCTCCACGACCCGGTCGTGCGCCTTTTGGCTGTAGCTCAGACCGGTGGGGTTCTGGAAGTTCGGGATGACGTAGGCAAACTTCACGTCCGGGTTCGCTGCAACGGCCGCCGCGAGCGCGTCGCAGTCAATGCCGTCGGGGGTGATGGCGACGGGCAGGATCTCGGGGTCAAAAAAGTGGAACGACTGGAGCGCGACCAGATAGGTCGGATCCTCAACGATCACCTTGTCGCCGGGGTCGAGCATACACGCGCCCATCATCGTCAGCACCTGCTGCGAGCCGTTGGTGATGATGATATCATCGGCCTGCACGCCGAAAACGCCCATCGTCTCGTAGCGCTTTGCGATCCACTCGCGCAGCGGCTGATAGCCCTGCGTGCCGCTGTACTGCAGCGCCATGACGCCATTATGCTCGAGCACCTTGTGCGCTGCCTTGTCCATCGCTTCGACCGGGAACGAGACCGGGTTCGGAAGTCCGCCCGCGAAAGAAATCAGATCGGGAGAAGCCGCTGCCGCAAGAATGCTTGCCGTAAATTCGCCCTGAAAATCGGGACGCAGGATTTTGTTAGAAAGTCTGGGATGCATAATTTCTCCTTTCATGGGCGCTTGTGGTATTCTGTTTTTTCGACAGGCAAGAGCTCATAATGGGACGATTATAGCACGCTGAGATCGTCTGACAAGGTAATTTTTTGATGAGGCGCAAAATATGTAGACTTTCACAGAATGACACGCACGGGTGAAATGTCCTGCTGGGCAAAACGCACATCCGTACCGCGCGGACACGGTGCAGATGTGCGGCTGTAAAAAAAGCATCACTTTTGGGGCATATCGGTCTCGTTCCGGTCGCGCAGCGCCTGTGTGACGGCGGCGCGGATCTCGTCGAGCGGCCGCCCGCTCTCGCGCGCGAGCCGCGCCAGGTCGTCATATTCCGCCTTCTCGCGCGTGACGCCGTAGCCCTGCGCCGTTTTGACGCGCACCGGACCGAAGCGCGTCTGCACGGTCTGCGTGCGTCTGGCAAGGCTGTAGCGGGCGCAGCTGCGCTCACGCACGCCGAGCGTCGTCGTATTGCGAAAGATGCAGCGCAGCATGACATCCCGCTGCTCCGGACGGCAGAGGCAGGTGAGCACAACGCCCGGACGGCTCTTTTTCATGCCGGCGGCGGTGAAATACACATCCAGCGCGCCGAGCGCGAGCAGCGCATCCATGGCAAAGGCGAGCGACTCTGCGGGCAGATCGTCGATGTTGCAGCACAGCTCCACGACTTGCTCGTCGCCATGCCCGCTCTCTCCGAGAAGCACGCGCACGACGTTTGCCGCCGCAAGATCCTTCGTGCCCGTGCCGTAACCGGCGGCGGAGACGCACATCTGCGGCATCGCGCCGTAGTCAGACACGAACTGCCGCAGCAGCGCCGCGCCCGTGGGCGTGCACAGCTCGCCCGTCACGCTGCCGGCATAGACCGGCACGCCGCGCAGCAGCCGCTCCGTCGCCGGGGCAGGCACAGGCAGCACGCCGTGCGCACAGCGGACCTGACCGCTGCCGACATGGATCGGCGAGCAGAGCACGCGCTGCGGCTGCAGCGCATCCATGAGCGCACACACGCACAGCACATCCGCCAGCGCGTCGAGCGCGCCGACCTCGTGAAAATGCACCTGCTCGACCGCGCAGCCGTGTACCGCGCTCTCGGCGTCCAGAAGGCGCGCATACACCGCCTTGGCATTTTCCCGGATCGACCGCGAAAGCGGCACGGCGTCCAGAAAGGCCATGATCTCGGCCGAGCTTGCGCCGCCGTGCGCACACTCTGTGTGCAGCGGGGACGCCCCCTCCTGCTGCCCGTGGATGCGCACGGTGACGTGCGTGCCGCGGATGCCGCACTTGGCATCCGGCGCGGCGGACACCACTGCCCTGCCGCCGAGCGCCGCGTTCATCCCGGCGAGAAACACCGCCGGATCGGGATGCAGCTCCAACAGCGCCGCCGTCAGCATATCGCCGGCGCAGCCCATGGAGCAGTCAATATACATGGTTTTCATTCGCGCTCTGCCCTCGCTTTCGGGTCTAACTCGATGGTGGAAAAGTATTCGGACAGCCCCGCGGTGATCTGTGGCCACAGTGCCCGTGCCGCCGCGTGCTGCGCCGCCGGAAGCTGCAGCAGCGCGCCGCCGTCGCGCAGGCGCACACGCAGATCCGTGAAGCCGAGTGCGGACAAAAATGCCTCGCTCTGCTCCACCGCCCGGAGTTTTTCTGCCGTGATCGGCTCGCCCGTCGGCACACGCGTGGCAAGGCAGGCATAGGCAGGCTTGTCCCACGTAAAGAGCCCGGCCGCCTTGGAGCGGCGGCGCACCTCCGCCTTGGTCAGGCCGCAGAGCCGGAGCGGCGAGAGGATCTGCGCCTGCTCGAGCGCGCGCATACCCGGCCGGTCGCCGCGGTCATCGCTGGCGTTTGTGCCGTCGAGCACGACGGGATACCCGTCCGCCGCAGCGGCTGCGCAGATCGCGCCGAAGATGCGGCGCTTGCAGAAATAGCAGCGCTCTGCCGGATTCGCGGCAATGGCATCCTCGCACAAAACGTCCAGCTCCAGCTCGCGCAGCGGCACACCGAGCGCCGCCGCCATCCGCCGGGCATCCGCACGCTCAAACGCCGGCTGAAACTGCGAGCGGACAAAATACGGCATGATATCCGCGCCGCACGCAGCGGCGCTGTAGAGTACAAACGCAGAATCCGCCCCGCCCGAGAACGCGAGCGCTGCCTTCGGATGCTGCGCAAAAAAATCCGTGAGTTCCATGGTGCACCGTCAATCGAGATGGTTGATCATGCTGGCAAGATAGCCCGCGCCGAAGCCGTTGTCGATGTTCACGACGGACATACCGCTTGCGCAGGAATTGAGCATACTCAGCAGCGCCGCGATCCCGCCGAGCGACGCGCCGTAGCCGACGCTCGTGGGCACGGCGATCACCGGACAGTCGGCAAGACCGCCGATGACGGACGGCAGCGCGCCCTCCATGCCCGCGACCGCGACAATGACGCGCGCAGACATGATCGTGTCCAGATTGGCGAGCAGCCGGTGAATGCCCGACACGCCGACATCATACAGGCGCACGACCTCGTTTCCGAGCGCCTGAGCCGTCAGCGCCGCCTCTTCTGCAACGGGGATGTCACTCGTGCCGCCGGTCGCAACGACGATGCGCCCCTTGCCGCCGGGCGGCGGGAGCTCGCCGATGATGCCGACTCTGGCGGCGCTGTCATAGTGCAGCGGAAGGTCCGTCTCCAGGTAGGCCGCCGCCTCCGCCGACAGGCGCGTGATGAGGATCGTCCGCTGGCCGCTGCGCAGCATCTCCCGGGCAATGCCGAGAATGTGCTCCTTCGCTTTGCCCTCGCCGAAGATGACCTCCGGCACACCCTGACGGATGCCGCGGTGGAAATCGACCTTTGCGTATTCGCCGATCTCCTCAAAGGGCTGCATCTTCAGCCGAAGCGCCGCGTCGTCCGGGGTCACGTCGCCGCTGGCGACCTGCTGCAGCAGTTGTGTCAATTCCTGCTTATCCATTGCGTCTGTCTCCTTATCGCGCATGGTTTCCCGTCAGCGCCAAAATGCTGTCTGACAAATTACAATATACCGCACAGGCCGCGCATCCGCAAGGGGGAAAACCGCATTGCGGGTGCATCCGGGCAAAGCGAAAACCGGAGCGTTTCCACTCCGGTTTTCAAAAACGATGGTGTCAAGCGTTCGCGTGCCTCAGTGGCAGCCGTGATGACCGCAGCCATGGTCGCCGCAGGTGTGGCCGCCCTCACCATGCTCGTGGTCGTGGTGGTCGCAGCGGACGTTCGGGTTGTAGCCGAGGTTGCCGGCCAGCAGCGCATGGACAGCCGCGTCGGCATCACCGCTGACGCCGCCGAAGAGCCGGATGCCCGCCTGTGCCAGCGCCTGCTGCGCGCCGCCGCCGATGCCGCCGCAGATGAGCGTGTTCACGCCGTGCTGCATCAGGAAGCCCGCCAGCGCGCCGTGACCGCTGCCGTTGGTATCGACCACTTCGGAGGCAACGATCCTGTCGCCGTCGATCTCATAGATCTTGAACTGCTCGGTGTGGCCAAAGTGCTGGAAGATCTGACCGTTTTCGTAGGTAACTGCAATTTTCATGTTTGCTTCTCCTTTGTGTTGTTGCATATTCGAATGGGTTTCTTCTAATTTTGTCCGGCAGCCCTGTTTGCAGCGCGCCTGCTCCTGCCCGCCGCAGATGCGGTAGCTGCCGCCGGTGATGACGAGCTTTCTGCCATATACAAGGCACGCGGCGATCTTGCGCCGGGCGCTCTCATAGATCTCCTGCACGGTGGAGCGGGAAATGTCCATCTGCGCGGCGCACTGCTGGTGCGTGCGCTGCTCGAGATCGACAAGCCGGATGACCTCATACTCATCCAGCGTCAGCAGAATGGGGGCTGCCTCCTCATGTCCCTGCGGGCAGAAGGTGTCGACCTGCGGCGCATCGCAGATCCGCCGGCATCGCGGTGGTCTCGGCATAGCGTCACCTCCAAGGCTTTCATTTTCGGTATATGCCGATTATAATGCCGCTGCGCACGTTTGTCAACACCTTTGTTCGCGCCGCCGGACAGCAAAAAAGGAAAGGGCGCTTACCCTTTCCTTTTTCCTGTGTTTGGCTCAATGCCGGTCGGCCACGAGGCGCTTGGCCACGTCGGTCAGCATCGAGTAATAGCCGAGCTTGTTGACGTGGATGCCGTCACCGCCGCCGCAATCCGGGTTGAGTCCGCCCGTGTCGTTGCGCAGGTGCGTCGTGACATCGATAAACCCGTAGCCCGCCTGCTCGACGGCAGCCTTGGCCGCGGCGTTGTAGCGGTCGATCTTATCGTTCGAGGCGAAGTTCGACCCGGCATCGATCGGCGTGATTGACGCGACATAGAGCTTTGCCGACGGCAGCGCCGCCTGCGTATCGGCAAGGAAGCTGAGGTAATTCTGGCAATAGGTCTCCTCGCTGGTCATGTTGATGTCGTTCATGCCCATGGAGAAGATGACATACTTCGGGTTGATGACCTTCAGCGCCTCGAGCGCGGTATACGTACCGCCGGCGATGTTGAAGGTATACTCCCGCAGGCTGCGGATGCCGACGTTTCCGGTCGCAACGACCATGTCCTTCGGCAGCACATCGTAGACGAACAGACCGCTGCAGATGCTGTCGCCGACAAACGCGCAGTCGGACAGCTGCACCAGCTCGTCGTTGTCAAACGAATAGCCGCCATAGGGCGGGAGCTCGATCGACGGCGTCGCGCTGACGGTCTCCTCTACCGGCGGCGCGGTCGGCGTGGGCGTGGTCTCCGCCGGGGTCTGCTGCGGCTGGCTGTGCGACTTTTTGAGCGCCATAATTACCGGGATCGACACCGCCACGAGGACTACACACAAAATAATGATGACGTTGCGCGCCGTCTTTTTCTGCTTTCCTTTGCGTTCCACTTGCTGAAAACATTCCTTTCAAACGAACTTCTTCTTACTATAGCACGCAAAAACGGTTCTGTCGAGTGGCGTCACACACGTTTTTGCGCAGCGAACTGGGATGCGGCGAGCCGCTCAGCCGCAGGCACCGGGATGCGCCCTTCTCAAATACGCGCCAAGACAGCGTTTTTGTATGCAGCGTCGTCGGTCACTTCCCGGATGAGGCGGAGCTTTTCGGGGAAGCGGACGGTCTGGTCCTCATCCCGCAGCTCGATCTCGACGATCGCCCGGTCATCCCAGAAGGGATATACGTCGATCTCAAAATACTGGTTGTCATACGTCAGGCAGTAGCGGTCCTTCCGGATCGGCCGCCGCGTCGGGTCGGCATCCATCAGCAGGCGCACATACTCCCGCTCGGACAGCCGCCGCTCGATCTCCACGCGCTTGAGCTCCGAGACCGTCCGCTTGGTGGTCAGGTAATAGACATAGTGCCCGTCAGCCCCCCGCTGACGCACGCGCGTCTCCTCACCCGCTGCGGAGGTCAGATACGTCTGGATGATCTCGACCTTCCGGCAGTTGGGCAGAGAAGTGAGCCACTTCATGTCCGGGTATTCGATGAGATATTTGCGCTCGATCTCCAGCGGCTCCGGCTCCCCGAGGAAGGCAGAGATCTCGGCAATGAGGCGCTTGAGCTTGTCCTCAAAATCCGTCGCATTATCAATGACGCGCAGATGCGGATGCCCCGTCCATGCGGCAATGATTCGATCATCCAGCGCCGCCGCCTGTTCCGGCGTCTCCGTGCGGGCTGCATTGTTCGCCGTCGTGTAAAACGCGGCCGCGCCCTTTGCCGCCGTCACCAGATGAAACACCGCATCATAACCGTCACGCAGCGTGATCTCATCCGTGCCAAGATGCGCAAGGACGGCGGCAAACTCCACGCTGTCCATATACGCCTTGTTGTCCAGCGCGCCGCGGTCGCACACGATGAGCACCTTGTCGGCGTTCATGGTTTTTGCCGCCTGCTCAAAAACGCGTTCCTTTTCAAGCTGCAGGTGCATCTGGCATTTCTGATAGTCCTCGTTTGAGCCGCACGTCCACGGGGCGACGCCGCCTGTGATCAGCTCCGTCGCCGTTTCCGGCACGAACAAAACCACATACCCCTTTTGCGTAAACGCATTTTGGATCCAGCTCATGGCCGTTGTCTTGCCAGCGCTCGGTCCGCCTGTGATCACGATCTTTTTGACATCCACATTCTTTTCCCCCTCTCGGATACGCAGCAGCTGCTCCACACTCACCTGAAAGAGCGCGGCCAATTCCGCACCGTCTCCATGCTCGGCTTTGCACTGCCGACCTCCCATTTGGACACCGCCTTGTTGGTGACGCCGAGTCTCGCCGCAAGCTCCGCCTGCGACAGCTTTGCCTCAGAGCGCAGCCGGTAGATGTAACGGCCAAATCCGTAATCGTTCATCCGCACCCCTCCTTCGGTTTCAGTATACAGGTATGCGCCGCCATGCACAAGCGGCCGCCTGTCGAATCGCGGTAGAACTTGCCGCAGCAGCAAAGGTCACCTGCCGCCGTGGCTGTAATAGTAGTCCTCGGCTTCCTCGAAATCCGCAAAGTCGTCCCGATACCAATCGTAGAAATCATCCGGGTGCACGAAATCGCCGACATTCGGCCCGGAGCTGTTCGTCTTTTGGCTGCCGCTGTTCGGTTTTTGGGGCGCACGGTCGTTTTGCTTGCGATAGTCGTGCACCTCAATGACCCAGCCGTCTGCACAAAACGCGGTAAAGATCACCCTATCGCCATAGAAGAATTTATATTCCGTCACAGGTATACTGCTGCCGCTCAAGGGGTCAAGAACCAGTTGCGATATGTCAAGTATACCATATATCCCCTGTTTTGCAACCGGTTTCACAACTCGGAGCGCCCGTGACACTTTTCGCAGAAAACGCGGCACACCGCTCATGTTTTTTGCCGCTCCGAAAGCTCCCCGGGGGATAAATCTCCGGTCTTCACCGTTTTTCTCCGTGTGTCACAGGGAAAACACAAGAAGCCTCCCCTGTCCGGAAGGACAAGAGAGGCTTTGGAAGCAAGCGGGAATGTTTATTTTTCCATGCCGCAGGGGTAGGCGCTCTGCGCCAGCTGCTCTGCGGTGACGGCGCGGTAAAAGCTGTAGCCGCCGGACAGGTGCGCGCAGGAAAAGCCGTGCTGCGCCAAGATGCGGCAGGCAAGATAGCTGTGAAGCCCGGTCTGGCAGTTGACAAAGACCGGCTTTTCGGGGTCAAGCTCCGCCAAATGCGCCCGCAGGGAATCGAGCGGGATATTGCGAAAGCCCTCCAGATGACCGCGGCGGTATTCGCCCTCGGTGCGGATATCCAGCAGCGTCGCGCTGCCGTCGCGCGGCAGGCCGGCATCCGGCACACGGCGTGCCAAACCGTGGGGGGAGCAAAACGAACATAAACAAGGCGGCATTTTCCCGCTCTCATTGTGATACCATCCGAAATCGCAAAAATGCCTTGAAAAAATATTGTTTTTCTGATCCTTTCGGTCTAATATCACAGTATAAAAACATTCTGCCAAAAAAATCAATTTATCATGGAGGTATTGCTATGCAGAAGCTGGAGAAGCTGTACGAGGGCAAGGCCAAGATGGTCTTTCGCACCGACGACCCCGAACTGCTGATCGTCGAATACAAGGACGACGCCACCGCCTTTAACGGCGAAAAACGGGGCACCATCGCCGGAAAAGGCGTCATCAACAACCGGGTGACCAACCACCTGATGACGCTGCTGGAGGAGCAGGGCGTGCCCACCCACTTCGTGCGGGAGCTTTCCGACCGGGAGACCCTCGTCAAGAAGGTCACCATCGTCCCCCTCGAGGTCATCGTCCGCAACATCTCCGCCGGCTCCTTCGCCAAGCGGTACGGCGTGGAGGAGGGCATTGTGTTTGACGCCCCCACCATCGAGTTCTCTTATAAAAACGACAGTCTCGGCGACCCGCTCATCAACTCCTACCATGCGCTGGCCCTGAAGCTGGCAACGGCCGAGGAGTTGGAGCAGATCAAGGCGCTGGCCTTCCGAATCAACGACCTGCTCAAGGGCATCATGAAGGGCATCGGCATCGACCTTGTGGACTTCAAGCTGGAGTTTGGCCGCCTGCCCGATGGCAGCATCGTCCTCGCCGACGAGATCAGCCCCGACACCTGCCGCCTCTGGGACGAGACGACCCACGAAAAACTGGACAAGGATCGTTTCCGCCGTGACCTCGGCAATGTGGAGGGCGCATATCAGGAGATCCTGCGCCGTATGCTCGGCGCGTAACGGGGCGCGGGCCTATGTTTTCAAAGATTCATGAGGAATGCGGCGTTTTCGGCATTTACAGCAGCGGCGGGACGGATGTTGCCGGACTGACTTACAGCGCCCTGTTCGCGCTCCAGCACCGGGGACAGGAGAGCTGCGGCATTGCCGTCAACGACGACGGCGTCATATCGGGATATAAGGACCTCGGCCTTGTCGGTGAGGTCTTCCCTCCCGAGCGCCTGCAAAAGCTCGGCGGAGGCCAGCTGGCGGTGGGTCACGTCCGCTACGCCACAACCGGCAGGAAGAGCCGCGAAAACGCCCAGCCCCTGATCATCAATCATATCAAGGGCAGCATGGCGCTCGCCCACAACGGCAACCTGACAAACGCCACCGAGCTGCGGGAGGCGCTGGAGCTCAACGGCGCGATATTCCACACCACCAGCGACACCGAGGTCATTGCCTATACCATCACCAACGAGCGTCTGCGGGTCTCCTCCATCGAGGAGGCGGTCTCTGCCGCCATGGACAGGATCAAGGGCGCGTACTCGCTGGTCATCATGTCGCCACAGAAGCTGATCGCCGTCCGGGATCCCCACGGTTTCCGGCCGCTCTGCATCGGAAGGCTGGGAGACGGCTGGGTCTTTGCCTCCGAGAGCTGCGCGCTGGACGGCATCGGTGCACAGTTCGTGCGGGACGTGCGTCCCGGCGAGATCGTCATCGCGGACAAGGGCGGCCTGCGCAGCATAACCACCCATTGCGGCCAGTGCCCCCGCTCGCTGTGCGTCTTTGAGTACATCTACTTTGCCCGTCCGGACTCCGTCATAGACGGCAGCTGCGTCCACACCGCGCGGCAGCGCGCCGGGGCCTTTCTGGCGCTGGAGCACCCCGTTCAGGCGGACGTGGTCATCGGCGTTCCGGACTCCGGCCTGGACGCCGCCCTCGGCTATTCCAAGCAGTCCGGCATCCCGTACGGCGTAGGCTTCATCAAAAACAAGTATATCGCCCGCACCTTTATCCAGCCGGAGCAGAGCCAGCGGGAGAAATCCGTCAACATCAAGCTCAACACCATCTCCTCCACCATCCGCGGCAAGCGCGTGGTACTGATCGACGACTCCATCGTCCGCGGCACCACCTGCGCCCACATCGTAAAGCTCGTCCGCGAGGCCGGCGCGACGGAGGTTCATATGCGTGTGTCCGCGCCGCCGTTTCTCAACCCCTGCTATTTCGGGACGGACGTCGACTCCCGCGAGAACCTCATCGCATGCAGCCACACGATCCCGGAGATCGCGCAGATCATCGGCGTCGACTCCCTCGGATATCTCAGCACCGACAGCGTAACAAAGCTGGCCGAGTGCGGCGAGGGCTTCTGCACCGGCTGCTTCACGGGGGAATATCCCGTTGAGGTGCCGGAGAAAAAGGCCAAGTTCCGCTTTGAACGCGGACTCAGCGAAAAGGAATGACGCCGCTCGCGTGCCTTTACGCTGATGCCAACAAAAAGCCGGCCGCTCATGCATGCAAAAACCCCCGCGCTTGTCATTGCGACAAGCGCGGGGGTGACTTTTTGTGCAGCAGGCGTTACCGCTTGCTCTCCCGGTTGATGCGGATCAGAAAGAACACGATGACCAGAACCGTCAGGACAACACCGAGCACCACGAGCCAAGGTGCGTCCACGATCGAGCCGAGGATCCCGACCGCCATGCAGTCCACGCAGAAAAACATCATCCGGCTCATGTCTCTCAGGATCGTGCGCGCATCATACCGTGCCTTTTTCTCCTCCGGGAGCGTATTATAGCCCGCGATCAAAAATGTGCCTTTTCCGCAGGCAAACACGATGCCCAGAATCAGAAAAAGCAGTGCGGCGATGATCTGTGCTTTCATGCGAATTCCTCCCATCAGCGGATGCGTGATCTTGTTCCTTTTCCTCGAAAAACAGGAAATCCCCCCCACGACCCAACGGTCACGGGGAGGATTTCTGAAATTTGGTGGAGACGGAGGGATTCGAACCCTTGACCTCTCGGATGCGAACCGAACGCTCTCCCAGCTGAGCTACGCCCCCACAAGGCTTGTTCATTATAGCACATTTTTCACATTTGTAAAGACCTTTTTTTCTTCCGGCGCATTTTTGTGCGAAAAAGTCCCGAAAAAGAAAATTGCTTCCCGCTCTTGCGCAATTCCCGCTTTTGTAGTAGAATACTTGCACGTGGCCATTGACAAGGCTGCACTAGTCGGGGAGCCAGCGGTGTCCTGTACCTGCAATCCGCTATAGCAGGGATGAATTCCCGCCCCCGGATAGGTCGATGTGTCGTCTGCCCGCAGTAAGCGGCGTTGAAGGTTCGGTCCCGCGCAACGGAGCCTTGTGAACCATGTCAGGCGGGGAACCGAGCAGCATTAAGCAGGTCACTCCGTGTGCCGTGGGGGCGCCGAGCCCGAGCTGGCTGCTGTGGTAACGGGCATGTCGTCTATTCAAAGGTGGGTGTGCAGTCTTGTCAATGGTCACGTTTTTTATGTTTTCCGTTCCCGGAGGTGACGCGCGCAAATGATGTATCAGGCGCTCTATCGCAAATACCGGCCGAAGACGTTTGACGACGTTGTCGGTCAGGAGCATATTACCGAGACGCTCAAAAAGCAGGTCGAGACCGGACGCTTGTCCCACGCCTACCTGTTCATCGGCACGCGCGGTACGGGTAAGACCACCTGTGCCAAGATCCTGGCCAAGGCGGTCAACTGTGAGCATCCGGTCAACGGCAACCCGTGCAACCGCTGCGCCGCCTGCCGCGGCATCGACGACGGGTCGATCCTCGACGTGGTCGAGCTGGACGCCGCGTCCAACAACGGCGTCGACAATGTGCGCGCCCTGCGTGACGAGGCGGTGTTTTCCCCCGCCAGTGTGCGCAAGCGTGTCTATATCGTCGACGAGGTGCACATGCTCAGCAACTCGGCGTTCAACGCCCTGCTGAAGATCCTTGAAGAGCCGCCGGAGCACCTCATGTTCATCCTCGCGACGACGGAACTGCACAAAGTCCCGGCAACGATCCTGTCCCGTTGCCAGCGGCACAGCTTCAAGCGCATCCCGGTCGACACGATCACCGCGCGCCTGAACTTCGTCGCGCAGCAGGAGCATCTGGACCTGCAGCCGGATGCGGCCGCGCTGCTCGCCCGCATGGCGGACGGCGGTATGCGCGACGCGCTCACGCTGCTCGACCAGTGCTGCGGAAACGAATGTATCTCGACCGACGCGGTCATCTCCGCCATCGGTCTTGCCGGAAACCTGCGCACGGCGCAGCTTTTGCGAAGCGTTGCCGCCGGTGACACCGCAGGCGCGCTCGAACAATTCCGTGAGCTCTGGCAGGATGGGAAAGACCCCTCTGCCCTGCTCGATGAGCTGAGTATGCTCCAGCGCGACCTGCTCATGCAGGCCGTTGCACCGCGCGGCGGCCGGGAGCTGCTCTCCGGCGCATATGACCCGGTCACGCTGGATGAGCTCTCCGGTGCATTTTCGTCCGCGCAGCTGCTGGCAAACCTTCAGAGCATCCAGCAGACGCTCGGCGCGATGGCATCGCAGCCCAACCCACGCATCGCGGCGGAGCTGTGCCTGATCCGGCTCTGCCGGCCGGAGCTGTGCGACGATGTGCCGACGCTGTGCGCGCGCATGGACAAGCTCGAACAGACCGTATACAGCGGGGCGATCCCCGCGCCGCGCGCATCTGCGCCCGCGCCGAAGGCAAAGCCTGAGTCGAAGCCGGTTCACGACGATGTTCCCCCTTGGGAGCCGCCCGCACCGCCAGTCTCCGCGCCGAAGGCAAAGCCCGAGCCGAAGCCGGTATTCGACGACGTTCCCCCTTGGGAGCCGCCTGCGCCGCCGGTCTCCACGCCGAAGGCAAAGCCCGAGCCGAAGCCGGTATTCGACGACGTTCCCCCTTGGGA
>CAJMPW010000005.1:0-195865 GCA_905215475.1 uncultured bacterium
CCCTGTCCGTGCTTGAGAACTCTTACGCGCAGGCTTACGCCGAGAAATACGGCATTGCCTATGTGACGAGAGAAGCTTTCGGCAAGGATGCGCAGAGAGTCATGGCTGCTTCTGCCGTCAACTCCTGCGGTGATGATCTTACATGGACGCTTGAAAACAGCGTGCTGACTATCAGCGGAAATGGTGAGATGGATAGCTATGCTCCGGATGCGCCGGCTCCATGGGCGGCATTCGCTGGGGAGATCGAGCGCGTGATCATTGGCAAGGGTGTTGAGAAGATCGGTGCGTATGCATTCAGCGGTCTTGAGAAACTGGCCTCCGTCAGCTTTGAAGAGGGCAGTCAGCTTGCGGTAATCGAGGAGTATGCGTTCGCTGATTGCAAGGAGCTTAGAGAGCTTGCGCTTCCAGATGGACTTGAAAAGCTCGGCGAAGCGGCGTTTGCTAACTGTGAGAAGCTGTCCAAGCTGGTGCTTCCTGAGTCCGTGGTCGCGTTCGAGATCATCACCATTCAGCCGGAGACTCCTGCAGCCGCTATTTCTCGCCGGCCGGTGGGCGTGTTCGACGGCTGTGACCTGAATGTGCTTGTTCTTGTGGTTGCGCGCGATTGTGCCGCGCAAAAATATGCAGCTGAAAACGGGATCGCCGTGCGGTACGCTGAATGTGATCGCGGCGCTTCTGATGCTGCAAAATGACAAAAGAGCTGTTCTTTCTGTAGGCACTGTGATAAAATGAGTAAGCCGCTGCAGCATTTGCTGCAGAAAAGCTGCGCAAGCAGGTAAGCGGTCAGAACAGCTCACCATAGAATATCCGAGCCCTTGGGCGCAGGCTCCCCCTGCGTCCAAGGGTAAAGAAAACTGTGATCTTTTGTGCTTTCGCATTTATACAGGGATATCGTTGCTGATGCAATTTTGTGAGACGGAGCGATTTGCGTCGCTTTTATTGTTTTACTAAAAAAATCGAGAACAACGGGGGCTTGTACTGTCGGACAGTGGCGCCCTCTTAGAAAACGGATATATGTGCCATTTGCGCTATCCTATAAAATGCTGTATAGTAACGTTGTGTGAAATTGGTCTGTCAGCAATAATAAGGCGTGTGAGAACCGATGAAAATTCTGTTTTGCAGTAATTATTTTTCACATCATCAAATGCCTCTGTCGGACGCGCTTGACGAGTTGACAGAGAATAACTATTATTTTCTTGCGTATAAGGAGATGGATGCTGAGCGTAAGTCCCTTGGCTGGGGACGGGGCTTGGCGCGTCCTTACACCGAAACACTTACCGATGGCAATGTTCAGAGAAAGCTGGAGGACTTGGATGTCCTGATCGCCGGCTCGTTTCCGGAGAAACTGACGGCGGATTACGCAAAACATTCCAAGCTGTTTTTCCGGTATTCAGAGCGAATTTTGAAAACCGGAAATTCACTAATTAAATACCCAAAACGTTTTCTCCACTGGCATATGTGCAATCCTCCGTGGCGGCGCGCTTATCTGCTCTGCGCCAGCGGTTTCACTGCGGGGGACTATGCGAAGTTCGGACTCTTTCGCGGCCGCTGCTATCAATGGGGCTACTTTCCCGAAACGAGGTTCTATGACATCCGCGCCCTGCTTGCGCAGAAGGAAGCGGGCAGTATATTCTGGGCCGGGCGCTTTCTGGACTGGAAGCATCCGGATGATGCGCTCAGAGTGGCTGCGCGGCTTCGTGACGATGGTTACAATTTCACGCTGCGTATAGCTGGCGCGGGCGTTTTGGAACCGCAGCTGCGCGCTATGGTCTCCGAACTGCATCTTGACGGCTGCGTGCAGCTCCTGGGCAGCCTGCGTCCGGAGCAGGTGCGCTGCGAGATGGAGCGCAGCAGAATATTCCTGTTTACTTCAGATCGCCGTGAGGGCTGGGGCGCTGTGTTGAACGAAGCCATGAACAGCGGCTGCGCGGTCGTTGCAAGCGATGCAGCCGGTGCAACGCCGTTTCTTGTAAAGGACGGTGTGAACGGGAGCGTGTATCATTCCGGCGATACGCAGGAGCTGTATGAAAAGGTGCGGCGGCTGCTGGATGACACGGCTGCGCAGGAGCGTCTTGGCGGAGCAGCTTATCGGACCATTTCGGAGCTTTGGAATGCAGAGACTGCCGCAGAGCGCCTGCTGCAGCTGTCTCAGGCGCTTTTGGACGGGCGGGATGCACACAAGCTGTTTGCAGACGGTCCGTGCAGCCCGGCGCACCCTCTGCGGGAGGATTGGTATCGAAAATGAAACTGACGTCACTCAGGAAACGGATCGTCCTCTACACGGTCAACCATATCTTGAATGGGACACGGTTTTTTGCGGTCAAGAGACGGCTGCTGCGTTCCATCGGTTATGAGATCGGAGAAAATACGAAGATCGTCGGTCCGCTCTATAACACGGGTACGCTCCGTATCGGCAGCGATTGTTGGATCGGATGTGGCCTTACCGTTCACGGAAATGGGACAGTCACGATCGGTGATCGCTGCGACCTTGCTCCGGACGTTACCTTTCTGACAGGTGGTCATCGGATCGGAGATCATTGCAGACGCGCAGGCGATGGGGAGATATACCGCATCACTGTGGGCAGCGGAGTGTGGATCGGCAGCCGTGCGACTTTTTTGCGCACGATCAGCATCGGCGATGGAAGCGTTATTGCAGCCTGCGCCTGTGTTGCCAACAGTGTGCAGCCGGATGTGATCGCCGCCGGCGTTCCGGCCAAGGTGATAAAGGAGTTAAACGAACTTGCTACAGACACTCAGGAAGAACAAAGTCGTTAAAAATGCGGGCTGGATCATCGGCGGCAAGGTGACCAACAAACTGCTGGCTTTTGTCGTCGGTATTTTTGCGGCGCGGTATCTTGGCCCGAGTAATTACGGCCTGATCAACTATGCGGCGGCGTATGCGACGTTTTTTGCCTCTCTCTGCACGCTCGGCATCAACAGCGTGATCGTCAAGAACTTTGTGGATCATCCGCAGCAGGAGGGCGAGACGATCGGAACGACGCTCGTGCTGCGGGCGATCTCCAGCCTGCTGTCAGCGTTGGCTATCATCGGCATCGTCAGTATCGTTGACAGGGGGGAGCGGCTGACCGTCATCGTTGTGGCGCTCTATAGTGCCGGGTTGATCTTTCAGGTGTTTGACACGCTCAACTACTGGTTTCAGGCCAGACTGCAGTCGAAGTATTCCGCGATCGCCGAGCTGATCTCGTATGCGGCGATGTCCGTGTATAAAATCGGATTGCTCATGCTTGGCAAAAGCGTGGAATGGTTTGCGGTCGCCAGCGCTTTGGAGTATACTGTTCTTGCGGTGCTTTTGCTGGCTGCGTACTTCAAAAACGGCGGGGCGAAATTCAGCTGTTCAATAGCGAAAGCGAAGGAGCTTTTGAAAAGCAGTGCAAGTTTTATCACGGCCGGTCTTATGGTGTCCGTCTATGCCTGTACGGACAAGCTGATGCTCAAGCAGATGCTCGGTTCTGACGCTGTGGGACATTATGCGCTCGCTGTGACTGTCAGCGTGGCCTGGGCGTTCGTGCTCTCTGCGATCATCGATTCGCTCTATCCGGAGATCGTGCAGAGCTTTCAGACGGACCGTTTGCGCTATGAGCGGAAAAACCGGCAGCTGTATGCGATCGTCTTTTATGTCTCACTGTTTGTATCCGCGCTCATCTGTCTCGTTGCGCGTCCCTTTGTGGCGATCGTTTACGGCGAGACTTATTTGCCTGCGGTCGCGCCGCTTCGCATCGTGGTCTGGTATACGGCTTTTTCCTATCTTGGCGTTGCCAGAAATGCATGGATGGTATGTGAAAACAGGCAGAAATATCTGAAATATCTGTATGTCGGCGCGGCTGTGCTCAATGTTGCGCTGAATCTTATGCTGATCCCGCGCTGGGGCGCGCCCGGCGCCGCTGCTGCATCGCTGATCACGCAGGCGGCAACAACGGTCTTCCTGCCGGCGCTCATCAAGCCTTTGCGCCCGAATTGCAAGCTGATGCTGGATGCCGTGCTTTTGCGCGGCGTGCTGCCTGAGAAATGAAGAAACTATACATAGGAGTTAGACCAGATGATATCGTTCAAAGATAAAATACTGCTCATTACCGGTGGGACAGGCTCCTTTGGCAACGCTGTGCTGCGCCGCTTCCTGACCACCGACATTGCAGAAATCCGCATTCTCTCACGGGATGAGAAGAAGCAGGATGATATGCGGCATACCTATCAGGAGCTGTATCCGCAGTATGCGGAAAAGATCAAATTCTACATAGGCGATGTGAGGGATTACAATTCCATTCTGAATGCGTTCCGTGGTGTGGACTATGTATTTCATGCCGCAGCTTTGAAGCAGGTACCCTCCTGTGAGTTTTATCCCATGGAGGCAGTCAAAACCAATGTGGCAGGTTCCGACAATGTGATTTCCGCCTGTGTGGCAAACCATGTGAAGAAGGCTATCTTCCTGTCCACGGACAAGGCAGCTTATCCCATCAACGCTATGGGCATGACGAAGGCTGTCATGGAGAAGAATGTGATTGCCCGTTCCAGACAGATGCTGCCTGGGGATCCGGTTCTGTGTTTGACTCGGTACGGCAATGTCATGGCCTCCCGCGGCTCGGTCATTCCGCTGTTCTGCGACCGGATTGACGAGGGAAAACCTCTGACGGTCACGAATCCCAATATGACCCGTTTTATGATGACGCTCAGCGATGCCGTGGACCTTGTGCTTTATGCCTTTGAGCATGGCGAACAGGGTGACCTGTTCGTGCAGAAGGCCCCTGCTGCGACCATCGAGACGCTGGCACAGGCTGTGCTGGAGCTGAAGCATTCCGACCTTGGCTCGACGATCATCGGAACACGGCATGGTGAAAAGCTCTTTGAGGTGCTGGTCACTGCAGAGGAAATGATGCGGGCGGAAGATCTGCCCGGCTTCTTCCGTATTCCGGCAGATAATCGAGATCTGAACTATGACAACTATTTCAGCAAGGGAAATCCGGAGTTCGGCAAAATCGAGCAGTATACTTCGCACAATACGCACCGGCTGAATGTGGAGGAAATGAAACAGCTTCTTCTAAAGCTGAAGCTGTTCGGAGGAACTTGCTGATGAATGTACTGATCACCGGCGCAAACGGCTTCGTCGGGAAAAATCTGACGCAGCGCCTCTACGCGCTCCGTGACGGCAGAGACCGGACGCGCCCCGCGCTGCGGATCGATGACGTGCTGCTGTACACGCGGGAGACCGCGCCCGAAACGCTGGCGGCATACTGCCGCTGCGCCGACTTTGTGGTGCATCTCGCGGGGGTGAACCGTCCGCAGGATCCGGAGGAATTCACGACCGGAAACACGGACCTCACCCGGACGCTGCTTGCGCAGCTTCGGCAGAGCGGCAACCGCTGTCCGGTGCTTTTGGCGTCCTCCATCCAGGCGAGCCTGACCGGACGCTATGCCGGCAGCCCCTACGGGCAGTCGAAGCGTGCGGCGGAGGCGCTGCTGCGCGCCTACAGCGAGCAGACCGGGGCACTGGGGCTCATCTACCGCTTTCCGAACCTGTTCGGTAAGTGGTGCCGTCCGAATTACAATTCCGTTGTGGCGACCTTCTGCCACAACATTGCCCGGGATATGCCCATTACCGTCTCCGATCCGGCAGTGGAGCTGGAGCTCGTCTATATCGACGACCTTGTTGACGAGCTGCTTGACGCCATGGAGGGACATCCCCACCATGCGGATGCGGGATATTTCCGCGTCCCGGTGAGCCATCCGGTGACGCTCGGTGAGATCGTCCGGCTGCTGCGCAGCTTTCACGACCAGCCGCAGACGCTTCTGCTGCCGCAGATCCCGGACGGCAGCTTTGCCAAGAAGCTCTACAGCACGTATCTGTCCTACCTGCCGCCGGAAAAGGTCGCGTTCCCGCTGAAGATGAACGTGGACGCGCGCGGCAGCTTTACGGAGCTGCTCAAGACGGATGCCTGCGGTCAGGTCTCGGTCAACATCACAAAGCCCGGCGTCACCAAGGGGCAGCACTGGCACAACAGCAAGTGGGAGTTCTTTATGGTCGTGGCCGGACACGGGCTGATTCAGGAACGCCAAATCGGCTCCGATGAAAAGATCGAATTTGAGGTCAGCGGTGACCGGATCCAAGCTGTTCATATGCTGCCGGGCTATACCCACAACATTATCAATCTGAGTGAGACGGAAAATCTGGTGACAGTCATGTGGGCCAACGAGCAGTTTGACCCCAGCCATCCGGATACCTACTTTGAGGAGGTGTAGCTATGGGAAAGCTGAAGCTGATGACGATCGTCGGCACACGGCCGGAGATCATCCGCCTGTCCGCAACCATAAAATGCTGCGACCGGTATTTTGAGCAGATCCTCGTCCACACCGGACAGAACTATGATTACACGCTCAATCAGGTGTTCTTTGACGACCTCGGCCTGCGCGCGCCGGACTACTATCTTGACGCCGTGGGCGATGACCTCGGCGCGACGATCGGCAACATCATCGACCGATCCTATAAGCTGATGGTGCGGCTCAAGCCGGACGCGGTGTTGGTTCTGGGAGACACCAATTCCTGCCTGTCCGTGATCGGCGCAAAGCGTCTGCACATCCCGATCTTCCACATGGAGGCGGGAAACCGCTGTAAGGACGAGTGCCTCCCGGAGGAGACGAACCGCCGCATCGTGGACATCATCAGCGACGTCAATCTCTGCTATTCGGAGCACGCGCGCCGCTATCTGATAGAGTGCGGCCTGCCGAAGGAACGCACCTTTGTCACCGGCAGCCCCATGGCGGAGGTGCTGCGCGCCAATCTGGACAAGATCGAGGCGAGCGACATCCACCGGCGGCTTGGCCTGACGAAGGGGCGCTACATTCTGCTCTCGGCGCATCGGGAGGAGAATATCGACTCGGAGCGCAATTTCCTGCAGCTGTTCACAGCGGTCAACGCGCTGGCGGAGCAGTACGATCTGCCTATTCTCTACTCCTGCCACCCGCGCAGCCGAAAGCGGCTCGAGGCGACAGGCTTCCGGCTGGACAGCCGCGTGATCGCGCATGAGCCGCTCGGCTTCCATGACTATAACTGCCTGCAGATGCACGCGCTTGCGGTGGTGTCCGACAGCGGGACGCTGCCGGAGGAGAGCAGCTTTTTCCTGTCCGTGGGCAAGCCCTTCCCGGCGGTCAGCATCCGCACTTCTACCGAGCGCCCCGAGGCGCTGGATGCAGGGTGCTTTGTGCTGGCGGGCATCGATGAGCAGTCGCTGCTGCAGGCCGTGGAGATGGCGGTCTCGATGCAGCGCAGCGGTGAGAGCGGAACGCCGGTTTCGGATTACACGGATGAGAATGTGTCGATGAAGGTGGCGCGGCTCATCCAGAGCTATACGGGCGTTGTGAACAAACTGGTGTGGAGAAAGGACGGCTGAAGTGGCGTTTGTGGATATGCACATTCACCTCTTGTTTGGCGTGGATGACGGAGCAGAAGACGAAGATGAGATGCGCGCCATTGTTGATGAGGCTTATCGGTCGGGCACGCGGGTGATTTGCTGCACACCTCATTTTCATCCCGGCTATTTTGGCAATCATGTTGACAAGACGAATTCAGCTTTTGCGATTTTGTCTGCCTATGTAAAGGACACATATCCGGACATGATGCTCTATTTGGGAAATGAGCTCAGATACGCCCCGGAAAGTGTAGCATGGCTGCGGCAAGGCATCTGCAAAACACTCAACAACACGCGGTATGTGCTTGTGGACTTTTCGGAAGCGGCATCTGAAAAAACGATCGTAAGCGGACTTGGCGCGTTACTGAATGCGGGGTATATGCCGGTTCTTGCACATACTGAACGATACCGTTCCCTGCACGGAAATATTTCGGTGATCAATGAGCTGTGGCACAATGGCGTTGTGATTCAAGCGGATACGCAATCGTTATTTCGCGGCTTTGGTTTTTTGGTTCAGCGCCAATGCCGAAAGCTGTTGGCACATGGGCTGATCGATATTTTTTCTTCGGATGCACACAACTGCACATCTCGCCCGCCGGACATGGCTGCTTGTTTTGATTACATCCGTAAAAAGCACGGCGCAGACTATGCGGCGGATCTGTGCTATCATCATGCGAACAGCTTGTTATGTGGTGAGACTGTAAGAAAGGACTTCTCTTGAGCATGAATCAGAAAGCGAATCTTAAAACTGTCACGTTGAAAGACCTTTGGGGGCTATTTGTGCAGCGCCTGTGGGTGATCGTTCTCGCGGCTTTTGTTTGCAGTGTCGGTTCTCTGACGATCGACCGCATGACATTTGACCCGCAATACGCTTCGACGGCGACGCTCTACATTCTGCGTCAAACGGATGCTGCAAATCCCAGCGATGCAAACTCCGATTTTTCTCTGGCCCTTAAAGTGGTCAATGACTGCACATATCTTTTGAAAAGTCATACCGTTTTGGATGAAGTTCTCAGCGGTCTGAATCTGGACATGGAATACGAGGACCTGTATGACTGTGTATCTACAACAAATCCGGAGGATACGCGTATTCTCGAGGTGACGGTAAAGGCAGAGTCTCCCGAGATGGCCAAGCGTATTGTTGACCGTATTTGCACGATCGGTTCCAAGCGGATCGAAGAGGCGATGGGCTTCCAGCAGGTAAACCTCTATGAATTCGGAACGACGGATCCGGACCCCTGCAATCGGACGCGTTTGCTCACATTTGCTTTGGCGGGTGTGGCAGCGGCTGTCATAACCTATGTGATATTCCTGATCATTTTCCTTTTGGACGACCGCATTAAAACGGATGAAGATGTGGAACGCTATCTCGGATTGAGCATTCTTGGCAACGTTCCGAATGCAAACAGCAAGAAAACAGGGAAGTATGGTTATTACAAGGCGTACACATCGCGCAAGGCGTCATCCTCGGTGAAAGGTAGTAAGTGAGCAGATGGAAAGTGAAGTTTTGAAGAACACAACGGTACTGAAAACGGTGCTCAAGCTTCCCGGCAGGAAGGACTTCTTTACGCAGGAGGCATTTAAGACACTGCGCACGAATTTGCAGTTTTGCGGTCAGGATGTTCGTACAGTGGTTATTACGAGCTGTAATGAGAACGAGGGGAAAACGACAATCACACTGCAGCTTGCCAAAAGCCTTTCTGAGCTTGGAAAGCGAGTTCTCGTCATTGATGCGGATATGCGCAAGTCGGTCATGGCCGGACGCAACACCTCTGCGGAGAACCCCGTCGGGCTGAGCGAGGTGCTCACCGGACAGACTGCCGTAAAGGATTGCCTTTATCAGACTCAGTATCGAGATTTGACCATTATGTTTGCCGGCAAATATCCTCCGAATCCTGTGGAGTTATTGGGAGGACAGCATTTCGATGCACTTTTGAAATCGGCGAGAGAAACATTTGACTATGTGCTGATTGATGTCCCGCCACTTGGGAGCGTCATTGACGCCGCTGTTGTCGCGGCCAAATGCGACGGTACGATCCTTGTGATCTCAGACAATCAGGTGCGCTATCGTCAGGCAATCGAAGTGGTTGAACAGCTGAAAAAAAGTGGATGCAAAATTCTGGGTGTTGTCAGAAACAACATTAAAAAGAAAGACGGTGGTTACTACAAAAAGTACTACAAGTATGGCTATTAAAGCGTGTTTTGTGGCTGCCGGAATGTGGTGAATATATGCAGATCATTTATGAACTGTCCTGGCTATGGACGCTGCTGGGCATTGCGCTCGCGGCAGCGGCGGTCTGCGTGGCCGCCGCCGCGCTGATCGCGCGGGCATCGCAGAAGCGATTGGGTAAGAAAACGGCCGTGCTGATCGGCGTTGCGGCATTCGCGCTTGCCGTTGTGGTCGTCATTCTGCTTGCCCGCACGGCGATGCCGCTTTGAGCGAAAGGGAGACATACCATGCCGCTGCAGATCGTCAGAAACGACATTACACATATGCAGGTCGATGCCATCGTCAACGCCGCGAACGCCTCGCTCTCAGACGGCGGCGGTGGGGTGGACGGCTGCATCCACCGCGCAGCCGGTCCGGAGCTGCTGGCAGAGTGCAAAGCGCTCGGCGGCTGCGCGACCGGGCACGCGAAGCTCACGAAGGGTTATGCTCTGCCGTGCCGGTACGTCATCCACACGGTCGGTCCGAAATGGTGCGGCGGCGCGCACGGAGAGTGTGAGCAGCTTGCCGCCTGCTACCGGTCGTCGCTTGCGCTCGCGCTGGAGCACGCGTGTGAGTCGGTCGCGTTTCCGCTCATCGCCTCCGGTGTCTACGGATTTCCGAAGGATCTGGCGCTCAGGACGGCGATCGACACCATTGGCGATTTCCTGCTTGCGCACGATATGACCGTCTACCTCGTTATCTTTGACCGCAAGGCGTATCAGATCGGCAGCAGGCTGTTCGCGGACATCACGGCGTATATTGACGACTGCTATGTTGCAGCACATTCGGACGAGCGCCGCGCACGTCAGCGCCGCATGGAGGCGTATCCGGTCTGCGACGCATCCGTGTGTATGCAGGCGGACGCAGCGCCGGTACCGCGCGCCGTCGAAGCGCAGCACCCAAGCACGCTCAAAGACGCGCTTGAGCGGCTCGATGAGAGCTTTTCCGAGATGCTCCTGCGCAAGATCGACGAGCGCGGCATGACGGATGCGCAGTGCTACAAAAAGGCGAACATCGACCGCAAGCTCTTTTCGAAGATCCGCTCGGACAAGGGCTATAAGCCCTCCAAGCCGACGGTCATCGCCTTTGCCATCGCTCTGGAGCTGCCGCTTGCAGAGCTGCAAGATATGCTCTGCAAGGCGGGCTTTGCGCTCTCGCATTCGAATGAGTTTGACATCATCGTGGAGTTTTTCGTCGCGCATGGCAACTACAACGTCTTTGAGATCAACGAGGCGCTGTTCGCGTTTGATCAGAGCCTGATCGGTACGTGACGCAGCGTGTCCGGAAAATGTCGCCTGCCATGCGACCGGACAAAGAGCATACTGTCCTAAGATATGACTGTAAGGCAAAGCCAAACAGTCATATTTTTTATTCGGAGGTATGCAGCATGAAAAAGAACCTGACAGAGATCGTATTTATCCTTGACCGCAGCGGCTCTATGTCCGGCTTGGAGGCGGATACCGTCGGCGGGTTCAACGCCATGATCGCAAAGCAGAAAAAAGAACCCGGTGAGGCGCTGATCTCGACGGTGCTCTTCGACGATGAGAGCGTTGTTGTCCACGACCGCGTACCGGTGCAGAACATCGCGCCGATGACGGAGCGGGATTACTATGTGCGCGGCTGCACGGCGCTGCTCGATGCCATCGGCGGCGCGATCCATCACATCGGCAACGTCCACAAGTACGCAAGAGCCGAGGATGTCCCTGAGCACACGCTCTTTGTCATCACGACCGATGGCATGGAAAATGCCAGCCGCCGCTATGACAGCGAGCGGGTCAAACAGATGATCGAACGGCAAAAGACGCGTCATGGCTGGGAGTTTTTGTTCCTCGGCGCGAATATCGATGCCGTCGAGACGGCGGGGCGCTTCGGCATCGGCGCGGATCACGCGGTCGACTACCACGCCGACCGCGAGGGAACGCAGCTCAACTATGAGGTGCTGAGCGAGGCGGTGTCCGCCGTGCGATGCAGCGCGCCGCTGGGCATAGCATGGAAGGCACGCATCGACGAGGATTTCCGCGCCAGAAAGCGCGGCGGGAAACGCTGAGCCCGCTCTGTGGCGCAAAATGCACGCAGCCGCCGGATTTTTCCCGGCGGCTGCGCCGCATTCTTTCCGGCACACGCTTGCGCAACGGGCGCAAAGGCGGTATGATAGATGCACCGATCTTTGAATAACGGAGGAGAAACTATGAACATTGCTGTCATCACCGGCGCATCCGCCGGCATCGGCCGTGAGCTCGTCTACGCTGTGGATAAGGACGCGGAATATGACGAGATCTGGGTCATCGCCCGCAGAAAAGAGCGGCTCGAGGAGCTGCGCGGCAAGTGCCGCAATCCCATCCGGCCGATCGCGCTCGACCTCTCGGATCTGAGCAGCATCGACGCTTATCAGGCACTGCTCGAGCAGGAGCAGCCCGAGATCCGTATGCTGGTCAATGCCGCTGGCTGCGGTGTGTTCGGCCCGTTTGCCGAGGCGGATCGCAAGAAGCTCATCTCGAGCGCGCAGCTCAATTCGCTCGCGCTCACGGGTATGTGCCACGCGAGCCTGCCGTATATGCATTCCGGCAGCAATATCATCAACATGGGCTCGAACTCCGCCTGGCAGCCCGTGCCGTTTCAGGCAGTGTACGGCGCGAGCAAGAGCTATGTTCTGAGCCTTTCCCGCGCGCTCGGCCGTGAGCTGCGTCCGCAGGGCATCCACGTCATGTGTGTCTGCCCCGGCTGGATCAAGACGGAGTTCCAGCAGGTTGCGCACCATGATGAGTTCATCCGCTACGTGGATAAGTGGTATGGCCCCGATGAGGTGGCGGCGCAGGCCATGAAGGATCTCAAGAAGAAAAAGAGCGTCTCCATTCTCGGTCACCCTGTGCGCCGTCAGGTGCGTCTGGTCAAGCTCCTGCCGGTGGATACCGTCATGGACATCTGGTGCAAGCAGCAGGGCATTGAATGAACGCGGCTTTCTGATGATGGCGTACTAACCCTGGGCCTGTCTGCATACACTCCTGTTATCGGGGGTGATGTGCATGAAACGCTGGAAGGTCTATGGCTGCGCGGCGGTGTTTCTGCTGCTGACGGCGGTGAAGATGATCGCGCCGGCGGCGGCTGCGGATGCACGCGCGGTGCTCGTTCCGGCCATCGGCGCGGACGACGATTACCGCGCCGTATTCGCTGAGATCCGCAGCGCGTTTTCGACCGTTCGGGCGGGGGAGCAGGATGCGCGGCTGCAGCCGTATCTGCCGGATGTGGATATGTCCGCGTGGGCGACGCCTGCGCCCGAGCCTACGCCGGAGCCGACACCGCAGCCGACTCCGGAACCGACTCCGGAACCGACACAGAGCCCGGAGCTGCAGGCCGCCTTTGCCGCACGCGAGGCGTTTCTCGACGCGCAGGCGGTCTATTCCGGCTACGCCGTCCCGGCAAACGTCAGCTACGAAGTCAGCGAGCTGCCGTTTGCGCATGGCTCTCCGGTCGCGGGCTACACCTCGTCCGGCTTCGGCTACCGGCTGCACCCACTGGAAAACAAGGTCAAATTTCACTATGGCACAGACTTTGCGGCCAATTCCGGCACGACGGTCTGTGCCTTTGCTGACGGCACGGTGCTCGCCGCCGGGCAGAGCGAGGGATACGGCAACTATGTCAAGCTCGGTCACGCGGGCGGCTATGCAACGCTCTACGGTCACTGCAGCAAGCTGCTCGTGCGCGCCGGTGAGACGGTGACACTCGGTCAGCCGGTCGCGCTCGTCGGTGCGACCGGAAAGGCGACCGGACCGCACCTGCACTTTGAGCTCATGCACGACGGCTGCTACTGCAATCCGGAGTTTTATCTCGCCGCGCCATGAAGCGCCGCCGCTTTTCACTCGAGGTGCGCCCGGGGGTAGTCGTGCTGCTCGCCGGGCTGTATTTTTTGCTGCCGCTGCGCTGGTGTGTGCGTCTGGCGCTGACCGTAACGGCGCACGAGCTCGGGCACGTCGCGGCGTTGATCTTGTGCGGCGCGGAGGTCTGCGGTCTGCGCATGGAGGGCTGCGGTCTTGTGCTGCGGTGCACGCCGCCGGAGGGTGCACTGCGCACGGTCGCGGCAGCGCTGGCAGGTCCGGCCGCCGGTGCGGGGCTGTTTTGCATTTTGCGCGGGCTCGGCTATATCGGGTGTGCGGAGCTGAGTCTGCTCTTTTCGTGTGTGAATCTGCTGCCGGTGCTGCCGCTTGACGGCGGGCGCGCGCTGTATGCCGCGCTCTCGGCTCTGGCGGGGGAGCGTACGGCGGAGCGGACGCTCGACGTGCTCGGTCTGGTGCTGCCGGTCATGCTCATGGTGCTTGGTCTGACGCTGTTTGCGCGCGGATTCGGACTCGCACCGGGGGTGTTTGGCGCGTGGCTGGCACTTTTGCAGCCGGGAATGACTTGCCAAGGCGCGCAACATGATGTAAAATACTCCTACTATCAAATGTAGGAGTGTAGTATGGATCAGCGATTGGAACGCATCCTGCCGCGCGTGCAGAAGCCCGCGCGCTATACCGGCGGCGAATACCGCCAGATCATCAAGGACAAGGCGGAGGTAGACCTGCGCCTCGCTTTTTGTTTCCCGGATATATATGAGATCGGCATGTCAAACATCGGCATGCGCATCCTCTATGCCACGATGAACCGGATGCCCGGCGTCTGGTGCGAGCGCGTGTTTGCCCCGTGGGGCGATATGGAGCAGGAGATGCGCAAGGCCGGCATCCCGCTCTACGCGCTCGAGAGCGGCGACCCCGTGAGCGATTTTGACGTTGTGGCGTTTTCCCTCGGCTATGAGATGGCCTATCCCGCCGTACTCAATATGCTCGACCTCGCCGGCATCCCGCTGCGCAGCGCCGACCGTCCGGAACTGACGCCGCTGGTCATGGCCGGCGGCACGGCGTGCAGCAACCCCGAGCCGATGGCACCGTTTTTCGATCTCATGATCATCGGTGAGGGCGAGGAGGTCAACAACGAGGTGCTCGAACTGTTCCGGCAGGCGCAGAAGTCCGGCTGGAGCAAGACGCAGTTCCTCGAGGCGGCGGCCAAGATCCAGGGCGTGCTCGTCCCGTCGTTTTACGTCCCGCATTGGAATCCGGACGGCACGCTGCACGACCTGACGCCGACGCATGGCGCGCCGGCGCGCGTGACCAAGCGCATCATTCAGGATCTTGACGCCTGCTATTATCCGACCGATCCCATCGTCCCGAGCACGGAGATCGTGCACGACCGCGTGAATGTGGAGCTCTTTCGCGGCTGCATCCGCGGCTGCCGCTTCTGTCAGGCGGGGTATGTCTATCGCCCGGTGCGCCCGCGCAAGCCGGAGACGATCGTCCGGCTCGGCATCGAGTCGTTCCAGAACACCGGGTATCAGGAGGCGACACTGCTGTCGCTCTCGAGCAGCGATTACCGCCCGCTCGACGAGGTGTGCGACGGGTTGCTGGAATACTGCGAGCCGCGCAGCATGAGTCTCGCGCTGCCGTCGCTGCGCGCGGACAATTTCTCGATGGACATCATGAGCCGTCTGCAGAAGGTGCGCAAGGGCGGTCTGACCTTTGCGCCTGAGGCCGGCACGCAGCGCCTGCGCGATGCGATCAACAAAAACGTGCGCGAGGAGGATCTGCTCCATTCCTGCCGCGTCGCCTTCGAGGGCGGCTGGAACGGCATCAAGCTCTACTTCATGCTCGGTCTGCCGACGGAGACGGATGAGGACGTGCTCGGCATCGCGGAGCTGGCCAATCAGGTGCTGCACACGTGGCGCATGTATGCGACGAACAAGGCGCGCGGCGTGCGCATCACGGTCAGCACGTCCTGCTTCGTGCCGAAGCCGCACAGCCCCTTCCAGTGGGAGCAGCAGGTGACGATGGAGGAGTATCAGCGCAAGGTCAATCTCCTGCGCGAAAACATCAAGGCAAGGAATGTGACCTACAACTGGCACGATCCGGATACGAGCTTTGTTGAGGCCGTGCTCTCGCGCGGCGACCGGCGTATTGCCGACGTGATCGAGGAGGTCTGGCGCCGCGGCGGCAAGCTTGAGGCGTGGAGCGATTACTTCTCGTTCGAGCGCTGGATGTCCGCCATGGACGCCTGCGGCGTCGATCCGATGCGCTACGCCTGCCGCGAGCGCGGCAAGGATGAGTTCCTGCCGTGGGACATCGTGGATATGGGCGTGCGCCGTGCACACCTGTGGCACGAGCGTGAGCAGGCATACAAGGCCGAGCTCTCGCCCGACTGCCGCAAGCAGTGCACCGGCTGCGGTGCGCTCTCACTCATGACGGAAGGGGGCAAGTGCGATGCCTGAAAAGCTCAGACTGCGGTTTGAAAAGACCGGCCGCGCGATCTATATCTCGCACCTCGATCTAATGCGCACGATGCAGCGCGTGTTTCTGCGCGCCGACTGCCCGCTGAAGTACTCCGAGGGCTTTAACCCCCATGCGATCATTTCCATCCTGCTGCCGCTGTCCGTCGGCGTAGGGAGCGTGTGTGAGCTGATGGATTTCCAGCTGCGTGAGGACGTGGATCTCGCTGTGCTTCCCGAGCGGCTCACGGCGGTCATGCCCGAGGGCATCCGCGCGCTCGAGGCATATCCGGCCGGACGCAAGGTGCGTGAGCTCAAGTGGCTGCGCGTGACCGGCCGCTATGAATATGACCACGCAGAGCCCGCTGAGATGGCGCAAAAGCTCAGCGCGTTCTATGCGCGCGATGCCATCGTCATCACCCGCAAGACCAAGCGCGGGGAGGGACAGATGGACATCGTGCCCGCGATCGCGGAGCTGCACATCCGCCCGGAGGACACGTGCGTGACGGTCGAGGCCGTCATCTCCGCGCAGGAGCCGACGCTCAACCCCGATCACCTTGTTGCGGCGCTGCAGCAGCTCGCGCCGGAGCTGGCGCCGGATTTTGCGGCCTTTACCCGGCAGGAGGTTTATACGGAAGATATGCAAATTTTCCGCTGAAAGCACTTGCAATCTCAGAAAAGATATGCTATCATCTTATGGCTTGTGCGAAACAGTGTTTCGCAAGATAACGACGGTCCGCTGCCGAGACCGGCTCTGTCCACCGGTATGAACGTCTGATAAAGGAAGGATTTCATTATGGATCTCATCAAAACTCTGACCGAGCAGTACATGAAACCGGAACTGCCGGCCATGCGCGTCGGCGACACCGTGCGTGTCACTGTCCGCGTCAACGAGGGCAACCGCGAGCGTACCCAGGCCTTTGAGGGCACCATCATCGCCAAGAAGCACGGCGGCATCAACGAGACGATCACCGTCCGCCGCATCTCCTACGGTGTTGGCTGCGAGAAGGTTTTCCCGGTGCACTCTCCCACGATCGTGTCCGTCGATACCGTTCGCCGCGGCAAAGTCCGCAGAGCCAAGCTGTACTACCTGCGCGACCGCGTGGGCAAGAGAGCCAAGGTCAAAGAGCTTATCTAAGTGGATACTGCAAAAAAGAGGCTTCGGCCTCTTTTTTGCATTTTCGGGGCTGTTTCGCGGTGCGGTGTGAAAAGAATTCACACAATTATGGTTGCCGAAAACGGGTCTGAGCGTGTATAATATAATTTACGAATTTTTGACACCGAGGTATTGAGAAATGGACAGCAAAAATCCGAACGGCGCCAATACCCGCGCCGAAGTGTATGACTGGATCCAGTGCATCATCTTTGCGCTGGTTTTCTGCGTGCTGCTGTTTGTGTTTGGCGCGCGCATGGTCAATGTCGTCGGACACTCCATGGTGCCGACGCTTGAGCAAAACGACAAGGTCATCATCTCCAACCTGTTTTATCACCCCAAGCAGGGGGATATCGTTGTGCTGCGCAAGCAGACGCTCATGGACGAGCCCATCGTCAAGCGCATCATTGCGACCGAGGGGCAGACTGTGGACATCGACTTTGACGACGGTGTCGTCTATGTGGACGGCAAGGCGCTCGACGAGCCATATGTGAACGCGCCCGTGCACGACCGTGAAAACTTTGAGGGCAAGATCACAGTGCCGAAAGGCAGTGTGTTCGTCATGGGCGACAACCGCAATGCTTCCACCGACAGCCGCGACGCGCGTCTCGGCTGCGTGGACACACGCTATATCATGGGCAGGGTGTATTTTACGCTCTTCCCGGTCAAGAATATCGGAGTTGTGAAATAATATGGCGCAGGATTTTGAAAAACTGAATATACAGTGGTTTCCGGGGCATATGACCAAGGCGCAGCGCATGATCGAGGAGCACATGAAACAGGTCGATGCCGTGTGCGAGATCCTGGATGCGCGCATCCCGATGGCGAGCCGCAACCCGGACATTGACCGTCTTGCGGGCGAGAAGCCCCGCATCGTCGTGCTCAACCGCACCGACCTCGCCGACCCGAAGGCAACGGCGCGGTGGCGCGCCGCTTTTCAGCGGCAGGGCATGACCGTGCTCGAGACCGACAGCCGCAGCGGCAAGGGCGTCAACGGCTTTTCCGGCGCGGTGCGCACGGCACTGCACGATAAGATCGAGGCGTATGCCGCCAAGGGACAGGTCGGGCGCGCGATGCGCGTCATGGTGCTCGGCATCCCGAATGTGGGCAAATCCACGTTTATCAATAAGGTGGCGCGGCGCAAGGCAGCCGCCGCCGGCGACCGGCCGGGCGTCACGCGCGGCAAGCAGTGGATCACGGTCGATCAGGGGCTGGAGCTGCTGGACACGCCGGGCATCCTCTGGCCGCGCTTTGACAGTCAGGAGGTCGGCGAGCTGCTGGCCATCACCGGTGCGATCAAGGCCGAGGTGCTTGACCGCGAGACGCTGGCGGCAAACTTCATGCTCCGGCTCGCGCGGTATTATCCTGATGCCGTGGAGCAGCGCTATAAGTTCCGACCGGATGCCGCGTGCAATGGCTTCGAGCTGCTGGAACAGGCGGCGAAAAAGCGCGGCTTTCTCATCTCCGGCGGGGAATATGACCTTGAGCGCATGGCGGGCGTTCTGCTCGATGAATACCGCGGCGGCAAGCTCGGCCGCATCACGCTTGAGATGCCGGAGGCGGAAGCATGACGCAGGTCGATTTGTGGACACTGGAGGCAGAGCTCTGCACGCCCGACATGCAGCCGCTGTGCGGCGTGGATGAGGCCGGGCGCGGTCCGCTGGCAGGGCCGGTGTGCGCGGCGGCGGTGATGCTGCCGCCGGGGCTGGTGATCCCGGGGCTGAACGACTCCAAAAAGCTCTCGGAGAAAAAGCGTGAGGCGCTCTATGACATCATCCGTGCGCAGGCGCTCAGCTACGGCATCGCGTTTGCGACCGTGGAGGAGATCGAGGAATACAACATCCTCGGCGCGACGTTTCTGGCCATGAACCGCGCCATCGCGCAGCTTACGCCGCAGCCGGGGCTTGCGCTCATCGACGGCAACCGCAGCACCGGCATCGCCGTGCCGAGCCGCTGCGTCGTCGGCGGCGACGGCAAATGCGCCGATATTGCGGCAGCCTCCGTGCTCGCCAAGGTCACGCGTGACCGCTATATGCGCGACATGGCGCAGACTTACCCGCAGTACGGATTTGAAAAGCACAAGGGCTACGGTACGGCGGCGCATTACGCTGCCATCCGGGAATATGGGGCGTGTCCTATCCACCGGCCGTCGTTCCTGAAGAAGATGCACTGATATGGCCGGTGCAGTCAAGGGAACGCGCGGCGCGTGGGGTGAGGATTACGCGGCGGCCTACCTGCGCCGGCACGGGTATCGCATCCTCGCGCGCAACTACAGCTGCCGCTTCGGTGAGATCGACATCATCGCCTCTGACCGGCGCTATGTCGTGTTCGTAGAGGTAAAGCTGCGCGCGTCCGACCGGTTCGTGCGCGCGGGCGCTTATGTGACACCGGCAAAGCAGGCGCGTATCCGCACGGCGGCATCGCTGTGGCTGGCGGAACATGAGACGCCGCTGCAGCCGCGCTTTGACGTGATCGAGATTTACGGCGATGCGGACACGCCGCGCTGCCAGCGCAGGATCAATCAGATCGAAAATGCATTTGAATAACGAGGGATCGGATATGAACTATTTCAGCACAAGAGACCATCAGCACATTGTTTCCGCCGCGCAGGCGATCGCCTGCGGCCTCGCGCCCGACGGCGGTCTGTTCGTGCCGGAGACGCTGCCGGAAGTGTCTGCGCAGCAGCTTCAGGCGCTGTGCGGCATGACGTATCAGCAGCGTGCCGTCGAGATCATGCGCCCGTTTTTGAGCGAGTTTTCCGACGAGGAGCTCACGCACTTCACCGCCGCAGCCTACGGCAGCCAGTTTGACGATGCGGCCGTTGCGCCGCTGCGCCGGCTCGATGATACCACCGCGTTTCTCGAGCTCTGGCACGGACCGACCTGCGCATTCAAGGACATGGCGCTGCAGATCCTGCCGTACCTGCTCACGGCGAGCCTGAAAAAGTGCGGCGAGCAGCGGCAGGTGTGCATTCTCGTCGCCACCTCGGGCGATACCGGCAAGGCCGCTCTGCAGGGCTTCGCCGATGTGCCGGGCACGAAGATCCTCGTGTTTTATCCCTACAGCGGCGTGTCGGAGATCCAGCGCCTGCAGATGGTCACGCAGACCGGCAGCAATGTCGCGGTCAGCGCGGTGCGCGGCAACTTTGACGATGCGCAGACCGGCGTCAAGCAGATCTTCGGCGACAAGGCGTTTGCCGACGCGCTGTCGCAGCGCGGCTGGTTTTTGTCCTCGGCAAACTCCATCAACTGGGGGCGTCTGCTGCCGCAGATCGTCTATTATTTCTCGGCGTACTGCGATGCCGTCAACGGCGGCATGATCGCAATGGGAGATAAGCTCAACTTCGTCGTGCCGACCGGCAACTTCGGCGACATCCTTGCCGGCTGGTACGCAAAGCAGATGGGTCTGCCGGTGGGCAAGCTCGTCTGCGCGTCCAACGCCAACAACGTGCTCACGGATTTCATCCGCACCGGCACGTATGACAAAAACCGTCCGTTTCACACCACCGCGTCCCCGTCGATGGATATCCTCGTGTCAAGCAACCTCGAGCGGCTGCTCTATTCGCTCTGCGGCAGTGACACGGAGGTCGCGGGCTATATGCAGCAGCTGCGTGAGCAGGGACGGTATACCGTTTCCGACGCGCTGCTCACCGAGATCCGCGAGACGTTTGCCGGCGGCTGCTGCAACGACATCCAGACGCGCGAGAAGATCGGCCGCGCGTGGCGCGACCATCGCTATCTGATCGACACGCACACGGCCGTCGCCTACCACGTGCTCGACGAGTACCGCTACGAGACCGGAGATGCCGCCCCGGCGGTCGTCGTGTCTACGGCGAGCCCCTTCAAGTTCTGCGATCAGGTGCTGCGCGGCATCGGCGGCACGGCCGATGCCTTCGGTCCGGAGTTGATCCGCCGCCTGACGTGCGAGACGCGCATCGATGCGCCCGCGCCGCTGACCGGTCTCGATGCGCGCCCGGTGCGCTTCGGCGGCTGCGTGGATCGGACGCAGATGCTGCACACGGTGGACGAATTCCTGAAATAACGAACGAATATGTAACGGACGGGGAGACCCGTCCGCCGGGTCAGAACGCCGCACTGCCTTTCTTGGTAAAGGTACTGCAAAACGTCTCATCCTTGCAGGAACAGGTGCCCTGCGTGTTTTTGACCTGAATGTGGTTCGCGTGGCAGCGCTTGCCGTCGGCATTGTAGGCGCAGTTGCTCACATCGCACGCGACATTGTGCTCACAGCAGTCTTTGGTATGGTCGCTCATGATCGTGCCTCCAGATCAGATTCCGGCCTTGCCGGTCAGATCTATTGTGTGCGGCGGGGCGCGAAATATACGGAGGAACGCAAATGGCATTGTATGCGATCGGCGACCTGCATCTGTCCTTGGGCGCTGACAAGCCCATGGACGTGTTTGGCGGGCCGTGGGAAAACTATGTGGAGAAGATCCGTCTCGGTTTCTCGCCGCTGCATGACGAGGATGTCTGCGTGCTCTGCGGCGATCTTGCGTGGGGCATGACGATGGAGCAGGCACTGCCGGATTTCCAGTTCATCGAGGCGCTGCCCGGAAAAAAGATCCTGCTCAAGGGCAACCACGACTTCTGGTGGAGCACGGCGAAAAAAGCCTACGATTTTTTCGAGGCACATGATATGCACACCATGGACATCCTGAACAATAACTGCTATTTTTACGGCGACTATGCCATCTGCGGCACGCGCGGCTGGTTTTATGAGGAGGCCAAGGGCGAGGCGCATGACCGCAAGATCATGCTGCGCGAGGTCGGCCGGCTCGAGGCGTCGCTCAAGGCGGCGGGGGACAAGACCAAGCTCGTCTTTCTGCACTACCCGCCGAAGTATCAGGGCTATGAGTGCCCGGAGATCCTGCAGCTGCTTGATGCCTACCATGTGCCGCTGTGCTGTTACGGGCATATCCACAGCCGCGGCTGCCGCAGCGCCTTTCAGGGAATGTATCACGAGACGGAGTTTCGGCTGCTGTCGGCGGACTATATTTCCTTTTGTCCGCGCAGGATTCTCCCGTGAAACAGGTGTTGATTTTAGGGTGTGAATCTGTTATAGTATTTAGGCGTGTTCTTTTATACCAATTTTTATGTACACAAGATACCCGGCGATAAATGATTAGAGGAGGAAATCCAATGAACATCCAGAACATTGAAAAGAAAGAAAAGAATATGGCGACCTTTGAGGTGAAGGTCCCGGCCGACGTGTTTGATAACGCGGTCAACGAAGTATATAAAAAGAACAAGAGCCAGCTCTATGTGGCCGGCTTCCGCAAGGGCAAGGCGCCGCGCGCCGTCATCGAGGGCATGTACGGCAAGGACGTGTTCTATCCTGAAGCCATCGAGACGCTGGCGCAGGAGGCTTTTGAGGCCGGCCGTGCCGAGTGCGGCTTTGAGTGCGTCGGCGCGCCCAGCCTGCTCGATCAGCAGATCAACGACGACAAGGAGCTCATCTACACCTTCGAAGTCGCCGTCTATCCCGAGGTCGTTCTCGGCCAGTACAAGGGCCTTGAAGTCCCCCAGAATCATGAGACGTTCGACGAGAGCAAGGTCGACGAGGAGATGCTGAATGTCCAGAAGCGCAACGCCCGTCTGATCGACGTTGAGCGCGAGGCGAAGCTGGGCGACCACACCACGATCGATTTTGCCGGCTTCATCGACGGTGAGCAGTTCGACGGCGGCACGGCTGAGAACTATGACATCGAGCTTGGCTCGAACACGTTCGTGCCCGGCTTTGAGGAGCAGATCGTCGGCATGAAGGCCGGCGACGAGCGCGACGTCGTCGTCACCTTCCCCGAGAACTACGTTGCGGAGCTGGCCGGCAAGGAGGCCACCTTCAAGGTCACTGTCAAGAGCGTCAAGGAGCCCGAGCTTCCGGAGCTGGACGACGAGCTGGCGAAGGACATCTCCGACTACGAGACCATCGCCGAGTACCGCGACCATGTCCGTGAGGATCTGGAAAAGCAGTTCAACGAGGAGCAGGAGTCCGATTACGCGACCCGCCTCATGAAGGCTGCCGTTGACAACATGACCGTCGAGATCCCTGAGCCCATGGTTCTGGCCAAGCTCGATGAGCAGCTGCGCAACTACATCTCCACCATGGGCGTCAGCCCCGAGCTCACCCGTGAGCAGGTGCTCGCCTCCATGGGTCTCGATGAGAAGACCTTCCAGGAGATCATGCGTCCGCAGGCCATGTTCGAGATCAGCACCGACCTGCTGCTCGATGCGATCGTCAAGGCCGAGAACATCGAACTCGACGAGGGCGAGCTCGACGAGATGTACCAGAAGATGGCCGACGAGTACAAGATGGAAGTCGACCAGATCAAGCAGTACGTTGACGAGAAGATCATCGTTCTGGATATGAAGCGCCGCAAGGCCGCTCAGCTCATCCGCGACACCGCGGTGGACAAGGAGCCCGAGGCGAAGGAAGAGGCAGCCGAGTAATTCCCAGAAAGCTGTTTGGATTCCGGGCAGAACGGTTATGCTCTCTTGGATAAGCGAAACACCGAAAGGAGCGTACCATGAGTTTAGTACCGTACGTTGTCGAGCAGACCTCCCGCGGGGAGCGCTCGTACGACATTTTTTCCCGCCTGCTCAATGACCGCATCATCATGCTGTCCGAGGAGGTCAATGACACCACCGCCAGCCTGATCGTGGCGCAGCTGCTGTATCTGGAGGCGCAGGATCCCGATAAGGACATCCAGTTTTATATCAACAGCCCCGGCGGCAGTGTGACTGCGGGTCTTGCCATCTATGACACCATGCAGTACATCAAGGCGGATGTTTCCACCATCTGTGTCGGTCTGGCTGCGTCGATGGGCGCATTCCTGCTCTCGTCCGGCGCGAAGGGCAAGCGCCTGGCGCTGCCGAACTCGGAGATCATGATCCATCAGCCCTCCGGCGGCAGTCAGGGTCAGTGCACGGACATTCAGATCCAGGCACGGCAGATCCTGCGCATCAAGGATCGCCTCAATCACATCCTCGCGGACAACACCGGCAAGCCGGTCGAGACCATCGCCGAGGACTGCGAGCGCGATAACTTCATGACCGCAGAGGAAGCACAGGCCTACGGTCTGGTGGACAAGGTCATCTATAAGCGATAATCTGTCAGGGGAGGGAACCGCCGTTCCCTCCCTGTTTCAAATGTAGAAAATGTGAGGTTCTTATGGCCAGAAATGACGAAAAAAAGAGCGTGCGCTGCTCTTTTTGCGGGAAACCGCAGTCGCTGGTAAACCGGCTTGTTGCCGGTAACGGCGTCTATATCTGCGATGAGTGTGTGCGCCTTTGCATGAGCATCATCGACGAGGGGTATGAGCCCGAGAGCGTCTCTACGGCACAGGTCACGCTCCGGCGCGACCAGCTGCCGAAGCCGGCCGAGATGCGCGCGACGCTCGATGACTATATCATCGGCCAGGACCGTGCCAAGGTGGTGCTGTCCGTGGCGGTGTATAACCACTATAAGCGCATTCTGCGCGGCGATCAGGACAACGACGTCGAGCTGCAAAAGAGCAACGTCCTGCTCATCGGCCCGACCGGCAGCGGTAAGACGCTCTTTGCCCAGACGCTGGCCAAGATGCTCGACGTGCCGTTTGCCATTGCGGATGCGACCACGCTCACCGAGGCCGGCTATGTCGGCGAGGACGTGGAGAACATCCTGCTCAAGCTGCTGCAGGCGGCAGACTTTGATGTTGAGCGCGCGCAGCGCGGCATTATTTATATCGATGAGATCGACAAGATCGCCCGCAAGAGCGAGAACACGTCCATCACGCGCGACGTCTCCGGCGAGGGCGTGCAGCAGGCGCTGCTCAAGCTGCTCGAGGGCACGGTCGCAAACGTCCCGCCGCAGGGCGGACGCAAGCACCCGCAGCAGGAGTTTATTCAGGTCGATACGACGAACATCCTCTTCATCTGCGGCGGCGCGTTTGACGGCGTGGATAAGATCATCGAGCGCCGCATGGACAAAAAGTCCATGGGCTTCGGCGCCGAGATCCAGAGCGCAAAGGAGCGCAACCTGACCGAGATCATGAAGAATGTGCAGCAGCATGATCTGCTGAAGTTCGGCATCATCCCGGAGCTGATCGGCCGTATGCCGGTCATCACGGCGCTGGCGAGCCTCAGCCGTGAGGATATGGTGCGCATTCTCAAAGAGCCCAAAAACGCCCTGACCAAGCAGTATCAGGCACTGATGCAGTTTGATGACGTTGAGCTGGAATTTGAGGACGAGGCACTGGGCAAAATTGCGGATAAGGCGATCGAGATGGAGATCGGCGCGCGCGGCCTGCGCAGCGTCATGGAGGGCGTCATGACGGATCTGATGTATTCCGTGCCGTCCGACCCGACGATCAGCAAGATCACCATCACCGCAGCGAGCGTGGACGGCTCTGAGCCGCCGCGCATCGAGCATCGGGAGCAGTGAGCCGGCGCTGACTGCACCCTTGTACCCCTGAGCGAAAGAGGAATCTGAATGGATAACACAACTTCTATGGAGCATGTGGAATTTACCGACCGGCGCAGCCTGCCAATGATGGCGCTGCGCGGCCTGACCGTGTTCCCGGGCATGATGCTGACCTTTGAGGTCGAGCGCAGTATGTCCATCGCGGCGCTGAACATGGCCATGAGTGACGATCAGATCATTTATCTGGTGCCGCAGATCGACATTGCGACGGATATCCCCACCCCGGAGGATGTCTACGGCGTGGGCACGGTCTGCCGCATCAAGCAGATGATGAAGCAGCCCGGCAGCAAAACCGTCCGCGTCATGGCCGAGGGCATCGAGCGCGGCCGGACGCTGGCCGTGCGCACCGATACGCCCTGCTTCGTGGCGGAGGTCGAGCCGCTTGCGGATGTCGCCGAGCGCAAGACCGCGCGTGTCGAGGCGCTCATCCGTCATTGCTGCAACCTGTTTGATGCCTATGTGACCGTGTCCGGAAACATGGCGCCGGAGTCGGTCATCACGGTGCTCGGCAGCACGAACGCCGGCTTTGTGTCCAACTTCATCGCGCAGCACGTGTTCCTGCGTCCTGAGCAGAAGCAGGAGCTGCTTGAGGAGACGCGGCCGAGCCGGAGACTGACGCTGCTGTCGAAAATGCTGCTGCATGAGACGAGCGTGCTCGGCCTGCAGCATCAGCTTGAGGAGGCGGCGCAGGATCGCCTCAACCAGACGCAGCAGGAGTATCTGCTGCGCGAGCAGATGAAGATCATTCAGGCAGAGCTCGGCGAGGCGGACGACCCCGACTCCGAGAGCACCGCCTATCGGGAGAAGATCCAGGCGCTGCACCTGCCGGAGGAATCCGAGCAGCGCCTGCTCAAGGAAGTCGACCGGCTCAAAAAGCAGCCGTTCGGCTCGTCGGAGGCGTCCGTCATCCGCAACTATCTGGATGTCTGCCTCGAGCTGCCGTGGAACACCCGCACCGAGGAGCGGCTCGATGTACGCGCCGCGCGCGAGGTGCTCGATGATGAGCATTTTGGTCTCGAAAAGGTCAAGGACCGCATCACGGAGTATCTGGCCGTGCGCCAGCTCGCGCCCGATGTCAAGGGCGGCGTGCTGTGTCTGGTCGGCCCTCCGGGCACGGGTAAGACGAGCATCGCCATGAGCATTGCCCATGCCACGAATCGCAAGCTCTCGCGCATTTCCCTCGGCGGTGTGCACGATGAGGCGGAGATCCGCGGCCACCGCAAGACGTATGTCGGCGCGATGCCCGGCCGCATCATCAACGGTCTGACCATCGCCGGCAGCATGAACCCCGTCATGGTGCTCGATGAGATCGACAAGCTCGGCAGCGATTACCGCGGCGACCCGTCATCGGCGCTGCTCGAGGTGCTCGACGCGGAGCAGAACGATCATTTCCGTGATAACTTCATGGAGATCCCGGTCGACCTGTCGGACGTGTTTTTCGTCCTCACGGCAAACACGCTCGACACCATCCCGCGCCCGCTGCTCGACCGCATGGAGGTCATCGAGCTCTCGAGCTATACCGATGAGGAAAAGCTCCAGATCGCAAAGCAGCACCTGCTGCCCAAGCAGCGCAAAAAGCACGGTCTCAAGCAGGCGCAGCTGCGCGTGAGCGACGATGCCATCCGTGAGATCATCACGCTCTATACGCGCGAATCCGGTGTGCGTGTGCTCGAACGCAGCCTTGCCGCCGTCTGCCGCAAGACCGCCAAGCGCATCGCGCTCGGCGAGTGCAAGAGCGTGCAGCTGCGCGCCGGCAGCGTGGCCAATTATCTCGGTCCTGCGCGCTATGAGCCGGAGCGCGTCTATGCGCAGGATGAGGTCGGCCTCGTGCGCGGCCTTGCGTGGACGTCCGTCGGCGGGGAAGTGCTCGATGTCGAAGTCGCCGTGCTCGACGGAACGGGCAAGCTCGAGCTGACTGGCAACCTCGGCAACGTCATGAAGGAGTCGGCGCAGGCCGCCGTCACCTATATCCGAAGCCGCGCGCAGCTGCTCGGCATCGACCCGGAGTTTTATAAGAACAAGGATATCCACATCCACTTCCCGGAGGGCGCCGTGCCGAAGGACGGTCCATCGGCCGGCATCACGATCTGCATCGCGGTCATCTCCGCGCTCACGAACACGCCCGTGCGCCGTGACCTTGCCATGACGGGTGAGATCACGCTGCGCGGCCGTATCCTGCCGATCGGCGGCCTGAAGGAAAAGACGATGGCTGCCATGCGCATCGGTATCACGACAGTCATCATCCCGCGTGAGAACGAAAAAGATCTGGAAGAGATCGACCCGACCGTGCGCAGCGCGCTCAAGTTCGTCACGACCGACCATGTGGATAAGATCCTCGACGTTGCATTCGGCCGCCGGTTTGCCGCGGCCGTCAAGGCGGCGCATTCCGACGCGCACGCCGATACCGCGAACGTCAACCTGCGCCAGTGAGGTGAGCATATGCCGACCCTGAACCTGAATAAGGCGGAGTTTCTCAAGTCTGCCGTCAGCCCGTCCGGCTTTCTGGCGGCTGACCTGCCGTGCATCGTCTTTGCCGGCAAGTCAAACGTCGGCAAGTCCTCGGTCATCAACCGGCTGCTCAACCGCAAGAATTTTGCCCGCGTTGGCTCGCAGCCCGGTAAGACCGTCCACGTCAATTATTTTTGCATCGACCGCCGGGCGTACTTTGTCGACCTGCCGGGCTACGGCTATGCCAGCGTCGCCAAAACGGAGCGCGACCGCTGGGGTAAGCTCATGGAGGATTTCTTCGCTGACCCTGAGCGCATCACGCTCGGCATCATGATCGTCGACGCCCGCCACAAACCCACGGCCGATGATGAGACGATGGCCGCGTGGTTCCATTCCACCGGCTGCCCGATGGTCGTCGTGGCCAACAAGTGCGACAAGCTCAAAAAGTCGGAGATCGAGCCGAATCTCGCGCGCATCCGCGCCACTCTGCTGCTGCCGGACGACGCGGTGCTGCTGCCGTTTTCGGCGGAAAAGGGCACCGGGCGCGAGGCGCTGCTCGGGGAGATCCTGCGTGCCGTCGGCTGAATCAAAAACGCTGTGCAGAGCGTGCGATTGCGCGCTCTGCACTTGTTTTTTTGACGGGGACTTGCTATAATGCAATTTCGTAGGAATGGGAGGTGCGTGCGTGAACACACTGCAATCGATCTGGCACGGGCTGGACTGGTCGTATCTGCTCAATATCGTGCTGTCGGTCGTTCCGGCGCTGCTGTGCATCACGTTTCACGAGGTGTCGCACGGTTGGGTCGCATATCGCCTTGGCGATCCGACGGCGAAGGATGCCGGGCGTCTCACGCTCAACCCGCTCAAACATATCGACATGATGGGCCTGCTGATGATGGTCGTGTTCAAGTTCGGCTGGGCGAAGCCCGTACCGGTGAACATGATGCGCTTTCGCAATCCCAAGCGCGGCATGGCGCTCACGGCGCTGGCAGGGCCGGCGTCCAATGTGCTGCTTGCGCTGGTGTTTCTGTTTTTATACGGTCTGCTGTACCGGGCGCTGTATTCGGTGCAGTTTCTGCTGGACATGATCTGGCTGACGGCGTACATCAGTCTGGCGCTGGCCATTTTCAACATCATCCCGGTCTCGCCGCTCGACGGGTCGAAGGTGCTCTTTGCGCTGCTGCCCGACGCGGCCTATGCAAAGCTCATGCGCTATGAACGCTACGGGATGATCCTGCTGCTCGTGCTGGTCGCGAGTGGCGTGCTTGGCAAGCCGCTCACCACGGTGACGGATGCCGCGTTTGACAAACTCTTTGTATTTGCGGAGTGGGGCTATGAACTTATCGGCATCTTCGGCTAAGCCGGGCGATCCAACTTATTTTCTCGAGGGCATCATCCACGACAAGAGCGAGATGGCGGATTTTGAAGGTCCGCTGAGTCTGATCCTGCTGCTGCTGTCGAAGAATAAGATCGAGATCCGCGACATCAAGATCTCGGACATCCTCGATCAGTATCTGGAGTACCTCAACGCCATGGAAAAGCTCGATCTCGAGATCGCGAGCGAGTTCGTGCAGATGGCGTCGTATCTGCTTTATATCAAGACGCGTATGCTCCTCACCGAGGAGAAGGAGGTCACGGAGCTTGAGCAGCTCATTGCCTCGCTCGAGCAGCTCAAGTGCAAGGATACGTATGCGGCGGTCAAGACCGTCACGCCGATGCTCGAGGCCGCGGCGCAGACCGGACTGCACTATCTGTCGCGCCCGCCGGAGCCGCTGCCGAAGGCGGCGGGGGAGTATCGCTACCGCATCGAGGAAGCCGACCTCCTGCGCGCGCTGCTGTCCGTGTTCACGCGCGGCGGCACGGCGTCGACGGAAGCGCTGCAAATGGCAGCGCCCAAGCGCATCATCTACAGTGTGCGCGATAAGTGCCGCACGCTCATTGACGAGCTGCGTGAGCGGGGGAGCATGTCTCTCAATGCGCTCTACGGTCAGTGTGAGAGCCGCAGTGAGATCGTGGCGACCTTTTTGTCCGTGCTCGAGCTGTGCAGCCTCGGTCACCTGATGCTCTCGGAGCAAAACGGCGAATACGTCGCAAGCTTCACGGGCGGCACGACGGACGATATTCTGGAATCCATTGTTGAGTGAGAGTTTTTATGGAACACGATGAATTGCTTTCGGTCATTGAGGCCATCTTATTTGCAGCGGGCGATCCCGTGCCGGCGTCGCGCATCGCGCTCGTCACCGGCGAGCAGACGCAGACGATCATCTCGGCTGCCAAGGAACTGGCTGCGGCGTATGAGGAAAACCGCTGCGGTATGCGCCTGGTGCAGATGAACGATCTGCTGCAGCTTTGCTCCGCACCGGAGTATGCGGATTTCATCCGCCGCGCGCTTGAGCAGCGAAAGCCGCCCAGGCTCTCGCAGCCGGCGCTGGAGGTGCTGGCGATCGTAGCATATTTTCAGCCGGTCACGCGCGCATATGTCGATCAGGTGCGCGGCGTGGACAGCGCCTACACGGTCACGACGCTGCTGGAGCGCGGGCTCATTGAGTCCTGCGGCAAGCTCGATGCACCCGGCCGCCCGTCACTGTACCGCACGAGCGCGCTGTTTTTGCGCACCATGGGTATGCAGTCGCTCGACGAGCTGCCTGTGCTGCCGGATCTGTCGTCCGATGAGGGCGCGGAAAAGCTCGAGCAGGCCATCTCGGAGCTGCGCGGCCGCGGCGAACAGATGGAGCTGACCGACACGGAGGAAAAACCGACAGGGGAGTGATGCCGATTGACGGCCCTGTGGATCATCCTGGCGATCGCGCTGGTGCTGACGCTGCTGAATCTGCTGCCGGTCGGCGTGGATGCGGCGTATGCCGAGGGGGCATTTTCCCTCGCGGCGCGCATCGGTCCGGCGCGGCTGCACCTGCTGCCGAAGGCGCCGGATGCAAAGCCCGGAAAGGCAAAACCCAAGAAACCGAAGAAGAAAAAAGCAAAGAAAAAGTCTGCGCCGCCGGATGCGCAGACACTGCTCAAGCTGGCGGAGCTCGGCTTGCAGGCGCTCGATCGTCTGCGGCAGAAGCTGCACGTGCGGCTGCTGCGGCTGGTGTTTGTATCCGGCGCGCCCGACCCGTATGACACGGCTCTGGCGTTCGGCTGCGTCAACGCCGCACTGGGCGCGCTCACGCCGCTGGCTGAGCGGACGCTGTGCATCGACGAGCGGGACATTCAGACCGGCGTGGATTTTGACGCCGAGCGTCCGCGCATCGACGCACGCATCGTCTGCACGATCCGCATCGGGCAGATCGTCGCCGTCGCGCTCATATTCGGCGTCAGATATCTGAAACAAAAGCTGCAGGCAAAGAAGGCTCGCGCCGCGCGTGCAAAGACCGCGCCGGACACGCAGGAAAGGAAGGTCAGCAATGGATAACCAAATCAGCGCAGTCATGACTGCGACCATGAGCAAGATCAAGGAAATGGTGGACACGAACACCGTCGTCGGCGAACCGATCACGACGCCGGACGACATCACGCTCATTCCGCTCTCCCGCGTCAGCTTCGCCTTTGCCAGCGGCGGGTCGGAGTTTCCGATGAAGGAGAACCAAAACGGCGTCGGCTGCGGCAGCGGCGCAGGCGTCAAGGTCGAGCCGATGGGCTTTCTGATCGTGAAGGACGGCAATGTGCGTATGCTCAACGTCATGCCGCCCGCCTCGAACACGTTTGACCGGCTCATCGACATGACGCCGCAGGTCATTGACCGCATCGACCGGTTCATCGACCAGCGCAAGGCCGACAAAGCATAATTCGCGCCCGGAGCGCACACAATAAGCACCGCCCGAAACTTCAAAAGGGTGGTGCTTGTTTTGAAACGGACGATATTTGCGCTCCTGTGCGCGCTCGCTATGCTCTTTCCGTGTGTGCCGCGCGCCCACGCTGCCGGGACGGACAATGCGGCACAGGCCGCCATCGTCGTGCATCCCGAGACCGGAACGGTGCTCTATGAAAAGAATGCGGACGCACGCCTCGGCATCGCCAGCACGACAAAGATCCTGACGGCGCTCGTCGTGCTCGAGCACTGTGCGCTCGAGGAACCGGTCGAGATCCTGCCGGAATACACAGCGGTCGAGGGGTCGTCGATGTATCTGCGCGCCGGAGAGACGTATACGGTCGAGGAGCTGCTCTACGGCATGATGCTCGTGTCCGGTAATGACGCCGCAGTCGCGCTCGCGTGCCACACGGCGGGCTCGGTGCAGGCGTTTGCGGACATGATGAACGATAAGGCACGTGCACTCGGCATGACCGGCAGCGCCTTTGAAAACCCCAACGGTCTCGATGCCGAGGGACATTATTCCACGGCGCGTGACATGGCGGTGCTCACCTGCGCAGCTATGGCGAACGACACATTTTGTACCATAGTATCAACGCGCAGCGCGACCGTCGGCGGGCAAACGCTCGTCAATCATAACCGGCTGCTGCGCAGCTATGACGGCGCGATCGGTGTCAAGACCGGCTACACGAAGGCGTCCGGACGCACGCTTGTGTCGTGTGCGCAGCGCGGCACGACGCGCTTTGTCTGCGTGACGCTCTCGGATCCGGATGACTGGAATGATCACACGCGCCTGCTTGACTGGGCGTTTGCAAACTATGTATATCGCGCCGTCGCCGGAGATACGCCGGTGTATGCCGTGCCGGTGCTCTCCGGCGCGGTGCAGGTCTGCGCGGTAACGCCGGAGCGGGAGACCTATCTGCTCCTGCACCCGGAGGACACGGTGACGCTCACGGCGGAGCTGCCGCGCTTCGCGTTTGCGCCGGTGGAGCAGGGGGCGCGGGCGGGCACGCTCACGGCGGTTGGTCCGGCAGGGCAGCGTGTCACGGTGGCGCTGTGCTACCGGGATGCCGCAGCGCTTGACCCGAGCGTGAAGGCCACGCCGTTTGAACGGCTTGGCCGCCTGTGGGCACGAGTCAGCCGGTATTTTTCCGCTTACTATCCTGAATTTTGAGGTGATGACCATGCAGCAGCGGCTGCAAAAGTGCATTTCTGAGGCGGGCGTTGCATCCCGCCGCGCGGCGGAGACGATGATCTGCGCAGGCCGCGTGACTGTCAATGGCTGTGTCGCGCAGCTCGGCACGCAGGCAGATCCGGAGACCGATGTCATCTGCATTGACGGCCGTCCGCTGCCGTCCAAAGCGCCGAAGCGGTACATAATGCTCAATAAGCCGCGCGGCTATGTCACGACGCTGCACGATGAGCGCGGGCGCAAAACGGTGGCGGATCTCGTGGCCCCGGCGGGGGAGCGGCTGTATCCGGTCGGCCGGCTGGATCTGGATTCCGAGGGTCTGCTCATTTTGACCAATGACGGCGAGATCGCAAACTGCCTCATGCACCCGTCGCACGAGATCACCAAGACTTATGAGGTCGACGTTGCGGGCAATGACCTTGCGGCTGCGGCGGAGGTCATGCACGCCGTCACGGAGCTGGAGGGCTATCGCGTCCGCCCGGCGGAGGTGACGGTGCTCGCACCCGGCCGCCTGTCCGTCACGATCCATGAGGGGCGCAACCGGCAGGTGCGCCGTCTGTGTGCGCTCGCAGGGCTGCGCGTGCTGCGCCTTGTGCGCGTGGCGGAGGGTGAGCTGCGGCTCGGCACACTCGCGCCGCGCCAGTGGCGGGAATTGACCGGTGAAGAGATCGCCTACCTAAAATCGCACCTTTGAGGCGCGGAAGTTTATGCAAGTTTTTCACGGAAAAATTGCAAATGTTACTTGCAAAATACCCGGAATTTGCTTAAAATATAAAAATACGCTGCATCATGGCGGCAAAAAATGCGTATTTGCAAGGTGAACATATGAAAATGGATATATTGTCTGTTTTGGAACATAAATTTCCCTCCTTTTCGAAGGGGCAGCGGACGATCGCACAGTTTATTCTCAAGAACTATGATAAGGCGGCCTTCATGACGGCCGCACGTCTCGGCGAAGTGACCGGCGTGAGTGAGTCGACCGTCGTGCGCTTTGCTGCCGACCTCGGTTACCGGGGCTATCCCGGCATGAAAAAAGCGCTGCAGGAGATCGTGCGCAACCGCCTGACCTCGGTCGAGCGCATCGAGGCGGCCGAGAGCACCATGGACGGGCACGACGTGCTCAAGGCGGTGCTGCGTGCCGATATCAGCAACCTTCAGGCCACGCTCGACGAAATCGATCAGGATTACTTCAATCAGGCGGTCGATATGATCCTGTCTGCAAAGCATATCTACATCATCGGTATGCGCACGTCCACGACGCTGGCGGATTTTCTGGCGATCTATCTTCAGCTGCTGCTGGATAACGTCACCGTCGTCAAGGAGATTGCCGCGCGCGAGGTCTATGAGCAGCTGCTGCGCATCGGTGAGGGCGACCTCATCATCGGCATCAGCTTCCCGCGCTATTCCAAGCGCACGATCAGCGCCATGAAGTTTGCGCGCGACCACGGTGCGCGCTGTCTCGGCCTGACGGACGGCAAGGTCTCGCCGCTCAATGAGATCTCGGACGTCTGCCTGTATACGAAAAGCGAGATGGTCTCGTTCCTCGATTCTCTCGTCGCACCGCTGAGCATGATCAACGCGCTCATCATGGCGGTCAGCGCGCGCGACCGTGCGCGCACGTTCGAGACCTTCCGGGAGCTGGAGAACGTCTGGAAAGAATACGAGGTGTATGGAACCGTTGAAAGCTGATGTAGTCGTGATCGGCGGCGGTGCGGCCGGGTCCATGTGCGCGCTCACAGCGGCGCAGCGCGGGCTGAGCGTCGTGCTGCTCGAGCCGAATAAGATGCTCGGCAAAAAGCTGCGCATCACCGGAAAAGGCCGCTGCAATGTGACGAACAACTGCGACATCAAGACCGTGCTCGCAAACATTCCCGGCGACGGCCGGTTCCTCTACAGTGCGCTCAACCGCTTGGAGCCGCACGACACGATGGCGCTGTTTGAATCCCTCGGCGTGCCGCTCAAAACCGAGCGCGGCAACCGCGTGTTCCCGGTCTCCGACCGCTCGCACGACATCGCCAATGCGCTTGAGCGCGCCTATGCGCACGCGGGTGGACGCATCCTGCACGCCTGCGCGACCGATATTCTGACGCGCGACGGTGCGGTCTGCGCCGTCGTGACCACGGAGGGCACGATCGACTGCGGCGCGGCCGTTGTCTGCACCGGCGGTATGTCGTACCCGCTCACCGGCTCGACCGGCGACGGCTATCGCTTTGCGCGGCAGTTCGGCCACACGGTCACACCGCTGCGTGCCTCGCTCGTGCCGCTGGAATCCAATGACCCATGGTGCGCCGAGATGCAGGGCTTTTCCCTGCGCAACGTGACGCTCACGGTCTATGATGAAAACAATAAGCAGGTCTATTCCGACCTCGGCGAGATGCTCTTTACGCATTTCGGCGTCTCCGGACCGCTGGTCCTGTCGGCAAGCGCGCATATGCGCGACTTCTCGCAGCACACCTACCGCCTGTCCATCGACCTGAAGCCGGCGCTGGATGAAAAGAAGCTTGACGCGCGCATCCTGCGTGATTTTCAGAAATATGCCAACCGCGACTTTAAGAATGCGCTCTACGACCTTGCAGGTCATGCCATGATCCCGGTGCTCGTGCGCCTGTCCGGAATCCCGGAGGACACAAAGGTCAATGCCATCACACGCGAGCAGCGGCACAAGCTCGTGGAGCTGTTTAAGCATTTTCCGGTCTCCGTGTGCGGTACGCGCCCGATCAGTGAGGCGATCATCACCTCCGGCGGCGTGTCGGTCAAGGAGATCAATCCCCGCACCATGGCATCCAAGTTGATGCCGGGACTGTATTTTGCCGGCGAGGTGCTCGATCTGGACGCCTACACCGGCGGCTATAACCTGCAGATCGCGTGGAGCACCGGTTATGTGGCCGGAAACGCTGTCTGCACATAACGAAGAAAGGAAACGAACGTTTTGGATACTCATATTACCGTTGCTATTGACGGCCCTTCCGGTGCCGGAAAAAGTACGATCGCCCGCGCGGCTGCGCGCCGTTTCGGTCTGATCTATGTGGACACCGGTGCGATCTACCGCACCGTCGGTCTTGCCGGAGAGCGCGCCGGCGTGAACTGCTCGGATGCCGATGCCATGCAGGCGCTGCTGCCGGCGCTGCGCATCGAGCTCGTGTATGATGCGGCGGGGGAGCAGCGGATGCTGCTCAACGGAGAGGACGTTTCGGAAACGATCCGTCTGCCGGAGGTGTCGCTGCTTGCCTCGCGCGTGTCGGCGCTGCCGGTCGTGCGCGCGTTCCTGCTCGATATGCAGCGCAGCCTTGCCCGCACGCAAAGCGTCGTCATGGACGGGCGCGATATCGGCACGGTCGTTTTGCCGGATGCCGGACTGAAGATCTTTCTGTCCGCCTCGGCGGAGTGCCGCGCACAGCGCCGCTGGCGTCAGCTGCAGGAAAAGGGTATTCAGGAGCCGTATGCTGACGTGCTGCGTGAGCTTGAGCAACGCGACTATGACGATACGCACCGCGCCATCGCGCCGCTCAAGGCAGCGCCGGACGCCGTGCACATCGACACGAGCGATCTCACGCTCGAGCAGAGCATTGATGCTGTGTGCGCAGCCATCCGCACGCGCTTCGGACTGGAGGCGGACGCATGAGAGAGCTGCGCGTCGCCAAGTCCGCCGGTTTTTGCTTCGGCGTCAGCCGCTCGGTCAAAATGGCCGAGGAGATGCTTGCGGCCGAGGCGAACTGCTACAGCCTCGGTGAGCTGATCCATAATGATGATGTTGTGCAGCACCTGCGCTCCGAGGGGCTCACGGTCGCGGACGGACCGGAGCAGATCCCGCAGGGCGCGTCGGTCATCATCCGTTCCCACGGCGTCAGCCGTGCAGAGTTTGAGGCCGTGCAGCACACGGGCGCGACGGTGTATGATGCGACCTGCCCAAAGGTCAAGCGCATCCATGAGATCGTGGCGGAGGCTTCCGCTGAGGGGCGTCAGCCGGTCATCATCGGAGCTGCCGACCATCCGGAGGTGCGCGCGATCTGCGGCTGGTGCGCCTCGCCGATCGTGGTCAATGACGCCGCGCAGCTTGCCGAGCGCATCGCGGACGGCACCATTGACTGTGCAAAACCGCTGACTGTCGTCATCCAGACGACCCAAACGCAAGAAAAATTGCTGGAGTGTCAGAAAATTATAAAAAAAGAGTGTACAAACGCCAAATTGTTTGATACAATATGTGGTGCTACGTTTACACGCCAGACAGAGGCCGCGCAAATGGCCCGCGACTGCGATGCAATGGTCGTTGTCGGCGGCAGCCACAGCGCAAACAGCCGCCATCTCTACGAGATCTGCTGCAGTGCGTGTGCAAACGTGCAATTTATTGAAAACGCAGCGCAGCTTGATACAAGCGCGTTCGTACATGCGGATACGGTCGGCCTGACAGCCGGGGCCTCCGTGCCTGCATGGATCATTAAGGAGGTAAAACAAAAGATGAGTGACGAGATCCTGACTCAAGAAAATCCCATGGAGACTGAAAATTTTGATGAAATGCTGGAGGCATCTCTCAAGCCTATATATAATGGAGAAAAGGTAACCGGTACGGTCGTGGCCATTTCCGCCACCGAGATCAGTGTCGATATCGGCACCAAGTATTCCGGCTTCATCCCGACCAGCGAGTTCACCGACGACGGCATCAAGGTTGAAGATGTCCTGCACGTCGGCGACAGCATCGAGGCGAGCGTTGTGCGCGTCAACGATGTCGAAGGCACTGCGATGCTCTCCAAGAAGCGTCTGGACGCCGTGAAAAACTGGGCCACCATCGAAGAGGCTCAGGAGAGTGGTGAGATCGTCGAAGGCAAGGTCACCGAGGACAACAAGGGCGGCATCGTTGTGTCCGTCAAGGGCATCCGCGTGTTCGTGCCCGCTTCCCAGTCCGGCCTGCCGAAGGACGCTGCCATGTCCGAGCTCGTTGGCCAGACCGTGCGTCTGAAGATCACCGAGGTCAACCGCGGCCGTAAGCGCGTTGTCGGTTCCATCCGCGCCGTCGCCCAGAAGGAGCGCCGCGAGCGCGCCGAGAGGATCTGGAGCGAGATCGAGGTCGGCAAGCACTATCACGGTGTTGTCAAGTCCCTGACGTCCTACGGCGCGTTCGTTGACATTGGCGGCATTGACGGCATGGTGCACGTCTCCGAGCTGAGTTGGAGCCGCATCAAGCAGCCGTCCGACGTGCTGTCCGTCGGCGACGAGGTCGATGTCTATGTCATCAGCTTCGACGCGGAGAACCACAAGATCTCCCTCGGCTACAAGGATCCCAACGGCAACCCCTGGACCAAGTTCACGTCCACCTTCCAGGTCGGCGACGTGGCGAAGGTCACCATCGTCAAGCTCATGCCCTTCGGCGCGTTTGCCGAGGTGCTGCCCGGTGTTGACGGCCTGATCCACATCTCCCAGATCGCCAACCGCCGCATCGGCAAGCCCGATGAGGTGCTGACCGTCGGCGACATTGTCGATGCGAAGATCACCGCGATTGACGAGGAGAAGCACAAGATCTCCCTGTCCATCCGCGCGCTGACCGCTCCCGAGCCGGCTCCGGTGCGTGAGCGCCCGGCCAAGAAGCCGATGGCTCCCGAGGCGGACGCCCTCGTCTACGAGATCTCTGCTACCGGTGAGGCTACCGGTAACATCCCCGAGATCGACTTCGACGATATCGACGAGTGATTTGATTGGAAAGCATCCCTGCACACGCGTGCAGGGATGCTTTTTTGCTGTCCGCACCTTGCGCCGGGGCGTGTTTCTGATTATAATGAAACCATAACAACTGTGTATGTACATAACAGCAACGGAAAGAAAGGAGCGATCCTATGACACTTTACGGGAAGATCAAGGCAAAGCTCGGCGGCAAGCCGTTTTGCACGATGGTCGTGCTGGCGGCAGGCTCGTCCAAGCGAATGGGGCGCGATAAACTGATGATGGAGGTCGGCGGTGTGCCGGTGCTTGTGCGCTCGCTGCAGGCGATGCAAAACTGTGCCGCGGTCGATGAGCTGATCGTCGTCACGCGCACGTCGCGCCTCGAGGAGATCGCGGCGCTGCGCGACCGCTATGCTCTGACGAAGATGACCAAGGTCGTTGTCGGCGGCATGACGCGCGCCGAGTCGTCGCTGGCTGGCGTTCTGGCCGCGAGCAACCGTGCCACGCTCATCGGCATCCATGATGCTGCGCGCCCGCTTGTGACGGATGCGATCATCACCGATACCGTCTGCGCGGCGCAAAAGAGCCGTGCGGCCGCGCCCGGCATCCCGGTGCGCGACACGGTCAAGGTCACGGCCGACGGAATCATCACCGGTACACCCGCCCGCTCGACACTCTCCGCCATTCAGACGCCGCAGGTGTTTCAGGCGGATCTCATCAAGGCTGCGCTCACCAACGCCATGCGCAAGCATCTGGCCATCACGGATGACTGCTCGGCGGTCGAGCAGCTGCACGTAAAGCCTGTCGTGACGCAGGGCTCGGATGAGAACATCAAGATCACGACGCCGATCGATATCGAGCTTGCCGAGCTCATTCTGAGGAGGCGCGGCAGAGCATGATGCGCATTGGACACGGATATGACGTGCACCGCCTCGTGCACGGGCGCAGGCTCATCCTCGGCGGTGTGGACATTCCGCACGAGACCGGTCTGCTCGGTCACTCGGATGCCGATGTGCTCACACACGCCGTTATGGACGCGCTGCTCGGCGCGGCTGCCATGGGCGACATCGGTCAGCTTTTCCCGGACAATAACCCCGCATTTGCCGGAGCGGATAGTCTGGCGCTGCTGCGTGAGGTGATGGCGTGCCTGCGTGCAGAGGGGTATACGGTCGGCAACATCGACTGCACGGTGCTCGCACAGGCGCCGAAGCTCGCGCCGCACATTGCGCAGATGCGCCGCAATCTGGCCAAGTGTCTGGACATCGGCGCGGACTGTGTCAGCATCAAGGCGACGACCGAGGAGGGGCTCGGCTTTACCGGCGCGCGCGAGGGCATCGCGGCGCACGCGGTCGTGCTGATCGAAAAGCAGGCGTAAACGCCTGCACTGCTCCCGCATAGAATGGTGCATCACCATGTGGGAGGGAGCTTATGATGCAGCGCTATTGTCTGATCCTGTGCCGGTCGCTGACCTATGCACAGCGGTCGTCACGGGTGCTTGAGCGCGCGGGCATCACTGCCGCCGTGCTCAAAGCACCGCAAAGCGTCTCCAAAACCGGATGCACGTATTGCGTCAAACTGAAGGAATCCCAACTGGAACGTGCACTGCCGCTCCTGGACCACGCAGCGATCCGGCGGGGAAAAATCTATCGCCTGCTGGAAGATGGCACTTACCAGGAGGTGACGGTATGATCTATCTGGACTCGGCGGCCACGAGCCTGCTCAAGCCGCCGTCAGTGGCGCGCGCAGCGTCGATGGCCATACGCACGATGGCGAGCCCCGGCCGCGGCGGTCACAGCGCAGCCATGCGCGCAGCCGACACGGTCTTTGCCTGCCGGGAGGCGGCCGCGGCGCTCTTTCATGTGCCGGAGCCGGAGCGCGTCGTATTCACCGCAAACGCGACGCACGCGCTCAACATCGCCATTCACTCGCTCGTTTCGCCCGGAGATCCGGTCGTGATCTCGGGCTATGAGCACAACTCCGTCACGCGCCCGCTGCACGCCTTGGGTGCGCAGGTGCGCGTTGCGGCGAGCCCGCTGTTTGATCCTGCGGCGGCGGTCGATGCTTTCCGGCGTGCGCTGCCGGGGGCAAAAGCGGCCGTGTGTACGATGGTGTCGAACGTGTTCGGCTATCTGCTGCCGGTGCAAGAGATCGCGCAGCTGTGTGCTGCGGCGCGCGTCCCGCTAATCGTGGACGCATCGCAGGCGGCCGGATGCGTCGCGCTGGATGCGGCCGCGCTCGGCGCGGCTTTTGTCGCCATGCCGGGGCATAAGGGGCTGCTCGGCCCGCAGGGCACGGGTATTTTGCTGTGCTTCGCGCAGCCGGAGCCGCTGCTGTGCGGCGGCACGGGTTCGCAAAGTATGCTCCAGACCATGCCGGAGCAGCTGCCCGACCGGCTTGAGGCGGGCACGCACAACGTCCCCGGTATCGCGGGGCTGCTGGCGGGCATCCGCTATGTGTCCGCGCAGGGGGTTGACAACATCGCCCGGCGGGAGCAAAGACGTTCGAAGATTCTGACCGACCGCTTGCGAGCGGAATCGCGGCTGGAGGTGTTCGCGTCGCCGGATACATCCTGCCAGACGGCGGTGCTGTCTGTCCGCTGCCGCGATATGGACTGCGAGACGCTGGCGCAGGCGCTTGCACGCTGCGGCATTGCCGTGCGCGCGGGGCTGCACTGTGCGCCGGTCGCGCACCGCACTGCGGGCACGCTTGAGACCGGCACGGTGCGTCTGAGCCTGTCGCCGTTTACGACGGATGCGGACATTGCGCACACGGTCCGTGCGTTTCATGACATCCTGCGTACAGGCAAAAGCGGATTTTTGTATTGAAATTCACGGGTTTGTAGGGTATAATATTATAATTCATAAGATTGGCGTTTTGCGCCCGCAAAACGGAAACCAACAGCCGAGGGAATGCTTATGGCACAACTTGCAGCCTTCTGGGCGAAGCTGACGATGCTGGTGTCTACGATCCGGTTTTCGGACATCTTGGATATCCTGATCGTCGCTTATCTGATCTACAACATCATCATGCTCATCCGCAAGACGAATTCGTTCCGTCTTGCACGCGGTATTCTGCTGATCCTGATCGCGCTTTGGCTCTCGGGTGTGCTGAAGCTGACGATGTTCAACCGTCTCCTGCAAAAGACGGTCGAACTCGGACTCATCGCGCTCGTCATCATCTTTCAGCCGGAGCTGCGCCGCCTGCTTGAGCGCATGGGCAGCAAAACGTTCCCGAGCTTCGGGGCGAAGCCGCTTGAGACGCTTGGCATGGATAACGTCATCTCGCAGACCATCGCCGCCTGCACGCAGCTGTCGGCCACCAAGACCGGCGCGCTCATCGTCTTTGAGCGCGGCGTGACGCTCGATGAGCAGATGCGCAGCGGCACGACCGTCAATTCCGATGTGACGGCGGAGCTGCTCAAGAATATTTTCTATCCCAAAGCACCGCTGCATGACGGTGCAGTCGTGATCCGTGATGGCCGCATTGCGGCGGCAGGGTGTGTCCTGCCGCTGACGAGCAACACGAATCTCAGCCCCGATCTCGGCACGCGCCACCGCGCGGGCATCGGCATGAGCGAGCATTCGGATGCTGTGATCGTGATCGTCTCCGAGGAGACCGGCGGCATCTCCATCGCCGTGGACGGTATGCTCAAGCGCCGCCTCTCCGCAGAGACGTTTGAGGCAATCCTGCGCAGTGAGCTGCTGCCCGAGGAAGCGCAGCAGCGCAAGCGCTGGGACATTTTTGTCGAATTCGTGAAGAAACTCAATCCGCTTCGCCGGGAGAACCGCTATGACAAAAAAGACGACAATCAACAAGATCATCGGCAGTAAAGCATTCTGGATCATCATTTCGCTGCTCGCCTCGTTTTTGCTGTGGACATATATCATGTCCACGGAGGAGACGACGATCGAAATGACGTTTTCCAATGTCAAGGTCGTGTATCAGGGCGCGGAAGATCTGCGCGCTGCGCGCGGCCTGATCGTGACGGATGCCGACGCCGACAGCGTGACCGTGCGCCTCAAGGGTACGCGGCGCGTGCTCGGAAATCTCAGCTCTGCGGATCTGTCTGCGGTCATTGACGTGTCCGGCATTTCGCAGGCGCGTGAGATGCAGGTGAGCTATTCGCTGCAGTACCCGACCAATGTCGATAAGAGCAGCATCACGGTCCTGAGCAAGACACCCGAGACCATCAGCTTCTCTGTCGTGCAGGAGGCCAATAAGACGCTGGAGGTCAAGGGCGTCTTTACCGGCAGCGTGAAAGACGGCTACACGGCCGAGCCCATCAAGGTCGACCCGTCGTCCATCACGCTCTATGGCCCGCAGGAGGAGCTTGACGAGGTCGACAGCGTCTGCGTATACGTTACTCGCACGGATCTGGATAAGTCCATCGCGCCGACCAACTGCCCCTATGTCCTGCTGGATAAGGACGGCAACAGGCTTCAGCCCAAGGAGATCTCCGGCAACTATGACACGGTCAGCGTGTCGATGCCGGTGCTGATGAATAAGGATCTGCCGCTCAAGGTCTCGCTCGTCGGCGGTGCCGGGGCGACGGAGGAAAACTGCGTCGTCGATATTGAACCGAAGAGCATTCAGGTCGCCGGCGATACGGATGTGCTCAGCAAGCTCAATCAGATCGTCGTTGCGACGATCGATCTGTCCGGCTTTGCCACGTCGTATGAGACGACGGTCACGATCCCGCTGGAAAATGACCTGCGCAACCTCAGCGGCGTCACGGAGGCGACGGTGCGCGTTTCCGTCCGCGGTCTGGCGACGGAGAAGATCACCGCGACGAATATCACGACGACCGGCACGACCCGCAGCGTTGAGATCATGACGACGTCGCTGCCCGTGACCGTGCGTGCGCCGGAGGATGTGATCGCGCAGATCACAGCGGAGAACGTGCGCGTGGTCGTGGATCTGACCAATTATAAGGCCACGAGCGGCACGGTCGCCGTTCCGGCAAAAATCTATGTGGACGGCTTCTCCAACGCCGGTGCGGTCGGAGAGTATGTCGTGAATGTGCGTTTTACAGGAGGATGATACGATGACGCAGAATGCTGTGGTGACCAAACTGATCAGCCGCCACGTGGCGGAGGTGGAGGTGGAGCGCGGTACTGCCTGCGGCGGCACGTGTGAGTCGTGCGAGGCGTGTGTGTTCCAGAGCCGCATCCGGGCCGAGGCACTCAATAAGGTCTCGGCGCTGCCGGGTCAGAAAGTCGTCATCGAAAGCAAGACGTCGGCTGTGCTCGGCGCGGCCGCGCTGCTGTATCTGATCCCGTTTGTGCTCCTGTTTCTGGGCTATGCCATCGGCAGCGCAATCGGCTGGGGTGAGGCCGGCTGCGTGCTGATCGGCTTTGCCTTTTTTGCGCTTGGCGTGGCGTTCAACGTTGTTTACCAGCGCCGCAAGAAAGCGAGCCCCATTACATTTGAGATCATTCAGGTCCTGGAGACTTGAGATAAGAAGGGTAAGAGCAAATGATTAGAAGTATGACCGGCTACGGCGGCGCGAAGGGCGTCGTCGAGGGCCTGAACGTCACGGTCGAGCTCAAGAGCGTCAATAACCGCTACCTGGATATCGCCGTGCGTATGCCGCGCAACTTCCTCTTCGCCGAGGACGCGGTCAAATCCACCATCCAGCAGCACGTCAGCCGCGGTAAGCTGGATGTGTTCGTCACGATCGACTCCTCGCAGGCGGAGGATACCGTCCTGCGCGTGAACGAGCCGCTGCTGCGCGCCTACGTTGACACGCTCAACGCGCTCGCCGTGCGCTATGATCTGAAAAATGATATGTCGCTCATGTCGCTCATGCGCTTCCCGGACATTCTGTCTGTGGAAAAGGCGGAGGCGGATCAGGACAAGATCCGCGCCGGTCTGATCGAGCTGACGCAGCAGGCGCTCTCGGACTATGACCAGATGCGCGAGCGCGAGGGCGAAAAGCTCCGCGCGGATGTGGCCGAAAAGCTTGCGCGCATCGAGTCGCTCGTCGCGCGGGTCGAAACGGCCGCTCCCGAGACGGCAGCCGCCTATGAGGCGCGTCTGCGCCAGAAGCTCGAGGCGGTGCTCTCCGCGACCGATATCGACGAGGCGCGCATCATTGCCGAGGCCGCCATTTTTGCCGACCATGTCGCCGTCGATGAGGAGACGGTGCGTCTGCGCAGCCATATTGCACAGCTGCGCCAGATGCTTGCCTCCGGCTCGCCGGTCGGCCGCAAGGCGGACTTCCTGATTCAGGAGTTCAACCGTGAGGCAAATACCATCGGCTCCAAGTGCCAGAACGCGGACATCGCAAAGGTGGTCGTGGATCTCAAGTCCGAGATCGAGAAGATCCGTGAGCAGATCCAGAACATCGAGTAAGGAGCGGTGATTTGAAACTCATCAACATCGGATACGGAAACTATGTTTCTTCGGAGCGGCTGTTGGCTGTCGTCAGTCCGGATTCCGCCCCCATCAAGCGCATCGTGCAGGACAGCCGTGAGATCGGTATGCTCATCGATGCGACCTATGGCCGAAAAACGCAGGCCGTCCTCATCATGGATACCGGCCACGCCGTGCTCTCGGCGCTGCCGCCGGATGCGGTACAGGCCCGTGTTGAGGCCACAGATCTGGAAACCGGAGGAGATATGATATGAACCACCAGACAGGGAAGCTGATCCTGATCTCCGGACCCTCGGGCACCGGAAAGAGCACTGTCATTTCGCGCCTGATGCGCTTGCGCGGCGACGTGTGCTTTTCCGTCTCTGCCACGACGCGCGCCCCGCGCCCCGGCGAAGTCGATGGGGAGGATTACTTCTTCGTCACGCGCGCGGCGTTTGACGCCATGGTCGCTGCGGACGAGCTGCTCGAACACGCCGAATATGTCGGCAATTGCTACGGTACGCCGAAGAGCTATGTCGAGCACCGCTGCGCCGAGGGAAAGCACGTGCTGCTGGACATCGACGTGCAGGGCGTGCATCAGATCAGCGAGAAGCGGCCGGACGCGATCCGCGTTTTTATGATGCCGCCGTCCTTTGCGGAGCTGGAGCGCCGCCTGCGCGGCCGGCACACGGATGACGAGCAGAAGATCTGCGAGCGGCTGGCGCAGGCGCGGCGTGAATGCGCGCTGGCATATACTTATGATTACGTCGTCATCAACGACGATCCCGGCGTTGCAGCCAAGGAGCTCGACGCCATCATCACGGCAGAGTGCTGCCGTTATCCCGATCGGAAAAACTATTTTACAGAGGTGCTTGAAAAATGATGCTGTATCCCCCTATGAACGTTCTGGCTGAAAAGGCCGGCAGCCGTTATCTTCTGGTGAACCTGGTCGCGCGCCGCGCGCGCAACATTGCCGCCGCCGCGCAGGCCGCCGGCGAGCCGCTGGATACCAAGCCGGTGTCCATGGCGATCGACGAGGTGTATGACGGCCGCCTTCAGGTCGTGCACAAGGAATAATCCTTTCAGGCGGGCAGTACCCGCCTGATTTTTTCGGAGAGGGGGCGCGCAGATGCTGCAGATCCCGGTCGCAAAGGTCGCCGTTTTGGCTGCAACGTTTGCGTTTGACCGACCGTATACGTATAAGATCCCGCAGCCGCTGACGGAGACGCTCCGCCCCGGCTGCCGCGTCATGGTGCCGTTTTCGCGCGGCAACCGCCCGTGCGAGGGTATGGTGCTCGCGCTCGATCAGGCACAGGACGATCCGAAGCTCAAGCCCATCACGCGCCAGCTTGACCCTGAGCCCATCCTCTCGCCGGAGCTGATCCGGCTCGCCATCTGGATGCATGACCGCTTTTTCTGCACTATCTACGATGCGCTGCACGCGATCCTGCCTGCCGGCGTCTGGTATCGGGTCAGCACGGTCTATTGTGCCGCGCCGGAGCTGGATACCGATGCGGCGCTTGCGCTGTGCGGCCGCTCCAAGCAGCGGCGGCTGGCGCTCGAGACCGTGCTTGCGCATGGTGGGCGCTGCCCGCTGGAGACATTGCAGACGGCGTTTGGCGACAAAGATCCCGCGAGCACGCTGCACTGGCTTGTGGAGCAAAAGCTCCTGACCGTCGAGGGGGCGGAAAAGCGCGTCGTGCGCGACAAGCAGCTCGAATATGCGAGCCTTGCCGTCTCGCTCGAGGAGGCGCAGGAGGAGATCCGCCGCCGCAGACGCGCGCCGCATCAGGTCGCAATTCTGGAGCTGCTGTGTACGATCGGACGCGCCTCGGCAGACGAGGTGTGTCAGTTTACCGGCGCACCGAAGACGTCTATGAAGGCACTCGTGCAGCAGGAGCTCGTGCACATCGACACCGAGCCCTATTTCCGCCGCCCGACGCACTATTCTGGGCAGCCTAAGCCCATCCCTGCGCTCACGGCGGCGCAGGCAGAGGTGTTTTCCGGTCTGCAGGCGCTGCTGCACTCGCCGGATGCACAGGCAGCGCTGCTGTTCGGCGTGACCGGCAGCGGCAAGACGCTCGTGTACCTGCACCTGATCGCGCAGACGCTTGCAGCGGGGCAGGGGGCGATTTTGCTTGTACCCGAGATCTCGCTGACGCCGCAGATGATCGAGGCATTTTCCGCGTACTTCGGCGATGCGGTGGCCGTGCTGCACAGCGGACTTCCGCTCTCGGAGCGTTACGATGAGTGGAAGCGCATTCGCGCCGGTCTTGCGCGCGTCGTCGTCGGCACACGCAGCGCCGTCTTTGCGCCCATGAAAAACCTCGGCCTGCTCATCATCGATGAGGAGCAGGAGGACACCTACAAATCCGAGAGCACACCGCGCTACCACGCGCGCGACGTGGCAAAATTTCGCTGCGCGCAGCATCGCGCGCTGCTCTTGCTCGGCTCGGCAACGCCGGACGTCGTCAGCCGCTATTACGCCGAGACCGGCCGCTATTACTATTTCACGCTGCCGGATCGCTTCAATGCCCGCAAGCTGCCCGATGTCATCATTGCCGATATGAAGCAGGAGCTGCGAAACGGCAATTCCGGCTCGATCAGCTCCGTGCTCTATGCCGAGTTGGAGGAAAACCTCCGCCGCGGTGAACAGAGCATCCTGTTTCTCAACCGCCGCGGTGCGAGCAAGCTTGTCACCTGTGCCGAGTGCCGCGCGACGTATTCGTGTCCGAACTGCAGCGTCAGTCTGACGTACCATCAGGGCAATCAGATGCTCGTCTGCCACCACTGCGGTTACCGGCAGCGCGTCGACGACCGGTGCCCGGTCTGCGGCGGGGAGCTGCGCTTTCTCGGCGACGGGACGGAGCGCATCGAGGCGGATGTTCAAGCCCTCTTTCCTGGTGTGGAAACGCTGCGCATGGACGCCGATGCCATTGCCATGGCCGGCACGCATGAGGCGCTGCTGCAGCGGTTCGTGCGCGAGCGCATCCCCATCATGATCGGTACGCAGATGATCACGAAGGGGCTGAATTTTGAAAATGTTACGCTCGTCGGCGTGCTCAATGCCGACCAGAGCCTGTATGTCGGCGACTACCGCGCCAATGAGCGCACATTTTCGCTCATCACGCAGGTCGTCGGCCGCAGCGGCCGCGGTGATGCACCCGGCCGCGCCGTGATCCAGACATTCACACCCGCAAACGAGACCATCCGTCAGGCCGCACGGCAGGATTACGACGCGTTTTACCGCTCGGAGATCGCGCTGCGGCAGCTCAACGGCACGCCGCCGTTCAGCGAGGTGCTGGCCGTCACGGTCTCCGGCGCGCAGGAGAATGCGGTCGTGCGCTGCTGCGCCTATATCCGCGATTACTTCCGGCAGACCGTCGGTGAGCGCGCGGAGGTGCTCGGACCGGCGCCGCTGCCGGTCGTGCGCATGAATAACCGCTACCGTTACCGCGTCACGCTCTACTGCAATCAGAGCAAGGCGGTGCGCCGCGCGGCGGCGAATATCGTCATGTACTGCAACACTGAAAAATCATTCCGCGATGTCACCGTCTTTGCCGATGACAACCCGCTGGACTAAGGAGAGGTATACAATGGCTACAAGAATGATCCTGAAAAACGGCGACCCCCAGCTGCGCAAGCACTGCCATGAGGTCAAGGACTTCAATCCCCGTCTGCATATGCTGCTCGACGATATGCGCCAGACGCTGGCGGAGTCCAACGGTGTCGGTCTTGCCGCGCCGCAGGTCGGCGTGCTGCGCCGCGCCGTCATCGTGCTGGAAACGAACGTTCCCGACGGTGAGGACGAGTATATGATCGAGCTTATCAACCCCGTCATCGTCGAGACGGCGGGCGAGCAGGTCGGCGCCGAGGGCTGCCTGAGCGTGCCGGATGAGTACGGCATCGTTGCGCGCCCGGACTATGTGAAGGTCCGCGCGCAGGATCGCCACGGCGAATGGTTCGAGGTCGAGGGGCACGGTCTGACGGCGCGTGCGTTCTGCCATGAGCTCGATCATCTTGACGGCGTTCTGTTCATCGACAAGGCCACGCGGATGCTCGCTCCCGAGGAGCTGGAGCAGCCGTCGAAGAGGTGAGGCCCATGCGCATCGTTTTCATGGGCACGCCGGATTTTGCGGCCGTGTCGCTGCAGCGTCTGCTCGATGCCCACTTTGACGTGGTCGGTGTATTTACGCAGCCGGACAAGCCCAAAAACCGCGGCATGAAGCTCCAGCCGAGTCCGGTCAAGGAGATCGCGCTGGCAAACGGTCTGCCGGTCTTTCAGCCGGAAAAGATGCGTGACGGCACGGCGCTGGCAGCGCTGCAGAGCCTGCAGCCGGACATTCTTGTCGTCGTGGCCTACGGCCGCATCCTGCCGGACGAGCTGCTTGCCGCCGCGCCCTACGGCGCGATCAATGTGCACGGCTCGCTGCTGCCGAAGTATCGCGGGGCAGCGCCCATCCAGTGGGCGGTGCTCAACGGCGATGCGGTGACCGGTGTGTCGACGATGTACCTTGACCGCGAGATGGACACCGGCGATGTGATCTACACAGAGCAGACGCCGGTCGGCGAATTCGAGACCGCCGGTGAGCTCTTTGACCGGCTGGCCGTCATGGGTGCGGATCTGCTCGTGCGCACGCTGCGGGACATTGACGCGGGCGTTGCCCCGCGCACACCGCAGGATCACAGCGCGGCGACGTATACCCGCCCGCTCACACGCGACGATTCGCCCATTGACTGGGATCAGAGCCCGCGCGCGATCATCAAGCATATCTGCGGTCTCGAGCCGTGGCCGGTCGCAACGGCACAGCTCGGCGGGCAGACGTTTAAGATCCACGCCGCCGATTATTCAGACCGCACGACGCGCAAAGCCCCAGGAACGATCGTGGCAGCCGGCAAGGACGGTGTCACCGTTGCCTGTGCCGATGGGCAGACGGTGCGCATCACGCAGCTGCAGGCGCCGGGCAAAAAGCGTATGTCCGCAGCCGACTACCTTCTCGGGCACACGCTGCCCGTTGAGGGGTGAGTATGGCTATGACTGCACGGGAAGCGGCATGGACCGCGCTGCAGCGCTGGCGCAAAAACGGCGCATGGTCGGATGCCGCGCTCAACATCGTGCTGCAAAATGCGCAGCTTGCGCCGCGTGATGCCGCGCTCGCAGCGCGCATCTGCTACGGGACGCTGCAAAATCTGACACTGCTGGATCATTACCTTGCGGCATACTGCACGACGCCGCTGCAAAAGCTTGAGCCGAAGGTGCTCGACCTGCTGCGGCTGTCGGCGTATCAGATCGTGTTGCTGGATAAAGTGCCGCCGCGCGCCGCCGTGAACGAGGCGGTCGCGCTCTGCCGCAAGGGCGGCTGTGCGCGCGCAGCAGGGCTGGTCAATGCGGTCTTGCGCCGCGTGGCGGAGCACCGTGACGCGCTGCCGGAGATCCCGGGGGCGGGTACGGCGTCCTATCTCGCCGTGCGCACCAGCCATCCGCAGTGGCTGGCGCAGATGCTTATCGACGCGCACGGCTATGACTTTGCCGAGCGTGCGCTTGCGGCAAACAACGCCGACGCGCCTGCCTGCCTGCAGGTGAACACCCTGAAAACGACACCTGATGCCTTGGATGCTTCTCTGCGCGCCGACGGCATCGAGACGCAGCCGCACCCGTGGCTGCCGGATGCGCTGCTGTGCCGCGGCGGAAACCTTGCGGCTGCGCGCGCCTTTGCCGACGGCTGGTTTTATGTGCAGGACGCGGCCGCGCACTGCGCAGCGCTTGCCGCCGGTGTCCGTCCGGGGATGCGCGTGCTCGATGCCTGCGCCGCGCCGGGCGGCAAAAGCTTTGCCGCCGCGGTGCAGATGCGCGATCAGGGATGTATGATTTCCTGCGATATACACGAAAATAAATGGAAGCGTATCCGCGCCGGTGCCAAGCGGCTGGGACTGTCGTGCATCTCAACGCGCACGATGGATGCCCGTCGTCCGGATGCTGATCTGGTCGGCACGATGGACGTCGTGCTGGCGGACGTGCCGTGCTCGGGACTGGGCGTGATCCGCAAGAAGCCGGAGATCCGCTTCAAAGACCCGGCGGCGCTCTCACAGCTGCCGGCCATTCAGCGCGACATTCTGGAGGGACTCGCACCGTGCGTGCGTCCCGGCGGCGTGCTGGTGTATTCTACGTGCACGGTGCTTGCACGCGAGAATGAGGATGTGGTGCAAGATTTTCTGCGCACGCATCCGGACTTTGCACCGGAAGCGTTTTCGCTGCCGCTCCCGGCGGCGGATACGGCGGGCGGAATGTTCACCTTCTGGCCGCAGGAACACGAAACGGACGGATTTTTTGTCTGTAAGCTGAGGAGACACGAATGAGAGACATCAAAGCCATGCTCCCCGAAGAGATCGCGGCGGCGCTCGCCGAAATGGGGCAGCCGAAATACCGTGCCAAGCAGATCTTCCAGTGGCTTGCGCGCGGCGCGTCGTCGTTTGACGAGATGACGAACCTGTCCAAGGATCTGCGCGCAGCGCTCGCGGAGCAGTTTTACATCTCCAAGCTCGAGATGCTGCGCAAGCAGGTCTCCGCCATGGACGGCACAATCAAGTACCTCTGGCAGCTTGATGACGGCAATGCCGTCGAGACGGTCGTCATGCACTATAAGTACGGCAACACCATCTGCATTTCCTCACAGGTCGGCTGCCGGCAGGGGTGCGCATTTTGCGCGTCCACGATCGGCGGCCTGATCCGCAGCCTTGAGCCCTCGGAGATGCTCGATGAGGTGCTTTACTCCGAGCGTGAGTCGGGCAGCAAGATCTCGAACATCGTCCTCATGGGCATCGGCGAGCCGCTTGATAACTTTGATAACGTGATGCGCTTTCTTGAATTGGTGAACCACCCCGATGGAGAGAATATCGGTATGCGGCACATCTCACTGTCCACGTGCGGACTTATTGAGCGCTTTGATGATCTGGCGGCGCGCGACCTGCAGCTCACACTCTCGGTCTCGCTCCACGCCCCGGATGACGAGACCCGCTCGAAGATCATGCCGGCCAACCGCGGCCGCGGTGTTCAGGCGCTCATCGACGCCTGCGCCAGATATTATCAGGCGACCGGGCGGCGCATTTCCTTCGAATACGCGATGATCGACGGCGTGAACGACACGCCCGAGCACGCGCGGCTGCTGGCAAAGCACGCGCGGCGCGTCTGTGCGCATGTGAACCTCATCCCGCTCAACCATGTGGAGGAGCGTGCGTTCCGGCCGTCCACGCCGGAGCACCTCAAGGCATTCATACGCATTTTGGAGCAGGCCGGCGTGAACGTGACTGTGCGCCGCAAGCTCGGCAGCGACGTGGACGCGTCCTGCGGCCAGCTGCGCAAGAAGGTCGCGGATCACCGCGCCTGAAAGGGGAGAGCCCATGCAATGCTTTGCAAAGTCGGACAGAGGTGCTGTCCGCAAGGAGAATCAGGACCGTGCTGCCGGTGCACGCATCCGGCGCAAGGGCTGCGTTGTCGGCGTCGTCTGCGACGGCATGGGCGGCGCCGCCGGAGGGAAACTTGCGAGCGAGCTTGCCGCGTCGACCTTTCTGGCGCAGTTTCGCCGGGAGATGATGGCGGGCAGCGCGGTCGAACCTGCAATGCGCGCAGCCTGCAACGCTGCCAATCAGGCGGTCTATGGCCGTGCCTGTGCCGATCCCGAGCTGCACGGCATGGGTACGACGATTGTCGCCGCCTGTGTGCGGCACGGACGGCTCACGGTGCTGCACGTCGGTGACAGCCGCGCGTATCTGGTTGGACCGCGCCGTATGCAGCAGATCACGACGGATCACTCGCTCGTGCAGGAGCTGATCGCAAGCGGTCAGGTGCTGCCGGAGCAGGCGCACCGCCACCCGCGCCGGAATGTGATCACGCGCGCTGTCGGTGTCGGGGCCAAGGTCGAGCCTGACTGCCGCAGTATGCCGTTTCCGCTGGGAGCGCGGCTGCTGCTGTGCACGGATGGGCTGTCGAACACGCTCACGGATGCGCAGCTGCATGATGCTTGCCGCAGCTCCAGAGATGCAAAGCAGATCTGCTGCCGCCTGATCGCGGCGGCGCTCTCGCGCGGTGCGCGCGACAATGTGACTGCGCTGGTTCTTTTCCGCTAAGCGCGGCAACGGGGGAACATTATGGAACAATCAATGAATCGTTATATCGGCCAGATGCTGGACGACCGCTACGAGATCCTGGAGATCATCGGCAGCGGCGGCATGTCGGTCGTTTATAAGGCTATGTGCCATAAGCTGCACCGCTATGTCGCCGTTAAGATCCTGCGCGATGAAATGGCGGAGGATGCCGAGCTGAAAAACCGCTTTCAGGCGGAGGCGCACGCCGTCGCCATGCTCTCGCAGCCGAACATCGTCGCGGTGTACGATGTGGGGCACAGCGGTGATACGGAGTATATCGTCATGGAGCTCATCGAGGGCGTGACGCTCAAGCAGCGCCTCGCGGAGCGCGGCGTGTTCAGCGCGCAGGAGGCGCTGAGCTATGCTACGCAGATCGCAAAAGCGCTCCAGCACGCGCACGCGCACGGCATCGTCCACCGCGACATCAAGCCGCAGAACATCATGATCACGAACGACGACATGGTCAAGGTGGCGGATTTCGGTATTGCCGCACTGGAAAACATCCACGAGGAGCGCAGTGGTCAGGCCATTGGATCGGTGCACTATATTGCGCCCGAGCAGGCGAAGGGCCTCAATGCAGACGCGCGCAGCGACCTGTATTCGCTCGGTGTCGTGCTCTATGAGATGACGACCGGTCACCTGCCGTATGACGCCGACACCCCGGAGGAGATCGCGCTCAAGCACATTGCCGGCAGCGCAAAGCCGCCGCGGGAGTGGAACAGTGCGATCCCCGAGGAGCTTGAGCGCATCACGCTCAAGGCGATGGAGCCTGACCTGCGCAAGCGCTATCAGTCGGCGGGGGAACTGCTCAAAGCGCTCAACGCCTGCAAAAAGCACCTCAATCAGCAGCGTCCGCTCGCCGAGCGGCGCAAGGAAAACGCGGAGAAAAAAGAGTCGTTCTTCGGCGTGGGGCATGACCTCACGGAAGAAGAATATCAACGGCGGCGCAAACGCGCCAAGCGCGTGAGCTATTTCACGGGCATTTTCTCGGTCGGTGTGTTTGCCGTCTTGCTGTTCGTGTTCCTCTGGAATTTCTGGCTCGAGGATCTGTTCCGCACGGCGGAGCGCGTGGACGTGCCGGTTTTTACCGGAAAATCCTATGAGGCAGTCGTCAACGACAAGCAGTATTCCGATTATCGCTTTACCGTTTTGTATACCGTCGACCCCGAAGTGCCGGACGGTGTCATCATCGCCCAGGACCCGGAAGCCGGAAAGAGCCGTATGCGCGTGCCGGAGGGCATCAGCGTGCAGCTCACCGTCAGCACCGGCGTTGTCATGGCGGAGGTGCCGTATGTGGTCAATGAGGACTATGAGGCGGCGACGGAAATGCTCGATAAAGCCGGCTTTACCGTCACGACGGAGTTTCAGGCGTCCAAGGACGTGACGGCGAAGTATGTCATCCGCTCAGAGCCCGCGCCGGGCGAAAAGGCGGCTGTCGGTACGGGCGTGAAGCTCATCGTCAGCGGCGGACCGACGCTGCGGGAGGTCACAGTGCCCGACCTGTCTACGCTCACGGAGTCAGCCGCGATCGCACGCATCGAGAGCAGCGGCCTCTGCTACGGCGGCACGTACAAAGAGGCGAATGACGCAAAGCAGGGCACGGTCTTCAAACAGAGCGCACCGGCCAACACAAAGCTCACGGAGTACAGCAAGGTCTACATCTGGATCTCCGACGGGCCGGAAAAACCGTAACAGACAAAGGAGCACATTGCTTATGGTGCAGGGTGTCATCATCAAGGCGCTCAGCGGCTTTTACTATGTGGCCGCCGGCGATCAGATCGTGGAGTGCAAGGCGCGCGGCCGCTTCCGTTACGACGGGTGCAGCCCGCTGGTCGGCGACCGGGTGCAGCTGAGCTTCGACGCGCACGGCAAGGGGCGCATCGACGCGGTGGAGCAGCGGCACAATGCGTTCATCCGCCCGGCGGTGGCGAATATCGACCAGCTCATCATGATCGGCGCGAACGTCAATCCGATCACGGATCCGTTTCTGATCGACCGCGTGGTCGCTATCGCGGAAAACGCGGGCTGCGAGCCGGTCGTCTGTCTCAATAAGTGCGATCTTGACCCGGCGGAGCATCTTTATGACATTTACCGCTCCATCGGCTTTCGCGTTCTGCGCACGAGCGCCGCGACCGGGCTCGGCATGGATGAACTGCGCGATGCGCTGCGCGGTAAGACCAGCGCCTTCACCGGCAACTCCGGCGTCGGCAAATCGAGTCTGCTCAATGCGCTCGACGCATCGTTCGGCATTGCGACCGGCGCTGTCAGCGAGCGGCTCGGCCGCGGCAAGCATACGACGCGCCACGTCGAGCTCTATGCGCTCGGCGAGGACACGTTTGTCGCCGACACGCCGGGCTTCGCGTCCTTTGAGGTGGATATGGTTGACCCCATTTCGTGCGAGAATCTGCAGTATGCATTCCGGGAATTCCGTCCATATATCGGCAAGTGCCGCTTTCGTGACTGCGCGCACCTGAAAGAGCCCGGCTGCGCGGTGCTCGCCGCCGTGGAGGCGGGCGAGATCGCGCCCGAGCGCCACGAGAGCTATGCGCGCCTGTACGCACTCTCGGCGCAGGTCTGCGACTGGGAAAAGAAAAAATAGCGCACAAACGCACCGTCCTCCGCATATCCTGTAGGGATAACCTGCAAGCGGAGGGCGGTGCTTTATGTTTCGACGGCGGGGGATCTGTTTTTGGATCGGCATTGCGTGCGTGGTCACCGGGGTGTTCATCATTCTGGCGCTCGTGCTGCCGGCGGGATTCTGGTGGTTTGCGCTCGGCGGCGCGCTCATTGCGGCAGGTGTTTGGCTGCTGCGGTGCTGACGGCGGCATAAGCGCCATTCGCCCGGCATAAGGATGTACAAAAACGATAAGGAGCACATCTTTATGGAACTACAACTGGGTAAGCAGGAGCACAGAATGTATACGCGGATCTTTGACCGCATCGGGGAGGAGACGTGCAGTGTGGACGCCGTCGTGCCCGACGCGCTCGGCGATCTCAGTGCGCTCGTGGTCACTGAGGGCACGTTCTGCCTTTGGAATCTCGCGTTTTCGGACAAGAGCGCACAGATCGAGGGCTGCGTTGCAGCAGACGTTGTCTATACCGAAGAAAACGGCGCACTGCGCAGTTTTCCCGTGGAGCTGCCGGTCAAGGTGCATATGAGCGGCGACACGCTTTCAGAGGACGTGCGCCCGTGGCTGCGCTGCACGCTCGCGGCGCTGGATGCGCGCGCGGTCAATTCCCGCAAGGTGCGAGTGACGGCGCGGCTGAGTCTGTGTCTGCGCGCCTACCGGGAGACGGAGCTCACGCTCACGGAGCGCATCGAGAGTGACGGCGGTGCCGTGTTCACGCATACAGAGCCATTGTGCGTGCACGTGCCGGTGGCCGTGGAGGAACAGACGTTCACGGCAACGCAAATGCACCGCTTTGCCGCCGGTCAGCCGGAAACGGACCGCCTGCTGTGCCACACGGAGTCCGTATGGCTCGACGAGGTGCGTATCGCTGACGGGCGTGCAGTCGTGCAGGGGCGTGTGCGCGCATCGGTCAGCTATTTGCAGCAGGGGCAGTCTTGCCCGGTCGTTGAGACGTTCGAGACGCCGTTTTCGCAGCTGCTCGACTGTCCGGCGGACGCCGAGCCCTGTATGGTGCAGGCAAGTGTCAGCCTGACAGCGGCCTATCTGAATGTGAGCACCGCAGCCGACGGTGCGACACTGGAGGCGGAGTATCACCTCGTCGCACAGACGGTGTGCTTTGGTGAGCTCGCGGCGGAATGTGTGACGGATGCTTACTGCAACACCGCGCAGCTGCAGCTCGAATGCGAGACGATCCCGGCCGGAACGGTGCATCCGGCAGAGCCGCTGCACCTGACTGCGGAGGGGATGATCGCGTGCGATGCTGCCGCGCTGACGGTGCGCGCGCAGCGTGCCGAGCTCTGCGGCGCTGCGGCCGATGGCTGCGATGTGCTCGTGCATCTGCTGGTGACGGATGCCGAGCAGCGCGTGTCCTGCTTGGAGAAGCGGCTGCACCTGCCGCTGGAAACTGACGGCAGCGGGCGGGTAGAGCTGCTGTATGCGCTGCCGGAAGCGCCGGCGGTCACGGCAACAGCGGACGGTTTTCAGCTGCGCGCAGCGGTCACGGTCGGCTTGGCGCGGTTTTGCCCGTCTGCGTTCCGGCAGGTCACCGGCGTGACGGCGCAGGAGCGCTCGAGCCCGTATGCAGCCGTGCCGTCGCTGACGATCGTGCGCTGGAACGGGGAGGATCTGTGGCAGCTCTCGAAGCGTTATTGCTCGAGCGAGCGGTGCATCCGCGAGACGAACGGCCTCTTGGATGACGATACACCGGCCGAATTGCCGCAATATCTCCTCATCCCCAAGACGGAGGCGTAGTTTTCGCGCAAAAATGCGGATTTTCCTTGCCACGCGGCTCTGTTTGTGTTAAAATGTTCAAAGCATTTTAGCAAGAGGAGTTGTAACTATGTCCGGACATTCCAAGTGGCATAACATACAGAAAACCAAAGGCGCGCAGGACGCCAAGCGCGCGCAGGCGTTCACGAAGATCGCCCGTGAGATGATCGTGGCCGTCAAAGAGGGCGGCAGCGGCGACCCCAATAACAATTCCCGCCTCGCAGCTGTCATCGCCAAGGCGAAGGCCGCCAACATGCCGAACGACAACATCAAGCGCACGATCGACAAGGCGCTCGGCTCCGGCAACACCGATAACTACGAGTCTATCACCTATGAAGGCTATGGCCCGTCTGGTGTCGCCATCATCGTCGAAACGATGACCGACAACCGCAACCGCACCGCCTCCGAGGTGCGCCATTACTTTGATAAGTACGGCGGAAACATGGGCGCGACCGGCTGCGTGTCGTGGTCGTTTGACAAAAAGGGCGTCATCGTCATCAATGATGAGGATCAGGAGCTCGAGGAAGACAAGGTCATGGAGGATGCGCTCGAAGCCGGTGCAGCCGACTTTGCGCCCGACGAGGGCGTCTACACGGTCTACACTGATCCCGATGATGTGGCTTCGGTGGCCGAGGCGCTCACGAATGACGGCTATGAGCTGCTGAGCGCGCAGGTAGAGATGGTGCCGCAGAACACCATCAAGCTCACCGACGAGGGCGATATCAAAAACCTCCAGAAGATGCTCGACATGTTCGAGGACAACGAAGATGTCCAGAACGTGTGGCACAACTGGGAAGAGTAAACACCCGTTTTTGCGGATCAGAAATAAGGATGGAGAGATTATCTGTCTCTCCATCCTTTTTTGCGTTTCCAGAGGCGAGCGTAAGGTTTACCACGCGAAATTACCATTACCATAATTTATACATAAAAGTGCTATTTTGTCGGAAAAATGAACATTTTGTGAATTCCGAATTGCCGTTTCCATCACGCTGTGATACCATACAAGCGTGGAGTGAGTCTCCACTCAGAGATATGAACGGAGGGAAAGAGATGAAGTATTGTCAGCAATGCGGAAGTCAATTGGTCGATCAGGCGGTCGTGTGCCCGAACTGCGGCTGCACTGTGCAGGAGCCGATCAATCAGCAGGAAGATAAGCCGTCGACCGGGCTGAACATTCTGGCGTTTTTGTTCCCGCTGGTCGGTCTGATCCTGTACCTGTGCTTCCAGAAGACGACGCCGGTGCGCGCCAAAGCGATCGGCAAATGGGCGCTGGACGGCTTCGCTGTCGGTGCTGCGCTCTCGATTCTGGTCGGGATTCTGGGCGTGATTCTGGGTGCCATGTACGCATAAACGCGCGCGTGCGGGTGAAATGCAATCGCTGCATTTCACCCGCTTTTTACACGGTTTTGGTGTCGGTAGTGACGTGCGCGCGGGCAGAAATGTTTGACAGCGCCGCCGTTTTTCGCTATGCTGGTCACATAACAGTATGAGAGCGGGGGATACCATGAAGCTTGGTCTATGCCAGATGCCGGTCACGGTGTCGCAGCAGGAGAATCACGCGGCCATGCGCCGCTATGTGCGCGATGCCGCCGCTGCCGGCTGCGATCTGGTCGTGCTGCCGGAGATGTGGTGCTGCCCATATGATAACGCGGCGTTTGCAGACTATGCCGAGCCGCAGGGCGGCCGGACGTGGCGTCTGCTGCGCGACACTGCGCGCGAGAGCGGCGTCTGGCTTGTTGCGGGCTCTGTGCCGGAGCGTGACGGGGACGCGATCTACAACACCTGCTATGTCTTTGACCCGAACGGGACGCAGCGGGCAAAGCACCGCAAGGTGCATCTGTTTGACATTGATGTGGCGGGCGGTCAGCGGTTTTTCGAGTCCGACACGCTCTCGCCCGGACAGCACTATACGCTCTTTGACACGCCGTTCGGCAAGGTCGGCGCTGCCATCTGCTTTGATGTGCGCTTTGCAGAGCTGTTTCGCATCCTTGCCCTTGAGGGCGCGCGGCTGATCGTTGTTCCGGCGGCGTTCAATATGACGACCGGTCCGGCGCATTGGGAGCTGCTGTTTCGCGCGCGGGCGCTCGATAACCAGTGCTTCCTCGCGGGCTGTGCCCCGGCGCGGGATGAAACGGCGGGCTATGTATCCTATGCGCACTCGCTCGTGTGTGACCCATGGGGGCGCGTGCAGGCGCAGGCCGGTGCAGCGCCGGCGCTGCTGATCTGTGACATTGACCTTGCGCAGGCAGATGCCGTTCGTGCACAGATCCCGGTTTTGCGCGCGCGGCGAACCGACCTGTATCAGCTCAAATACGAAAAAGACTCGTGAAGATCACGAGTCTTTTTTTATGATGTCCGTGACGGTCAGCGTCTGGCTGTCAACGCGGAATTTGATTTCATAGCCGCCGAATTCCAGCCCGTAGACGCGGCTGGCGTCTGCTTGATACCGGGGGCGCGGGTCTTGCGCGAGCACGCCGATGAGCGCGTCGCGCTTGTCGGCGGGGAAGCGGGAGAGCTGCTCCGGCGGGATCGTCACGGTCAGCTCCTGCATCTCCACCTGACCGGTGAAGCCTTCGGCCGCCTCCGGATGACAGTCGGCGTAGGGAATATAGGGCTTGATGTCATAGATCGGCGTCCCGTCCATGAGGTCAGCCCCTGCGACATGGAGCACCGGGCCGCGCGGGTCAGTGAGTTCAACGCGCTCGAGCCGCACGCACGACAGGCCGATGGGGTTCGGCCGGAACGGGGAGCGCGTGGCGAACACGCCCATGCGCACATTGCCGCCCAGTCGCGGCGGTCGCACGGTCGGCGACCAGGGAGCATCAACGTTTTCGGAAAACTCCCAGATCAGCCAGATGTGCGAGTAGCCGTCCAGCCCCCGCACAGCCTCACGGCTTCGAAATTCCGGCTCAAAGACGATCTCGGCCTGCAGGCTTTCGACGACACCGCTCTGACGCGGGATGCCGAATTTGGTGGAAAAATCACTGTGGATGTGTGCGATCGGTCTCATAGCTCCACCTCCTCTGCGGTTTGACATACGTGGCGCACGCAGCACGTGCTGCATAGCGGCTTGCGCGCGGTGCACACGGCGCGGCCGTGCAGGACGAGCCGGTGGCAAAAGTCGGACGATTCCTCCGGCGGCAGGATCTTGCGCAGCGCGGTCTCGATCTTGACGGGGTCTTTAAGCCCGTCGACGAGACCCATCCGGTTTGAGAGCCGGATGCAGTGCGTGTCCACGACCACAGCGGGCTTGTGATATACGTCGCCGAGGATGAGGTTTGCCGTCTTGCGCCCGACGCCGGGCAGGGAAGTGAGCGCCTCCATCGTGTCCGGCACGCGGCCGCCGTATTCTGCGGCAAGCTTGCGCGCACACAGCACGATGTCGCGCGCCTTTGCGCGGAAAAACCCGCACGAGCGCACATAGGGCTCGACGTCCTCCGGCTCGGCATCGGCAAACGCCTCGAGCGTCGGAAAGCGCGCAAACAGCGCGGGTGTGATCTGATTGACGCGTTCGTCCGTGCACTGTGCTGCCAGCCGCACGGCGAAGAGCAGCTCGTAATCCTTCTGATATTGCAGGGAGCACTCCGCGGGGTAGGCCTGTGCCAGCGCGCGGAGGATCTCCTGAACCTGTTCGGTTGTGCGCATCTTCTTCACCTCTCCGGCAGTGTAGCACATTTTGTGCCGTCTGCCAAGTGCGGTCGGTTGCCAAGGCGGGAAAAATGCGCTATAATATCGCCATCGCAACACAGGAGGCGCACTATGTACAGACCATTGGCCGATGATATCCGGCCGACCACGCTCGACGATGTGGTCGGGCAAAAGCATATACTTGGTCCGAACGGAATGCTCCGGCGCATCGTTGCGTCCGGGGAGATTCCGAATATGGTGTTTTACGGTCCGTCCGGAACCGGAAAGACCACGGTCGCGAGCATCATTGCAGCCAGCACGAACCGTACCCTGCGCCGCCTGAACGCCACGACCGCGAGCATTTCGGACATCCGCGATATCATCGCCGAGCTCGACACCATGCTCACGCCCGGCGGCGTGCTGCTCTACCTCGATGAGATCCAGTATTTCAACAAAAAGCAGCAGCAGTCGCTGCTCGAATTCATGGAGGACGGCCGCATCACGGTCATCGCCTCCACGACGGAAAACCCGTATTTCTATGTCTACAACGCGGTGCTCAGCCGCAGCACGGTGTTCGAGTTCAAGCAAGTGCCGGCTGCCGAGGTGGAAAAGGCAGTGCTGCGCGCAGTGTCCATTCTCTGTGCGCGTGAGAACGTCACGGCGGACATTGAGCCGGGTACGGCGGGGTATATCGCCTCTGTCTGCGGCGGCGATGTGCGCAAGGCGCTCAACACGGTCGAGCTGCTCTTTTCCGCAGCGCCGCGTGACGGTGCGTCCGTTCGCCTCCTGCGCGCGGATGCCGAGAATATCACGCAGCGCAGCGCCATGCACTACGACCGCGCGGGTGACGATCACTTTGACGTTGTGTCCGCGCTTATGAAGTCGCTGCGCGGCTCTGACCCGGACGCGGCGCTGCATTATCTCGCGCGCCTGCTCGAGGCCGGGGATCTGATCGGCGCTTGCCGGCGCATTCTCTGCTCTGCGAGCGAGGACATCGGCCTTGCCTATCCGCAGGCCGCCACGATCGTCAAGTCCTGCGTGGACTCGGCGCTGCAGCTCGGCCTGCCGGAGGCGCGTCTGCCGCTGGCGGAGGCGGTGCTGCTGCTGGCGACCGCGCCGAAGTCCAACTCTGTCGTCATGTCCATCGACGCCGCGATCGCGGACGTGCGGGCAGGGAAGGCAGGGCCGATCCCGCGTGAGCTGCAGAATGTCCACGCCGACGGAACGGGCTTTGAGCGCGAGCAGGGCTACAAATATCCGCACAGCTACCCGGGGCACTGGGTGCAGCAGCAGTATCTGCCCGATGAGCTCAAGGGAAAACACTATTACGAGTACGGCGACAACAAGACCGAGCAGGCCGCGCGCGCCTACTGGCAGCGCATCAAGGGGGAGTGAGCGATGGACATTCGAGTCGGTGACATTCTGACGATGAAAAAGCAGCACCCCTGCGGCGAAAAGCGCTGGGAGGTGCTGCGCATCGGCGCGGACTTTAAGCTCCGTTGTCTGGGCTGCGGGCGCGAGGTCATGGGTCCGCGCGTAAAGTTTGAAAAAATGATCCGGCAGGTCGACCGGAGCGATGCATAACGCAAGATCCCGGAGCGTGTTTCCACCACGCTCCGGGATCTTATCTTATCTGATTATCTGTGCACGCCGTAGAAGAACAGCGCCACCGTGCCGGGGCCGACATGGCAGCCCGTGACAGGCTCGTAGCACACGTTCAGGCAGTCGCCAGTGAAGCCGCGCTTGCGCAGCGCGTCGAGCAGAAATTGCGCACACTCGGCGTCATCCGCGTGCGCGATGCCGATCTCTTCCGTCTTGTCCGCGACCAGCTTTTCATAGAAGTCGGCAAGGGAGGTGAGGGAGTGCTTGCGCCCGCGCGTCTTGCCGCACAGGACGATCTTGCCTTCCTCGTCGCCGCGCAGCAGGGGCTTGATCTTCAGCACCGTGCCGACGATGGCTGCGGCCTTGCTCACACGGCCGCCGCGCTCAAGATAGGCGAGGTCGTCGACCGTGAAATACTGGCACATCACATGACGGCGCTGCGAGATCTTCTCCACGATCTCGTCAAAGGACGCGCCGCTTTCGAGCATACGCGCAGCCTCGACCACGAGCAGCCCCTCACCGAGGGAGGCGGCATACGTGTCGATGGAGGTGACCTTCCGCTCCGGGAACTCTTCCTTGAGCTCCTCAACTGCGAGCGCTGCGGCGTGTGCCGTGCCGCTGATTCCGCCGGACATACCGATGTAGATCACATCGTCGCCGGCCGCGAGCACCTCGCGCAGCGGCTCAAGAAAGCCGGCGAGATTGATCATGGCGGTCGTGACGGGCGTGCCGCTGCGCATCGCGTCATAGTAGGCTTTGCCGTCAAAGTCCACGGTCGGGTCCTGATGCGCCTCGACACCGTCGATCAGGTAGGTCAGCGGGATTACGCGCAGCGCATATTTCTGAATGTACGAGGCCGGCAGATTGGCCGACGTATCGGTAAAGATCTGGATCATAGGGGGTGCTCCTTTGTTTGCTCAAAGTGCTGCACAGTGTGCGCTCTTTATCCATACACCCTTGGGTGTGTAAATTCAACCTACTGTCATTTTTTCCTGTCTACGTTCCATTTTTTCAGCCTCTACGCAAAAATATGCGTCTCTACTGCTGTGTAGAGTCACTCTACCGCCAGAAATAGACGAAAACAGGAAAAAATTCGGGCGCGGCTGTCTGGAAATGGGTAAAAAGTTCCGCAGCTTAGATGAAGCTGCGGAACCTGAAAATGCAATATATCTGCTCGAAAACTTACTTCACGAGCTTGGCGACTTCCTCAGCGAGGTCATCCTGACGCTTCTCAATGCCTTCGCCCTTCTCAAAGCGGGTGTAGCCCACGAGCTTGATGGAGGCACCGACCTGCTTTGCGACAGCGGCAATGTGATCCTCGACGGAGACTTTGTCGTCCTTGACGAACGGCTGCTGGAGCAGGCAGATCTCCTTGAAGTACTTAGCGATGCCACCCATGACGATCTTCTCGATGATGGCGTCGGGCTTCTTGGCATTCTTCGGATCTTCCTTGGCCTGAGCCAGACGGATCTCCTTCTCCTTGGCGATGAACTCCTCGGAGACGTCGCTCTTGTCCATGTAGGTCGGGTTCAGAGCCGCGATCTGCATGGCAATGTCTTTGCCGAGCTCGATGACAGCAGCGTCAGTGGACTCGGTCTCGAGGTTGACAAGCACGGCGATACGGCCGCCCATGTGGACATAGGGGACGTTCAGGCCGTTGTCATAGCGCGCAAAGCGGCGGACCTTGATGTTCTCGCCGATGACGAGCACCTTGTCGTTCTGTTCCTCGAGCACGGTCTTGCCGTTGCCGTAAGCGCAGGCATACAGCGCGTCGATGTCAGCCGGGTTCTCCTTGGCGATGACAGCGGCGACACCCTTGACGTACTCCACGAACAGGTCATTCTTGGCCACGAAGTCGGACTCAGCATTGACCTCAATGATCACGCCGATGCCGTCGATGTCAACGGCGTAAGCCATGCCCTCAGCGGCGATGCGGCCGGCCTTTTTCTGAGCAGCGGCGAGGCCCTTTTCGCGGAGCCATTCCACGGCTTTATCGATATCGCCATCGGCAGCGGTCAGAGCCTTTTTGCAGTCCATCATGCCGACGCCGGTCATTTCACGCAGATTTTTCACATCAGCAGCAGAAAATGCCATAATTCTTTCTCCTTTGTTATTTTTATCAGAAGGGCGGGTACGAGGCCCGCCCTTACAGTTTCCGATTACTCTTCGACCTTCTGAGCCTCTTCCTCGGAAGCGGCGTCCTCAGCGTCGATGCCCTGACGGCCTTCCTGCACGGCGTTGGCCATGGTGGAAGAGATCAGGCGGATGGCGCGGATGGCGTCATCGTTGGCGGGAATGACGTAATCGATCTCGTCCGGATCGCAGTTGGTGTCGACGATGGCGACGATCGGGATGTTCAGCTTGCGCGCCTCAGCGATGGCGTTGTGCTCCTTGCGCGGGTCAACGACGAACAGAGCGCCGGGGAGCTTCTTCATCTCCTTGACGCCGCCGAGGTACTTCTCGAGCTTCTCCATCTCGCCGAGCAGCTTCATGACTTCCTTCTTCGGGAGCATATCGAAGGTGCCGTCCTCCTGCATCTTCTTGAGCTGAGCCAGACGGTCGATGCGGGTGCGCATGGTCTTGAAGTTGGTGAGCATGCCGCCGAGCCAACGGGCGTTGACGTAGTACATACCGACGCGGGAAGCCTCTTCCTTCACGGCGTCAGCAGCCTGCTTCTTCGTGCCGACGAAGAGGATGGTCTGACCATTCTCCGCGAGGTTGCGCACGAAGCTGTAAGCCTCCTCGAGCTTTTTGACGGTCTTCTGCAGGTCGATGATGTAGATACCATTGCGCTCGCAGTAGATGTACTCCGCCATTTTCGGGTTCCATCTGCGGGTCTGGTGACCGAAGTGGACGCCGGCCTCAAGAAGCTGTTTCATAGATACGACTGCCATAGTTTTTTGTTTCCTCCTTTAATTAGTTGCTACCTCCGGGAGCATCTTCTGTGCCCGACCAGGCCGAAACCACATGGTCGCACATCCACTCCCGTGCGTAATGCTCTGGTATTATACCAGAGAAAACCGGCCAATGCAAGAGGACTTGACCGGTTTTTTCACGTTTTTTGTGCGTTTTCAGAGATAATTCTGCCGCTTTTCGCGTCGCCGGCGCGGCTGCTGCTCCGAGACCTCGGCAAGAATGATGTCCTCGCCCAGCCGGGAGATGGATGCCCACGGCAGGATGTAGTCATCGTCGCCGCTGAGCAGGCCGCCGAGCTTCTTTTGTCCCGGTACGATAAGCGACACGATCTTACCGTCGTCTAAATCGATTTCCGCGTCGCAGACGTAGCCGAGCCGCTGCCCGGTGCTCAGGTCAATGACTTCTTTGTATCGCAGGTCAGACAGACAACATTTCATGGGGAAACCTCCGCAGCGTTTTGGTAACAGTTTATGGTGCGGCGCCGCGGCTTATGAAGGGAAGACACTGCTGCGGATCTTGCCGATGGCTTGCTTTTCCAGACGCGATACCTGCGCCTGGCTGATGCCGATCTCACCGGCGACCTCCATCTGTGTTTTCCCGGCGTAAAAGCGCAGGGAGAGGATCTTTTTCTCGCGTGCGTTGAGCGCGCCCATCGCGCTCGAGAGCGCCAGACGCTCGAGCCACTGCTCGTCGGTGTTGGTCGTGTCGCCGACCTGATCCATGACGCAGATGCTCTCGCCGCTGTCGGTATAGATCGGTTCGTAGAGCGAGATGGGGTCACTGATCGCATCGAGCGCGAACACCACCGTCTGCCGCGGCAGGTCGAGCGATTTTGCGATCTCATCGAGCGTCGGCTCGCGGCCGGTGGCAGCGGTCAGGCGCTCCTTTTCCTGCAGCACCTGATACGCCGTGTCGCGTGTGGAGCGACTGACGCGGATGGGGCTGTTGTCGCGCAGATAGCGCCGGATCTCGCCGGAGATCATCGGCACGCCGTAGGTGGAAAAGCGCACATCGTGATTTTCCGCGTCGAAATTGTCGATGGCCTTGATCAGCCCGATGCAGCCGACCTGAAACAGGTCGTCCGCGCTCTCGCCGCGCCCGGTGAATTTCTGGATCACGGACAGCACCAGCCGGAGGTTTCCTGCGATGAGCTGCTCACGCGCGTCACGGTCGCCATGCTTTGCGCGGATGAGCAGTGCGCGGCAGGCATCGCTGCTCAGGACCTTTAATTCCGCCGTATTCACGCCGCAGATCTCGACTTTTCCAAGCATAAAAATTCCTCCCATCCGGTACAGCGTAGTGTTTCCGGGTGGGAGGAATTTGATACATTGGCAGATGCGCCGAGCGTGTTACTGCTCGATGGCTGCGTTTTCTTTTTTCTTGCCGAGCGCCTTCTGCAGCCAATCCTTGCCGTCCACATAGCGGGAGACGATGAAGGACACGACGTAGTCGCCGGCTGCGTTGACCATGGTGGCCGGGGGATCGACAAGGTTGCCGATGGCCAGTGCCACGGGGTAGGCGATCGCCAGCTGGTCGGGGAAGAAGATGGTGCACACCACCAGCTCGCCCGTGCCGCCGCCACCGGGGATGCCGCTCATGGCAACGGAGGAGAACACCGCCACGATGATCGCGAGGATGGCTTTTTCGGTCGTGAAGTCCAGTCCGAACACGCCGAACAGGAATGCGACCTTGATGATGGCAGACATGGCAGAACCGTCCATGTGCATGGTGGCGCCCATAGGCAGGACGATGTCGGTGACGTCTTTGCTAATGCCGGTCTCATCAGCAACTTCCATGTTGGTGGGGATGGTGGCAACGGACGAGCACGTGCCGAAGGACACGGCCGCCGGACGGAACAGCTTGGAGAACATGATCTTCGCGCCGCCCTTACCGCCGCCGAACTGGGCGTAGATGGGGAAGAAGACGAACATATAGGCAAAGCTCATGATGTAGTAGATGATGAGTGTGCGGCTGTAATCCTTCACCAGCTCCGGACCGTAAGTGGCGACCAGATCGGCAAAGAAGCCGAAGAAGCCGATGGGGGCGTAGTAGGTGATGAGCTTCACGGTCTTCATGATGCAGCCCGTGATGTCCTCGAGCAGCTGCGCGGTCTTGGTTTCCGGACCGCCGTTCATCTGGACGCCGAAGCCGAAGATGACCGCCGCGATGATCAGCGGCAGGATGGCCTTGCGGCTCAGCAGCTCCATGAAGTCGGGCTTGGTAAAGAAGTTGACGATCATATCGCTGACGCCGAGCGTATCGCCGATCTCACCCTCAACGATGGTGTAGTGTCCATCCACGAGCGGGAAGATGCGGCAGACGATGTACATCAGCACGCCTGCGATGGCAGCGGTGATCAGGAACGAGGCGATGGTCACGCCCATGATCTTGCCGGCGCGCTTGACGCTCTTCATATTGGCGATGGCGGAGGCGATGGAGCAGAACACCATGGGCACGACCACGCAGAACATCATGTTGATGAACAGCGTACCCAGGAACTTGATCTTACCGCCGAAGGCCGGGGCGAATGCGCCCACCAGACAGCCGGCCACGATGCCGGCGATCATGAACATCAGAAATCCGTAAGTCTTAAAAAACGACTTGGAACCGTTTCCCTTGGACATAAATGCAACACTCCCAGTGCAAAGTTTGCGCCGAAGCAGCGCTTTGATGACAGTATATACAATTCCTTCTTGCAATAATTGTACAAAAATGCTATCATATATTGCAAAAGATGCTTTTTTGAGGTGCGCCATGCAGCAAAACGATTACGAGCGCAGGGGATACCTGCATGAGGAATACCGCCTGTTTCATCTGAGCAGTGCGCTGGCTGAGGATACGGCCTTCCATTATCACGAATTTCATAAGCTGGTGTTTTTCCTGGCCGGACGCGGGAAGTACATCGTCGAGGGGCGAACACACATCTTGCGGCCGTATGACGTGGTGCTTGTGCGGCAGGGCGCGATCCACAAGGCGCAGATCGACCCGAACGAGCGCTATGAGCGCGTGATCCTCTACATATCACCGGACTTTTTGCGCGCGCAGTCAACGGCGGAGTCTGCGCTCGACGCCTGTTTTCGCCTGCCGGCGGAAGGGGAGAGCTTTGTCCTGCGCCCGGAGGCTGACCGCCGCGCCGCGCTGCTGCGCACGCTGGATGCGCTCGAGACAGAGGAGCAGAGCACGGCCTACGGGCACGATCTGCTTGCACGCGCGCAGATGCTGCAGCTGCTGGTCATGCTTGGCCGCGGACTGGATGACGACGGGTCGAGCTATGCCCCCTCGGAGCACTGCACCGAAAAGACCGCCGCCATCCTTGAATACCTCAACACGCACCTGACTGAGGACATCAGCATCGATGCGCTTGCGGACACCTTTTATCTCAGTAAGTATTATATGATGCGCCTGTTTCGCGCAGAGACCGGTTTTACCATCCACGGCTACCTCACGGATAAGCGCCTGCGCGTGGCGCGTGACCTCATCGCGCAGGGGATGCGCACGACGGATGCCTGCTTTCAGTGTGGGTACCATGACTACTCCGCGTTTTCGCGGGCATATAAAAAACGCTTTCAGGTCAGCCCTCGTGCCGATCTGACGAAAGGAGCGCAGTGACCATGCAGCTGCATCCGCAATATTATTATCAACAGCTTCCGCCGCCGGAGCGCACGGCGTATCACGGTATGCTGACCTGCCTGCGGGAGCTTGCGCCGTCGGCGCGTATCCCGCGCCTTTCGATGGAGACGCTCGGCACGATCTTTTTCCAGCTGCGGCTGGATCACCCGGAGATTTTTTACGCCGTCGGCTTTTCGTGCCGCGCCGTGCCCGAGGCGGAGTTTGTGGACTTTTGCCCCGAGTATCGGTTTGACAAAAAGCGCATCCGCGAGCACCGTCAGGCGATCGAGGCACGCGCGGCGCGGCTGCTGCGTCCGCTGCGCAGCCTGACTCCGGCGGAGCAGGAGCGTGCGATCCACGATTTCATTCTTGAAAATGTTCGCTACGATAAGCTTGAAAAGCCGTATTCGCACGAGGTCATCGGCCCGCTGACCAACGGCGTCGGCGTCTGCGAGGGCATGGCCAAAACGGTCAAACTCCTGTGCGACGGGCTCGGCCTGCCGTGCATGATCGCGATCAGTGACCGCGACCGCGCCAACGGCGAGCGCTACCTGCACGCGTGGAACATCGTGCAGCTCGGCGGGCAATACTATCATCTTGACGCCACGTTTGACAATACGCTGAGTAAGCACGGGGCGCTGCGCTATGACTACTTCAATCTTGACGACGCAAAGATCTTCCGCGATCACCGCAAGCTCCTGTATCCCGCGCCGGCCTGCACGGACGGCGGTCAGTTTTATTATAAGGTACAGCATCTGTCGTGGACAAAGCCGGAGGAGGTTGCGCGCCGGGTCGATCAGGCGCTGCGAAAAAAGCAGCCGGGGCTGGTGTTTCACTGGCGCGGCGGCTATCTGACGCGCGAGGTGCTGAGTGATCTGTGCACGCAGATCGATACGGCGGCGCACGCGCGAGATCGAGCGGCTGCCGTTTCTGTCAATTGGCCGCAGGCGGTGCTGCAGGTGCGCTTTGTCGAGGCGGCGCAGCCGGTGGAGACGGAGACGCTCGACGATATCTGAAGCGTGAAAGCAATGAAAAAACCGAGGGAGCAGCTCCCTCGGTTTTTCGTATGTCGTTTTGCCTCAGAGCACACGCACGCAGTCGCGCGTGATCTCGCTGAGCGCGTGCACGCCGCACATGGCCATCGTGTCGCGCAGCTCGCTGCCGATCTTTTCAATGTACGTCGCCACGCCCTGCGCGCCGTCGCCGTAGACCATCGGGACGAACGGACGGCCGATGAGCACGGCGTCCGCGCCGAGTGCCAGCGCCTTGAACACATCCGTGCCGGTACGGATGCCGCCGTCGACAAAGATCTTCATGCTGCCGCCGACAGCATCAGCGATCTCGGCAAGCACTTCCGCGCTGGCCGGGGTCTGACCGAGCACGCGGCCGCCGTGGTTCGAGACGATGATCGCAGCGGCGCCGGCCTCGGCGGCCTTCTGCGCGCCGCGCACGGTCATAACGCCCTTGACGATGAACGGCATGGCAGCATAGCTGATGATCTCCGCCAGCTCCTGCACGGACTTGCTGCCGGCCGGCGGCGTCAGGTTTTTCAGGAAGGGGAGACCCGCACCGTCGATGTCCATGGCGACGGCCTTGCAGCCGCTGGTTCTGGCCAGATCGAGCTTTTCAAAAACCAGCTGCTGGCTCCACGGCTTGATCGTCGGCACGCCGACACCGCCGGCTGCGCGGATGGCTTCCATCGCGCCCTGGAACACCGCAGCGTCCACACCGTCACCGGTGAAGGCAGCGATGCCGCTGTCGGCGCAGGCGTTGACGAGGATGCTGTTATACTCGCGGTCGTTGTACTTGTCGCCGTAGTGCATCTTCATCGCGCCGAGCGGGGCCGCAAAAAACGGGTAGCGGTACATGGTGCCGAACAGCTCCACAGCCGTGTCGACCGGCACGTTCGGGCAGATGGTGTCCATGTTGACACAGATCTTCTGCCACGCGTCGTAGTTGCGGGTGAAGCCGTTGCCGGGGGCTTTTGCGCCGGGGCCGGGCACCTGATTGCCGCAGGCCTTGCCGTTGCACACCGGGCAGGCCTTGCAATACGGGCCGATACAAGTGCGCGCGCTGTCAAGAATCTCTTTGTACTCCATGAGGGTACCTCCATATATCTTTATTGATAAATCAGCTTAAACGCCTGTGCCGTCAAACGCCGGGATCATGTCGCCGGTCGCGGCATCGAGATCCTGATAAAAACCGTCAGCAATGGGGCTTTCCATCAGGTATTCGTACATGGCTTTGTTGAGCGCGGGGGAGACGGGGTGCTGCAGCTCCGGCCACTGCGCCAGATCGCCGACGGGCGTGTACTGGCTCATGAGACTGAAGAGCACCTGCCCGGGCGCAAATGTCTGCCCGACCCAGTCGATGACGCGGCGGGTGTTTTCGCCTTGATGCGGCAAAATGAGATGCCGGATGAGTACGCCGCGCTGCAGCATCCCGTCGTCATCGAGCTGAAACGGACCGGTCTGACGGTACATCTCCAAAATGGCGGCACGGGCGACCTGCGGATAATCCGCTGCGGCGGAGTAGCGCGCTGCCGGCTCAGGCAGGGCGTATTTCATGTCCGGCAGGTATACCTGCACGAGCCCCTCGAGCATACGCAGAGACTCCACGCACTCATAGCCCGAGCTGTTCCACACGACCGGTATGCCGAGCGACAGACCTGTGAGCGCCTCGGCGATCTGCGGTGTGTAGTGGCTTGGGGTGACGAGATTGATGTTGTGCACGCCCTCATCGCGCAGGCGCAAAAAAATAGCGCGGAGCTGCGCGACGGTGATCTCTTTTCCATGTTTGCCGCGGCTGATGTCGCGGTTTTGACAAAAAACGCACCGCAGATTACAGCCGGAGAAGAAGACCGCACCGCTGCCGCGTGTGCCGGATATGCACGGTTCCTCGCCGAAATGCGGTGCTGCGCGCGCCACCATGGGCGCATCCGGAACTGCGCAAAAGCCCAATTGTCCGCCTGCGCGGTCAACGCCGCAGCCGCGCGGACAGACGGAACAAAGTTGCGTCATAATACCTCCCACGCACAGAATCTTGCGTGAAATCGAATGATTCTGTGGATATTATAAAGTTTTTTCATCCATTATGCAATGGTCTTAGGCAGGTTTCACGAAAAGTTCAGAAATGCAGCGTTTTCCAGTGGCAGCTTTATTTAAAAGGGCGATTGCAAAAAAAGCGGCAAAGTTATAAAATAATAGAGAAATATTAGGCAACGGAATTGAAAAAAATAACGAAGAGGAAGCATTATGGTAGACATCGTTTTGGTGGAGCCGGAGATCCCGAATAACACCGGCGCCATTGCGCGCACCTGTGCCTGCACGGGTTCGCGGCTGCACCTGATCAAACCGCTCGGGTTTGATATTTCCGATCGCGCCGTTAAGCGCGCCGGACTCGACTACTGGCATCTGGTCGATATCTCGGTATACGAGAACATCGATGAGTATTTCGCCAAAAACGGCGATGAAAATCTCTGGCTGCTCACGACCAAGGCGAAGGTGAGCTATGCCGACGCTGATCTCTCTGCCGCGAACGTGACGCTCATGTTCGGCAAGGAGACGAAGGGGCTGCCCGAGTGGCTGCGTGAACGCTATGCCGACCACTGCCTGCGTATCCCCATGCGCGCGGAGGCGCGCAGTCTGAATCTGTCCAATTCCGCGGCGATCTTGTGCTATGAGGCGCTGCGTCAGCAGAATCTGCTCGGACAGATCGATCTGGATCTTTGAATACCATATCACACGCCTGTGTGAAATCACAAACCAGGAGGAAGCAAGATGAACTACAACAAAATGACCGTCAGGGACGTCCCGCTTTCCGGTAAAAAAGTGCTGCTGCGCTGTGACTTCAATGTCCCGCAGGACAAGACGACCGGCGAGATCACGAGCGACAAGCGCATCGTGGCCGCGCTGCCGACGATCCGCTACCTGCTTGATCACGGCGCTGCCGTGATCGCCTGCTCGCACCTCGGCAAGCCGAAGGGCACGTGGAAAGAGAGCCTCACACTCGCGCCGGTGGCCAAGCGCCTGACGGAGCTGCTGGGTATGGACGTGCTCTTTGCCAAGGATATCATCGGCGAAGATGCCAAGACCAAGGCGGCCGCGCTGCAGCCGGGTCAGCTTCTGCTGCTGGAGAACCTGCGTTTTGATCCCCGTGAGGAGAAAAACGACCCCGAATTCGCAAAAGAGCTCGCAAGCATGGCCGAGCTTTATGTCTCCGATGCGTTCGGCACGGTGCACCGTGCGCACGCTTCCACTGCCGGTGTCGCGGCGTATCTGCCCGCATATGCCGGCCTGCTGATTGAGAAAGAGCTGTCCGTCATGGGCAAGGCGCTGGAAGATCCGAAGCGCCCGTTCGTCGCCATCCTCGGCGGCGCGAAGGTGTCGGATAAGATCGGTGTCATCAATAACCTGCTCGAAAAGGCCGACACGATCATCATCGGCGGCGGCATGGCCTACACGTTCGTCAAGGCGCAGGGCGGTGAGATCGGCACGTCTCTGCTCGAGGCCGACAAGATGGACTATGCGCTCGAGATGATCCAGAAGGCGAAGGATCGCGGCGTGAAGCTGCTGCTGCCCATCGACACCATGGCCGGTGATCAGTTTGCCGCTGATTGTGCGCGCAAGGTCGTGCCGACCAAGGCCATCCCGGCTGACTGGATGGGTCTGGACATCGGTCCTGAGACGATCAAGCAGTTCACGGATGCTATCAAGGGCGCCGGCACGGTCGTCTGGAACGGACCGATGGGCGTGTTCGAGTTCCCGGCCTTTTCCACGGGCACGGAATCCGTCGCGGCGGCGCTTGCGGAGTCCGGCGCTGTCACGATCGTCGGCGGCGGCGATTCGGCGGCTGCGGTCGAGAAGCTCGGTTTCGCCGATAAGATGACGCACATCTCCACCGGCGGCGGCGCTTCGCTGGAGTTCCTGGAAGGCAAGGAACTGCCGGGTGTTGCGTGCCTGCTGGATAAGTAAGCGTTGGAAAGGAAATAAGGATATGAACATCAAAGAGAGAAAAGCAATCATTGCCGGAAACTGGAAGCTCAATAAGCGCATGGCCGACATCCCGGCCTTCGTGCAGGAGCTGCAGGCAAACCTTCCGGCAGAGCGCTGCTGTGATGTGGTCATCTGCGCTCCGTACCCGCTGATCGGTGCACTGGAGTCTGCCGGTAAGTGCTGCGCCCTCGGCGTCGGCGCGCAGGACGTGTCCGAGCACCAGCACGGCGCGTACACCGGCGAGGTGTCCGCCGAGCAGCTCAGCGATCTCGGTGCACAGTACTGCATCGTCGGTCACAGCGAGCGCCGCAGCTATCACGGCGAGACCGATCTGCAGGTCAATGCCAAGACGAAGATCCTGCTGGAGAATGACATCATCCCGATCATCTGCGTCGGCGAGAGCCTTGCGCAGCGTGAGCATGACCTGACCGAGACCTATGTTGCCTATCAGGTCGCGGCTGCTTTCTCCGGTCTGACGGCGGAGCAGGCAGTGCGCTGCGTCATCGCCTATGAGCCTCTGTGGGCCATCGGCACCGGCAACACCGCCACGAGCGCACAGGCACAGGAGGTCTGCGCCTCCATCCGCGCCACGCTTGCCAAGCTCTATGACGCCGACACGGCCAAGGCGATCAGCATCCTCTACGGCGGCTCGATGAACGCGGGCAACGCAGCCGAGCTGCTGGCACAGCCGGACATCGACGGCGGCCTCATCGGCGGCGCGTCGCTCAAGCCGGTCGATTTTTCGAAGATCATTGCCGCGACGGCGCAGGGAGCCTGCGAATGAGCAACGAGAAAGTCGCACTCATCATCCTCGACGGCTACGGCATCGGCGAGCCGAATGCGGGAAACGCCATCTACACGGCCAAAACGCCGGTGATGGACGGTCTCCTGCAGCGCTGGCCGCACACGAAGCTCTCTGCCTCCGGTCTGGATGTCGGTCTGCCGGACGGTCAGATGGGCAACAGCGAGGTCGGTCACACGAACATCGGCTCGGGCCGCGTCGTGTTTCAGGATCTGCCGCGCATCACCAACGCCATTTCCGACGGCTCGTTTTTTGAAAACCCCGTCTATGGCGCGGCGCTTGATAACGCCGCAAACGGCAAGGCGCTGCACATCCTCGGTCTGCTGTCCGACGGCGGTGTGCACAGCCACATCCAGCACATCTTCGCCATGGTGAAGATGGCGCATGACCGCGGCATCGAGCGCGTGTATCTGCACTGCTTCCTTGACGGGCGCGACGTCGCGCCGACGAGCGGCGCGGGCTATGTCCGCCAGCTGCATGACTATTGTGCCGAGCTCGGCACGGGCAAGATCGCAACGCTGCAGGGACGTTTCTACGGCATGGATCGTGACAAGCGCTGGGATCGCATCGAGGCGAGCTACAATGCCATGGTCTGCGGCGAGGGCGTACAGGACCCCGACCCCATCCACGCGATGGAGGAGAGCTATGCCGCCGGTGTGACGGATGAGTTCGTCAAGCCCGTCGTCTGTGTTCCTGATGGGAAGATCTGTTCCGGTGACAGTGTCATCTTCATGAACTTCCGTCCCGACCGCGCCCGGGAAATGACCTATGCGCTCACGCAGCCGGGTTTTGACGGCTTCGCGCGCAAGAGCGTTGCGCAAGACCTGCACTATGTCTGCACGACGCGCTACGACGAGAAGCTCACCGATCTTCCGATCGCGTTCCCGCCCGAGGAGCTGCACGACACACTCGGCGAGATCGTCAGTGCGCACGGTCTGCGCCAGCTGCGCATCGCGGAGACGGAAAAGTACGCGCACGTCACGTTCTTCTTCAACGGCGGCACAGAGACGCAGTATCCCGGAGAGGATCGCGTGCTCATCCCGTCGCCGCGCGAATTTCCGACCTACGACCTCGTCCCTGAGATGAGCGCCGTCAAGGTCAAGGACGAGCTCGTGGCGCGCATCCGTACCGGTGCGTATGACATGATCGTCTGTAACTTTGCCAACTGTGACATGGTCGGCCACACAGGCGTGATGCCGGCTGCCATTCAGGCGGTCGAGTGCGTGGATCGCTGCCTCGGCGAGGTCGTTGCGGCGGCGCAGGAGATGGGCTACACGCTGCTCGTCACCGCTGATCACGGCAACGCCGACCGCATGGTCGAGGCGGATGCCTCGCCGAACACGGCGCACACGACGAATCTTGTCCCGCTGGTACTCGTCGGCAAAGACCTGCCGCTGCGCGCGCAGGGTCGTCTTTCCGATATCGCACCCACCATGCTCGAGCTGATGCACATCGAGCCCAAACCCGCAATGACAGGCGAGAGCCTTATCGAAAAATCATAAAGGAGTATTGACATGAAGGACTATTTTGAAATTGTGGACGTAAACGCCAGAGAGATTCTTGACTCCCGCGGCAATCCGACCGTGGAAGTCGAGGTCACGCTCGACGACGGCACCGTCGGCCGCGCTGCTGTTCCGTCCGGCGCTTCCACCGGCATCTACGAGGCTTGCGAGCTGCGCGACGGCGACAAGAGCCGTTATCTCGGCAAGGGCGTGCTCAAGGCAGTTGAGAACGTCAACGTCGAGATCGCTGAAGCGCTGCAGGGCATGAACGTCCTCGACCAGACCTCCATCGACAAGCTGCTCATCGAGCTTGACGGTACCCCGAACAAGACCCGTCTCGGCGCCAATGCTATTCTCGGCGTGTCCCTCGCGTGCGCAAAGGCCGGCGCGCTGGCGACCGGCCAGAGCCTGTATAACTACATCGGCGGCTGCAACGCCAAGACCCTGCCCGTGCCGATGATGAACGTGCTCAACGGCGGCGCGCACGCCACCGGCAGCAACGTTGACATCCAGGAGTTCATGATCATGCCCGTCGGCGCGAAGAGCTTCGCCGAGGCGCTGCGTATGTGCTCGGAAGTGTTCCACGTGCTCAAGAAGGTCGTTCCGGCCTCCGGCGTGGGCGACGAGGGCGGCTACGCTCCGAACCTCGACAGCGACGAGGACGCGCTCAAGGCGCTCGTCAAGGCCATCGAGCTTGCCGGCTACAAGCCGTATGACGATTTCATGATCGCCATCGACAGCGCCTGCTCCGAGTGGTTCAACGCGGAGGACGGCTGCTACCACCTGCCGAAGCGCGGCACGGTCATGACCCGCGAGCAGATGGTCGATATGTACGCCGACTTCGTTGAGAAGTACCCGATCATCTCCCTCGAGGACGGCATGGCCGAGGATGACTGGGAAGGCTGGCAGATGCTCATGGATCGCCTCGGCAAGAAGATCCAGCTCGTCGGCGACGACCTGTTCGTCACGAACGTCCAGCGCATCAAGAAGGGCATCGAGCTCGGCGCAGCCAATGCCGTGCTCATCAAGCTCAACCAGATCGGCACGCTGACCGAGACGCTCGACGCGATCCAGATGGCGCACCGCGCCGGCTGGACGGCCGTCGTGTCTCACCGCTCCGGCGAGACCGAGGACACCACGATCGCGGACATCTCCGTGGCCGTCAACGCTGGTCAGATCAAGACCGGTGCTCCGAGCCGCACCGACCGCGTTGCGAAGTACAACCAGCTGCTGCGCATCGAGGACGAGCTGTTCGACGTGGCGCAGTACCCCGGCAAGGACGCATTTTTCAGCATCAAGTAATTTCCCAAACCGGTATAAAAGGTGTTTGCGTGGGTGACAATACCCATGCAAACACCTTTTTTCTTGGAGGGAAATACGATGGAACCGAATCAGGACAAACACCCCGAAAAAAGATCTGTACGCTTCATCGAAGGTAAGGGCTTTTACATAGCCCTCGTCCTTTGCGCGGCGGTGATCGGCGTCTCTGCGTGGTCACTGCTGGCAGATACGAAGACTATGGATGATGACCGTGCACACAGCGCAGTGCTGGAGGTCGTACCGACGCCGCCTGTACCCGTGCCTGAGACACCGCAGCCGACACCGGAGCTGTCGCCTGAGCCGGAAATTCCGGCGGAGGAGACCGCAGAAACGGCAGCGCAGGCCGAGTACCTCTGGCCGGTTGACGGCGCGGTGACGCGCGCCTATGCGATGACGGCGCTGGCCTATGACGAGACGATGGCGGACTGGCGCACGCATGACGGCATTGACATTGCGGCTGATTACGGCGCAGTCGTCTCGGCCATGGCGGCGGGCACGGTGACGCAGGTATATCACGACGACCGCTACGGCACGACCGTCGTCACGGAACGCGCCGACGGCCTGCGCTGCACGTATGCGAATCTGGAGGCGATCCCCACGGTAAACGTCGGCGATTCGGTCTCGGCAGGGGATACGATCGGCTCGGTCGGCGATTCCGCCGGCTGCGAATCGGCGCAGGAGAGCCACCTGCATCTGTCGGTTTCGGTCTCCGGGCAGAGCGTTTCGCCTCTGGATTATTTGCCGCAAAAAAATTAAAAAAGTGACGCAAAACTTATTGACAAAGGGAGCATTGTTTGGTACAATGCTCCTTGCGTTTAGCGGTTCGCGAGACGCTCACAACATGGCGGCATAGCTCAGTTGGCCAGAGCATTCGGTTCATACCCGAAGTGTCCCCGGTTCGAATCCAGGTGCCGCTACCAAGGGGATGCTGCACCCGCAGCATCCCATCTTAGGCCCGTTGGTCAAGTGGTTAAGACACCGCCCTTTCACGGCGGTAACATGGGTTCGAGTCCCGTACGGGTCACCACTTTTGGAGGCTTAGCTCAGCTGGTTAGAGCGCATGCTTCACACGCATGAGGTCGATGGTTCGAGCCCATTAGTCTCCACCACAAAAACCTGTGTTCTCTGAACGCAGGTTTTTTTATTTTCGGAGGTGCGCATGAAACTGATCGCTCTGGATCTCGACGGAACGCTGCTCAACAGCGAGAAGATCATCTCGGCAGGGAATTTTGCCGCGCTGTCGCTTGCGGCGGAGCAGGGACATGTGATCGTCCCGGCAACGGGGCGTGCGCTGCGCGCGATTCCGGAGCAGGTGATGGCGCTGCCGTTTCTGCGGTATGCCATTACGATCAACGGCGCGAAGGTTTCCGACACGCGGACGGGGGAGACGCTCCTGCGTGCTGAGCTTCCGCTGGATACCTGCCTGCGTCTGATGGACTTCGCCGGGCGCTATGACGCGATGTATGACTGCTACTGGAACGATACCGGCTGGGTAGACCGGGCTTTTCTCGATCGTGTGCGGTATTATAACGCCGATGAGGAAGTGGTCACGCTCCTGCGGCGCACACGCGCGCCGGTCGAGGATCTGAAAGCGTTTGTGCGCGCAAACGGTCAGCCGGTGCAGAAGGTGCAGCTGTGTTTTCGGGACATGGCAGAGCGTGAAACGGCGCGCGCAGAGATCGCGGCCGCGTTTCCGGACGTTCTGGTCACGTCGTCGTTTCGCAATAATCTTGAGCTCAACGCCGCCGATGCGGATAAGGGCAGGGCTCTGCTTGCACTCGCGCAGCGCTTGGGCATCCCGGCGGAGGACACCGTCGCCTTCGGGGACAGCTCCAACGATCTGCGGATGCTGCGCGCCGCCGGTACGAGCGTTGCCATGGGCAATGCTGCGCCCGAGGTGCGGGCCGTCTGCGACTATGTGACGGACACCAACGACTGCGACGGCGTGGCGGCGTTTCTTCGAGCGCATATCCTGCATGGAGTTTGATTTCGGATATAGGATAAAAAAAGACCGTGTTCCGGAGAACACGGTCTTTTTATGTGATGCGGAAATTATTTCTTGATGTTTTCCTTGATGACTTCGCCCAGAATGGTCATGCCCTGCTCGATCTTCTCTTCGGGCATGCAGGAGTAGTTCAGGCGGATGCAGTTGTTGTGGCCGGCGTCCGGGAAGAAGCCGTCGCCCGGGACGTAGGCAACGTTGCGCGCCAGGCACTGCTTTGCCATCTCGTTGGTGTTGATGTAATCCGGCAGCTCTACCCAAGTGAACAGACCGCCGTTGGGGTGCGTGAACTTCGCCTCGGGCGGGAACTCGCGCTCCATGGTCTGGATCATAACGTCGCGGCGCTTGCGGTAGCACTCCTTGATGGTGGCAACGTGCTCGTCAAGGTCGAACATATCGATGAACTTGGACACAACGAGCTGTGCCTCGGTGGAAGCCTGCAGGGAAGCGGCCTGCGCAAGGAAGTTGTACTTCTTGAGGATCTCACCGTCGGCGCAGACCCAGCCAAGACGGTAGCCGGGCGCGAGGATCTTGGAGAACGTGCCGAGGAAGACAACGAGGCCCTTGGTGTCCATGCTCTTGAGCGCGGGCAGGTACTCGCCCTCAAAGCGGAGCTCACCGTACGGGTTATCCTCAACGACGGGGATCTCGTACTTATTGATGATCTCCATGAACTGCTGGCGGCGCTCAAGCGGCCAAGTGCGGCCGGACGGGTTCTGGAAGTCGGGGATGACGTAGATCATCTTGACGTTCTCCGTCGTGGCGAGCACCTTTTCCAGCTCTTCCATGATCATGCCGTCGCCGTCGGTGGGGATGGCAACAAAGTTCGGCTCACAGGCTTTGAACGCGTTGAGCGCGCCGAGATAGGAGGGGCTCTCAATGATGACCACATCGCCCTTATCGCAGAACACGCGCGCAGAATAGTCCAGACCCTGCTGAGAGCCGGAGGTCACGAGAATGTTGTCGGCGCTGGTCTTGATGTTGAGCTTTGCTTCCATGCGGTCAGCGATCTGCTGACGGAAGTGCTCAAAACCGTTGGTGCTGGAGTACTGGAGCGCGACTTTGCCCTGCTCCTCGAGCACAGCGTCGGTCGCAGCCTTGATCTTGTCAACGGGGAAGAGCTCGGGTGCGGGCATACCGCCTGCAAACGAAAGGATCTCCGGCTTGTTGGCAAGCGCCAGCAGCTCACGGATCGCGGAACCCTTGAGAAGGTTCATTCGTGTGGAAAACCGTACCATTTCTAAATTTCCTCCTTATTTTGCTGGTAATCATGTACAATAGCATCGATTACGTCTCATCATATTTAAGCACATTTTCACAGTAAAGTAAACCATTTCAACGAAATCCAATGAAAATTTTCATTTTCATAATTCTTTGTGCTGTTTTTATTCCTTGACATAGAACGGTTAATTCGCTATGATGAAGCCGAAGAGGTGTTGTGCATGATCGGAACTACGCTCAAAAATTTGTTGGATGAACGCGAGATCAAGGTCAACGAGTTCGCGCGGCAGATCAAGGTGCCGGCGCAGACGCTCTACAGCATCATCCGCCGCGACAATATGAAGATCGACTTTGAGCTGCTGCTGCGCATTTGCGATGCGCTGCACGTTCCGCTTGAGACGTTTTGCGGCACAGGCAGCACCGGACATCCGACGCCTGAGGAGTGGGAGACGCTCTGGAAGCTGCGCCGTCTGGATGACCACGGCCGCCTTGTGACGCTGCAGCTGCTCGATGCCGAGTGTGCGCGCCTGCAGGCTGCGCAGCGGCAGCCGGAGCGCAATAAGATCATTCCGTTGTATATGACGCCGGCTGCGGCCGGATATGCCTCACCGGCGCTCGGCGATGACTATGAGGATTACGAGGTCGCTGCGGATTCGGAGGCGGACTTTGCCGTGCGCATCGCCGGCGACAGCATGGAGCCTTATATCCACGACGATTCCATCGTGCTCGTCAAGCGCGGCGCAACGATCTTTGATGGGGACATCGGTCTGTTCTTTGTGGACGGCGACATGAAGTGCAAGCAGTATTGTCAGGATTACCTCGGCAATGTATACCTGTTCTCACTCAATCGCGCGCGCAGAGATGCGGACGTGACGATCCCGGCCTCGTCCGGCATCACGATCTGCTGCTTTGGCAAGGTGCTGCTCAAGGGCAAGATCCCCCTGCCGCAGGACTAAACGCATAAGATGAAACCGGCCACCCGCAGCTGCGGGTGGCCGGTTTGCTACTGGCTCACCGATACATGAAGGAGTAGTCCACGTTCAGGTCGCTGCCGGTCCATGATCCATCGAGCTTGCTGATCACGCGTGCATAGCCGTCTTCATCCTTGTCGTAGGGACGCGGACGGTAGTCGTTTTTGCTGTCGGTGCTCGACAGGCGGCAGGGGATCAGGCCATAGCCGTCAATGACCCAGCCGTCACCGTCTTTCTTGACGGTCACCTGCGCGATCGCGGTGTCCATATCGCGCGGCGCGGTGTTGCCGCCGAAGCTGAAGTTGCCGAGGCTGTAGAAAATATAGCCGCCGTTGTAGCTCTCCATCTTTTGCAGCACGTGCGGGTGTGTGCCGCAGACGATGTGCGCGCCTGCGTCGATCGCCGCGTGCGCGAGCGCCTCCTGGTTGGCGGTTACCTGATAGCTGCCCTCGGTGCCCCAATGCGGGGCAAAGATCAAAATATCCGCACCGTCGTCCTTGAGCTTCTGGATGCCGGTGATGACATTGTTCTTGCTCAGCCCGGTCCACCCTGGGCAGTAGACGCCGATTTTCAGGCCGTGCTCGGTCGTGAATACCTTGGATTCGCTGGCAGCCGACCACGACACATCCGCCGCATCCAAAGCGGCCTTCGTGTCCGCGACGCCTTTCGCGCCGAAGTCATCCGTGTGGTTGTTGCCGAGCGTGACGCACTCCACGCTGCCCTGCACAAGAATGTCTGCATATGACGACGGGCCGCGGAAATAGAACAGGGAGGAGGACTTGAGCGCTTCGTCCGAGAATGCGCACTCAAGGTTTGCGAGCGTGAATTCGTCCTTGCTCAGATATTCCAGCACGCCGGAAAACGGCCATGATGTCCCGTTTTTGTCGATATAGCTGTCAAAGTCGCGCCCGGTCTGGATCGAGGCGAGCGTGCAGTCGCCAACCATGGAGATGACAAATGTGTCCGGCTCCTTCGGCTTTTCGACAGGCTGCACAGTCTGCGGTGTGTCGCTGCCGGTGCGGTTGGGTGTCGTGATCGGTTCTTTTGCCAGCACATTGCACGTCATGACCGTGACCCACGCGCCGAGGGCTATGGCGATTACAAGCACAACGATCAAAAAGATACCGGATTTGGAGAGCTTCATGGCGTCACCTTTTTTCAAAACAGAATCGTCAACATTATATACGACCGCTCCGGAAATGTAAATATCACATTTTGCTCTTGCCCGCGCGCTGTGTTCGGAGTACAATAGAGCGACTAAAATTGGAGTGTAACGATTATGGAACGAAATTATCCGAACATCAGCGTCACGGACAAGGCGGCGCGCAGCCTGCGCAGCGGGCATCCATGGGTCTATGCCGATGAGGTGCTGTACGCGGACGCTGCCTGCGAGAACGGGCAGCTCGTGGATGTGACCACGCGCAGCGGTCATTGGCTCGGCGCGGGCTTTTATAACAGTGCGTCCAAGATCCGCGTTCGCGTGCTCTCGCGCAATGCGAATGATCGCTTTGATGAGGCATTCTGGGCGCGGCGCATTCAGTATGCGGTCGATTACCGCCGCACGGTCATGGGTGCAGATTTTGATAACTGCCGCCTGATCTTCGGCGAGGCGGACGGATTTCCGGGGCTGACGGTCGACCGCTTCGGCTCGATCCTGGTCGCGCAGGTGCTCTCGCTGGGTATGGAGTTGCGCAAGACGCAGCTGTTTGCGCTCTTGCTGCAGACGCTGCGTGCCTGCGGCGAGCAGATCGACGCGATCTACGAGCGCAACGACGTCAAGCTCCGGGAAAAAGAGGGGATGCAGCAGAGCACCGGCTTTGTGACGCTCGATGACCTCAAGACGGACTTGGACGGTCATGTGACGATCCGCGAAAACGGTATCCTGTACGATGTCGACTATATCCACGGTCAGAAGACGGGCTTTTTCCTTGACCAGAAGTATAACCGCCGCGCAGCGGCACAGCTTGCCACAGGAAAGCGCGTGCTCGATTGCTTCACGCATACCGGGGCATTTGGCCTCAACTGCGCTGCAGCCGGAGCGGCATCTGTCGTGTCGGTCGATGTGTCGGAGGACGCGCTCACGACCGCGCGGCACAATGCTGCGCTCAACGGTCTGGATGGTCGCGTGGAGTATCTCTGTGCCGATGTGTTTGACTTGCTGACGAAGCTGGCTGAGCAAAAGCGCGGCGCGTATGATTACATCATCCTCGACCCGCCTGCCTTTACCAAGAGCAGCGCGACCGTGGCAAACGCCATCCGCGGCTACAAGGAGATCAATCTAAAGGCTATGCGCATCCTGCCGCGCGGCGGGTATCTGGCCACGTGCTCCTGCTCACACTTTATGACCGACGACCGGTTTCGCGCCATGCTGGCGGATGCGGCAAAGGACGCGCAGGTCTCTCTGCGCCAGATCGAGGCACGGCAGCAGGGACCGGATCACCCGATCCTCTGGAATGTGCCGGAGACGGATTATTTGAAGTTCTATCTGTTCCAGATCGTTTGATATTTAGATCAAAAAGCCCGTTGGCAGCTGCCAACGGGCTTTTCTCTTCTTGAATTTACAGCACGTTCATGAGGTTGAACGCGATGATCAGGCCGGCAAACACGATCGAGACCGTGGAGCAGAGCTTGATGAGGATGTTCAGGGACGGGCCGGAAGTATCCTTGAACGGGTCGCCGACGGTGTCGCCAACGACAGCAGCCTTGTGCTGTTCGCTGCCCTTGCCGCCGTGGTTGCCGCGCTCAATATACTTCTTCGCGTTGTCCCATGCGCCGCCCGCGTTGGACATGAACACAGCCATCGCAAAGCCGGTGACGGACACGCCGCCGAGCAGACCGACAACGCCCGTGGGTCCAAGAATAAGGCCGGTGACGATCGGGACGATGACGGCCAGCAGCGCCGGAGCGACCATTTCGTGCAGGGCGCCCTTGGTGCACAGGCTGACGCAGGCCGCGTAATCGGGGTCTGCCTTGTAGTCCATGATGCCGACGATCTCGCGGAACTGACGGCGCACTTCCACGACGATGGACTGTGCAGCTGTCTGCACAGCGCTCATGGTCAGCGCGGAGAAGACGAAGGTGAGCATCGCACCAATGAACAGGCCGACCAGAACAGACGGGCTCGTCAGCGTGAAGTTCAGGGTCTCAGGAGTGCGGGTCTGCACGATGTTGACATAGGACACGAGCAGTGCCAGAGCCGTCAGGGAAGCAGAGCCGATCGCAAAGCCCTTGCCGGTGGCAGCGGTGGTGTTGCCGAGGGAGTCAAGGGCGTCAGTGCGGTCGCGGACCTCTTCCGGAAGGCCGGACATCTCGGCGATGCCGCCGGCATTATCGGCCACAGGGCCATAAGCGTCGGTCGCAAGCGTGATGCCGAGGGTGGAGAGCATGCCGACAGCGGCAATGCCGATGCCGTACAGGCCCTGGTTGAACGCAGCGGTGAATGCACCGTTGCTGTCGATGATCGTAGTCGTGCCGCCTGCGCAGAAGTAGCTGAGCAGGATCGCAACGGAGACGATCAGGATGGAGGCCATGGTGGACTTCAGGCCAAGGGAGATACCGCCGATGATGATCGTGGCGGAGCCGGTCTCGGAGGCCGCGGCCAGCTGCTGCGTGGGCTTGTAGTTGTCGGAGGTGTAGTACTCGGTGAAGTAACCGATGGCGCAGCCGCCGACAAGGCCGCACAGGATGGCAATGTAAACACCCCAGCAGTGCTGCTCAGGTCCAAGAATGAGATAGGACAGCGGCAGGGCGAGCACAGCGGAGAGGGCGGCAGCCGTGTAGGTGCCGGTACGCAGACTCTTGAGCAGGGACATCTGGGTGGCGTCTTCCTTCGTCTTGATGAGGAAAGAGCCGATCAGCGAGCAGATGATGCCGCAAACGGCCAGTGCGACCGGCAGCAGCATGCCGCTCCAACCGTAGTTGGCGGCCGCGCTCAGCGCGAAAGTGGCAAGGATCGAGCCGACATAGGACTCGTACAGGTCAGCGCCCATACCGGCAACGTCACCGACGTTATCGCCGACGTTGTCCGCAATGGTCGCGGGGTTGCGCGGGTCGTCTTCCGGGATACCGGCTTCGACTTTGCCGACGAGGTCAGCGCCGACGTCAGCGGCCTTGGTGTAGATGCCGCCGCCGACACGTGCAAACAGCGCCATGAAGGAAGCGCCCATGCCGTTCATGACCATGATGTTGGCAAGGACGGAGGGGTCGGTGATCTTACCGATATAGCGCAGACCGACGAACCAGAGCGTGATGTCGAGAATGCCGAGGCCGACGACCGTGAAGCCCATGACCGTGCCGGAAGAGAAGGCAACGTTCAGGCCGTGGTTCAGGCTCTCATGCGCGGCATTGGCCGTGCGGGCATTGGCGGCAGTGGCGATCTTCATGCCGATCAGGCCGGCAAGCATCGACCAGATACCACCGGTCAGAAACGCAAACGGCGTCACTCTGGAGAGCATCTGACCTTTGGATGCGAAGGCGATGATCAGCAGGATGACAAAAACGACTGCAAACACTTTTGCGACAGTAGAATACTGCTGCTTCAGATAGGCGTTAGCACCGGCGCGGATCGAAGAGGCGATCTTGACCATCTTCTCGTCACCCTCAGAGCACTTCATGACTTTGCACTTCTGCAGGTAGGCGAAAATCAGGGCGAGCGCGGCTCCGACGAAGCCGATCCAGAACAGGTTATCCATGGTTATTCTCACTCCTAAAAAATTGGCTTTGACCGGCTGGCTCTCTTCCAATCAACCGGTCAACTGTGTCTTAACGACGTACATATATTAAACTATATTGATCATAAAAGCAAATACTTCTTTCAAAAACGATGAATTTTTTATAAAAGATCCCGACAGCTGCGCGCATTTTGTTACATAAAACAAAAAAGAGGGAGAACCGGGTATGGTTCTCCCTCTTACAGGGGTTAATTTCTATGGCTTACTTCTTGGCAAGACCCTTCTGACGGGCATACTCGGCAGCGCCCAGAGCGCCCATGAGCTGCGGGTCGGTCTTCAGATCGACGACTTTGAACTTCAGCACGTGCTCGATGGCCTGCTTCAGACCGGCGTTCTTCGCGCAGCCGCCCGTCAGCGTGATGCTGTCGGTGGCGCCGGCCTTCTTGGCCATGACGAAGCAGCGCTTGGCAACCGCCATCTCGATGCCGGCAGCGATCTCGTCGGTCGGCTTGCCTTCGCCCACGAGGGTGATGACTTCGGACTCAGCGAAAACGGTGCACTGTGCGGTGATGGGGATGACGTTCTTCGCAGACAGGGACAGGTTCGAGAACTCAGGCAGGCTCAGCTCGAAGGAGCGGGCCATGGCCTCGAAGAAACGGCCGGTACCGGCGGAGCACTTATCGTTCATAGCGAAGCTCTTGACCGTGCCGTCGGTGTCGATGCTGATGCCCTTAACGTCCTGGCCGCCGATGTCGATGATGGCGCGGACTTCGGGGTTGGTGACGTGAACGCCCATGGCGTGGCAGGAGATCTCGGAGATGTTCTCGTCAGCGAACGGGACCTTGTTACGGCCGTAACCGGTACCGATCAGGTAAGCGAGATCCTTGGAGTCCTTCAGGCCAACCTTGCCGCAGACTTCTTCCATCGCCGCGATCGCAGACTGCTCAGCGTTGATCTTGCTGCGAATCGTGGTGTCGGCGCACATTTTGCCGTTCTCGTCCAGAATGACTGCCTTCGTGTAGGTGGAACCTACGTCGCATCCGCCAAAGTATTTCATGGTATTACTTTTCCTCCTGTTATCCTGTTATATCGATTCTATGTTTTGGGGCGCGGGTTGATTAGACGTTATACTCGTAGTTCGGCTTGTTCATCTCATACGGCATCTTGGTCATGTCGCGGCGCGGCATGTTGTCGTAATGCTTTTTGAGGGTGGGCTCGACCACGTAGAACAGGAATTTGCCGTCCAGGTCAAAGAAGAAAACGGCAAACAGCGCGGCGTTGACGCCAAGCGCCATGAGAAGAGCTTTCAGAACTTTTGCTTTCATATCGTTTCCTCCTTCAATTACCAAGTCATGGAGTCGTCAAACTCAAGCAGCGTCGGGTCGAGAGGCTCCTCGTGCATAACGGTTGTCATGTAATCGTTGACGATCTGACGGATCTCCATACGGGACACGGTGCGGCTGTCAGGCAGCGCGTGCGGCATCCAGATCGCATGGATGTTTCTTTCACGGAACTCGTCCTCAAACAGGCCGTGCACACCCTGCATGCCCTTGCACTGCAGCTGATCGTACATCATGACCATGTCGCAGTTGAACTCCTCCATGTACTTCCAGCACTCGAAGATGTGGTGCATACCGCCGACGGCCATACGGCGCATCGGAGCCCACATGTGATACTGTGCCATGTCGTCCAGGCAGTGGTCGTAGCTGTCGGTGCGGATGGTCATGTTGAACATCAGAGAGTCCATGTTCATGACGGTGTTCAGACCCCAGCAGTTATACGCCCAGGTGCACCAGTTGGAGTAGTACAGCGGCGCGCAGGACCAGGCCAGCACTCTGTGGCGGGTCTCCGGGAAGCTGTTGATCTTGTTCTTCACGCACTTGGTGAGAATCTTGCGGACGTGACCGTCGACCTCATGCCAGACCGGCAGATCGCCGAACTGGGACTGATAGATACGGTACAGAGCCTGTGCAACGCCGTTGACCGGGTAGTAGTCGGTCTTCGCGGCGACATCCCACTTCTCCCACTCGAACTTCATCAGCTCGTTCTGAGACTCGATGCGCTTGACCAGCGCGTTCCAGTCGAACGGGATGCCGGTCTGCTCTTCGATGAACTTCCAGCACTGCTCGATCTCGTCGCGGCAATGCTTCTTGACCAGCGGATCGTCAAACTGCATCGGCTGCGGCATGGCGAACAGCGGCTTGTCGAGGAACCAGTCCTGCAGGATGGAGGTGGAGACGGACGCGTCGCAGGCCTCGTTGGAGGTGACGACGATCGGCGCGTAGTCAGGCATATCGTCGAGGACGAACAGACCGGCTTCCGCCTGGCACATCGGGCACGGGTCACCGGGCAGACCGATGGACTGCACCGCGTCGATGTAGTTCAAAACGGTGTGGCTGTTGACGTGGCAGGTGACGAAGTAGGGGATCATCTCCATCGGGACGTTCGTCAGTTTGCCGTGCCAGGGATAGAACACGCCGCCCCAGACGGTCTCGTTGTGGGCGATGTTGTGGTGCCACTTGTTGTTTCTCTTGCCGCCGTGGATCTTAGCGTCAGAGGAGAACATGCGCTGGAATTGGAAGATGGTCGCGTTGACCATGCCGCGGTAGTGCCATGCAGAGGCTTTCAGTGCCTCGCCGCGCATACCTTCCATGCCGCGGTCGAACCAGTGGAGAACCGGCAGGTAGGTCTGGCCGACCCAGCGGTAGCGCCACACGCCCTTGGCGAAGTTGATGAGGCCGCCGTAGCGGACAACGTCCATGACCATGTGCGCGTAGTTGTACATCCAGATGTTGTAGAAGTAGTACATGGTGTCTTTGAAACCACGCCACTCTCTGTGCTTGTACAGACCGGTCTTGTCAATGTAGAGGTCGCCCAGACGGCGCTCCTGATGGGGCTTGCCGTACCAGAAGTCACGGGCAAGAGTTTTCATATCGTAATTCATTATTTGCCCTCCTGAATCTTCTTGATTTCGATGCTTTCGACGAAGGCCTGGAAGCGGGTACGCAGCTGGCCGGAGGCGGAGTTGATGTACTCCTTCTCGATCGAGCAGACCGGGTAACCGAAGTCACGCGGCAGGACGATGGTATCGATCGTGCGCTCGTAGCTCCAGTACTCGCAGAACTTGTTGGACGCAACGATGATGCCGTCGGCGTGATACTCCTTGGCGAGGTCGGCCAGACGCTGCTTGCGCTCACGCATGATGTCCTGCGGCATGAAGCGCGGGCAGTTGCTGGTCTCGAGGTAGTGGCGGGCGATCGCAGTCAGCGGTTTCTCGCCTTCCTTGATCTCGATGGGCATACGCGACTCCACAGCACCGTAGCAGTAACGGTCGCAGACGACTTCGGCGCCGCAGCCTTCGATCAGCTTGGTGAACTCGGGGTCGTCGTTCTCGGAGCCGGCCAGAACGACCTTGCAGCGGAACGGGCTCTTCTTATCGGGCTTGCGGGTCTTGAGCTCCTTAGCCGTTTCCTTCAGCATGGGGAGGATCAGATCCTTCGGGCAGACCTGAGAGCAGAGCTGGATCACATGAAACTCATAACCGGTGATGGTCGGATTGTCGAGCTTGCGGTAATCGCCGATCTCATTGATGACGGCGCTGACTTCGTTGTGCAGCTCGATCGCCTTCATGAGCGCCTCGTCGGAGATGTCGATGCCGTATTTCTCGTGCATCGGGTCAAGCACATGCGCCTGAAGCTGATCCTCATAGTGAACGATGCTGTTCTGGTTTTTCTTGAACGGTACGTCGGTGAACGTCACGAAGAAGTCCGGATTCTGGATGACGTCCATGTAGCCGAGGTGCTCCTGGAAACGGCAGGTGACCGTGCAGGTCTCGGTGCCGAACTGAGCGTCCAGGAAGTTGTAGCCGCCTTCGAGTGCGCGCTCAAAGAGGCTACGGCCGTAATGGCAGGTACGGCTGGACATGTAGTAAGTAGCAATGTCCGGAGAAGTGCATTTCGGCGCTCTCAGGCGGACAGCAAAGCATCCGGGCAGGTCGAGCAGAACTTCCGGCATGAAGTAGCAAGTGTAGCCAAATGCCTTCTTACCGTCTGCCTTTCCTTGGCGGACCAACTCGTTGTTGGCCTCCTGGAGCAGGTTTTCAAATGCGATCAGGTGTTTCAAGTCTCTCATGTGCAAGCCCCCTTAAAATTTTTCGCATTCAACAACAGACAATGTATGAATCGACGAACCGAAATAAGAACACCCGACAAAAAACCAAGGTCATATGCGCGTGGACTTGACAGCTTCGCCGGAACGGCTATCTATTCATACAATAGGAGTATAACGGATTTGTTGTTAATTGTCAAACAAAATATCCCGCCGAGGAGGATTTCTTTTGTTTAAATTCCGTTATTTTTGCGCGGAATTTCCACAGTGTTTGTGTAATTTGTTTAGTAACCGGACATACCTTGGCTTACTGTCCGAAAAGAAATAATTTCCCACAAAAAACAAAGCGGCACAGAAATAGCTTCTGTGCCGCTTCGTTCTGTTTTGTTTTGCTGCGGATGAGGAAAAGAAAATCGATTGCTTGCTTCTATATTCGAGAATATGCGAAAAATATTACACAAACAAGGGAGAAATGATTACCGATCCATGAAATTTCTATTTAGTCCAGATAGAGTCCCCAGTATACGTCAGCGTCAGTGCGGGAAAACGGGCGATACGCTGCCAGCGGCTGCGCGCCGTTTCGCTTTTGGAAACAAATTTGTGCCTCTTGCGCGTCAAAGGCTTTGAGCAGCGCCTGTGCCGCAGATACAGTGTCTGCGCCCAGCAGCTCTTTGATGATCAGCGTGTTACTATCCCGCTCCGCGACGGCGCATCCGCTGCCGACGCGCACGAGCGCGCCGCCGCTCATGGTGCACAGATCGGCTTGGAAATCCAACAGCGCAGCAGACGGCTCTGCATATGTCTGTCCCTGCAGCAGCTGCGCTCTGAGCGCAGCATATTCCGGCGCGCTGATGCGCGTGACCGCCGGTAAAGCATCCGTTATTTGCTGCCGGGCAATGCGAAGTCGCTCGCCGCAGGCGGTCTGCGTTGTGCCCATGACTGCCTGATACCATTGATATAATGAGTCCTCCGCCGGGAGCGTGTAGAGGACACAGCCGCTCGCGTCCGCGTCTGATGCAAAGCGGCGCATCAATGCCGAGGCACAGCCGTTTCCCTGATGCGCAGGGTCGGTCGAGACCGCATACACATAGGCGCAGGGCAAGATGTTGCCGTCCGCCGTGTGCAAGCGTCCTTCCAGCAAATGCGCTGCTGTTACGACGCGGCCGCCGTCTTCAACCACCCATGCTGCCGTCTCCGGCGGGAAGCGGCGGTAAAACCGCTCGATGAGCTCCGGCGGGTCGCCAAACGCGGTCTGCCACAGGCGTGTCAGTGCTGGAAGGTCTGCCGGCGCTGCGCGCCGGATCTGCGTGTCAGGCATCGGGATACACCTCCGGGCAGCGCGCGTAGATCTCCCGCTGCAAAGTCTTGAGGTCGACAAACGTCTCGGGACGCTTGCTCGGGTCGCGCAGCAGGGCAGAGGGGTGGTAGATCGCAATACAGCGGCGGCCGTTGACATCGAACCACTGTCCGTGTTCGCGCGTGATGCGAAACGGGTCTTTGATGAGCGCCGTTGCAGCGATGCGGCCGAGGCAGACAATAAGCACAGGATCGACAAGCTCGATCTGCCGCTGCAGCCATTCGCTGCAGCATTTTTGCTCAGCAAACTGCGGGTCGCGGTTGTGCGGCGGGCGGCATTTGACGATGTTGGCGATGTAGACCTTGGTGCGGTCCAGATAGATCATCTCCAGCATATCGTCGAGCAGCTTTCCGGCCGGACCGACAAACGGCACGCCCTGCCGGTCCTCCTGCTCGCCCGGGCCTTCACCGATGAGCATGATGCGCGCGTTTTCCGCCCCGTCACCGAATACGAGATTGCGCCGCGTCTCGCCGAGACCGCAGCGATGGCACTGCGCGCACGCCTGCTTGAGCGCTTTCCAGGCTTCATTCATCCATTTTTGCTCCTTTTTGTTTGAATAAAGAGGGCTTTTTGCAGCCGGTTCGTCAAAAATCTATTGTAATGTGTTAGCAAACGTATTATAATACTTCGGAATCTAAATGACAACTGTAACCTGTCTGTAACTTGTCCGCGCTGCGTGACCATGCCCCGCCGCGCCGGACGTCAAAATATTTTCTATGAAATTTGGTGCTTTGAATGGATTTTAAGAATTATCTCGTTCCCGGAAAGACCGGTCTGCTGATCGGCATCGGCGGCGTGTCCATGTCGCCGCTGGCGGAGGTGCTGCATGATGCCGGGCTGGACATCCGCGGTTCGGATATGGCCGAGAGCAGCAACACGCTCGCACTGCGTGAGCGCGGCATCCCGATCCACATCGGCCACAGTGCGGACAATGTCACGGATGACATTTCCTTTGTGATCCGCACGGCCGCCGTGCATGACGACAATCCGGAGGTGCACGAGGCGCATCGCCGCGGCATTCCGGTCTTTGAACGTACCCAGGCTTGGGGAGCGCTCATGCGCGGATATCAGAACGCACTGTGCATTTCCGGTACGCACGGTAAGACCACAACGACGTCCATGTGTACGCACATCATGATGGCGGCGGAAAAAGACCCGACCGTCATGATCGGCGGAACGCTTCCGCTGCTGAAGGCATGCCACCGCGTCGGCAAGGGCAACACGATTATCATGGAATCGTGCGAGTATTATAACTCATTTCTGGCACTCAACCCGACGATCGCCGTCGTTTTGAACATCGAGGCGGATCATCTGGATTTCTTCAAGGATCTTGAGGATATCAAGCATTCCTTCCGCCGCTTTGCCGAGCGTGTCCCGGCGGAAACCGGCACTGTGATCGCAAACTATGACGATGCTAACACCATGGATGCACTGCGCGGCATCGAGCGTAAGGTTATCACCTTCGGTCTGAACCCGAAGGCGGATGTGTACGCGCAGAACATCGTCCACCGCGGCTCTGTGTCGGAGTTTGATATTTATCACCGGGGAAATTATTTTGCCCGCGTGACACTCCACGTGCCGGGTATTCACAATGTGCGCAACGCGCTCGCTGCCACGGCCGCAGCCATTGTGCTCGGTGTCAGCCCGAATGCCGTCAAGTACGGTCTTGCCGGATTTGAGGGCGCAGGCCGCCGCTTTGATTACAAGGGTAAGTTCCAGGGCGCGGATCTGTACGACGACTATGCGCACCATCCGAGTGAGCTGCGCGCGCTGCTGGATGCCGTGGATACGCTCAACTATCAGCGTTCGATCGTCGTGTTCCAGCCGCACACCTACAGCCGCACGGCGAAGCTCTTCAACGATTTTGTCGAGCAGCTCCGCCGCCCGACGATCGTCTATCTGGCAGAAATCTACGCTGCGCGCGAGAAAAACACCATCGGCATTTCGTCTGCCGATCTGGCCGCGCAGATCCCGGGTGCGAAATTCTACCCGACCTTTGCGGAGATCGAGCGCGAGCTGCGCAGGATCGCTCGTCCGGGTGATATCATTCTGACCGTCGGCGCCGGCGATGTGTTTCGCATCGGTGAGCAGCTGCTGCAGCCGTCGGATGCGGAAAGCTGAGCACTGAAAAAGAAAATCGAACCGTATAAAAAGCTGTCGGATCTGTTCCGGCAGCTTTTTTGCGTCTGAATATCATGGCTTCCTGTACAAAGATATTTTTTGCGACAGCGCGGAATGACAGTTTTCATAACAATATGAATCTATAATTTATGTAAACTAATTCGCGTCAGGAGGAAGCACTATGAATGTCAGGATCGCGGGGCGTGACCGCCCCGTGCGCGCGCCCGGAACACTGTTGAGTCCGATGGGGCTGCTGCCGGAAAGCGACAATGCCAAATGGGTCGGAATGCTCGTGAGCTTCTCGCTCGGGCTCATTTTATCGACGGCGCACATCGCAGGGTCACCGGCGCCGTTCGGCTTGGCGTTCTTGGCCGCAATGGGCTACGGTTCCGGCGGCGCACTGTGCCTTGTCGGGTGTGCGCTCGGCTATTTTGCTGCTTTCGGCGTCGCATCCGGCACGCAGCTTGCAGCCGGGTGCAGCCTGACGTTTTTGACAGCGTATTTTCTGCGCAGCCGCCCGTTTGTGCTGACGCGCTGGTATCCGCCGCTCGTCTCTGTGGCGGCTTACATACCGACGCGGCTGGTGCTGTATCTGCTCACGGGCGGTGTGTCGCTGCTGCTGATATCGCGCATGGCGCTGTTTTTGATCCTCTGTGCAGGAGCGGCTTACGGCTTTGACGATCTGCTGCGCGCACAGGAGCCGCGCACGGTCAATGCTGAGATCTGCCGCAATGTGTCGGCGGTGTTTTTGCTCGCGTGTCTGCTCATGGGCGTGAATAACCTGCTGCTGTTCGACACGCTCTCGGTCGGCAGAGCCCTCTCGGTGCTCATTCTGCTCGTGCTCAGCGGAACGGGCGGTGCACTGTGCGGTGCGTCTGCGGGCGTGATCCTCGGCATCGCCATGGATGTGGCCGCCGGGGACGGCGTTTTGTTCTCGGTCGTGTATGCGGCCGCGGGGCTGTTGTCCGGACAGTTTTGCAAGCACCGGCGCGTGTTTTATCTGTGCGTATTTGCGGCGGCATATCTGCTGGCTCTGTTTTGTGTCCCGCTCCCGGCGCTGCGCCTCGGAGCGAGCGCGGAGCTGCTGCTTGCCATCGGCGCGTATCTCGTGCTCCCAAAGAAATTCGTGGTCGCGGTCGGTGCGTTTTTGCAGCCGATGCGCGCCGGGAGCGGTGAATCCGGCCTGCGCCGATATGTTGCCGGGCGCGTAGGCGGAATGGCGCACGCATATCAGCAGCTGCATGACACCGCATCTCAAGCGGCTGCGGCGGCGGAAAACGATGCCGATGCCGCCAAGATCTTCGACCGCGCGGCCGACCGTGTCTGCTGCCGGTGCAAGCTGCAGCAGGAATGCTGGACGCGCCGTGCGCTCGATACCCTCAACATCATGAATGACGCCACGCGGCGCATCCAAACGCGCGGCCGCCTGCTGCCGGAGGATTTTCCGCCGTACTTCCGCGACCGCTGTGTCTATCTTCACGAATACACCGAGGTCGTCAACGGCGAGCTGCGCCTGCGCGCTTATCGCCAGCGGATGCAGGAGACCTTGCAGGAAAACCGCACCGTACTCTGGCAGCAGTATGCCGACTTTGCGCAGGTGCTCACGAATGTGTCGCATGAATTGGACAGCAGCTATGGCGCCGACCCGCTCGCAGAGCAGCGCCTCATCCGGTATCTGCGCACGGTCGGTGTGGAAGCGGACGCCGCAGTTTTCCGCGAGAGCACGGGGCGGCTGCGTGTGACGATCGACAGCCGCTATCTGCGCCCGCTGCTGGAGCTGCCGGATTACCTCGACAAGCTCTCGGCAGCGCTCGGTGTGCGCCTGTGCATGCCGGAAGAAGGCGCGCGCGGCGACAGTCTGCTCCTCTTGGAGGCAGAGCCGCTGGCGGTCTCGGTCGGCATCGCGTCCATGCGCAAGAAAGGGGAGGCGGTCTCCGGTGACCGCGGCACGTATTTCAAAACCGACGCAGGGCAGCTGTGTGTGATCTTGTCTGACGGTATGGGCTGCGGAGAATCGGCTGCCGACGGCAGCATCGGAACGGTCGGCATGCTGGAAGAATTTTTGCGCTCCGGCGTCAGTCCGGCGCTGGCCATGAAGCTGCTGAATTCAGCCATGCTGCTGCGCGACGGGGAAAACTGGGGCTATGCCACGGTGGATCTCATGTGTATGAATCTGTTTACCGGCGAGGCTGACTTTTATAAGTACGGCGCTGCACCGACGTATGTGAAATCCGGCGGCGCGCTCAAAAAGCTGCGCTGCACGTCGTTTGCTCCCGGTCTCGAGCAGGAGAGCGGGAAAGCACCCGATGAGCTGCATATGCATCTCAAGCCGGGGAGCGTCGCCGTGATCGCAAGCGACGGTGTCGTTTCAGATGGGCAGGATCTATGGCTGAGACGGCTGCTGAATGATTTTGAGGATGGGGACATGAAGACGCTCGCGGGCAGTGTCGTGCGCGCCGCGATCCGTGAATACGGGCGCGGGGACGATATGACCGCACTGGCGGTAAAGGTGGAGGTACGCAGCTGATGAAACGAAAAAATAAGTCTGTCCGAAATTATGCGCGCTCGCAGCCGCTTCCCACGACGGCAAACGCCGGAGAGGTCGCGTTTGCCCGCGGTATTTCGCGCCGTGTTGTGGTGGTCGACGCCGCTGAAAGTCCGCTGTTCGAGCAGATCATCTACATCGTGCGCGACGATGCGGCCGGCGGCGGCGTTACAGCGGCGGATCTCGTGCAGCAAGCGCGTGAGGCTGTCGGCAGTGTGCCGGCGGTGCGCGCACCGCGGCCAAAGCAAAGATCCTACACCGGCTTGCTGATCGGTCTGTGCTCCGTTGCGGCTGCGCTGGCGGTGGCCATCGGATACTGCCTGTACTGCGGCTGGTGAGCGGCCGGTTTTCTCGATGCCCCGGAGGGATGCTGCCCCTCCGGGGCGTTTTCTGCGCAAATAGCGGTTGTCAACGCTTGCCGAAAGTGTTAGAATAAAGCGCCTAAATCGATTTTTAGCGGGAGGTTGCCCTATGAGCACGATCAAAGATCTGAACCTTGCGGAATCCGGAGAGCGGAAGATCCGCTGGGTAGAAGCACATATGCCTGTTTTGCGCGATATCGGCAGCGATTTTGCGCGCGAGAAGCCGTTTGCCGGCCTCAAGATCGCACTGTCTGTGCATCTGGAAGCCAAGACCGCGTATCTTTGCCGTGTGCTCGAAATGGGCGGCGCGGAGATGCATGTCACCGGCTCGAATCCGCTGTCTACGCAGGACGATGTCGCTGCGGCGCTGGCGGCAAAGGGAATGGATGTGCACGCTGTCTACGGCTGCTCGGACGAGGAATATCAGGCGCATCTGCGCAGCGTGCTCTCCGTTGGCCCGAACATCATCATTGATGACGGCGGCGACCTGGTGCATCTGATGCACACGGAGTTCACGGACCTTATCCCTCAGGTCATCGGCGGCTGTGAGGAGACGACGACCGGTATCCACCGTCTGCGCATTATGGACCGCGCCGGGACGCTGCGCTTCCCGATGATCATGGTCAACGACGCCGACTGCAAGCACCTGTTTGATAACCGTTACGGCACGGGTCAGTCCGTGTGGGACGGTATCATGCGCACGACGAACCTCGTCATCGCGGGCAAGTATGTGGTCGTCAACGGCTACGGCTGGTGCGGCAAGGGCGTTGCGCTGCGCGCGAAGGGACTTGGCGCAAAGGTCGTCGTGACCGAGGTAGACCCCGTCCGTGCGCTCGAAGCCGTGATGGACGGCTATGAGGTCATGCCGATGATGGACGCTGCCGCGATCGGTGACATTTTCGTGTCGGTCACGGGCTGCAAGGACGTCATCACGCTCGAGCATTGCGAGCACATGAAAGACGGTGCGATCGTCTCCAACGCCGGTCACTTCAATGTGGAGATCGACATGGAGGCGCTTGACCGCTGTGCGGATGAAATCTATGAAGCGCGGCACAATATTGATGCTTACCGTCTGCCGAACGGCAAGACGATCTATGTCATTGCGCAGGGACGCTTGGTGAATCTGGCGGCCGGTGACGGACACCCCGCCGAGATCATGGATATGAGCTTTGCCGTGCAGGCTATGAGCGCGGAGTATCTGGTGCGCACGCGTGGCCAGCTGCGTCCGGGCGTCGTGTCTGTGCCCGCGGAGATCGACGACAACATCGCGCGCCGCAAGCTCAAGGCCATGGGCGTCTCGATCGACAGCCTCAGCTGCAGCCAGAAGGAATATCTCAACGGCTGATCTGTAACACCGGACGGAAAGGAGGGGCAGGGAGATGGACGATCAGAACACAGAATACGAGGAATACGAGGACTACGAGGCGCTGCACGACGAACTCTTTGCACTTCTGGATCAGCATCGGATGAAGGCGCTGAGCCAAAAGCTCAACGAAATGAACGAGTTTGATATCTCTGAATTTCTCGGTGAGCTCTGGGAGGATAACCCCCAGCGGATGGCGATGGTGTTTCGCATCCTGTCCAAGGAGATCGCGGCGTCGGTGTTCGCAAATCTTCAGGTCGAGGAGCAGGAGACGATCATCAACTCCATCACCGACACGGAGCTTGCCGGCATCATCGAAGAGCTGTACGTCGACGACGCGGTCGACATGATGGAGGAGCTGCCGGCAAACGTCGTCAAGCGTGTCATGCGCACGGCGACGCCTGCCACACGCGCGCTCATCAATCAGTACCTGAAATATCCCGAAAACTCCGCCGGCAGCATCATGACGGCCGAGTTTGTGGACCTGAAAAAATACATGAGCGTGCGCGAGGCGTTTGCCCGCATCCGCAAGATCGGCGAGGACAAGGAGACAATCTACGTCTGCTATGTCACGTCGGCAAAGCGCAAGCTCGAGGGTGTCATCACGGTCAAGGATCTGCTGCTGTCGGATGACGATGAGATCCTTGAGGACATCATGGACACCAACGTTATCTACGCCACTACGGGTGATGACCAGGAAGAGGTCTCGGAGATGATCTCCAACTATGACCTGCTGGCCATTCCGGTCGTGGATAAGGAAGGCTGCCTCGTCGGTATCGTCACGGTCGACGACATCATCGACGTCATGGAGCAGGAGGCCACGGAAGATATCGAAAAGATGGCCGGTATCACGCCGTCTGACAAGCCGTACTCCCGCACAAGTGTCGTGGATATCTGGAAAAACCGCATCCCGTGGCTGATGTTTCTCATGCTCTCAGCGACGTTTACCGGCATGATCGTCACGCACTTTGAGGACGCTTTGGCGACGCAGGTCGCACTCGCGTCGTTCATGCCCATGCTCATGGGCACGGGCGGCAACTCCGGCAGTCAGTCGTCCACGGCGATCATCCGCAGCCTGTCACTGGGTGATACGTCGACTTCGGACGCGCTGCGCGTGATCTGGAAAGAGCTGCGTGTCGCATTCCTGTGCGGCATCTCGCTTGCCGCGGCTAACTTCATCAAAATGCTGCTGGTCGACCGGCTGCTGCTCGGCAACACAGCCGTCACGATGTCGGTCGCGGCGACGGTCTGCTGCACGATCGTGTTCGTGGTCATGTTTGCCAAAGCCGTCGGCAGCCTTCTGCCGATGATCGCCGAGAAGATCGGTGTTGACCCGGCTGTCATGGCAAGCCCGCTCATTTCAACGATCACGGACGCGGTGTCACTGCTGATCTATTTTTCCATCGCAAAGGTATTCCTGCACATTTGATGCACCCTTCAAACGCCCTCCGGGACTTCCGGAGGGCGTTTTGCCATCGAAAAGCACTTGCATAATGCGCAAAAAGTTATTATAATAAAGTGTCATATTTTGCGTATGACCACTCTCACAAAACAGCGAGGTGCGCTATGAAATCGAGTTTGAAAAAGGCAGTAACGGCATTGCTTGCCGCTGCTCTGCTGGCTGCGGCGCCCTGCACGCCGGTGTTCGGTGCGCAGACGTATTACGTCAATGACGGCAGCAGCACGCTGACGATGGCGGACGCGTATGCCGTCGGTGCGTCCGGAGATGCGGCAAAGCTGCCGGAGCGCGGTGTCTATGCGGCCACGGCGAACGGCACACAGATGCTCGGCGGTACGGAATATGACGACGTGCAGCCGAACATTCCAAACGGAATCATCCGCGCGGGTCTGGCGTTTGGCTCGACGGCGCTAGATGCTGTGCATCTGCAGATCAAGACGGGCTCCGGCTTCGCCTTCGGATATTATGATGAGGAGGCCGGGCGCGTTTTCCGCAAGGTCGGCGCAACGGCGGAGAGCTCCGTGGCTGTCGTCGCAGACACGAACGTCACGGTCGGAAGCAGCACCTTCGGCGCTTATCATATCCAGCTCGGCGATACGTATGCGAGCTTTGACGCGGCACAGGCGGCTGCAAAGACGTGCGGCGGCTATCCGGTGTTCTATAACGGAACGTACCGCGTGCGCGTCGGCAGCTTTGAGACGGCGGACGCGGCGTCCAAATCATCGGCTGCCGCGAACGGAAGCGTCGTTTCCGGCGGCTCGCGCGGCGTGCTGGTCGTGAAGGCCGGTACGGATCAGATCCTCTTCGGCTTCGACTGCGGCTCGACCAAATCGCTCACACTTGCACCGCAAAACGGCGGCAGCGCCGCGATCACGCAGGTGGCCGAGTGCAAATACCGCAGCACGGATCGCTCGTGCACGTATTATGGCGACTTCCAGTTTACCCGCTTCAACACGCAGGAACCACAGAAGCTCACGCTTGTGAACTTCGTGGATCTGGAGTCGTATGTTAAGGGCGTTGTGCCGTATGAGATGAGCAGCGGCTGGCCGATCGAGGCGCTCAAGGCGCAGGCGGTCTGCGCGCGTACATATGCCGCCTCGCACATGAATGGCTTGCCGGCGTATGGCTTTGACATCACGGCGACGACGACCAGCCAGGTTTACTTGGGCACGATCGAAGCCAGTGCCAACAGTGACCGCGCCGTGGACGAGACGGCGGGGAAATTTGTCCGCTATCAGGGCAAGCTCTGTGAGACGTTCTTCTTTGCTGCCGATGGCGGCGCGACCGAGAACTCCGAGAACGTCTGGGTGGCGGAAGTGCCGTATCTGCGCGGCGTAATCGACCCGTATGAAAAAGACATCGAATTTTACTGCAAGAGCTGGCAAACGTCTGTTTCCCGCGACGCAGTCGGCGACGTTTCCGTCACCTATACCCCCATCGGCAATGTCATGACCGTGACGGTCGGCGGCAAGACCTACAGTAAGGACAGCGTGCGCACATTTTTGACCAAGATCTGCGGCCTGCGCTATAACAGCCGCCACTTCACCGTGGAGTATGATGCCGCTTCAAACGCGTATCATGTCGTTGGCGGCGGCTACGGCCACAACTGCGGCATGAGTCAGTGGGGGGCCAAAGCCATGGCGGAAGTGCACGGTAAGACCTACGAAGATATCATCAGTTTTTATTACACCGGAGCCTATGTTTCATGAAAAAATCGGATTTCTATTTTGACCTGCCGGAGGAGCTCATCGCACAGACGCCGCTTGAGCGGCGCGATGCCTCCCGGCTGCTGACCCTGGATAAAACGACCGGCGCTGTCGAGCACCACCACTTTTATGAGCTGCCGCAGTTTCTGCGTCCGAACGACTGCCTGATCCTCAATGATTCACGCGTGCTTCCGGCGCGCCTGCTCGGACACCGCAGTACCGGCGGAGCGGTCGAGGTCCTGCTGCTGCGCGACCTCGGCGACGGCAAATGGGAGTGCCTGACCCGACCGGGACGCAAGACCCAGCCCGGCACTGCGCTCTCGTTCGGCGACGGGGAGCTGACTGCCACGGTCGTCGATGCGATCGCCGATGGCAACAAGATCGTGCAGTTTCACTATGAGGGCATTTTCCTCGAGGTGCTCGAGCGGCTGGGCAAGATGCCGCTGCCGCCGTATATCAAGGAGGAACTGCAGGATCAGGAGCGCTATCAGACGGTCTACTCCCGCGAGCTCGGCAGCGCCGCCGCACCGACGGCCGGCCTGCACTTTACGAAGGAGCTCCTGCAGCAGATCGCGGACATGGGTGTGAAGATCGGCTATGTCACGCTGCACATCGGACTCGGTACGTTTCGCCCTGTCAAAGAGGATGAGATTGAGGATCATCCGATGCACTCGGAGTTTTGCATCATTCCGGAGGAGACGGCGCGCATCGTCAACGAGACGAAGGCGAGCGGCGGGCGCGTCATCTGTGTCGGCACGACGTCCTGCCGCACGGTCGAGAGCTTTGCCGAGCCGGACGGGACGCTGCACGCACAGTCCGGCTGGACGGATATTTTCATCTACCCCGGTTATAAGTTCAAGTGTTTGGATGCGCTCGTCACGAATTTCCACCTCCCGGAGAGTACGCTCATCATGCTCGTCTCGGCGCTGGCCGGACGGGAACACATCCTCAACGCCTATCGGATCGCCGTCGAAAACCGCTATCGGTTTTTCTCGTTTGGCGATGCGATGTTCATCGCGGATCTCGGACAGACCACGCTGTGACCGCGTACACGACCGCTCTGCTGGCTTTGCAGGGCGGTCAAACTTTTAAAATCGCATATTTTGTGAACAAACATTGCGTGTTTCGTGAACGTTAGCACTCAGCGCTTGACAGTGCTAAATGGCGTGCTATGATGAACACGATCGATGAGGGAGGGAGCGTTGAGAGCCCTCCGGAGATCAGGCATTGTTGTACAAACGGTAACAGAGTTCGCCAACGCATGGAGTTTTTCCCCAGCGCCTACGAAAGGTATGAATGGAGGAATGACTTATGTTGCCGAGTATTTTTGGTGAAAACCTGTTTGATGATTCGCTGTCCGATTTCTTCGGTTTCGGCCGCATGATGCCGCGGGTCGGCAATGAGCTGTACGGTAAGCATGCCAAGAACCTGATGAAGACTGATGTCCGCGAACTGGACGGCTCGTATGAGCTGGACGTGGATCTGCCGGGCTTCAAGAAGGACGAAGTGACAGTCGACCTGCAGGACGGTTACCTGACGATCAGCGCTGCGAAGGCTCTGGACAAGGACGAGTCCGATCAGAAGGGCAAGTTCCTGCGTCAGGAGCGTTACGCCGGCTCGATGAGCCGCAGCTTCTACGTCGGTGACGACGTGGAGTCCACGGACATCTGTGCCAAGTACGAGGATGGTATCCTGAAGATTAGTGTCCCGAAGACTGCGCACAAGGAGCTGCCGAAGCACAGCACCATCACGATCGAGTAACACAGCAATGCACCAGCGCCCCGGCTAATCGCCGGGGCGCAGCGCATTTTAAAGAGAGCCCGGATGCGCAAATCTGCCGCAAGTGCTTGACTTGATGCGGCAATCTGATAGAATAAGTGCGCAACTACAACAGAAAGGCAAGCAAGCTATGTTTCAACTGATTTGCAAGGACGGCCATGCGCGCCGGGGCGTATTCACGACGCCGCACGGCACGGTTCAGACGCCGGTGTTTATGAATGTCGGCACGCAGGCGGCCATCAAGGGTGCGCTCTCGGCGGAGGATCTGGAGCGCATTGGCTGTCAGGTCGAACTGTCCAACACGTATCATCTGCACGTCCGTCCCGGGGATGAGCTGATCCGCGACCTCGGTGGTCTGCATAAATTCATGACGTGGGATAAACCGATCCTGACCGATAGCGGCGGCTTTCAGATCTTTTCTCTGGCGCAGCTTCGTAAGATCACGGAGGAGGGCGTCGCCTTCAACTGCCATGTCGACGGGCGGCATATCTTCATGGGACCGGAGGAGAGTATGCGCATTCAGGCGAACCTCGGCTCTGACATCGCGATGGCGTTTGACGAGTGCATCAAGATCCCGTCGCCCTATGACTATGTGAAAAATTCCTGCGACCGGACGTACCGCTGGCTGAAGCGGTGCAAGGCGGCGCTCGATGACTATACCAGCCGCGACGACGCGGTCAACCCCGATCAGGTGCTCTTCGGCATCAATCAGGGTACGGTCTTTCATGATCTGCGCATTGAGCATATGAAAAAGATCGCAGAACTGGATCTGGCCGGCTATGCGATCGGCGGACTTGCAGTAGGGGAGACGACGCAGGAGATGTATGACACCATCGCCGCCGTCGAGGCCTATATGCCGACAGATAAACCGCGCTACCTGATGGGTGTCGGTACGCCCGGCAACATCATTGAGGGGGTTGCGCGCGGCGTGGACTTTTTTGACTGTGTCATGCCGGCGCGCAACGGCCGCCATGGGCATCTGTTCACATGGTCCGGCGTGATCAACATAAAAAACGAGAAATATCAGCGCGATGAGCAGCCGATCGATCCGCAGTGCGACTGCCCGGTCTGCCGCCGGTTCTCGCGCGCCTATCTGCGCCATCTGTTCAAGGCAGATGAGATGCTGGCCATGCGCTTTGCCGTGATGCATAATTTGTATTTTTATAACACGCTCATGGCACGTATCCGCACAGCGATCGAGGCCGGGGAATATGAGGCGTTCCGAAAAACTTACACAACTATGCTCGATACGCGCATTTAACGCTTGCATTTGTATAGCAAAGCGGATATAATATTTTTATCATCACACGGAGGTAAAACCATGGGAAACGGCGGATATTCATCCATTATCATGATCATTCTGATGCTTGTCATCTTCTATCTGTTCCTGATTCTTCCGGAGAACAAGAAGAAGAAAAAGCTCAATGAAATGCGCTCCAGCCTGAAGGTCGGCGACGATATCGTCACAATCGGCGGTATGATGGGCAAGGTCGTCCACGTCACGGACGACAGTGTGACTTTCGAGACCAGCGAGGATCAGGTTCGCATTCAGGTTGCCAAGTGGGCCATTTCCACGAACGCCCGCGCCGAGGCGCAGGCTGCCAAGGAAGCTCAGGACCGCAAGGCTGCCAAGCAGAAGGCAAAAGAAGCGAAAAAGGAAGAGCCGAAGCACGAGGAGCCGAAGGGCCCCGAGGTGTAAAGCGTCTTACGGAATGATTCACCCCCTGCAGGAATATGCTGTGATGCATATGTTCTGCAGGGGGTGTTTTTTTGCATACGGAACAAAAATGGCTGCCGCTGCTCTCACGCGCGGCGGCGTGCGGCTTGGCCGGGATCGCGCTCACGCTGCTGCTGAGCTGGCTGGTTGCGTTTGCGGTCAACCGGGAGATGCTGCCGGAGATCGGGACGCGGTTCGTCGCGCTCATATGCTGCGCGCTCGCGTGCCTGATCGCCGGGGCGTTTTCTCCGCGGCCGGAGCAGGGGAGGGCGCTTGGCGGTGCGGTGACGTGGACGGCGTGGATGATCGGGTATCTGATCCTGAAAGTGTCGGTCGGTGCGCCGGTTTTTTGCGCCGAGACCGCCGTCACGCTCGCGGTCACACTTGCGGCGGCGATCATCGGTTCGTGCACTTTTCATAAAAAGTTACGAAATAGAACAAAGAAGAAAAAACGGAAACAGAGCAGAAAATACAGACGGTAATCACGCTGACGGTTTACATAATGCCCATGTGATTACCTACATATTGCGTCTGCACTCGCGTGATTACCGAAATGTAGGCGCATACACTTGAAAACGCGGGGCAGTTTCGAGCTCAAAGTTACAGGGTTTACATAACGCTGTTAACATAATTTCTTGTCATAATAAACAAAAATGAACAAAGTTTGACGAAATGCTTGATAACAGTTTCGATTTGTATTATATTATGTCTACACCGCATTATGTAAATTGTCATGTTATGAATGCACGTTCATAGACTGTCCATGGTGATGGCGATGAATGTGCGACAGAGACATAAGAAACTGCGTGTGCGCCGGAAAGCGGCTCTGCCGCGCTATCCGCTGCCGCCGCTGCTTGCAGCCGGCATGACGGCGGGTTACCTGATCGGCTGCTGCTGCGGTGCAAATGCCGCACTGCCGGATTCATCCGGTCCGGTGCTTTCGTTTTTGCAAAGCGGTGGTGCGGGCGATACGCTCTACGGCGGGCTGCTGCCGGAACTGTGTATCTCGTGCGCTTATGGCTTTGCATTTTTGCTGCTGTCGACGTCGTATCTCGGCTTTTTGCTGATCCCCGTCGTTTTCGGTGTCAAAGGTTTTCTGTCCGCCTGTACGGCGGCTGCTTTTTTGCGCTCCGGCTGCGCACACGCGTTTGCACTGTCGTGCATTGCGGTCGGTTTGCCCGGGGTGTTTGTCGTGCCGGCGCTGTTTTTGCTCGGCGTGCTCTGCGCGCAGATGTCTGTGCGTCTGATGGAGCAGCGGCGCGGTCTTTCGCCTCCCGCTGTGACGGAGCGTTGTTCCCGGGAGCTGGCGCTGGTGTTCTGCCTGCTGCTTGCGGCTGCGGCCACGGCGAGCTATGCCGTGCCGTTTTTCACAAAGCTTATTCTGTGACCGATGGTCACTCTGGATGAAATCTGATTGGAAAGGGGGAAGTCGTCGTGCGCGATTCCGACGGAATGGAAATATTCGAATCCTACCTGCGCGATGTCAAACGTTCGTCGCAAAACACGATTTCCTCATACCTGCGGGATATCCGGCAGCTGAGTGAATACCTGCACGCCCATACGGATGCCGACCTCGGCTCAGCGGAAGAGGAGGAGCTGTGCGATTACATCGACTGGATGCGCAGCAACGGCAAGTCGGTTGCCACGGTTTCCCGGGCAATCGCATCGCTGAAAAATTTCTATGGTTTCCTGCTCAACAATCATTATGTGCAGCACAATCCGACCGGAAAGCTCGTGCCGGACAAGGCCAAGCAGAAGCTGCCGCAGATCCTCACGAACAAGGAAGTGGAGCTCCTGCTCGCGCAGCCGGAGTGCACGGATGCCAAGGGCTACCGTGACCGCGCAATGCTTGAGCTGCTATACGCGACCGGCATCCGCGTGAGTGAGCTGATCTCCCTGAACATTACGGATGTCAATCTGTCTGCCGGTGTGATCCGCTGCCACGGACGCGATAAGACGCGCATGATCCCCATGTATCCGGCGGCTGTCCGTGCGCTCACGGAATATATCAATTTCATCCGTCCGCAGATGATCGCTGCGCCGGACGAACAGGCTCTGTTCGTCAACGTCGGCGGCGAACGGATGTCACGTCAGGGCTTCTGGAAGCTCATCAAGCACTATCAGACCAAAGCCGGCATCGAAAAGGCGATCACGCCGCATACGCTGCGTCACTCGTTCGCGGCGCATCTGCTGGAAAACGGCGCAGATATCCACGCCATTCAGGAAATGCTTGGTCATGCGGATATCTCCTCGACGCAGATCTATTCTCACCTCGTCAGCAAGCAGCTCAAGGACGTTTACAACAAAGCACACCCGCGTGCATGATCCATTGTGTTTTCAGCGCTCCGAAGAAATTCGGAGCGCTATTTCTTTTGAGCAGTTGCTTACGGGGCAAAATTATGCTATATTTATTTAATTGGAGTGATGCATATGCGGATCTTAGGCGTCGACCCGGGGATCGCAACGGTTGGCTTTGCGGTGTTGGACGCGGACAAGCGCAGTCAGCGGCTGCTGACCTGCGGTGTGATCACGACACCGGCCAAAACGCAGCTCTCGAGCAGACTTGATCAGATCTACCGTGACCTGAATGAACTCATTGCGCAGTTTCATCCGGAAGCGATGGCGGTGGAGGAGCTGTTTTTCAACACCAATATCACGACCGGCATCGCCGTTGCCCATGGGCGCGGCATCATTCTGCTCTCGGGCTATCAGGCAGGGCTGCAGATCTACGAGTATACGCCGCTGCAGGTCAAGCAGGCAGTCGTCGGTTACGGCCGCGCAGATAAAAAGCAGGTCATGGACATGGTGCGCCGCATTCTGTCCCTGCAGGCAGTTCCGAAGCCGGACGATGCTGCGGATGCCGTTGCCATCGCGCTGTGCCACGCACGCAGCGCCACATCATTGATCCATCAACAGGAGAGGTTTGACCCATGTTCTACCACATAAACGGAGTTGTTACCGATATCGAACCGAATCTGGCCGTGCTTGAGTGCGGCGGTGTCGGCTATGCGCTCAACGTGAGCCTGAACACGCTTGCAAGCGTCAAGATCGGCGAACGCGCCAAGCTCTACATATATGAATGTATCCGCGAGGATGCGCATGATCTCTACGGCTTTGGCTCCAAGAGTGAAAAGCACTGCTTTGAGCTGCTGCTCGGCATCTCCGGCGTCGGACCGAAGGCGGCGCTGTCGATCCTTTCGTCCAACACGCCGGACGGGCTGGCGCTGGCCGTGCTCAACGGCGATGAAAAGGCGCTCACGACCGCGCCCGGCATCGGCAAGCGCATTGCGCAGCGTATCCTGCTCGAGCTCAAGGACAAAATGGCCAAGGAGAGCGCGAGCGTGGACTTTTCCGATCTCACGCCGGTCGTGCCTGCGTCCGATGCGGCTTCGGCCGCGCGCAGCGATGCAATCGCCGGGCTGACCGTGCTCGGCTACAGCATGCCGGAGATCAATGCCGCGCTGCGCAAGCTGCCGTCCATTGAGGGCATGAGTGCCGATCAGATCATCAAGGCTGCGCTGCGCGCCATGATGCAGCAGTAAGCAGGGAGGGAGCATATGAGCATCAATTTTTCCGAAGACGCCCAGCAGGAGGTCGTCACATCTTCCCGCGTCCTGCCGGAGGACTCCGGCGAGGGCTCGCTGCGTCCGCGCCTGCTGCGCGACTATACCGGTCAGGAAAAGGCAAAAGAAAATCTTCAGGTCTGCATCGACGCTGCGCGTCTGCGCGGCGAGCCGCTCGACCACGTGCTGCTCTACGGCCCTCCGGGTCTGGGCAAGACGACGATGGCGGCCGTCATCGCAAATGAGATGGGTGTGAATATGCGCATCACCTCCGGTCCTGCGATCGAGAAAGCGGGAGACCTTGCAGCGCTGCTGACGAATTTGCAGGAAAACGACATTCTGTTTGTCGATGAGATCCATCGCCTCAACCGCGCGGTCGAGGAGATCCTTTACCCGGCCATGGAGGACTATGCCATTGATATCATCATCGGCAAAGGTCCGTCGGCCAACTCAATCCGGCTGGATCTGCCGCACTTCACGCTCATCGGTGCGACCACGCGCGCCGGCCAGCTGACGGCGCCGCTGCGCGACCGCTTCGGCGTCAATCTCCGGCTGGAGCTGTATAGCCCCGAAGAGCTGCAAAAGATCGTTGAGCGCAGCGCCGGCATCCTGAATGTGGAGATCAACAGCGCCGGTGCGTACGAGATCGCCTCGCGCTCGCGCGGCACACCGCGTATCGCAAACCGCCTGCTCAAACGCGTGCGCGATTATGCGCAGGTACGCGCGGACGGCGTGATCACGAAAGAGGTGGCAAACGATGCGCTCCTGCGTCTGGAAGTGGACGCTATGGGCCTCGATGCGACCGACCGGCGGATGCTGCGCAGCATCATTGAGTTTTATCACGGCGGCCCTGTTGGGCTTGAGACACTGGCTGCGACGATCGGCGAGGAAGCCGTCACGCTCGAGGATGTGTATGAGCCGTATCTGCTGCAGCAAGGCTTTTTGACGCGCACGCCGCGCGGACGCTGCGTCACGCGCCGCGCCTATGAGCATCTCGGGCTGGAATATATCGGTCAGCAGGAGATAGAACTCTAAAAAACGCAGAATGTTGCCGCAAACGTGCATTTTGTACAAAAGTCTATTGACTTTTCAAGGATTTTAGATATAATTTGTTTTGTGGTATTGGAGCTTGAAAGATCATGATGGATACTTCCCAACTGTCAGATGCAGAGCTGCTGTCCCGGGTGACTGCCGGAGATGCCGCCGCGGAGGAAGCGCTCGCTGAGCGCTACAGCCGTCTGGTGCGTATCTGCGCGCGTCCGCTTTTTCTTGTGGGCGGCGACAGTGAGGATCTCATCCAGGAGGGAATGCTCGGTCTGCTCTCGGCGATCCGCCAGTATGACCCGGCGTCCAACGTCCCCTTCAAAGCATATGCGGAGGTCTGCATCAGCAACCGCATCTACAGTGCCATCAAGTCCGCTTCAAGGCAGAAGCATTCTCCGCTCAACAGCGGCATTTCCCTAGACAGCATCCTCTCAGAAGAATCACAGACCCAGGCGTCCACCTATCCGGGAGCAAATTGTCGTGTTACTGAGGAGCAGGTTCTGGCCAGAGAGAGTGAACAAGAGCTTTTATCCGCTTTTACCCGGTATTTGTCCGCGTTTGAGGCGCGGGTGCTTCGGTTGTATTTGTCCGGTCTGTCGTATGCAGAAATGGCGGCTGAGACCGGCAAACCCGAAAAATCCATCGACAATGCCGTACAGCGGATCCGCCGCAAACTGGCGCGGCTCCCCAATTTCAGCGACTTCAGCAAGAGCTGAGCGCAATATAGCCGATAGGCAAGTTTTTCAAAAGAGAGGATTTATCATGTTCGAAGACAAAACGTTGAAGTGCAAAGAGTGCGGCGCGGATTTCATTTTCACCGCAGGTGAGCAGGAGTTTTACGCGGAGAAGGGTTTCCAGAATGAGCCCCAGCGCTGCAAAGCCTGCCGCGACGCTCGTAAGAATGCTGCCCGCGGTCCCCGCGAGTTCTTCACGGCTACCTGCGCTGCCTGCGGCGGCGAGGCCAGAGTTCCGTTTGAGCCGAAGTCTGACCGTCCTGTCTACTGCAGCGAGTGCTTCGCGAAGATGAGAGAGCAGCACTAATCAGCAGATAAACTGGTTAAAATGATTGGGGCGCTTTGTGCGACCCAATCATTTTCTCACAAGCAATTTACCGGAGGTAAAGAATTATGTTTGAAATTTCCAGAGATACGATGATTTCGGAGATCCTGACCAATGCTCCGGAAGCAATGCCCGTGTTCCAGAACATCGGCATGCACTGCCTCGGCTGCGCCATGGCCAGCGGCGAGACGCTTGAGCAGGCCTGCCTTGCGCACGACGTCGATCCCGACGCCTTCCTCGAGCAGCTGCGCACCTATCTGGAGAGCCTGTAAGATACAGACAAGGATCAAAAGCCGGCATCACGCCGGCTTTTGGTGTTTCTATGGAGAGCTTTATGGATCACATTCGCCTGTCACCGCGGCTTCAGATGGTCGCGGACTTCGTGCCGCCGTGCGCCTGTGTCGCGGATATCGGCACGGATCACGGATATCTTCCGGTCTGGCTGCTGCAAAACGGCATCGCCGAAGCGGCGATTGCGGCGGACATTCACGCAGGACCGCTCGCAAATGCGCGCCAGTCCGCTGACGCATATGACCTGACCGAACGCTTTCGCTTCGCGCTGGCGGATGGCCTGCAGTTTCCGGATGCCCAAGATGCGGACGTCATCACCATCGCCGGCATGGGCGGTGAGACGATCTGCGCGATCATGGCGGCAGCACCGTGGCTGCAGGAGGGGCGTCGGCTCATTTTGCAGCCGCAGAGCAAGGTCGCGGAGCTTGTTGACTGGCTCTGGCGCAGTGGCTTCACGATCGAAGATGCAGCGCTCTGCCGTGACTCCGGCAAGCGCTATCTTGCGCTGCGTGTGCTTGGGCGGTCGAGCGAGCGGCCGTGCACGGTGGAGCAGCTGCTGCTCCGCCGCGCAGATCCGCTGCTGCCCGAATACCTGACCGATGAGATCCGGCGGCAAACGCGCGCTCGCGCAGGTATGGCGCACGCAAAGCAGACGCCGGAAGCGGCGCTTGCAGCGCTTGATGCGCGGCTAAACGAACTGCAGACCTGTCTGAAGGAGGTAAAGTCATGGCAACCGTAAACGATATCTATGCTTTTCTCAATGACCTCGCGCCGGTGCGGTATCAGATGGATTTTGATAACGCCGGTTTTCTGGTCGGTGACGGCAGTGCTGCGGTCGAGCGCGTGCTGCTGGCATTGGACATTACAAATGAAGTGATCGCGGAGGCGGCTGCGCTGCACGCACAGCTCATCGTTTCACACCACCCGCTCATCTTCACGCCGCTGCGCCATGCGACGTCTGACGATCTCACCGGCCGGAAGGTGCTTGCGCTCGCGCGGCACGGCATTGCAGCCGTCTGTATGCACACGAATCTGGACATTGCCGACGGCGGTGTCAACGATGCGCTCATGGCGGCGCTGGGTGCAGAGGTCACGGGCGGTCTCGAGCCATCCGGCACAGATGCTGACGGCGGTATGCTGACCTGCGGCCGCGTCGGCCGGCTGCCGGAACCCATGGCGCTGTCGGATTTTCTGCCCTATGTCGCTGACCGGCTGCACGCCAACGGCCTGCGCTATGTCGACGGCGGACGCCCGGTGGGGATACTTGCGGTCTGCGGCGGCTCCGGCGGCAGTATGCTGGAGCTTGCTGCACAAAAGGGGTGCGACACGTTCGTGACTGCGGACGTGAAGTACGACCGGTTTCTCGCAGCGAAGGAGCTCGGCATCAATCTGATCGACGCCGACCACTTCTGCACTGAAAACGTGATCATCCCGGTCCTCTATGAAAAGCTGCGGGCGCAGTTTCCGGCGCTTGCTTTCGCTGTCAGCCGGGTACACGCGCAGACCGCGCAGACATATTGTCCGTGATCTATGCCGCCGGAACTGTCCCGGCGGCATATTCTCGTCCAAGGGCTCATACAGTTTTGTAAGACTGATGAGGAGAGGACGACAAAATGGACACTTCTTCAATTTACGCAGACATTGCCGCCCGCACCGGCGGGAATATTTACATCGGCGTTGTCGGCCCGGTTCGCACCGGGAAGTCGACCTTTATCAAACGGTTCATGGAGACGCTTGTGCTGCCGAACATCACCGATGATTATGTGCGCGAGCGCGCACGCGATGAGCTGCCGCAGAGTGGCTCCGGCCGGACGATCATGACTGCGGAGCCGAAGTTTGTCCCGGAGGATGCCGTTGCCATCGAGCTGGATGCCTCCGTGCACGCCTCTGTGCGCCTGATCGACAGCGTCGGCTACATGATCCCCGGAGTCAACGGTCAGTATGAAGACGGGGAAGAGCGCCTCGTCACGACCCCGTGGTACGATCACGAAGTCCCCATGCGCGTTGCGGCGGAGGAGGGGACACGGAAGGTGATCCGTGACCACTCGACGATCGGCATCGTCGTCACGACCGATGGCAGCGTGACCGAGCTTGCACGGGAGGATTATGCACCGGCAGAGGCGCGTGTTGTCGCAGAGCTTCGTGATATCGGAAAGCCGTTTCTTGTCCTGCTCAACACGGCAGACCCTGCGGGAGAACGTGCGCAATCGCTGGCTGCCGACCTGAGCGCGCAATATGACGCCGCCTGTCTACCGGTCAACTGTCAGACGCTTACAGAGCAGGACGTTCTGGAGATCCTGCGCACGATCCTGTATGAATTTCCTGTCGCGGAAGCCTGTTTTCGTATGCCGGAGTGGATGGATGTCCTGCCGCCGGACAATGCGGTCAAGCAGCAGCTTTATGCGCGGCTGCGTGAGCAGATGCCGTCGCTGCGCTGCCTGCGCCAGGCGCGCCGCACGGCGCAAGTGCTCTCGGAAGACCCGCTGCTGGAGTCGGCGGATGTGGAGCGCATCGGCGTGGACACCGGTTCGGTCTGCTACGTGCTCGCGTTTCCGCGCGCGCTCTACTATGATGTGATCAGTGAGCAGGCAGGCGTTGCGCTGCACAGCGACGGAGAGCTTATCTCCTTCCTTGCGGACATGGGGCGCATTCAGGCCGACTATCAGCATATCCGCAGCGCACTCAACGACGTGCGCACTAAGGGCTACGGTGTCGTTGCGCCCGCACCCGGTGACTTGCAGCTCGCAGAGCCGGAGATCGTACGCAAGGGCGGCCGATACGGCGTCCGGCTCAAAGCCAGCGCAAAGGCCATCCATATGTTCCAGACCAATATCGAGACAGAGATCTCGCCGGAGATCGGCGGAGAAAACGCCTCGAGCGAGATCCTCGGCTTCCTGCTGCAAGGGTTTGACGGCGATGTCGAGCAGCTTTGGCAGTCCAATATTTTCGGCAAGCCGATCTACACGATCGCACAGGAGGGCGTGGAGGAAAAGCTCAGCTGCCTGCCGACGAAAGCGGTCGGAAAGCTCCAGGAAACTTTGCAGCGCGTGGTCAATGAGGGCAGCGGAACGCTGATCTGTATTATTTTGTGACAGGAGCTCTGTCTGGTGTCCGGGAACCGGCTTGCAGACGCTTTTTTGAGAATAGCAAATCGTTAACAGGCATCCGGCAAAACGCCGGATGCCTGTTTATGTTGTCCCTGTCCTTGATTTCAGGATTTGTGTCTTGAAATCAGGAATCATGATGATTCTTGAATTTGTGCTGATGCAATGGTAAACTGTGATCATGGAAGCCTCTCGAGCTTGTCTACGACGACGGCAGCCAGCCGTTCGCCATGATCTACAACGACGGCTCGACCTCATTGTATTGGATGGAATTACCCCTAAATTTTAAGAAAGGAGGAAATGAATGGACTCCATTCGCGATTATATGCAGGCGCTGCTGGCAAAAGAGATCGACGCGGCAGCTGAATTGCAGAAACAGAAATCTCAGGTCGTTTATCAGCAGTATTGCGCAGGCGGCACGATGCATCGTGGCTACTATTGTCCAAGCTTGACGGAAGATCTCTGGCTCGGCAACACAAAACGTGGCCGCCTTTGCAAGAAGCGGCCGCCGGAGGAAAGACTATCACACATATACGGCTTTGATGCGGCAGAACGGCTTATTGTTGTTGAGCACATGCACTGCTCAAAGGAGTATATCTTGTACGATACAGGAGTGACGTTGGGTGTGGAGATAGATAATGCTAACAATGCAAGTGCAGTAAACATTTGCCGGTATGACGTAAATGGAAGAATTCAGATATACGAATGCTATTTTCTCACGCCGAAGGCAGATCAGGTTTTCTATATGACCCGAGAGACGTTCCGCTACCTGCCGGATCAGGTTATAGATAATTGGTACAGGGAGATGGAGTATGCAGGAGAATGGTTTCACGAGCATCAACGCTGCGTCTTTCCGGTGAAAGACGGATGTCTGGGTGACTATACTGCAGAAAATTTTTATCATGGTCGATGCGGTGTTAAGATCCCTTATCGAGTGACAAAAAAGCGAAAAGTCCCGCCATGTAGCCCTGAAAATAGGTGATTCAGTAAGCGGGCGGTGCATCAGCACCGCCCGCAGGGAAATGGATAAGTGGTCACTATGATGCGTACAACCGTCAGCACACAACCATAAATCATCATTGTTGCCTGCTGCATCACGCTGCGGCTTTGTGTATATCGGCGGACGGTGCAGTAGATTTTTTCTCAATCCGGCAAAAATGACGTAGATTCACGCTGGTGTTTTGTGTAAGGTTTGCGTTGTTTTCTTCACAATGTTGTGGTAAACTACGGACATGAATTTATGAAAACGAGGTATGTCTATGAAGCCACTGTCCAAAATTGCCGCAGGAGTGAGCCCGTCCGCGACGCTGGCTGTCAGCGCGCTGGCGAAGAAGATGAAAGCAGAAGGGAAGGATGTCATCGGCTTTGGCGCCGGTGAGCCCGATTTTGCCACACCTGACCGCATCAGCTATGCGGGTGTGCGTGCGATCTGCGACGGAAAAACGAGATATACGCCTGCAGCCGGTATGATCGAGCTGCGTCAGGCGATCTGCGACCGCGTGAAGGCAGATTACGGTCTGGAGTATGAGCCGACGCAGGCGGTCGTTGCCAGCGGTGCAAAGCACATGGTCTATATCGCGCTGGCTGCGCTGGTCGACCCGGGCGATGAAGTGATCGTGCCGTCCCCGTACTGGGTGAGCTACTATGAAATGGTACGTCTGTTTGGCGGCGTACCGGTCGTTTTTGACGTCAGCGAGGAGCAGGGCTTCCAGCTCGCGCCGGAGCAGCTCGAGGCTGCCATCACGGACAAGACCAAGGCCATCATCCTCAACAACCCCTCGAATCCGACCGGTGCTGTCTATTCGAAAGAAGCGCTCAAGGCAGTCGCGGACGTCTGCGTCAAGCACGATCTGTACATCATCTCGGACGAGATTTACGATAAGCTCATCTATGACGGTGCTGCATTTACCAGTGTTGCAGCACTCGGTGAGGAGATCAAGGAGCACACCATCCTCATCAACGGCGTCTCCAAGACCTATGCCATGACCGGCTGGCGCATTGGCTATGCATTGTGTGCAGCGCCGATCGCAAAGGCCATGGCCAATTACCTCAGCCATTCGACCGGTGCACCGGGCACAATGTGCCAGTGCGCGGCCATTGAGGCGCTCACCGGCCCGCAGGATGAGGTGGAGCAGATGCGGCAGGTGTTCGAGCAGCGCCGTGATCTGATCGTCAGCCGCATCAATGCGATGCCCTACGTGAGCTGCCTGAAACCGAGCGGCGCTTTCTATGTCATGGTGAACCTCGAAAAGACCATCGGCAAGCAAATCGACGGTCAGACCATCCACAACGGCGATGATTTTGCAAAGCTGCTGCTGGAGAAGTCTCTGGTCGCGGTCGTGCCCGGCATCGGCTTTGGCGTGCCGAATTTTGTGCGCCTGAGCTATGCGATCTCGACGGAAAACATCGAGACTGGCATGGATCGTCTGGAAGCATTTTTGAACCAGCTTCAGTAAAACCGATTTGTGAGACGCACGGGTCACCGTGCGTCTCTTTTCTTGTGCGCCGGTTGACGCAAGGGGCGCAAAATGGTATTCTGAGAGCGTGTCATAAACGCCCGTCCTCGCTGCATATTCTGTCAGGAGGGAGGGAGCGCTGTGACGAAATCGCTGTATCATCGGATACTTGTCGGGCTGCTGGCTGCGGTCGTGGTGTTTGGCGGCTGGTTTGCAGCTGACTGGCAGCTCCGACAGGCAGAAGCAGCCGCAAACTGGCACGAGCAAACACAGGTTCTGATCCTTGACGCCGGTCATGGCGGGGAAGACGGTGGGGCAGTGGCACCGGACGGGACGGTAGAGGCGGACATCAATCTGCAGATCGCGCTGCGTGCACGCGCCATCGCAGAGCTAACGGGCGTCAGGGTCGTCATGACGCGTGAGAGCGCGCAGATCACATACCCGGATGACGCGGTCACGATCGCGCAGCGAAAAAAAGCCGACCAGCATCAACGCGCCGAGTTGGTGCGTGAGATGGACAACGCTGTGCTCATCAGCATCCATCAGAACTGCTATCCGGACAGAAAGCCGTCCGGGGCGCAGGTGCTGTACGCGGCGAGCGCCGGCAGCGACGCGCTTGGGATGCGAATGCATGACAATCTGGTCACGTATCTTGACCCACAAAACCGGCGCGTTGCAGCGCCGATCTCAGAGAAGATCTATCTCATGCACGCGGTGCAGTGCCCGGCTGTTTTGGTCGAGTGCGGTTTTCTGTCCAATGCTTCGGAATGTGCAAAGCTCAAGGACGCTGATTATCAGGCAAAGCTTGCGACCGTTATCATCGCGTCTTACTTACAATACCGGCAGTCTCTGCCGCAAACAGGAATGATCACATGAAAGCAAAATCAAGTGCAAAAACCGTCTTTTATTGCTCGGAATGCGGCAATGAGACGGCAAAATGGATGGGGCAGTGCCCGGCGTGCGGCGCGTGGAACACCCTCGTGGAAGCACCGAAAGAGCCCAAGGCGGCGCTCGGCACACGCGTCAAGCGCATCGCGCAGCCCAAGTTGATCTCGGAACTGGATGCCGAGGAGGAACTGCGGTTTTCTACAGGCATCGGCGAATTTGACCGTGTGCTCGGCGGCGGCGCCGTGCGTGGGTCGCTGGTGCTGGTCGGCGGTGCGCCCGGCATCGGCAAATCCACGCTGCTGCTGCAGCTTTGCGGCCGTATCAGCGAGCACGAGACGATTCTCTATGTCTCCGGTGAGGAAAGCCAGCGACAGCTGAAAATGCGCGCGCAGCGCCTCGGCGTCGATCACGGGAACATTTATGTGTTAGCCGAGACCGACTTGAACACGGTTTTGACCACGATCGACGATCTGCAGCCGACAGTTCTGATCGTTGACTCCATTCAGACCATGTACGACGCGGAAACGGCATCAACGCCCGGCAGCATCAGCCAGGTGCGCGAGTGCACGATGCGCATCATGCGTTCGGCCAAGGACAGCGGCTATACGGCGTTCGTGGTCGGTCACATCAACAAGGAAGGCAGCATCGCAGGGCCGAAGGTGCTCGAGCACATGGTCGACTGCGTGCTGTATTTTGAGGGCGACCAGAGCACGGCATATCGTATCCTGCGCGCAGCCAAAAACAGATTTGGGTCAACGAACGAGATTGGTGTCTTTGAAATGGAAGATTTCGGTCTCCGAGAGGTGACAAATCCGTCTGAAATGTTACTGTCCGGGCGTCCGAGCAACACACCGGGCACGTGTGTTGTCGGCGTCATGGAGGGCTCGCGCACGGTGCTTGCTGAGGTGCAGGCGCTGATCACGCCATCTGGCTATAGCGGCGCGCGGCGCAACGCCAACGGCATCGACTACAACCGCGCGATGCTGCTGCTGGCCGTGCTGGAAAAGCGCGCGGGATTTTCGCTGTCAAGCTGCGATGCATATATCAACGTTGTCGGCGGTCTGCGCTTGGACGAGCCGGCCACAGATCTGGCGGTGATTCTTGCGATCGCGTCGAGCTATAAGGATCTGCCGGTCGGCAGTGATTTGGCCGCCGTCGGTGAAATCGGTCTGTCCGGAGAGATCCGCTCGGTGAGTCATTTGAATCAGCGCCTGTCAGAGATCGCACGGCTGGGATTCCGGCGCTGCATCATTCCGGCGCACGTGCGCGACGATGTACAAAAGCAAAACGGTTTGGAGACGATCCCGGTCAAGAACATCCGCGAAGCGCTCAAGGCCGTGTTCGGCACGTGAAGCGGTGAAACGAATACAGCATAAGCGTGTGAGCACGCAAAGCGCATTCACGATCACAAAACGGTCACTTGCGCAACCAGACTGTCAAAAAACCGCCGGAAAGTCTGAAACGGGCTTTTCGGCGGTTTTCCCCTCCTCTAAATTCGGCAAAATTTTTATTTTGCCGAATTGTTTGTGGATTTCGTCAATAGACACTGCCCTGCGCTTCTGGTATGCTCATATCAGAAATCGAGGTGTCGGACATGGACTATACGGATGCGCCGCAGGTGCTGCGCGACTTTTTGACTTATCATGAAACGATCTGCGGTCACTCTAAGGCAACCGTTGATCAGTATTATCTTGACCTGCGGATGTTTCTGCGGTTTTTGAAGCTGGAACGCGGACTTGTGTCGCGCACTGCGGAGCTGGATGAAATCTCGATCCACGATATTGACGTGGCGTTTCTGCGCGCTGTGACACTTACCGAGGTTTACAATTTCCTTGCCTATCTGTCGCGCGACCGCATCAAGCAGTCTAACGCGCACGAACCGGAATACGGTCTGAGCGCAAATTCCCGCGCACGAAAAATCGCGGCGATCCGCAGCTTTTTCAAATATCTGACGATGAAAGCAAAGCTGCTGGAGGAAAACCCCGTGCAGGATCTCGACTCCCCAAAGATTCCAAAGACGCTCCCCCACTATCTCACACTCGAAGAAAGCAAACGGCTGCTGTCTGCGGTGGATGGGAAAAACAAGGAACGCGATTATTGTATCCTATGTATTTTTCTCAACTGTGGATTGCGTATCTCCGAGCTTGTTGGTCTAAATCTGCAGGATGATCACAGCGACAGCCTGCGCATCCTCGGCAAAGGCAGCAAGGAGCGCGTGGTCTATCTCAATGATGCCTGCCGTGAGGCGCTCGACCGCTATCTCGCAGTCCGCAAAGAAATCGCGCCGCCGCGCACGACGGCAATGTTTCTCTCCAACCGGCGCACGCGTATCAGCTGCGACTCTGTGCAGGTCATGGTCAAGAAAAACCTGACGCGTGCGGGGCTGGATGCCAGCCAGTATTCAACGCACAAACTGCGGCACACGGCAGCAACACTCATGCTGCAAAACGGCGTTGACGTGCGCACGCTGCAGGAGGTGCTCGGGCATGAACATCTGAACACGACGCAGATCTATACCCACGTGGATAACGACCAGCTGCGCACGGCGGCTGCGGCAAATCCGCTTGGAGAATTCTCCCCAGACGAGAATTTGGCAGAAAAAATCTCCGATCCCTGAGCGTGGGATCGGAGATTTTGCGTTTTATTCTGATTTGATCTTCGGCAAATAGTCTCGTACACGGTGGTGCTGCTTGTCAAAACCGAATGCGCGGATCGCCATCAGCAGCGTGCCGAGCGCGGCTGCACCGTCTAAAACGGCGGCAAACCAAAGTGTGCAATAACCGAGCTCCGCCATCACCAGAAGCAGCATCTTTACGGCAGCGCCGATCACCAGATGCTCACGGCAAATGCCCTCAACCCAGCCGGCAGTCTCAATCGCCTCCGGCAGCAGGTACGGGTCTTGGCTCGTGAGCAGGACATCGGCATCAAACCGCTCCTCGCTCTCCTCCGGAATGACACAAACATCCAGATCAGCGCCCGAATGCTCAGGATGCGCCGTGCAGCGACGGTCATAGTAAAGCAGCAGTTCCCCGTCGTCCAGCTCTTCCACTTGCTGTGAGAGAAGCTGCTCTTTTTCTTCGCTGCTGCATTTGCAGTAGAGATGATCCGCCTGAAGCGCCTTCGCGTTTTCGGACACGGAGTCATTGCAGGCGTTGCTGAAGAGCGTGATCGTGTGCACACCGAGCGCGCGCAGCTCTTTAAGCGCGGGCTTGACGTCCGACTGCACGACCTCCTGCAGCAGGATCTTGCCGGCATACTGTTCGCCGACGGATACGTAGACCACATACCCGTCCGTCAGATCTTCATCGGGGATATCCACCCCCTTGAGGATCATTAATTCACGCGTACCGACACAGACACGTGTCGATTCAATATACACTTCCACCCCGCTCTCGGGAATGTCCACCGCATTGGAGAGGTACTCACTGCGGATCGGACCGGTGTAGGCGGCGCAGATGGCGCGCGCCGTGCGGCTGTTGGAGCAGGATTCGGCGTTGGCGGCCAGCTGCAGCAGCGCATCCGGCGTCAGCTGATCCGACTTCACGCTGACGATCTTCGGGAGCCGATTGTCCCCCTCCCCTTCGTCGACCGCGACTGCGCGCACGGCGTTGAGCGCGCGCATACTGCGGCAGCTGCGAAACAGGACATTGCAGCGATATGCGCCATTGACGGCGCTGTACCACACGAGCGGCACGGAAATGAGCAGCGCACACGGCGTAGACAGAAACAACACGATCATCGCGGCGTGGATCGCCTGGGAAACAGACGCCACCTTAAGCACGCTCTCGAGCACTGCGACCAAGACTGCAACGCAAAGTCCGGCCGGCGCAAGATAGCCGATCCATTTCGGCGCAGAAAATTCAGCGACCGAGTGGATCTCCCCGCCGACAGCATCCTTCAGCGTCTTCTGTGCGTGCTGCGTCACGACTGCGATCAGGATCGTCACAAGTCGGTACACAAGCAGGAAAGCGGCGGCATCCACCGGCTGGGCGACCGCCAACATGCCGATCACGCACACGGTGATGAGCACTGCCGGCCGAAATACTTGCCGCGCAAGGATGCACGAGAGCGCAGCGGCGAGATAGTCATAGCCGGAGATGAGCACGGACAAGATCAAAAGCACATAGCGCAGCGCCGTGCTGTGTAAAAGCGCGCCGACGACGCACAGGACGAGCGCAGCAAAGAGCCGTGCGATCAGCACAAGGCTCAGCCCCGTTTCCGGAAACAGGCGCAGCGTTTTCCAATCATAGTCCGGCCGATCCGCAGCAAAGCAGCTTGCGGACAGGCGCGTCAGAAGTTCCTGAAAATTCATGGGTATCCCCCCTATTTAGACGGAGCGAATGCGATGCGTGAACAGCTCAGGCTTTTCCGTCGCAGCCGAGCACATCGATGATCTTATGCTTGACGAGCTGCTTGATGTTCTCGCGCGCGGGGCCAAGATACTTTCTGGGGTCAAATTCCGACGGATGCTCGGCAAGATACTTACGCACCGTACCGGTCATAGCCAGACGCAGGTCGGAGTCAATATTGATCTTGCACACGGACAGGCGCGCGGCATGACGCAGCTGATCCTCCGGCACACCGATCGCGCCGGGCATATTGCCGCCGAATTCGTTGATCATCTGCACATATTCCTGCGGCACGGAGGACGATCCGTGCAGCACGATCGGGAATCCCGGCAGACGCTCGGAGACTTCCTCCAGAATGTCAAAGCGCAGCTGCGGCTTTGTGCCGGGCTTGAACTTATAAGCACCGTGGCTCGTGCCGATGGCGATGGCCAGCGAATCGCAGCCGGTGCGCTCAACGAATTCCTGCACATCCTCGGGGCGCGTATAGGACGAATCCTCAGCCTTGACCTTCACATCGTCCTCGATGCCGGCAAGTGTGCCGAGCTCTGCCTCGACGACGGCACCGTGCGCGTGCGCATATTCCACGACCTGACGCGTCAGTGCGACGTTCTCCTCAAACGGCTTGGATGAGGCATCGATCATGACGGACGAAAAACCGTCGTCCACGCAGGACTTGCACAGCTCGAACGAATCACCATGATCCAGGTGCAGGCAGATCGGCAGACCGGTCTCGATCACGGCGGCCTCCACGAGCTTGACCAGATACGTGCGGTTTGCGTACTTGCGTGCGCCGGAGGACACCTGCAGGATCACCGGAGCGTTGCATTCCTTTGCAGCCTCGGTGATGCCCTGGATGATCTCCATGTTGTTCACATTGAACGCACCGATGGCATAACCGCCGGCATACGCTTTTGCAAACATTTCCTGAGAAGTAACAATCGACATTGACAAGTCAACTCACTTTCATATAATATAAGAAACGGTGATAGAATGAATATCTCCGATAAGGGGTTCAATTCATTTTACACATGTTTTGAGATAATAGCAATAGAAGAATTCAATGTTCCCTGAAAATCAATCAATTTTGTGAATTTGTGGAGGTAAGCTATGTCCGGTGTATTGAAAGGTGCGTGTATCTTTGGACAGTCCGGAGGACCGACTGCTGTCATCAACGCCAGCGCTTACGGCGTGCTCAAGACTGCATTGGAATCGGATGCCATCACCAATGTCTACGGCGCGGCGCACGGTATCCGCGGTGTTCTGGACGACCGTCTGTATGATATCCGTCAGGAGGATCCGGATGAGCTCCGCCTGCTGCTGCACACGCCGTCGTCTGAGCTGGGTTCCTGCCGTTACAAGATGGCCGACCCGGAAGTGGACGATACGGATTATCGGCGCATTCTGGAGATCTTCCGCAAATACGATGTGCGCTACTTCTTCTATAACGGCGGCAATGACTCCATGGACACCTGCAATAAGATCAGCCGCTATATGCAGGCGCACGATTGGGAATGCCGCGTGATGGGCGTGCCCAAGACGATCGACAACGATCTCTTCGGTACTGACCACTGCCCCGGCTATGCCAGCGCCGCCAAGTACATAGCGACCTCGTGCATGGAGGTCTCCAAGGACTGCCGCGTATATGATAACGGCACGATCACGGTCATTGAGATCATGGGTCGTCATGCAGGCTGGCTCGCGGGCAGCGCCGCGCTGGCGACGTACTGCGGCGCCGGTCCCGATCTGGTCTACCTGCCGGAGGTGGACTTTGACATGGAGCAGTTCTTTGCCGACGTGCACCGTGTCTATGAGCAGAAAAACAGCGTCCTCATCGCCGTCTCCGAGGGCATCCACTATGCCGATGGCTCGTTCGTGTCCGAGGCGAAGGCTTCCACGACGGACGGCTTCGGCCATGCGCAGCTCGGCGGTCTGGCTGCACGTCTGGCGCAGGCGCTCAAAGAGCGCGAGCACGCAAAGGTCCGCGGCATCGAGCTTTCGCTGCTGCAGCGCGCGGGCGCGCATCTCGCCTCTCAGACCGATATCAACGAAGCGTTTGCCGCTGGTAAGATGGCTGTCGAGGCGGTGCTCTCCGGCGAGACCGGCAAGATGGTCGCCTTTGTGCGCGAAATGGTTGACGGCAAGTATACCTGCCGCATGGAGCTCATCCCGCTGGCCGACGTCGCAAACTATGAGAAGAAAGTGCCGGTCGAATGGATCGTCCCGGAGGGCAACAACGTCACGCAGGACTTTATTGACTATGCCCTGCCGCTCATTCAGGGTGTGCCTGAGATCCCCTTGGAAAACGGTCTCCCCCGCTATGCACGGCTGAAAAAAGTGCTTGCAAAATAACGATCAGCAGAGCCGGTGATCATCGCCGGCTCTGTTCGTGTGTAAATCTGCTGTTCAAACAGTCCAAAGTATGCTATACTGATTTATTATCTATATTTCGAACGTAACGAAGGAGTTTCCCAAATGATCACTGTTGATGACCTCTCGCTGCAGTACAGCGGCGCACCGCTGTTTTCCAAGGTAAACCTGCAGTTCACCCCAGGCAACTGCTACGGCATCATCGGCGCAAACGGCGCCGGAAAATCCACATTCCTGAAGATCCTCTCCGGTCAGCTCGAGCCGAGCTCCGGCGGCGTGCATATCGATCCCAAGGCGCGAATGTCCGTGCTCAAGCAGGATCAGACGATGTATGACGCCTACACCGTCATGGATACGGTGATCATGGGCAATCAGCGCCTGTATGACTGCGGCAAGGAAAAGGACGCCATCTACGCCAAGGACGAGATGACGGACGAGGACGGCATCCGCGCTTCCGAGCTTGAGGAGGAATTTGCGGATCTCGGCGGCTGGGAGGCAGAGTCTGACGCCTCGCGCATCCTGCAGGGACTGGGCGTCTCGCCGGAGTTTCATGAGACCATGATGTCCGACATGGATCCGCGCCTGAAGGTGAAGGTCCTGCTTGCGCAGGCGCTCTTCGGTCACCCGGACATCATCCTGCTCGATGAGCCGACGAACAACCTCGACCTTGCGAGCGTCGTCTGGCTGGAGGATTTCCTGATGGATTACGACGGCACCGTGCTCGTCGTGTCGCATGACCGTTACTTCCTCAATAACGTCTGCACGCACATCGTCGATATCGACTACGGCAAGATCAAAATGTATGTCGGCAACTATGACTTCTGGTACGAGTCGAGCCAGCTGATGCAAAAGCTCGTCAAGGATCAGAACAAGCGCGCTGAGCAGAAGATCCAGGAGCTGCAGGCGTTCATTGCACGGTTCTCCGCCAACAAGTCAAAGTCCCGTCAGGCGACGTCCCGCCGCAAGCTGCTCGAGAAGATCGCCGTCGAGGATATGCCCGCCTCCAGCCGCCGCTATCCGTGGGTCGGCTTCAAGGCTGAGCGAGAGCCGGGCAAGGATCGCCTGTTCGTGACGGATATCAGCAAGACGGTCGACGGTGAAAAGCTGCTCAACCATGTGAGCTTCATCGTCGGCAAGGAGGACAAGATCGCCATTCTCGGCAAGAACGAGCTTGCCGTGACGATGCTCTTTAAGATCCTCATGGGCGACGAAGAACCGGATGAGGGCACGGTCAAGTGGGGCGTTTCAACCACGCAGGCTTACTTCCCCAAGGATCACAACAGCTATTTTGAAGACTGTGACTATGATCTCATTGACTGGATGCGCCAGTTCTCCGCGGATAAGCGCGAGAGCTACCTGCGCACGTTCCTCGGCCGGATGCTCTTTTCCGGCGACGATGTGTACAAGCAGGTCAAGGTCCTCTCCGGCGGCGAGAAGGTGCGCTGCATGATCTCGAAGATGATGCTCTCGGGCGCAAACTTCCTCGTCTTTGACCAGCCGACGAACCACCTTGACCTTGAAAGCATTGCGGCGCTCAATAACGGCATGGATGCTTTCCCATATAACATTATCTTTACCAGCCACGACCACCAGCTCACGCAGACGGTCGCCAACCGCATCATTGAGATCACGCCCGACGGCATCATTGACCGCCGCTGCACGTATGACGAGTATATGCACATCTCCGGTCAGGAAACGGAATAAAACCATGGAGCAGCTTGCAAAAAACCAACTGCATACCGCCGAGATCACCGGGTACACGTCCGAAGGCGCCGGTGTGTGTCACATCGCCGGGCGCGCCGTGTTTGTGAAAGGCGCGCTTGTCGGCGAGACGTGGCAGGTGCGCATCCTCAAGGTCACGTCGGCCGCCGTTTACGGCAAGGCGGAGCAGTGCCTGTCCCCTGCCGCTGCGCGCGCAGAGCCACCCTGCCCTGTCTACCGCACCTGCGGCGGCTGCAGCCTGCAGCACATGGATTACGGCGAGCAGCTGCGCATGAAGCGTGCGCGTGTCAACGATGCGCTTACACGCATCGGCGGTGTTTTGACACCGGTGCAGGATATCATCGGCATGGAATACCCGCTCTGCTATCGCAATAAGGCGATCTACGCCGTCGGCATGAAAGACGGCCGCGTGGTCAAGGGCTTTTACCGCGCATCCAGCCACGATATCACGCCGGTCGAACAGTGTCTGCTCCAGCTCCCGCTCGCGGACAAAGCGGCGCAGGCGGTCTGCGACTGGATGAATCTGCGCGGCATCGCCCCCTATGATGAGCAGACCGGGCGCGGCACAGTGCGCCACCTGTTCACGCGCTGCGCCATGCACACGCCCGATGCCGTGCTTTGCATCGTCTCTGCGCGCGGCTTTGGCGCGCAGACGGAGCAACTTGTTGCATACCTGCGCGAGCATTGCCCGGAGCTGACCGGTATCGTGCTCGATATCAACAAGCAAAAGGGCAATGTCGTGCTCGCCGGTGATTTTTATACGCTCTGGGGTGTGCCAGAGCTGACCGACCAGCTCTGTGGGCTGACGTTCACGCTCTCGCCGCAGGCGTTTTATCAGGTCAACCCCGTACAGGCAGAGCGGCTGTATGAGCGCGCGGTGGAGTATGCCGTCAATGCGCCCTCTGATCGTGTGCTCGACCTGTACTGCGGTGCAGGGACGATCAGTCTGTGTCTGGCACGAAAGGCTGCGCACGTCATCGGCGCGGAGATCGTGCCGGAGGCAATCGAGAATGCGCGCCGGAATGCGCAACGAAACGACATGGAAAATGTAGAGTTTCTCTGCGCGGATGCCGGTGCTGCCGCAGTGGAGCTCGCGCAGCGCGGTATCCGTCCGGACTGCATCGTGGTCGATCCCCCACGCAAGGGTATGCAGCCGGATGCCATTGACGCGATGGTATCCATGCAGCCGCCGCGCATCGTCTATGTCTCCTGTGACCCGGGCACGCTCGCACGCGACGTGAAGCTGCTCACACAGCGTGGCTACACGCTCACGCAGGCGCTGGCCGTGGATATGTTCCCGCAGACACCGCATGTGGAGAGCGTATGCCTTCTGGCATGGAACGGGGAAAAATGATATTGGAAAAACATTTTGAAATATATTTCTGAATACGGAAATCCCTTTGTCAAGATCTCTTTGCGCCGTCCGGCCGTTCCTATGGCGGATGTACTTACCGGCACGATCATGAACCGCGACGAGCTTGCGATGATCATGAAAGGGAAATTTGGCGATTATGAGATCCGAATCCCCAACTATGACATGGATGCGATCCGCACGATGCTGGACCTCCCTATCCGGTTTTAAGCGAGAAAAGCGAATTTTGCAAAACTCCTCTTGCAATCCACCAGATGTTGTGATATAGTAACTCCGTTATAATAGATGATTTCCCCTATCATGAAAGGATGAATACCATGACTACTTTGGAACTGATTCTGACGATTATCCAGCTGCTGTCCGGTCTGGCCGTGACCGTGATCGTGCTGATGCAGTCCGGCAAGAGCGCCGGTCTGTCCGGCGCCATTGCTGGCGGTGCGGAAACGTTCCTTTCCAAGGGCAAAGCCAAGACGCTCGACGCCAAGCTCGCCAAGGCGACCAAGTGGTTCGGTCTCGTCTTTGTTGTCCTGACGCTGGTTCTGACCGTGCTGATGCACAAGGGCGCATAATCACGGCAAAACAGCACAAAAGAGCATCCCCCGAGATATTCGGGGGATGCTCTTTTTCAGCTAAGGATCAAAGGACGATCAGTCCGGATATTCCGCACGGCTGCCGCCGATGAGCTTTGGTCTGGTGCGTGCCGCGTTGACCGCCGCCTCGCCGATCGTCTTGACCGACAGGCGCAGCGGGACAGCCACGTGCTTGAGGTGCATACCGATCATGGTGTTGCCAATGTCGAGCCCGGCGTCAGCCTTTACGAATTCGACCGCGACCGGATCTTCCATCGCCTCGTAGACCGCCGTTGCGAACGAGCCGCCTGCTTTCGGGCGCGGGCGGACGCAGACGATCTCATAACCGAATTTCTCAGCCGCTGCGCGCTCCATGATCAGGGCGCGGTTGAGATGCTCGCAGCACTGCGCCTCCAGGTAGAGACCGCGCTCGTTCAGGATCGGCAGGATCTCGTCGACAACGGCTTTTGCCGCCTCCGGCGTAGAGCCCTTACCGATCTTCTGCCCCATGATCTCACTCGAGGAACAGCCGATCACGACCTGCTGCCCGGGTTTGAGCGCGGCTGCATCCAGCAACTCGAGCAGAGCCGCACGGGCTGCACTGCGTACTTCTTCATACATAAAAGGTCATCTCCAGACAGTTATTAAAATTTCTTATTTTCATTGTAGCACGCTGCGGTTGATTTGACAATCCTCTGCAAGGCGTGTATCATAAATGTGAACCAAACGTAACAGGAGGACTCTGTTTTGAAACGTATACTTGCATGTCTTCTTGCCGCAGCGCTGCTCGTTTGCGCCGGCTGCGGCACGAAATCCGAAAAACCGTCCGTCAGCGGTGCTCCCTCAAAAACGGAGACATATTATGCTCCGCTCACCGGCGAGCAGCTGAGCGCAAAGCCGGAAAACACCCGTCCGTTCGCCGTCATGATCAACAACATCGTCTATGCCCAGCCGCAGGTCGGCATCAGCAAGGCGGACATGATCTATGAGATCCCGGCCGAGGGCGGCATCACCCGTATGATGGCGATTTTCAGCCACCTGTACGACATTGAGTCTGTCGGCAGCATCCGCAGTCTGCGCCCGTATTATCTGAGCGTTGCCCTGTCGTATGACGCCATCGTCATCCACGCCGGCGGCAGTGAGCAGGCGTACAGCGATGTCAAGACCTACAACGCCGATCACCTCGACGGTGTGCGCGACGGCAATACCAGCTCCATGTTCTACCGCGATAAGAGCCGCGGGCAGCATGGCTCGGAGCACACGCTGTTTTTCCACGGTGCAAACGTGCAGTCGCTTGTGGAGAAATATCAGTTCCGCACCGAGCACAACAGCAGCTACAAGACCGGCCTGAGCTTCGCGGACAACGCGGTGCAGCAGTGCACTGCCGACGCCGCCACCGCACAGGTGACGTTCAACACCTCCAAGAGCACGTCCTTCACGTACCACGCCGATACCGGCAAGTACACGGCCGTGCAGTATAAGGGCGACTATAAAGACGGTGCGACCGGCGAGCCTGTCCCCTTCTCCAACTTGCTCATCCTCTCGGCTGACATGAAGACGGTCGACAGCTATGGTCGCCTCGCTGTCGATCTGATCGGCAGCGGCACCGGCTACTTCGTGACCGGCGGCAAATATGTGCCGATCAAGTGGGCGCGCAGCGACATCAACAGCTGCTTTACCTACACGCTTGAGGACGGCACGGCACTGAATCTTTCGCGCGGCACGACTTATGTCGGCGTGATCCCGACCAACGGCGGCAGCGTGAACTTCAGCTGACGCTGCAGCAGCAAAATCACCCTCTGTCCATCGACAGAGGGTGATTTTTTATCTTATCTTATTCCCACGTCTTCCACACGTCCGGACAATAACCGACAGTCGCCTGACGGCCGTTGCGGACGATGGGCGTGCGCAGCAGGGACGGGTCGTCGAGCAGGCGCTCGATCTTGTCCTGCTCATAGGCCAGATGCTGCACGAGCGCATAATCCGCCGCCTTGGGGTCAAGCATTGCCTCAAGCCCCACGGCATTTTTCACACTCGTCAGCTCGCCGCGGCTCATGCCGTAGCGCAGCAGGTCAATAGCCTGATACGGGATGCGGCGCTCCTTAAAATAGCGCTCGGCCTTTTTCGTGTCGAAGCATTTGGATTTGCCCCAGATCTGGATCTTCATGCCGTGCCTCCGCTCAGACTTCGATGATCACAGGCAGCACCATGGGGCTGCGGCGTGTGGTCTTATACAGGTAGCCGCTGATATTCGACTTTACGCGGCCTTTGATGGCCGCCCAGTCGTGCTGCTTCTGGCGCTCGCAGCTGGCAAGGCTCTCGTTGACGACACGCTTGAGCTCGCCCATGAGCGCCTCCGCCTCCTTGACGTATACAAAGCCGCGCGTGATGATCTCCGGGTCTGTGACGGGCTTGCCGTTTTCGGACGAGAGCGTGATGATCGCCATGACGATGCCGTCCTCGGCGAGGTGGCGGCGATCGCGCAGCACGGCACTGCCGACATCGCCGATGCCGGTGCCGTCGATGTACACATCGCCCGCGGGAACGCTGCTTGTTGCGCGCATACTGCGCTTGGTGATCTCGATGACTTCCCCGTTTTTGGCCACAAGCACATTTTTCGGCTCAACACCCATGAGCTTGCCGATCTCGGCGTGCTTGCAGAGCATACGGTATTCGCCGTGCACCGGGATGAAGTAATGCGGTTTCGTCAGCGCGAGCATCATCTTCAGCTCTTCCTGACAGGCGTGGCCGGAGACGTGCAGCGGCGTGTTGCGGTCATAGATGACCTCTGCGCCCTTCTGGAACAGCTCGTCAATGACGCGGCTGATCGTAATCTCATTGCCCGGAATGGCCGAGGCGGAGATAATGACGCGGTCGCCGGCGTCGATCGTGACCTGCTTGTGCTCGGAAAATGCCATGCGGTGCAGTGCGGACATCGGCTCGCCCTGGCTGCCGGTACAGACAATAACCGTCTTACTGCGCGGGAGGCTGCCGATCTGCGACATGTCCATCATGACGCCGTCGGGAATGTCCACATAGCCGAGCTCTGTCGCCACGCGCATGACGTTTTCCATGCTACGGCCGGTGATGCCGACCTTGCGCTTATACTTTGCCGCAACATTGATGATCTGCTGCAGGCGGTGAACGTTGGACGCGAAGGTCGTGACGATGATGCGCTTATTGCAGTCCTTGAACAGCTCGTCAAAGCAGTCGATCACGCGCGCCTCCGATGCACAGTAGCCGGGGCGCTCCACGTTCGTGGAGTCTGACAGCAGCGCGAGCACGCCCTCGTTTCCGAGCTGACCGAGGCGCGGCAGGTCGATCATGCCGCCCTGGATGGGCGTGAGGTCGATCTTGAAGTCGCCCGTGTGGATGACCGTGCCGATCGGTGTCTTGATCGCCAGCGCAACGGAATCGGCAATGCTGTGGTTCGTGTGGATGAATTCGATCTCAAAGCAACCGAGCTTAAACTTATCGCCCGGTTTTTTCGTGAAGATCTGCGTGTGGTACAGCAGGTCGTGCTCTTCGAGCTTGAGCTCGATGATCGCAGCCGTCAGCGGGGTCGCATAGATCGGCATATCGAGCTGCTTGAGCACATACGGGATCGCGCCGATGTGGTCCTCATGACCGTGGGTGATGACCATGCCGCGGATGCGGTTTTTGTTCGCCTTCAGATAGCTGATATCGGGGATGACCAGATCCACACCGTAGAGGTCCTGATCCGGAAAGCCCATGCCGCAGTCGACAAGGAACATATCCTTGCCATACTCGTAGATGGTGAGGTTCTTGCCGATCTCACCAAGCCCGCCGAGCGGGATGATTTTCAATTTTGATGCCATTTGTAACTCCTTTACGTTCGCTTTCGGGCAGACTACTCCCCCGGAAGCAGGTTGATATTTCGAAAAATATGTACGAAATGCGTTGCCGCGGCGGCGGATACCCAGAGTATACCCGGAGATCCGAGCCGTCAAACCTGTTACATTTCCATTCGGCCGGCCAGCGCTCGCAGGAGCGTGGCATCGTCCGCATATTCCAGATTGGATCCGACCGGGATGCCGTAAGCCAGACGTGTGATCTTCACGTCAAACGGCTTGAGCAGACGCGCGATGTACATCGCGGTCGCCTCGCCTTCCGTGTCGGGGTTGGTGGCCATAATGACCTCCGTGATCCCGCCATCCGCTACACGCTTGATGAGCTCTTGGATCCGGATGTCATCCGGGCCGATATGATTCATCGGTGACAAAACGCCGTGGAGAACATGATACACGCCGTTGAATTCACGGCTGCGCTCAAACGAAAGCACGTCACGCGGCTGCGCCACGACGCAGATGGTGCTCTTGTCGCGCTTCGGGGACGCGCAAATGCTGCACATCTCCTGATCCGTGAGATTCTGGCAGATGCTGCAGCAGTGGATGTTCTTCTTGGCATCCACAATGGCGGCTGCAAACTTCAGCGCCTCCTCTTCCGGGAGGGACAGGATGTGAAACGCCAGCCGCTGCGCGCTCTTGCGCCCGACACCGGGCAGCGCAGCGAACCGATCGATGAGATTTTCAAGTGCATTCGGAAAAAAAGACATGACTATACCGTCCTGAATCAAGCGTTACGGATGGCGGCGATGGCGGCCGCGCGATCACTCTGGCGGAACACGGCGCTGCCGGCGACCAAGACATTGGCGCCCGCGGCCTTGACAAGCGGAGCCGTCTCCGGGTCAATACCGCCGTCCACCTCCAGCTCACAGCCGGGGTTATGCCGCAGAATACGCTCATGCAGCGCTGCGATCTTCGGCAGCTGATCGGCCATAAAGCGCTGCCCACCGAAGCCGGGCTCGACCGTCATGACCAGTGCCAGATCCAGCAGCGGCAGATACGGAATGAGCACGCTCTCCGGCGTTTTCGGTTTGATGGCGAGACCGACCTTCTTGCCGTGCGCCTTCACGTCCTCGATCGCGGCAAACACATCCTGCGGCTCGTCCGCCTCAACATGAAACACGACCAGATCCGCGCCGGCATCGCAAAATTCGCCCACATAGCGGTGCGGCCGATCGATCATAAGGTGTACATCCAGAAACATCTGCGTATGCTTGCGCACGGATTTCACGACCGGGATGCCGATCGAAATATTCGGCACAAAAATGCCGTCCATCACGTCGATGTGGATGTAGTCCGCGCCGCCGGTCTCGATCTGTGCAATGTCATTGCCGAGCGTGCAAAAGTCCGCCGAGAGGATGGAAGGTGCAAGTTTGGTCATGGATGTCACTCCAATCTGAAATGATCCGGCTGAGCCGGATGTGATACTGCGTACTATAACTAATTGATTATACACCAGTTGCGGATATCCTGCAAGTGCCGGAGGGAAAAAATCGGCTTGACGAAAGCTGTCGCCTGCGCTATGATGAGCTTTGGATACTTTCCAATATGAGAACAGGAGCGAGGTAAATGTCTATCGAAGCAGGAAGAGCATATTTCCGGCAGTTTGGCATGGAAGACCGTGTGCAGGAGTTCACAGTCTCGAGCGCGACCGTTGATCTGGCCGCAAAGGCGCTCGGTGTTGAGGGCGCGCGGATCGCAAAGACCCTGTCGTTCAAGACCGCAGACGGCTGCATGCTGATCCTTGCCGCCGGTGATGCGCGCATTGATAACCATAAATTCAAGGAAAAATTTCACATGAAGGCCAAGATGCTCTCGGCGGATGAGGTCTTGGAGCTGGTCGGTCACCCCGTTGGCGGCGTGTGTCCGTTTGGCTGCAAGGAGGGCATCCCGGTGTATCTGGACATGTCGATGCAGCGGTTTGAGACGGTGTTCCCCGCCGTCGGCAGCCCGTCGAGCGCGATCGAGCTGAATCTGGAAGAGCTCTTTCAATACTCCAACGCGATTGAGTGGATCGACGTCTGCAAGCTCCCTGCCCCGGCTGAGGCGTGATTGGACATAAAAAAACCTGACGAGCCATTGTTCGTCAGGTTTTTTTATTCAGGATCGGACACTTGCTGATGATCACGGCAGCAGCTTCGTCATGCTCTTGAGGCTGATGGCCAGCGTAGACACATTGTGCAGCAGTGCCGAGGTCGCCGGCGGCAGAACACCGGCCACGCCCAGACAAATCAGGAGAAAGTTAAAGCTGATGATCTTGCGGTAGTTGCTGTGAATGCGCTCCATGAGCGCGTCGCTCAGACGCTTGAGCGTCAGCAGTGCATACAGATCATCCGCACTGACCGTGATATCGGCGACTTCGCGTGCTATAGCGGCGCCGTCGCTGATGGCGACGCCGGCATCCGCCTCGGACAGTGCCGGTGAATCATTCACACCGTCGCCAAGCATAATGACCTTTCGCCCGGCTGCATGTTCTGCCCGAACGAAGGCAGCCTTGTCCTCCGGAAGAACTTCGGCATAATAGGCATCCACACCGACCGCCTCTGCGACTGCACGGGCGGTCTTCTCATTGTCTCCGGTCATCATGACGAGCCTGGACACACCGAGCGCACGCAAGCTGCGGATGACGTCGGCCGCTTCCTGCCGCAGCGGGTCTTCCACGCAGATGACCGCCGCCAGTACGCCGGAAACGGCAAGATATAGGTGGGAATATGTATCCGGAAGTGCATTAAATTTGGCCTGCTCCCCTGTCGGAATGACGCAATGCTCGTCGTCAAAAACAAAGTGATGGCTGCCGATGACGACCTTCTGCCCATCAACGCTGCTGGAGATGCCGTGCGCGACAAGGTATTCCACGTGTGAATGGCACTCCTCGTGGCTCAGGCCGCGGCGCGCCGCCTCGGCGACGACCGCTTTGGCCATGGAATGCGGGTAATGCTCCTCCAGACATGCAGCCAGACGCAGCATATCCGCTTCATCATGGCTGCCGAAGGTAACGATCTGCGCGACCTTCGGCTCTGCACGCGTCAGCGTACCGGTCTTGTCAAAGACGATCGTGTCGGCTTCAGACACAGCCTCAAGGAACCGGCCACCCTTAACAGACAGATGATGGTCGTTCGCCTCTTTCATCGCAGAGAGCACGGCAATCGGCATAGATAGCTTGAGCGCGCATGAAAAATCAACCATCAAAACAGCCAGCGCTTTGGTCATATTGCCTGTCAGGAGCCAAACCAGCGCTGTTGCGCCCAGACTATACGGAACGAGCCGGTCCGCAAGATGCGACGCATGATCCTCCGTTGCGGATTTTAGTTTTTCCGATTCCTCGATCATACGGATGATGCGGTCGTAACGGCCGCTGCCGGCGCTCTTTTCCACGCAGATCGTGCAGTCACCCTCTTCGACGACAGTACCTGCGTAAACATAGCTGCCTTCCGCCCTGCGAACAGCCAGCGGCTCGCCCGTAATCGACGCCTGATTGACCATCGCCTCGCCGGAGACAACTTTTCCGTCAAGCGGGATCACACTGCCGGTACGAACGACAATGCGGTCGCCGATCTGCACGTCAGCAACCGGCACAAGCGCTGAGCCGGCATCTGTCTCTTTCCAAACCTTATCCACATTCAGAGACATCGTCTGCGCGAGGTCAGCAACAGACTTCTTGTGCGTCCATTCGTCGAGAATATCGCCAATACCCAGCAGGAACATGATCGAGCTTGCCGTCTCGAAGTCCTTGCGCAGCATAGAGACCGAGATCGCCGCCGCATCCAGCACCGGCACCTGAATTTTCTTGTGCAGCAGACAGTTAAGCCCGGCCTTGATATACGGCACGGAGCGCACGACCGTGATCAGCGTGCACACTGAGCTCGGGATGAACAGCTGCTTCATGCCGCGCCAGCACAGCGATGTAATCAGCTTGTCCTCAAATTTGCGGCTCATGGCGCGGCTGCTATGCTCCGGAGCGAGCGCTTGTTCGTTGGCATAGGCAAACGATGCAAGCGCCTGAATGATGGTTGTGCGCGGCGCGTCATAGCAGATCACAGCGTCACCTGTGCGGTCATAGACAGTCGCTTTGCTTACGCCTTGGATTTGCCTTAAATATGCCTCGAGAATATCCGCCTGCCGCAGTGACATAGCGCCCTGCATCGTGCGCACGCGCATGCGGCCTCGGGTTTCATGCAGGATCGTGCATTTCATGCTTACTCAGCCTTCTCCGCCGTGTCCTCAATGACCTCGGCCTGTTCAGCCGCACGCTTTTCGTTGAATGCCTTTGCACCGGCCAACACGTCACCGGCGATCTCCTTGATGTTCGTCACGACCGACATGACATCTTCCTTCTCGCGCAACGCGGCTGCCGTCGTATACACATACACCTTCTGGGCATCTTTACTTGCGAGAATCTTTGCACCGACTGTTGCAAACAGCGCGCCGCCAACAAATGCTCCCAATTTTTCCATGCTCATAACGATTTACCTCCATGTTATTAGATCCGCAGAATTGCGGTCTGGTTAGCTTGCTCGAATTTCTGTTAGATGCAGCTAACTTTCAATTTCAAGTTATACCACTCTAACCGGTTTTTTTCAAGTGTTCGGATAAAAATCTACACATTTCGGCAACGTTAACAAAAGTGCCCCGCCAGAAACGGCGGGGCACGATCAATCTGTCGGATATTTGGTTACTTCAGCAGCACCTTACGGAAATTCTTCTTGCCGCGCTTGAGCACGACGCCTTCTTTCAGCTCCGCCTCGGTAAAGGTCTTGGCGATGTCGGTGACCTTGCTGTCGTTAGCAGTCACGCCGCCCTGCTGCACGTTGCGCCGCGCGTCGGACTTGGACGCGCACAGACCACTCTTGACGAGCAGGCTGAGGATGTCGTTTCCGTCCTCGGCTGCGATCTCCACCGTCGGCACGCCCTCACCGGAACCGCCGAACACGGCCTTGGCAGCGGCCTGCGCCTTGTCGGCTTCTTCCTCGCCGTGCACCATCTTCGTGAGCTCATAGGCAAGGATCTCCTTCGCCTTGTTGAGCTGCTCACCCTGCCAGCCGTCCATCTTGTCGATCTCCTCGAGCGGCAGGAATGTCAGCATACGGATGCACTTGAGCACGTCAGCATCGCCAACATTGCGCCAATACTGATAAAACTCAAACGGCGAAGTCTTGTTCGGGTCGAGCCAGACGGCGCCCTTGGCGGTCTTGCCCATCTTCTTGCCCTCGGAATTGAGCAGCAGCGTGATCGTCATAGCGTGTGCATCCTTGCCGAGCTTGCGGCGGATGAGCTCCGTGCCGCCGAGCATGTTCGACCACTGGTCGTTGCCGCCGAACTGCATGTTGCAGCCGTAGTGCTGGAACATATAGTAGAAGTCGTAGCTCTGCATGATCATGTAGTTGAACTCGAGGAAGCTCAGGCCCTTTTCCATGCGCTGCTTGTAGCACTCGGCGCGCAGCATATTGTTCACGGAGAAGCACGCACCGACCTCGCGCAGAAGCTCAATGTAGTTGAGCGGCTTGAGCCACTCGGAGTTGTAGAGCATGAGCGCCTTGCCGTCCGAGAAGTCGATGAAGCGCTCCATCTGGCGCTTGAAGCATTCGGCATTGTGTTTGATGGTGTCCTCAGTGAGCATCTGGCGCATATCGGTACGGCCGGAGGGGTCACCGATGAGCGTCGTGCCGTCGCCGATGAGGGCGATGGGCTTGTTGCCGGCCATCTGCAGGCGCTTCATCAGGCACAGCGCCATAAAGTGACCAACGTGCAGCGAATCCGCCGTGCAGTCAAAGCCAATGTAAAACGTGGCTTTGCCGTTGTTGATCATATTCTTGATCTCTTCCTCATTGGTCACCTGCGCAATCAGGCCGCGAGCGATCAGTTCATCATACAGTGTCATCATCTTATCTCCTCATACATGTCATTCTTTGACCTTGTTCTCAGCAAGAATTTCCTCAGCGCGCTGAGCACCCCATGCGATCATATGGGCACAGTGACCCTTGCCGCCGTTCTTCGCCACAAGCTCCTGACAACGCAGGCAGCCAAACTCCTCGCGGAAGCTCTGCGTCATTTGCTTGGTCATAGCCGTGGCAGTTGCCTGATCGGCGGCGAGTCCGAACGCCATCACGGCGCCGGTAACACTGCCGCAGATCTCACCGCAGCGCACGCCGCCGCCAAAACCGGTCGCAACACGCCTGGAGGTATCTTCATCCAGTCCCGTTTCGTTTTGCAGCGCCATCAGCACGCTCTGCGCACAGTTGCAGCCGTTCGTGTGATATGCAACGGCAGTTTCTTGGATGTTCATGATTGTTTATCACCTTTCTCAATGGATTGTTTATAGGCAGCGGCAGAAGCAAGCTGCTCAGCCGCGCTGGCAAGCGTCAGCAACGTGATATGCTCGCCGCCGTAAAGCCGCGCGATCTCGCGCTGACGGCCGTCATCGTCGAGCAGCTGCACCGTTGTGCGGGTGCGGCCATCCTGTTCGCGTTTTTCGATCAGATAGTGCTGATCGGCCATTGCCGCGATCTGCGGCAGATGCGTGATGCAGATGACCTGCTTGGTCGCGGAGAGCTTGCCGAGCTTTTCGCCGACACGCTGGGCAGCCACACCGGAAACGCCGGCATCCACCTCGTCAAAGACCATGGAGGGCACATCATCGCGCTCTGCGAACACATTCTTGAGCGCCAGCATGATGCGCGAGAGCTCACCGCCGGATGCGATCTTGCTGATGCGCCCGAGCGCCTCACCGGCGTTTGCCGAGATCAAAAAGCGCACATTGTCCGCGCCCGTGCTCTGAAAACCGGGTGTGCCGCCGAGCGGCGTGATCTCGACGTGAAAGCGCACGGACGGCATGGACAGCTCGCGCAGCTCACGCTCGACCTGCTGCTCGAGCGCGGCGGCGGCTTCCGTGCGCCTGTGCGTCAGCTCCGCTGCCGCAGCAAGGGTCTGCTGTGCCTGCTTTGCAATCAGCGTCTCCAGCTTTTGCAGCCGGTCACCGGCGTATTCGATCTGATCGAGGCGTTTGCGGACCGAATCGAGCAGGTCGATCAGTCCCTCCTCGTCAGTGTTATACTTTCGCTCCAGCCGCCGCAGCAGTGCCAATCGCGTCTCGATGCGGTCAAATTCTTCGTCGGAAAAATCCAATCCGTCACGAAAATCGCGCAAAGTCTCCGCCGCATCCTGCAGCGTGAACACCGCGCCCTTGACTGCCTCCGGCAGCGGGGCAAGCTCGAGCGCATAATTTGCCGCCCGCTCGACCTCCGACAGCGCCTCGCCCGCGAGCGCCGTGGCGGAATCGTCCCGCCCGGCCAGCAGTGCATAGGCCTGATCGACAGCCTCAGAGAGCTTTTCGAAGTTGCGCAGCAGGTCGCTGCGCTCCGTAAGCTCCGACTCTTCCCCGGTCTTGAGCTCTGCGTGCTCCAGCTCTTCCAGCTGGCGGCGCAGACTGTCAGTCAGCAGCTCTTTCTCGTTTTCATAGGCCGAGAGCGTGTCGCGCTCCTTGCAGAGCGCCTGATACGCCTGATATTGCGCCTGATAGCGCGCGAGCTCCGACTCTAAACGGCCGAACCTGTCCAGATTGCGCAGATGCTCCCGCTCATCGAGCAGATGCCGCCCGTCATTCTGACCGTGGATATCCAGCAGCAGTGCGCCCAAATCGCGCAGCTGCGCCGTCGTGACCGGCACACCGCAGACACGGCAGGACGTTTTCCCCTCTGCAGTGATCTGGCGGCGGATGATGAGCTCATCGTCACACTCGATCTCGTTGTCATCACACCACGCACGGCACGGCTCGGGGTCGAATGTCGCACACACGACCGCTTTGTCCGCGCCAGTGCGCACGAGCTCACGCGAGGCGCGCGAGCCGAGGACCGCGTGCATGGCGTCCACGAGAATGGATTTGCCAGCGCCGGTCTCACCGGTCAGGATGTTCAGGCCGGAGCCAAGCTCCAGATCGGCACGCTCAATAACCGCGACATTTTCAATATGCAATTCTCGCAGCAAAGCGCTTCACCTCCTGCGGCGTGTTACAGCAGCTTTTCGATCTCTCGGAAAAGATCATCGGCGGATGTGTTGTCCTTCATGAGCAAAAATGCCGTGTCATCGCCTGCGAGCGTGCCGACAAGGGTGTCGATGCGCATACTGTCGAGCGCGGAGCACGCGGCCGGCGCAAGACCCGGCAGCGTTTTGATGACAATGATGTTCTGCGCCTCGGCATAAGACGTCACGCACTCGCGGAAGATCTTTTTCAGGCGCTCATCATAGTCGGGAAATTCATCTGCCGACGGCGCGGCATAGCGGTATTTCCCGCTCGGCGAGAGCGTTTTGGTCAGGTGCAGCTCCTTGATATCACGCGACAGTGTCGCCTGCGTGCTTGAAACGCCGTGTTGTGCCAGCACGTCCATGAGCTGATTTTGTGTCTCGATCTCCTGCTCAGAGATGATTTGAAGAATGATGTTTTGTCTGGTAGATTTCACGTCGTCCCTCCTCACAGTCTGTCTGTCAATTTTGCAAAAGCCGTCTCATAAAAGCTGCGGATACCGGTATCGGCCAGCAGCGTATAGTTTTCCGAACGGCGGATGCGAATCTGATCGCCGCGGATAAGCGCAATGCCGTCTCCGCCGTCTGCCACAAGAATGGCCGGGCGGTCATAGATCCGATCCGGCACGATCGTGATCTGACGGCCGGGGGCGAGCACAAAGGACTTGCCCGCCAAGCTGTGCGCGCAGATGGGGGTCATGATGATGTTCTCGTTTTCCGGCTCGACGAGCGGACCGCCCGCCGACATGGAGTAAGCCGTAGAGCCGGTCGGCGTGGCGACGATGATACCGTCGCCGTGAAATCGCGTGATCGGCACGCCGTCACCGTATGCCGTGATGCCGATGCAGTCCACGTGTCCGCCGTGGATGACCACGTCATTGAGCACGGACTGTGCACAGATGACGCGTTCGTTGCGCACGAGCTCCACATCGAGCATCATGCGGCGGCTAATCGTATACTGTCCGTCTGCGATCTCGAGCAGAATGTCCAGCTCATCGTCCTCGAGCCCCGCCAAAAAGCCCTTGCCGCCGAAGTTCACGCCGATGATCGGGATCGGATGGTCGCGCATCTGCGCGGCGACGTGCAAAATCGTCCCATCGCCGCCCATAACGATGATGAGTCCCGCGTCCTGCGCCGCTTCCGCAAGCGGCTGCGGCGAAATGTCGTCCGGCAAATACGATTTCGGCGAAAACACCGGGGAAATGATCACCTGATGGCCGTGCTCGGTGAGCATCCGGTAAACCATTACCGCCTTTTGCAGGCCAATATCACGGTATGGATTGGCCGCTATGACAATGTGATTCATAGGCCGCTCTCTTTTCCGTGCGCCAACGCACCGTGCGACTGCGCAACGACGGCGGCCGGGTCGAGCTGCGGCGCATCATGGCTGCCCTTGCGCAGGTAGCCGAGGTACTCAATGTTGCCCTCGGGCCCCTTGATGGGCGAATAATCCAGTCCCATGGCGGTGTAGCCCGCGCCGGGAACAAACGCCAGAAAACTCTCCAACACCTCGAGATGTACATTCGGGTCGCGGACAACGCCCTTTTTGCCGACCTCTTCGCGCCCGGCTTCAAACTGCGGCTTGATGAGGCACACGACCTCTGCGTCATCCTTGAGCAGCGGACAGACCGCCGGCAAGATCAGTTTTACAGAGATAAAGGACAGATCCATGACCGCAAGATCCAGAGGCTCCGGAATCTGCTCGGCGGTGATATAGCGCACGTTCGTGCGCTCCATGGAGATGACGCGCGCATCGTTTCTCAAGCTCCACGCGAGCTGACCGTAACCGACGTCGACGGCATAGACCTTCGCAGCGCCGTTTTTCAACAGCACATCCGTAAAGCCGCCGGTAGAAGCGCCGCAGTCGATGCACGTCAGACCGGTCGGGTCAATGGGAAAGACCTTGAGCGCCTTTTCCAGCTTAAAACCGCCGCGGCTGACATAGGGCAGCGTGTTGCCGCGCACTTCGATATTCACATCCGGCGCGACCTGCGCACCCGGCTTGTCCGCGCGCTGGCCGTTGACATAGACCACGCCGCTCATAATGATCGCCTTCGCGCGTTCGCGGCTCTCGCTCAGCCCCTGGTCAAAGACGAGCTGGTCAAGTCGTACCTTCTTCATGCGCCGTTCCCCTTCTCTCTGTCATTTGCGCACAGCGCCTGTGCAGCGGCTGCAATGGCCTGCGCATCCAGACCATACGCCGTTTTGAGTATATCCGGTGCGCCGTGCGGGATGATGCCTCTGCCGAGATTCAGCAGTCGGGCAGCTTTCATTGGCAGCCCTGCCTGCTCCGCTGCGGACAGCACCTGCTCTCCGATGCAGTTGGCGGCGCACACATCCTCGACCACCAGCAGCCGCCCGGTCTTTTGCAGCGATGCAAGCACCGGAGCTGTTTCCAGCGGCGCGACCTGCGCAAGCTTTACGACCTCTGCCGAGATCCCCCGCTGGGCAAGCAGCTCCGCCGCCTGCAGGACATCGTTGATGACGATGCCATAGGTCAGCAGTGTCAGGTCGCTGCCCTCGCGCAAAACCGCGGCCGGTTCGAGCGAGCACGCCTGATATGCGCCCTCTCCGCCGCGCGGATAGCGTACGGCGACCGGTCCATCCAGCTCCATGACCGCCTTGCGCAGCATGGCGCGCAGCTCGGCAAAGCTCGCCGGGCAGAGAATGCACATATACGGCACGGAGCTCAAATAGCTGATATCAAAGCAGCCGTTGTGCGTATCTCCGTCGTTGCCGACGATACCGGCGCGGTCAACGCCGAGCACAAGGTGCAGCCGCTGCAGCGACGTGTCATGGATGAGCATATCATACGCACGCTGCAAAAAGCTCGAGTAGATCGCGGCGACCGGCTTGAGCCCCTGCTTTGCCATGCCGCTGGCCATCGTGATGGCGTGCCCCTCGGCGATGCCGACGTCATACAAACGCTCGGGATGCGCCTTGGCAAACGTCTCCAGCCCCGTCCCGGTCAGCATGGCCGCCGTGATGGCGACGACGGTCGGGTCTTCGTCCGCAAGCTGCGAAAGCGTCTGACCGAACATGTGCGAAAAGTCCGGCTTCGAGGCAGGCAGTGCGCCGCTCACGGGGTCAAATGAGCTGACACCGTGGTATTTTTCCGGCGCACGCTCGGTATACGAGATGCCCTTGCCCTTTTGCGTCACCACGTGCAGCAGCACCGGCTGGCGCAGGTCACGCGCCCAGCGCAGCATTTTTTCCAACTGCGGCTCATCGTGCCCGTCGACTGGTCCGATGTAGTAAAAGCCCATGTCGTCAAACATATTGTTCGGCAGGACGAGGTCTTTCACATGCTCTTTGATGTGGTGCAGCACACGGTAAAGTCCGGGCGCTTTGCCGACGGTACTGCGATAAAACTGCTTAAAATGCAGATATCCCGGCTTGACACGCTGCTTCGACAAAAGTGTTGCCATGCCGCCGACGTTCTTGTTGATCGACATGCCGTTGTCGTTGAGCACGATAACCATGGGCTCGCCGCTCTGTCCGGCGTCCGACAGCCCCTCGTAGGCCAAGCCGCCGGTGAGCGCGCCGTCGCCGATCAGGGCGATGACGTCATAGTCTGCGCCCATGAGCGTGCGCGCCCGCGCCATACCCAGCGCAACGGAGATCGACGTGGAGGCGTGGCCGGAGACAAACGCATCGTGCACGCTCTCATCCGGCTTCGGGAAGCCGGCAATACCGCCATACTGCCGCAGCGTCGAAAACGCTTCGCGCCGCCCGGTCAGGAGCTTATGCACATAGCTCTGATGACCGACGTCAAATACGAGCCGGTCGCGCTCTGTGTTGTAGACACGGTCGATCGCGACCGTAAGCTCCACCGCGCCGAGGTTCGAGGCAAGATGACCGCCGGTTTTCGAGAGACTTTGTACCAGAAAAGAACGAAGTTCCGCACACAGCTCCGGAATTTCTCCCGCCGGCAGCGCCTTCAGGTCAGCCGGTGAATGGATTCGCTCTAATATACTCAAAACAGAATACCTCACGTATCGTATAATAATACAATCTATACTATAACAAAAAGTGCCGGACTTTACAAGTGCAAGCCGACACTTTTCGCAATTTCACCGTGGGCGGTGTTTCGTTGGTTCAGTTTTTCCGGTCTGCAAGCGAGCGGGCAAGCTGCTGCAAAAATGCGCTGTCTGCAAACGCGCCGTCAACGGCGGCTGCTGCCTGCTCGGACAGCTCATGCACATACGCGCCACAGCGTTCAAGACCGTAGAGTGCCATGAAGGTGTTCTTCCCCTCGCGCGCATCCGAGCCGATGGGCTTGCCGAGCTCCGACTCTGTGCTGATGACATCGAGCATATCGTCGCGGATCTGGAAGGCCAGACCGAGCGCCTTGGCATATTCCGCCGCCGCCGCGCGCTGCTGCTCGTTTCCGCCGCCACAGGTCACGCCCATGAGACAGGCGGCATAGATCATCGCCGACGTTTTGCGGTCGTTGATGTCCATCAGCTCCTCTTTCGTGAGTGCCTTGCCTTCGCCCTCCATGTCGAGCTGCTGTCCGCCGCAGATGCCGTTTTCACCGGCAGCCTCGGCAAGCAGGCGCGCGCACTCAGCACGGACCTCCGCCGGCAGCGCCGTCGAGAGGATCGTGCGAAACGCTTCCGCCTGCAGCGCGTCGCCCGCAAGCGTTGCCGTGCACTCGCCGAACACCACGTGGTTGGTCGGCTTGCCGCGGCGCAGGTCGTCGTTGTCCATGCACGGCAGGTCGTCGTGGATCAGCGAATAAGTATGCACCATCTCGACCGCGCACGCGACCGGAAGCGCCGAGCGCACATCTCCACCGCAGGCAGCGCAAAACGCGAGCACCAGCACCGGGCGCAGCCGCTTGCCACCGGCGGAAAGACTGTAGTGCATCGCCTCAAGCAGACGATGATAGGACACGCTCGTGTCCGTAAAGTACGTATTGAGCGCCGCATCCGCAAGCGCCTTATATTCGTGATACTGCGTCTGATAATCCATGCGTCATTCCTCTGTTTCGAACGGAAGCTCAACGGGCGCACCGTCGCTCCCTTTTTTCAGCTGCACGACCTTCTGCTCAGCATGATCGAGCATCTCGTTGCAGGTTTTGAGCAGGTGCGAGCCCTCCTCGAACAGCGCCAGCGACGCATCGAGCGGCACATCGCCCTTTTCCAGCTGCTTGACGATCTCGTCCAGCCGCTGCATGGACGCTTCAAAGGTCAGTTTCTGTTTTGCCATGGGCTTCCTCCCTGTCATTCACGGTGCAGTGCAGCGCACCGTCTTGAAGCTGTACGCGGATCGCATCTCCGGGCTGCACCTGCGCCGCCGAGCGGAGCACCGCCCCGGCCGCGTCTGACGCCACGGCATAGCCGCGGCCGAGCACCTTGAGCGGACTCATCGCGTCGAGCGCCGCCGCGCACTGCGCAAAGGCCCGTCTGCGTGAGGCAAGATAGCGCTCCCCCGCCGCGGTCAGGCGGCTGCGGGTGTAATCAAGCTCCACCCGCCGGAGATCAAAATATGCCGCCGGAGACTGCAAAACGCGCCGGCCGGCCAAATTCTCCAACGCCGCTCGCCGCTGCGTCATCTGCTTGCGCATCGCCTGCGTCATGCGGATGTCATAGCTGCGCAGCGTCTCACGCAGATCCTCCGCATTCGGCACGGCAAGCTCCGCCGCATTGGACGGTGTCGCCGCGCGCAGGTCAGCCACAAAGTCCGAGATCGTCACATCCGGCTCATGACCGACGGCGGAGATGACCGGAATGCCCGAGTCATAGATCGCGCGCGCAACGCGCTCGTCGTTAAACGCCCACAGATCCTCGATCGAGCCGCCGCCGCGCCCGGTGATGATGAGATCACCCACCTGATAGCGGTTGGCATAACGAATCGCCCCGGCGATCTCCGCCGGAGCTTCCGCACCCTGAACGCGCACGGGCAGCAGCACGACCTCACTGGCCGGCCAGCGTTTGCCGAGCACGCGGATGATATCGCGCACCGCCGCACCGACGGACGACGTGATCACGGCGATCCGCTGCGGAAACTGCGGCAGCGGTTTTTTGTGTGCGCGGTCAAACAGCCCCTCTTTTTGCAGCTGCTCTTTGAGCTGCTCATAGGCGGCATACAGGTCGCCGACGCCGCCGGGGATCAGCCGCGTACAATAGAGCTGATACGCGCCGTCGCGCGGATAGACCGCGATGCGCCCGACTGCCGCCACACTCATGCCGCTCACCGGACGAAAGCGCAGCGACTGTGCGCTGCTGCGAAACATCACACAGCGCAGACTGCTCTCGGCATCCTTGAGCGTGAAGTAGTGGTGTCCGGACGGATAGACCTTATAGTTTGACAGCTCACCCGTCACGCAGACGTTGCCGAGCAGCGCATCTGCGTCCAGAAGCTGCTTGATGTGGGCATTGAGCTCCGTGACGGTAAAGGATGTACGCTCCATCTCAGCCTTCGGCGCTGCCTTTGCCCGCCGGCGCGGATGCCTCAGCCGAGGGCTCGGCTTCCTGCGCAAGCTCGCCGCGCACAAAGCTGCCGAGCACACCGTTGATGAACGCGACCGTCTCCGGCTCTTCATAGCCCTTGGCGAGCTCCACCGCCTCGTTGATCGCGGCGGCATTCGGCACATCGTCCATATAGAGGATCTCGCACATGGCGCAGCGCATGATCGCCGCAGCGGTGCGCGAGATGCGCTCGAGGCGCCAGCCGCGGGCGTATTTTTCAATCATGTGGTTGAGCTCATACATATGGTCATAGACCAGGCCGGTCAGCCGGCGAATGTAGTCAAGCTGCGTATCGTCCGGATATTCCCGGAACAACGGATCTTCCTCCGCCAGCGTCGCAAAATACTCCCGACTGAAAAATGTCTCCGCCGTCTCGCGGGCATCCTCCCCGGCGAGCTGCGCGGCAAAGCTGAGCTGGATCGCGATCTCACGCGCAACCGTTCTTGTCATAGTGATTTCTCCTGCTTTTCTTTATTTGTCGAACGCCACACCGGACACGTGCACATTGACGATGGGCTTGCCGATACCGGTCATGGACTCCACCGCACTCGTGACGGACTCCTGCACCGCTCTGGCAACGGCCACAACGCTGCAGCCATAGCGCACCGTGATGATCGTGTCGACCGTCATCGTGCCGTCAACGATCTGAACCTTGATGCCCTTGGCAGCGGACTTGATGCCGAGCAGCTCGGCCAGCTCCGTACCGGCAGAGGTCGCGATCCCGGCAACGCCGTCCACTTCCGTGATCGCTGCGCGCACCATCGCGGCAACGACGTCCTCAGAGATATTGATGCTGCCCTTTTCATCCTGGCAAGTAATATAATTTTCCGGCATAGAAAAATACCTCCTGATAAAATTGTACAGTATAGTGTACCACGTACAGCGGCAAAAAGAAAGCAAAATGTTTTCTGCGCGGCAAAAAGATGCACCCCGGCGCATTCCGGGGTGCATCTGCGGATTCTGTGTTATTTCTTCACGTTCTTACAAAACTGCATCAGGATGGTCGCGACCTGCTCGCGGGTCGCGTTGCCGTTCGGGTCAAGATAAACAACGTCTTTGATCTCGTTGCCGCTAATGAGTCTGAGCGCAACGGCGTCCTGCATCGCGCCCAGCGCCCAGCCCGGCACTTTGTTCACGTCCGGATACTTGCTCAGGTCCGCGGGCGTCCACGTCGGCTTGATGTTGCAGACGGTCTTGGCGTACTTCATGAGGAAGGTCGCCACCTGTGCGCGCGTCACCGGGTCGTACGGACCAAAGGTCGTGTCGCTCGTGCCGGAGGTGACACCGGTCTGGTATGCCCAGAGGATGGCATCTCTGTACCAGGGCTCGGGCAGATCCGTAAACGGCAGCGCGCCGCTCACTTTCGGTTTTCCATGGAGGCTGTAGAGCATCTGCACAAACTGCGCGCGCGTCGTCAGGCCGCTCGGGTCGATCCTGCCGTCGCCGACACCGCTCAGGATGCCGCGCTCCACGCAGTAGTCAAGACCGGCGTGCGCCCAGTTGCCCTCCGGAGGTGCGTCCGTGAACCCTGCAGTCGGGCAGCCGCCGCCGGCGGCGGGGATGGTCTCGGTCTTTGTCTCGCTGCAGCGCGTGCAGGTGAAGGTCTTGACGCCGGTCTCCGTCGCGGTGGCGGGCTTCGTCACTTTGCCTTCATCCCACGCGTGGCCGAGCGCGTCCGTGTACGTGTCCACATAGCTATGGCCGCAGGAGCAGGTGTGGGTCGTATAGCCCTTTTCCGTGCACGTCGGCGGGGTCACAACAGCAGTGTAGCTGTGCTCGTGCGCGGTCTCCCGGATACAGCGGAAAGTCGCAAAGGCACTTGACGAATAGTCTTGATATTTTCTGTTGTACACGGTCAAATACACATTATAGGAGGTGTCGGGTTTCGTAAGCGTCAACGTCACACTTGTGTCAGTCGTGTATATGGTCTTAAATCCGGAACCGCCTTTGCGGATATGCACCTCATATTCTCGCTGATCATATTTGCCCTGAAGCGGGCTTGGCGTCCAGCTGATCGTAAATTTCTCGCCCACAGTGACCACGTCTGGCACCGTGAGCTCCACTTTGGGAGGCTTGGGCGGCTGCTGATAGTTCTCCACGGTGTAGATGTTAAACAACTGCGCATTGCCGTTGCTGTCATTAGGTCCCCAGTTTCCATACAGCTGGAGCTGCGTGCCGGGAGTCGAACTGCCGTCCTTACAGTCGATCACAAGCCAATTGCCGGACGCGACCGAGTCCTTCGCCACCAGCTTGCAGAGACCATTGTAGTAAGCAACATACCAATAGCACTTCGAGGTCAGCTTGTCACTTGTCGTGATTTTCGCCTGCGATGCGCAATTTCCCTCGTAGCAGAGGTAGTCATTGCTGTATGCATTCTGGATCACATAGCTATTGTCAAAACCCATGTGGGTAAATAACCAGATCACATTCGGGTCAGACGAGCCGGAGTTTACGATTTTCACATCCCGCTTTGCGTTTTGGTCATAGCACGTTCCGGTGGGCATCCATTTGTCCGCGCGGATGATATAACGGTAGACACTTGTGCCGATGTTGATAAAGTCCGGCTTAAATACCGCGCTGCCAAAGTCCGGGCGGATGACGCCCCAATACTGATTGTCAAAGCCGTTATATCTGATGTTTGTAACGTTGACGACTTTGCGCTGACCGGCAAAGTTCTGGTGCCAGGTGCTGTAGTCCGATTCATAGATCGCGACATGGCCATACGGGTTTTTATTGTTGCCGCTGTAGACCAGAATGTCGCCCTTCTGCGGCTGTTCGTTTTGTAGTCTTTGCCAGCCGGCAGGGAGCTGATTCCACGAATAATCCGCGCCGTTGCCGCCCGGAGAGGTCTGGCCGAGGTAAGAGTAGTAGGCTTTGATCAGCGCCACGCACTCGCCGCTGCCAACGGGTTGCCCGTTCAGGCTTCTGACCCAGTTGATCGCATCGTCCGCTGTTTTGCCGTTGGTCGCGGCAAAGGCCGCCGTCGGCAGCAGGCAGGCGACCATGATCACAGCGAGGATGAGACAAAGAACACGTCTTTTCATACGTCATCTTCTTTCTAAAAAGCTCTGTAAACGCGCATTTTTGACCGGACGCGCACAAGAAGTGCGCCGGTAAATGCCGCGTTTACGCAGGTTCAGTATACACACTTCGACGCTTTTGGTCAATAAAATTATTAAGATAATTTAACTAACCATGATCAGGCAATCGCGCCAGAGCGCTGGATTTTGTGTCATGTTTTGGCGTGAAAATATGCCCCGTTCAAACGAACGGGGCGATTGGCATGGCATATTACTGTGCGTCCGCTTTGACCTCAATGACCTTGATCTGCGGCGCGGTGTAGTCCGTCTCGCTGACGATGACATCCGTGATCGTGGCGACCTGCGCCGTGCTCAGGCCGTCTGCCGGCGCAGGGACGGCGACCGTGATGCCCTCCTCCGTGATGTAGACCACGCACTCGGAAAAATTCTTGGCAAGCAGGAGATTTTCGATCTGCGTCTCCGTCATGGAGTCGCTCGCCATGGCGGAGATGGCGTGCATGGCGCTGTCGATCGTCTCCTGCGAAGCGCCGTCAGCAACCGATGCCGACTTGAGCAGCGACAGCGCCTCGTCGCGCGACTGCTGGCGCGTCAGGCGTGCCTTGGCGAAATAATCATCGGCCGACACCGAGGCTGCGGCGGTCTCCCCGTCCGCATTGGCCGCCGCCATGGCAGCGTCCTCGGCGGCGGCCATTTCGGCGTCCGCGCTGCCCCACTGCGCATTGTACGACCAGTTAAAATAGACCGCGGCGCATACAAACAGCAGCACCACAATGACCGCAACGTTTCGCTTGGTTTTTTTCATAGCTGCCCTCCCATTTTTCAGATCACGCGTCCGGCTGCTTTTTGAGCACGCTGATGCGATCGGTGCTCAGACCGGTAAACTGTGCCACTGCCTGCGTCACGGCAAGCTGCACCTGCGGCGCGTCCGCTCCGTCGCAGACAACGACCGCGCCGAGATACTGCGGGCTGACCGTGCGCAGCTCCACCGCTGCCTGTGCCCCGCCCCCGGCGGAGATGATGGTCGGCTGGCCGGAATCATCCGTTGCCAGCTCCCGCTCCGCCGAGCAGCGGTACGACAGCAGCACCTGCACCTGACCCGCGCCGCTGATCTGCCGCAGCAGCTGCGCAAGGCGCTGCTCCTCGGTCTGGATGGTCTGCGTCTGCGTCTGCGCGGCAAGCGGCTGTGCCGCTGCCGGTTCTGCCTTCGTCCGGCTTCCGCTCGGCAGCAGGAGCAGGATCAGTCCCGCCAGCAGGATGATGAGCACATATTTGTACTTGCCTGCAAATGCGCTGAGTTTTCGTGTGTTCATGATGCACTGCTCCATTCCTGCCGCGCACGCGGGATGCCGAGGTCCGCCTCAACAGTCTGCGCCAGACGGCTGTTTTCCGCCGCGCCCGACGTGATCAGCCGGACGGAATACGGATACCAGTAGCCATCGGTGCTCCACTGCAGCGTGACCTGCGCATCGGCGAGTGAAACGCCGCACTGCGCGGCTTTGTCCAATATATATGCGCGCAGCTCCGATTCTATGACCGTGCGCTGCAAGCCGTCCCCGCAGTCCGGCGCAGCCCCATCCGTCTGCACCGCGAGCCGGCAGCTTTGCAGCGCGGCGGCGTAGCTGTCATAGTCAAACGACACAAGCGGCGAAAACAGCAGACACGTCAGCGCGACACCGCCGATAAGCTTCACGACGCGGCGCAGGCTCTCGGACGTGGGAAACATGGCCGCGAGCGCCGTCAGCAGCGCAGCGCCCGCGAGACTCAGCAGCCACGCGCGCAGGGAGTCCATCATCCCGTCACCGCCTTCATACTCGATACGATGGAGAGAAACAAAATCAGCGACGCCACGCCGACCATCCCGAGCAGGAAGCCATACACATCCGCAAATCCGCCGATCAGCCGCCCGACCCGCTTGTCGGCAAACGATGCTGCGATCCCGGCGGCCAGCTTATACAAAGCATAGTGCACGGCGAGCTGCAAATACGGTGTGACGCACACGGCGGCAACGCTCAAAACGCCGACGATGCCGATACCGCCGCGCAAAACTGCGGCGCTTGCCGTGACGGTCGCCGCCGCATCCGCCACGATGCTGCCCACGACCGGCAGCGCCGCAGAAACGGCGGTTTTGACGGCCTTGGCCGCAGCCGCATCCGCAGAGCCGGTGAGAATGCCCGTCAGCGACAGGTAGAGCGTGAACACCGCGCCAAAGCCAATGAGCAGCAGCCGAAGCGCCTTGCGCAGCAGAGCGCTCAGCGCCGTGAGCATGTCCTGCTCGAGCGCTGCGCCGCAGATGACAGTGCCCGCGTATGTATAGAGCATCGGCAGCAGCACCGCTGTCTCCGCCGACAGCAGAATATCGAGGAAGAGCGATGTCGCCGCGTATTTTGCCGCCGCCGACGTCGCCGCCCCGCTTGCCGCCGCTGCGGCGCACATACTCGGCAGCAGGATCTTGGAGAAGTCGCGCAGCGTTGTCAGCGCGTTGCTGCCGGCCGTGATGCAGGACGTCACATGGGTGACGCTCAGCGCAGCCACTGCCACCGCACCGGTCATCTGTGTGACCTTGGCGCACGCACCGCTTGCAGACAGCGACGCGCACAGCGCCGCCAGAAATACGACCGCAAGCAGCAGCGCCGCATTGCGCGCGGCCGACGCCAGCGCTCCCCCGCCCTCACGCAGCGCATAGTCCCAGAGCTTTTGGAGCAGCGGGCGCGGATGCGCGGCATCTGCGACGGTCAGCGCGCCGAAGGCGTCATACGTCTGCGCCGGGAGCGCGGATTCCAGCGCCGCTGTGCCGAACGCCTCCGCCTGCTCGGACGCAATGTCATAGGCGTATGCAGGCTGCGTACATACAGCCGCCAGCGTCAGCGCCGCCAGCAGCGCAAGCAAAAACCGCTTCATAGGCACGCTCCGATCATGGTCAAAAATGTGCGCAGCAGCGGCAGCGCCGCATAGAGCGCCGCCGCAACGCCAACAAGCTGCACTGCGCTTGCGCCCGCAGCCTGTCCGGCATCCTTGCACAGCCCCTCCCCGATCACGGTCAGGATGCTGATGGTCATGCACTTGAGCAGCGGCCCGGTGTAGACGCCTGATAAATCGCTGAGCGCGATGGCATCACGAAAGAATTCCGCCAGCGGCTCAAGCAGACCGACACACAAAAACAGCGCCAGCAGCGCTGCCGCCGCACTCAGCAAAAACGAGATCCCCGGCACGGTCTTATAGACCGTGGCTGCGGCAGCGGCGGCGACGACCACGATCAGCATCGCGCGAAAGACCGCCTCCATCAAAATGAAAATAGCTGCTTGATGAGCACAAACAGCTCGCTGATCTTCTGGATCACCAGCACCAGCACCACGACCAGCCCCGCAATGGTCGTCATGAGCGCCTGCTCGTCGCGTCCCGCGCGTGAGAGCAAAATGTTGAGCACGGCGACGAGGATCCCGATCGCCGCGATCTTAAAGACAAGGTCAACGTCCATAAGTCCCTCCCCGGATCAGAGCAGCGCAACGGCGGCGAGCAGCCCGATCGTCGCACCAAGACCACAAGATAGCTTTCCGCGCCGCCGCGCATCGTCTTGCAGCGCACCGGAAATGCTCCGCAGTGACGCAATGCAGGTGTCCAGCGCCTGCCGCTGGAGCTGCGCGTCATATTTTCCGAGCTGCGCGCCCAATGTCAGCAGTGCCGCGCGCGCGTCCGGCGTGAGCGTGTCGAGCGTCCGGATCGCCGCCGTCCATTGCTCATAAAACGGCCGGTCGCTGTCCGTGATGCCGTCTGCGAGGGCGGTATATTGTGCGCGCAGTGCATCCGGCGCCATCTCCGCCGTGTGGCGCAGCGCCTCCGGCAGCGGCAGCAGCCGCCCGACGATATCACTGCGCAGCAGCTGCAAGCTGTCGATCACCGCTGCAAGCAGATGCGCGCGCTGATACAGCTCACACCGCAGCGCGAAGCCCGCCGCAGTGCTGCCCAGAAACAAAAGCGCCGCGCCCAAGCCGTGCACCCACGTCATGGCAGCTCCTCGAGCGTGTAAAAACGCGCGCCGCCGCTGCGCGTGATGCACACGGCGCGGCGGAAAATATGCTCGTCCAGCAGCGCGCGGTACAGCGCCCGGCAGCGCAATGCACCGACGCTCTGCGCGTGCGCCGTCGCCAGCAGTGCAACGCCGCAGCCGGCTGCAATGCGGATCGCCTCGATATCCTCCGGCGCGCTGATCTCGTCAAACGCCAGCACATCCGGGCGCATAGCGCGCAGCAGCATCATGCAGCAGGCGGCCTTTTGTCCTCCGGTCATGACGTCCGTGTTCGCGCCGACGTCAAACTGCGGCGTGCGGTTTTGCACCGCCGCGATCTCACCTCGCTCGTCCATGAGCGAGATGCGCAGCCCGTGGTCGGACAGCCGGCGCACGCACTCGCGCAGCAATGTTGTCTTCCCTCCGCCGGGCGGAGAGAGGATAAGCGTGCTGCAAAAGCCGTCCTTCATCAGCTGCGGCATGAGCGCATCGGCGCAGCCGGGCACGGCGTGCGGGATGCGCACGGACACAGAGCTCACCTGCCGGATGCCATCGACCTGACCGGCAGCCTGTCCGTAGGCGCAACCGCACAGCCCAACGCGGCAGCCGCCAACGGTCTGCAAATACCCCTGACGGATCTGGTCTGCTGCCGCATAGACGGACGCGCGCGTCGCGCGCTCGAGCAGATAGTCCAGATCGTCCGGCAAGACCGCACGGCAGTGCACCGGATAGACGTGCTCCTGCGTCAACACCACGGGCGGACGCCCAATGCGGCAGCAGATCTCCTCCACGAGCTCGTCCCGGTCGCGCTGCGTCTGTGCTATGGCCTGTCCCAGTGACGGCGGAAACAGTGCCAGCGCCTGATTAGTGAAGATCATCCGTCTCCCTCCTCTTTTGTCCTGCCACATTCTATGCAAGCAGCGCATGGAGCAGAACAAAAAAGAGAGACAGCCATCTGGCTGCCTCTCTCAAGCAAAGGATAGATCAAATTAGAGTTTGCGGCACTCAAGGTAATAGCGCTTGTCCGCGCCGAGACCGATCGAAAAGCTCTTTTTCGGGAACGGACCGGAACGGAGCACGGACGTGAAGAGCTCCTCTTTTTCCATGCGCGGCATCAGGATGCCGCAGCAGCCGTCTCCGGCGGCAAGGTCAACCGCCTCATCATCACCGTGGATGTAGTCGATCCGACCGCCATGCGTCTGCATATACGATGCGCAGAATGCATCCAGCGCAGATATCGCCTCGCCAAGTGAGCTGCCGTGCGCGAGAATGTCTCTGCGCTGCGTGCCCGCCAGCAGCGTGACCGCATAGCCGAAGCCGTCTGCCGCCGCAAGCGCGCGCTCGGCAGCGTCCAGCCAATTCGCCGCATCGGTCTCGAAGAGGACGCGGTGGATGGGCTCAAACGTCACGGCCGGGCTGTGCAGGTTCACAAGCTCAACGAGCGCATAGCGCGCGGGGTCGGCTGCCGCCTGCTCGGGCGAGAGCGTCTTTTTCTTCTCCAGCCAGCACTGGCGGGCAGCTGCCAGACTGTGGTTGCCGTCCGCGATCGCAAAGCGCATGGGGTGCGCGCCGTCCGTGCCGACACCGGTCGCACACAGGGCAGCGGCGAGCTGCTCGGCTGCGTCCCCGGCGATGCGGCGGCCGCAGATATGTCCGCCTCCGGCCATGAGATCAAAGTCATAGAGCGTGTCGTCGGCAAGCGCCTGTGCCTCACGGCAGATGGCGTCCTCGGGATCTGTGTAAAAGACCATGATGTGCGGCATTTCCAGCGCCGCCGCCGCACGGATGCGCACACGCGCCGGAAGGCGCGAGGCGACCGTGCCCTCCGTCGCGCGGATAGGCGTGACGGAATCGGGCGCGTAATCATACGCCTCAAGGTCGAGCGCGCCGACGATGCCGCAGCGCACAGCGCCGCTCGGCAGCGTGCGCTGAACGAGCACAAGGCTGTGCGGCACGGTGCGAAATACGCCACTGTCAAGATAGGTATGCATCGTCTGCTGAATGCCGCGCGTCGCCGCAGCCTCGTCGCACTTGCCGAGATAAAACTCCGGCAGCATCAGCCGCAGCGTAGAGGGCGCATCGCCCACCGTGTCCTGCACAGAGCGCCAATAGGCAGCGTCCGACGTGAACTGGTCGCAGGCAATGACGCTCCAGCGGTGCATATCCGCGCACTCAGGCAGCAGGATATCTGCAGGCGCAAAAAACAGATCCCGGCTCATTCGAGGCTCCACTTTTCCGCTCTGCCGACGGCGCGCAGCCAGTTATCGTGTTGAAGCTTTGCCTGCTCAGCATCCATTTCGGGTTTGAAAATGCGGTCGGACTGGCGCAGGAGCGCAATGTCGTCCACGCATTCCCAGACGCCGCTGGCAAGACCGGCAAGGAACGCCGCGCCGAATGCCGTCGTCTCGACCAGCTTCGGGCGGTCGATCGGCACGCGCAGTATATCCGACTGAAACTGCATCAGGAACGAGCTCACCGACGCGCCGCCGTCCACACGCAGGACGGAGATCGGGCTCTCAGCGTCGATTTGCATGGCGTCGAGCAGGTCCTTGACCTGATAGGCGATGCCCTCAAGCGTCGCGCGGGCGATGTGCGCCTTGTTGCTGCCGCGCGTCAGACCGACGATTGCGCCGCGGGCATACATATCCCAGCGCGGTGCGCCAAGACCGGTGAACGCGGACACGAGATACACGCCGCCGTTATCCGGCACGCTCTCGGCCAGCAGGTCGCACTCATGCGCCGCGCCGATGATACCAAGCTCGTCGCGCAGCCACTGAATGGAGCTGCCGGCGTTGAACACGCTGCCTTCGAGGGCATAGGTGGTCTCGCCGTTAACGGACCACGCAACACTCGTGACCAGACCGCTGACGCTGCGCACGGACTTGTTGCCGGTGTTCATGAGCGTGAAGCAGCCCGTACCATAGGTGTTCTTCGCCTGACCCGGCTCGATGCACGCCTGACCGAGCAGCGCAGCCGCCTGGTCGCCGGCGCTGCCGCAGACGGGCACGCCCTCGAGCGCCTCCAGACCGGACAGCCCCGCCGTCACCCGTCCGTACACCATGGAGGACGGCACAGGCGTCGGCAGCATGCTCATCGGGATGCCCAGACGCTCGCAGAGCTTCTCATCCCAGCACAGGCGGTCAATATCAAACAGCATCGTGCGCGAGCAGTTGGAATAGTCCGACACGTGCGCGCGTCCGCCGGTGAGATTCCAGATCAGCCACGCATCCACGTTGCCGAACAGCAGGTCGCCGCGCTCGGCACGCTCTCTCGCACCCGGAACATTGTCCAGGATCCACTTGATCTTCGTGCCGGAGAAGTAGGCATCGATGAGCAGGCCGGTCTTCTCCTTCACGTAGTCGCCGAGACCGTCCGCCATCAGCTGATCGCAGATGGGCGCCGTGCGGCGGCACTGCCAGACGATCGCATTGTAGACGGGTCTGCCGGTGTGCTTGTCCCAGACGATGGTCGTCTCACGCTGGTTCGTGATGCCGATACCGGCGATGTCCGTCGGCGACAGGCCGCTCTTTTCGAACGCCTCGCTCATGGCGAGCAGCTGGCTCTCAAGGATGACCATCGGGTCATGCTCGACCCAGCCCGGTTTCGGATAGATCTGCGTGAATGGATACTGCGCCAGAGATACGATGTTCCCCTTGCTATCGAAGATAATCGAGCGGGAACTGGTTGTACCCTGATCAAGTGCAATGATGTAGCCGTTCATAATGAAAATAACCTCCGTAGACTTGACGAATGCCGTCAATTGGAATACAATTCAGGTATCTTTTAGTATATCACAAAGTAAGGAGTATTGCTATGCCATCTTTTCATGATTTTAGGTTTTTGTCCACTGACGGGAAACACAACGTGTTTGCCAGAGAGTGCACACCTGATGGCGAAGTGCGCGCCGTCCTGCAGATCGCGCACGGTGTTGCCGAGCACGTCTACCGTTATGCTCCGTTTATGGAGTTTCTCGCGGAAAACGGTTTCGTCGTCGTCGCCAATGACCATCTCGGTCACGGCAAGACCGCTGAAAACGAGCAGGAGCTGTGCTTCTTCGCGGAAAAGGACGGCTGGAACGACGTTGTGAGCGATATGGACCAGCTCCATAAGCTCACTGCCGCCAAGTACCCCGATATCCCCTACTTCCTGTTCGGTCACAGCATGGGCAGCTTCCTGACCCGTACCTATATTATTGACCACCCCGAGGGCCTCAAGGGCGTCGTCATCAGCGGCACCGGTCAGAACCCGGGCGCAGTCGTCGCCGCGGGCAAGCTCATGGCAAAACTCGAGATGATCGATAACGGCCCCATGTACCACAGCCCCATGCTCGACAAGCTTGCCTTCGGCAGCTACAACAAGAAGTATGACCACGTGCGCACGAAGCTCGACTGGCTCACCCGTGACGAGTCGATCGTAGATGCCTACATCGCAGACCCGCTCTGCGGCGCGATGGCAACTGCCGGTATGTTCCACGACATGATGGGCGGCCTGCAGTACATCTGGAAGACGGAAAACCTCAACAAGATGGACAAATCCACCCCGGTATACTTCATGTCCGGTGACGGCGACCCCGTCGGCAACTACGGTGAGGCGGTCAAGAAGGTTTACGAGCGCTTCCTCAAAACCGGCTGCAAGGACGTAAAGCTCAAGCTCTACAAGGACGGACGTCACGAAATGCTCAACGAGCTCAACAAGGATGAGGTATATGCCGATGTCCTCGAGTGGCTCAACAGCAAGATCTGATTTCCTCGGAGTTCATCACAACAAGCTATATAAGCTGCGGGCGGTGCTGATGCACGGCCCGCAGTATTTTTATAAAGCGCTTAGTCGATGAGAGAAAAAACGCGTTCATCCCCGGATGAAAAATCTTCCGGATCATAGTACGGAGGTTCCCCCATCCACACCTGATGGAAACGAACCGTGAGAGAATCGTGGCGGCTTACTGCAACATAGACTGCAAGCTTTCTCTGCGGATACTGCATCTTGATATTGCAATAGATGAACCGACAAAGAACAGGTGCGTCTGCAACAAGTTCAGAAAACGCTTCGTCCGAAATATCGTCTAACAAATGCTCGTGGTTGTTTACAGCCTCATATGCCGTTTTGTCCTCTACGGAAAGCGGAATGGTCTTTCTATGGTCATCGCATAAACAAAGCAGTTCATTCCCGGCAGCATCCGTCAGCACATGATAATGCAAAAGCTGCGAGAATGTCCGGAACAAGCCTGTGATACCGATCGAATGTGATGCGTAAAGCTCCCTTCTAAAAAGCCATTTCACGTTTGAGAAAGCTTTTTCTCTATCAGCCGCGGCAATCGTTCCGTAGGACTTTTGCCGGTCGTAATAATTGCACAAATAGAGTCCGTGGTCTTTGATACGCATGGCGATGGAGGCAGTTTCGTCTTCGCGTGAATATGTCAAAAATTTCGAAATTCCAATGCACAAATCTCGCGCAAAACTCCGCAAGGCGAGAAACTCCCGGCACGAAATATGCTCCACGAGTTTAACTTCAATATCGTCTTTTGGAGCGCCTGGATATGCCGAATCCATTCGCCTGCAGAATTCGCACATTCCATGAATGAAATCTACTTCTCTTCTCATAGTCAGCACCTGAAATAACGTTACAGTTCCGAGCCCTGCACCAGATCGTCGCGGACGAAGGCGGCACGGACTGCGTTGAGGACACGCTTCTTGTCCGCGCTCCAGAGCGGCGCGATGAGGTCGCGCTTCGCCCCGTCGCCGGTCAGCCGGTGGACGACCAGCTCCGGCGGGAGCACGCGCAGACACCGCTCAAGCAGGTCGATGTAGTGCTCCGGCGTGAGCACCTCGAACCGCCCGGCGGCGTAATCCGCCGCCAGATCCGTGCCGCGCAGCACGTGCAGCAGGTGCAGCTTGATGCCCTGCGCCCCGCATTGCCCGATATAGTGCGCGGTCTGCACCATGTCGGCGTCCGTCTCGCCGGGGATGCCGAGGATCTGATGCACGATGACCTCGAGTCCGGCGGCGCGCAGACAGCGCACCGCATCGTCAAACACCGGCAGGTCGTAGCCGCGGCGGATATAGGCCGCGCTGCACGGATGGATGGTTTGCAGACCGAGCTCGACCCAGACGGGCTTTTCGGCGTTCAGCCGCCGCAGGAGCGCAACGGTTTCATCCGGCAGACAGTCCGGCCGCGTGGCGACCGAGAGCGCGACCACATCCTCCGGCGCGAGCGCCTGCGTGAACAACGCCTCCATGCGCGCAAGGCTGCCGTAGGTGTTCGTGAAGTTTTGAAAATAGGCGATGTACTTGCCGCCGCCGTTTTTGGCGCGGACGCGCGCCTTGGCCGCCTCAATCTGCTGCGGGACCGGCAGCGCACGGTCGGCCGCGAACGCACCCGAGCCGTCCCCAGCGCAGAAGATGCAGCCGCGCGTTCCGATGGCTCCGTCGCGGTTTGGGCAGGTGAAGCCGCCGTCGAGCGCAAGCTTATAGACCTTGCAGCCGAAGCGGGCGCGCAGCTCGTCATTGAGAGTGTGATAGTACATAGCAGAAAAAAGGCCGGGGATCGCCCGGCCTTCCCTTTTACGCTTTCATCTGGCGCTTGCGCGCGAGGTTGACCATGCCGTCGGGCATATCGTTGAGGTTCATGAGCATCTTGCCGCTGCCGAACGCCGCGCACGAGAGCGCATCGTCCACCACGGTGGTGCGGATGCCGGTGTCCTTCTCAACGAGCTGGTCAAAGCCGTAGATCAGGCTGCCGCCGCCGGCCATGACGATGCCGTTTTGCGCGACGTCAGAAACGAGCTCCGGCGGCGTGCGCTCGAGCACCATGTGGATGGTCTCGAGAATGTCGCGCGCGGGCTCGGCGATGGCCTCGACAAGCTCGACCGAGCTGATCTTCACGGACTTCGGCAGTCCGGTCGTCAGGCAGCGGCCCTTGACCTCCTGAATGCCCACCTCGGCGCGCGGCACAAGGCACGCGATGCCGATCTTGAGCTCCTCCGCCGTGCGCTTGCCGATGAGGATGTTGTGCTTGCGGCGCACATAGCGCACGATCGCCTCGTCAAAAGCGTCACCGGCGGTCTTGATCGACTCGCTCTCGACCACGCCGCCGAGAGAGACGACCGCGACCTCCGTCGTGCCGCCGCCGATGTCGATGACCAGGTGACCGTCCGGCTTGGAGAGGTCGGCGCCCGCACCGGCCGCCGTCGCCACGGCGGACTCGACCAGATACACCTTGCGCGCGCCCGCCTCGATGACGGCGTCGATGACGTTGCGCTCCTCCACGCCGGTCACGCTGCTCGGCACGGTGACGAGCACGCGCGGCTTGAAGAGGCTGAACGACGTCACGCGCGAGAGCAGCTCCTTGAGCATGAGCGCCGTCATGTCATAGTCCGAGATGACGCCCGCGCTGATCGGATGGATGGCCACGATGTTCGCCGGTGTGCGGCCGAGCATCTTCTGCGCATCCTGACCGACCTTGAGCATACGGCCGGTGTACTTATCGACTGCCACGATGGACGGCTCGCGCAGCATGATGCCCATGCCGCGCACGAACACGCGGATGTTGGTCGTGCCGAGGTCGATGGCAATGTCCCTTTCAAAAATCATCATAAAGCAAAACTCCCGTATCATCCGCGCTGCGGATGTTATAGTTGATCGTAGCCGTCTGGCGGCTGTTTTAGTCAGCGGAGCGCGCGACCGTGGCGCACACCACCTGCTCCGCACCCGCCTTGCCGAGCACCCGCGCGCACTCTGAAAGCGTCGCGCCGGTCGTGACGATGTCGTCCATGAGCAGGATGCGCTTTCCGGTCACGTCCGCACCCGGTTTCATGCGGTACGCACCGGCGATGTTTGCGCGGCGTTTGGCAGCGTCGCCCGTGCCGGACTGCGGCTGCGTGTTGCGCTGCTTATGCAGCGTTGGCGTGAGCGGAAGCCCAAGCTCCTTCGCCGTCGAGCGCGCCAGCAGGCGCGCCTGATCATACCCGCGCGCACGCAGACGCTTACGGCTCAGCGGCACCCACGTGACGAGGTCATACTCCCCCGCCAGCTCCGTGCGCACCGTGTCGGCGACGAGGCGACCGTAGACCTTGGCATACCCGGTCGCGCCGCCGAATTTGTAGCGCAGGAGCGACGCACGCACATCGCCCTCATAATTGAGTGGCGAGACGCACGCGCGGACGAACGAAAAGCGCTGCCGTCCGCCGTTTTGCGCAAACGGCAAGCCGGTCTTGCAGTGCGCGCAGAGGCCGTCGCCGCTCGTCTCGAGAAAATCATGGCAGAATGCGCACCGCGGCGGATAGAGCAGGTCGAGCAGGAATGTGACCACCTTCATACCGCACCGCACTCCCCGCAGAGCCGGGCGCGCAGACCGCTGTAGCGGCGGGTCTGCGTCTGATTGTCGATCATGTGATAGGCTGCGCCCTCGTCTCCGACGATGATGAGCAGGGACTTGGCGCGCGTGATGGCCGTGTAGAGCACGCTGCGCGTGAGCAGCATGGGTCCGGCCTTGCCGATGCAGAGCACGACCGCGCGGTACTCGCTGCCCTGCGATTTGTGCACCGTCATGACCCATGCGTGCTCGAGCTCGTTTAGCATCTCGAAGCCGTAGGTCGCGGTCTTGCCGTCGTAGCACACTGCGAGCGTCTCCGTCTGCGGATCGATGGCCGTGATCTGACCGACGTCGCCGTTATAGACACCCGTTCCGGCCGTCGTACCGTCCGGGTTTTTGAGCACGATGTCATAATCATTGCGGATCTGCATGACGCGGTCGCCCTCACGAAAGACGGTCTCGCCGAAGCGCCGCTCCTTCTTTTCGGGCGACGGCGGGTTGAGCGCCGCCTGCAGGCGCACATTCAGCGCCGCCATGCCGGTGTCATACTTGCGTGTCGGCGTGAGCACCTGAATGTCTGACGGCGGGATCTTCATATTGTTCGGCAGCCGCGTCTGGCACAGCTCAACGACCGTGTCGGCGGCTTTCTGCGCGTCTGCGCGCCGGAGGAAGAAGAAATCTCCGCTGTTTTGCGCAAGTCTCGGATGCTCGCCGCGGTTGATCGCGTGCGCGTAGGAGACGATGCTGCTGCCGGCGGCCTGGCGGAAGATCTCCGTCAGGCGCACGGTCGGCACGACACCGCTGCGGATGATATCCGAAAAGACGTTGCCCGGTCCGACGGACGGAAGCTGGTCTGCATCTCCCACGAGGATGAGCCGGCACTCCGGGCGCATGGCGCGCAGCAGCGCGCACATGAGCGAAATGTCCACCATGGAGCATTCGTCAAGAATCACGGCATCGCACTCAAGTGGGTCATCCTCGTCGCGCCGGAAGGCGATGTCCTGATGGTCGTCGCTCATACCGGCCTCGAGCAGACGGTGGATCGTCTGCGCGCTCTGCCCGGTCAGCTCGCTCATGCGCTTGGCGGCGCGCCCGGTCGGGGCGGCAAGCTGCGTGTCGAGCTTAAGCGCGTCAAAGAGCGCGAGGATCGCACGGATGGACGTCGTCTTGCCTGTGCCGGGGCCGCCGGTGATGGCGATGACCTGATGCTGGCAGGCGAGGCGCAGCGTCTCCTTTTGCTGGTCGGCAAAGGTCAAACTGAGCTGCGCTTCGATGCGCGCGGCGATCTTGTCGGTGTCCGGCATACGGCGGTATTCCGTCTGCGTCATGGCAAGCAGGCGCTCGGCCGTGTAGGCTTCCGCTTCATGCAGGCGCGCGAGATAGCATCCGTCACACCCGGCGACCCGCTCGCGCACGAGCGCGCCGCTGTCAACGAGCGCATCCACGCTCTGCGCGACCAGCTCGTCCGACACACCGCTGAGCTGCGACGTGGCCGCAAGCAGGTTGCGGTAGGAGATAAAACAGTGCCCGCGCACGGCGTTGTAGGCAAGCTCGTACAGCGTCGCCGCAGCGACACGTTCCGCGCTCTGATCGTCAAAACCGTGGCCGAGCGCCAATGTGTCCGCCTCCTGAAACGAGGCGCCGATGGCGTCCGAAACGAGTATGTAGGGGTTGTCCTGCACGAGCTGGAGCGCATTGTCCCCATAATACTGGTACATTCGCAGGGCAATGACCGGGCGGATGTTCGCCGAGGCCAGAAACTCGATCAGGCGGCGCATACCGGCCTGACGGCGGAAATTCGCCGACATAGCCTTCGCCTTGGAGACGCTGATGCCCTTGATCGTACAGAGCTTTTCCGGCTCATATTCCAGCACGTTGAGCGTGTCGGCACCGAAGCGCGACACCATCAGCGACGCCGTCGCCGGGCCGATACCGCGCACGGCGCGTCCGGCAAGGTAGGCATAGATCGCGTCCGCAGTCTCCGGCATGGTGCGCTCGGCAAAGTCGGCCTTGAACTGCTGACCGTGCGCCGGATGCGTCATCCAGCTGCCGCTGACGATCATGGACTCACCCGGCACGGCATACGGAATGCAGCCGACGACCATCGTCTGGCTGCCGTCATCCACGTCCAGCTTGAGCACGGTGTAGCCGTTTTCCTCGTTTTGATAAATGACCGCCGCAACGGTCCCGCATAATTCTATTGGGTTGATGTTTGCATCCATTGGCAAATGTCCTCTGTTTTGCACACTTTCAGATCTTCACACCGCCGCGCCGCGCGCTCGCAGAGCGCGGCCGCGTCGTCCGTCAGGCCACAGTCGATGAGCAGAACGTCCGCCACAAGCGTTCCGCTCTCACGCAGCCACCGAATGCCGCGCAGAAGCTGCTCGAGCTCCGGTGCGTCCCCGCGCGCCTGTATGACGAGCGTGAGCTGTGCGTCCCTACCCGAGCGCACCGGTGTGAGCAGCGCACAGCCGAGCATCCGCAGCAGCCACGCAAAGCCCAGAATCAGCAGCGCACACAAAGTGATCTGAATGAACATCTTCACCGCCCCCTCTCCTTTCAGCCTATGAGAAAGGGGCTTGACCGTTAACCTTCGAGTTCTTTTTTCAGGAATTGACCGGTATAGCTCTCTGTGCAGCGCGCACAGTCCTCCGGCGTGCCGGTAAAGACGATGCTGCCGCCCGCGTCGCCGCCTTCCGGACCGAGGTCGATGATATGGTCGGCCACCTTGATGACGTGCAGGTTGTGCTCGATGACGAGCACCGTGTTGCCCGCGTCGGTCAGACGATTGAGAATGTCGATCAGGCGCGCGACATCCGCCACGTGCAGACCGGTCGTGGGCTCATCGAGCACGTAGATCGTCCGGCCGGTGCTGCGTTTAGACAGCTCCGTCGCAAGCTTGATGCGCTGTGCCTCGCCGCCGGAGAGCGTCGTGGACGGCTGACCGAGCTTGACATAGCCGAGACCGACGTCCATAAGCGTTTGCAGCCGGTCGCGGATCTTCGGCTGGTTCTGGAAAAATGCGAGCGCCTCTTCGACGGTCATGTCCAGCACCTCGGCAATGTTCTTGCCCTTATAGTGCACCTCGAGCGTCTCGCGGTTGTAGCGCTTGCCCTTGCAGACCTCACACGGAACATAAACGTCCGGCAGGAAATTCATCTCGATCTTCAGCAGGCCGTCGCCGGAGCAGGCCTCGCAGCGGCCGCCGCGAATGTTGAACGAGAAGCGCCCGGCATTGTAGCCGCGCAGCTTCGCGTCCTGCGTGGAGGCAAAGAGGCTGCGGATATCGTCAAACAGCCCGGTATACGTCGCAGGGTTGGAGCGCGGCGTGCGGCCGATGGGGCTCTGGTCGATGTTGATGATCTTGTCCAAATGCTCCACGCCGTCGATGCCGTCGCATTTCCCGGGACGAATCTTCGCATGGTTGAGCCTGCCCGCAAGCGTTTTATACAGCACCTCGTTGACGAGCGAGGACTTGCCGCTGCCGGACACGCCGGTCACGCACGTCATGACGCCGAGCGGGATCTGAACATCCACGTGCTTGAGGTTGTGCTCGCTCACGCCGCGGATCACAAGCGCATGGCCGTTTCCGGTGCGGCGCTGCGTGGGCACAGGGATCTTCTTTTTGCCGGACAGATACTGCCCGGTGATGGAGCGCTCACAGCGCGCGACCTCCTCCGGCGTACCGGCGCAGACCACTTCCCCGCCGTGCACGCCCGCGCCCGGGCCGATGTCGATGAGGTAATCCGCCGCACGCATGGTGTCCTCATCGTGCTCGACGACGATGAGCGTGTTGCCGAGGTCGCGCAGCTCACGCAGCGTGGCCAGCAGCTTTTCATTGTCGCGCTGGTGCAGACCGATGGACGGTTCATCGAGGATGTACAGCACGCCCATGAGCGACGAGCCGATCTGCGTAGCGAGCCGGATGCGCTGGCTCTCGCCGCCGGAGAGCGTTGCTGCCGAGCGCGCGAGCGTCAGATACTGCAAGCCGACGCTCTGCAAAAAATGCAGCCGCGAGCGCACCTCGCGCAAGATGCTGTCGGCGATCTGCGCGTCTTTCTCACTGAGCGTGAGCCGGTCGAGAAACGCCAGCTCCTCCGTGATCGGCAGCGCCGTAAATTCGGAAATATTCAGCCCGCCGACCGTGACGGCCAGCACCTCCGGCCGCAGACGCGCACCATGGCAGTCCGGGCAGGCCGTCTCCGCCATGCAGTCCTCAAGCGATGCGCGCATGGCATCGCTCTGCGTCTCCTGATAGCGGCGCTCAAGGTTGCAGACGATGCCCTCAAACGGGCGGCGCAGCACGCCGCTGCCGCGATTCGTGTCGTAGTGCAGGGTGAGCTCCTCATCCCCCGTGCCGTAGAGCAGGATCTCGCGCACGTGCTCCGGCAGGTCACCGATGGGCGTCGCAAGGTCAAAGTGATATTTTTCCGCCAGCGCGTCGTAATACATCCGGCTGATGCTCTCATCCTTGATGCCGTTCCAGCCGCTCGCGGTGATGCCGCCGTCGAGGATGGACTTCGACAGATCCGGAATGATGAGCGCCGGGTCGATGCGCAGCCGCGTGCCGAGACCGCCGCAGGTCGGGCACGCGCCGTAGGGGCTGTTGAACGAGAACATCCGCGGCGTGAGCTCCTCGATCGAGATGCCGCAGTCGTCGCAGGCGTAGTTCTGCGAGAAGAGGATCTCGCGCTTCTCCTCCGGGATGTCCGCCAGCACGAGACCGCCGGAGAGCGCGGACGCGATCTCGACAGCATCGGTCAGGCGGCGGTTCTGGTCGGGACGAATGACGACGCGGTCGACCACGATCTCAATGTTGTGCTTGCGGTTTTTATCAAGCGTGATCGTCTCCGTGAGGTCATAGATGCTGCCGTCCACGCGCACGCGCACATACCCGCCGCGGCGGGCATCGTCGAACACCTTCTGGTGCTCGCCCTTGCGTGCACGGATGACCGGCGCAAGGATCTGCACGCGCGTCGCCTGCGGCAGCGCCGCGATTTGATCGACGATCTGGTCGACCGTCTGGCGGCAGATCTCCTTGCCGCACTTCGGGCAGTGCGGCACGCCGACGCGCGCCCACAGCAGACGCAGATAGTCATAGATCTCCGTGACCGTGCCGACGGTCGAGCGCGGATTTTTGCTGGTGGTTTTCTGGTCGATGGAGATGGCCGGGCTCATGCCGTCGATGGAATCGACGTCGGGCTTGTCCATCTGGCCGAGAAACTGCCGCGCATACGACGACAGGCTCTCCATATAGCGCCGCTGCCCCTCGGCAAAGATGGTGTCGAACGCAAGGCTCGACTTGCCCGAACCGGACAGCCCAGTCATGACGACCAGCGCATCGCGCGGGATCTCCACATCAATGTTCTTGAGATTGTTCTCCCGCGCGCCTTTGATTACAATATGATCCCGCATGGGTGCCTCCGAAATTGCTTAGGATTCTATGGTCAGTTCCGCCGTGGCCGCGCGCACGAGCGCGATGAGCGCCTGCGGCGCGACCTCGACCTGATAACCGATCTTTCCGGCGCTGACAAGGATGGTCTCCTGTGCGAGCGCCTGAGATGCAAAGACCGTGCGAAGCTGCTTTTTCATGCCGACCGGCGAGCAGCCGCCGCGCACATAACCGGTGAGCGGTGTGAGCTCGGACACGTGCAGCATGGCGATGGACTTCTCCCCCACGGCCTTGGCCGCCTTCTTGAGGTCAAGCTCGCACGCGACCGGGATGACAAAGACATATGGCGTCTTGCTCGCGCCGCGGGCGACCAGCGTCTTGAACACCTTCGCCGGGTCGACGCCCGTCATCTGGGCAACGGTCACACCGTCCACCGCCTCATCGCCGTGCGGATATGTGTGCGGCGTGTAGGGGACCTTCTTCTGGTCGAGCAGACGCATGACATTTGTTTTTTCGATGGATGATTTCGCCATGAGACATTCCTCCGCTGATAATAACACTTTATTATATCCGATTTTCCGCATAGATTCAAGGGATTTGACCGCAAAAGCGTTGCCAACCGGCGCAGGTATGCTATAATGCTCCCAGAACGAAACCGGAGGAATGACCAATGCCGGACAACACGATCCGCGGCCGCTTCGCGCCCAGCCCGAGCGGGCGGCTGCATCTGGGCAATATGCTGACATTTCTGCTCGCTTGGCTGGACGTGCGCGCACTCGGCGGGACAATGGTGTTCCGCCTTGAGGATCTCGACCCGGAGCGCAGCTGGGAGCACTATGCAGACCTGATGGCCGACGACCTGCTCTGGCTCGGGCTCGACTGGGACGAGGGCTGGCGGCCGGGGTCTCAGACCTATCGGCAGGGCACGCGCACGCAGCGCTACACCGCCGCACTCAACGCGCTGACGGAGCGCGGCATGGTGTATGACTGCTATTGCAGCCGCGCAGAGCGTCTGGCCGCGAGCGCGCCGCACCCTGGTGAGCCGCGCGAGGCCGGCTGCCCCTGCCGGACGCTGTCAGAGCAGGAGGTGCAAAAGCGCCTGCGCATGGGGCGTCACGCGGCAAAAAAGCTGGAAGTCTCCGATGCGGACATCACCTTCATCGACGGGCATTTTGGTGCACAGAGCGCCGCGCTGCGGCGCGGGCGCGACGATTTTCTCATCCGGCGTTCAGATGGGGTGTTTGCCTACCAGCTCGCCGTGAGCGCGGACGATCTCGACATGGGCATCACGCGCGTCGTACGTGCGCGCGACCTGCTGGATTCCACACCGCGGCAGATCTGGCTGATCGAAACGCTCGGCGGTCAAGCGCCGGAATATGCGCACGCGCCGCTGCTTGTCGCACCGGACGGGCGCAAGCTCTCCAAGCGCGAGGGAGACCTGAACATGGAGGCGCTGCGGCAAAAATACACGCCCGAGCAGCTGACCGGCAAGCTTGCAATGCTCGCCGGACTGCGCCCGACGGACGCACCGGTGAAGGCGGCAGAGCTGGCGGCGGACTTTTCCTGGGACAAGGTGCCGCGGGCGGACATCCCGATCCCGGAGGATTTTTAATATGAGACGCACAGTGGGCGCATCCAGACGGATGCGCCCATTTTGCACGCCATTATTTTTTCGTCAGCCGCTGCACCATGGTGTCGTGCGCGGCACGCTCGGCAGCATCGTCGAGTGGCTGCAGCTCCAGCTCCGGATAGCGGCCATGCAGCGCCGTCGTGAGCAGGTGGTCGCAAAACTCCGGGTTTTTCGGCAGCACCGGGCCATGGCTGTATGTGCCGAAGACGTTTTGATAGCGCACGCCCTCAAAGCCGTCCTCCCCGTTGTTGCCGCCGCCGACGAGCACCTTGCCGAGCGGCGACACGCCGCTGCCGAGGTAGGTCTTGCCGCTGTGGTTTTCAAAGCCGACGACCGTACTGCCACCGGACTCCGGCAGGCACTCGAAGAGCGTGTTGCCGATCATGCGCTCCTTCGCCCCGACGGTGTAATAGTCGATCGCGCCGATGAAATCGCACTGCTTGCCGTCCCACGTGCGGTAGTAGCTGCCGAGCATCTGATAGCCGCCGCAGATGGCCAGAAACGTCTTGCCGTCGGCGATGGCGGCCTTGATCTCGCCGCCCTTTCCGGCGCGCAGATCGGACAGGAGCACCTCCTGCTCAAAGTCCTGACCGCCGCCGACGAAAAACAGATCAAACTGTGTGAAATCTGCCTTCTGGCCGACCGTGACCCCCGTCACCTCGGCGTCGATGCCGCGCCACTCGAGGCGGCGGCGCAGACACAGGAGGTTGCCCCGGTCGCCGTAGAGGTTCAGAAGATCCGGGTACAAATGGCAGATGCGCAGGGTCTTTTCGCTCATTCCCAGAACTCCTTTCCGCCGAGCTGCTTTTGCAGCCGGCCGCGCAGATCCAGCATGGCCGTGTAGGTCGGCATGATGAACACCGGGTATTCCGATGCGCACATCGCGTCGATCAACGGGTCATAATCGTAAAACACTTCGATGCGTGTCTCGTCCACGCCCGCATATTTCAGGCGCAGGCGCATATCGTCGGCACGCACACCGGACACATACACGTGCCGCAGGTGTTCGCCCATGGCGGCAAGCCGCTCAAAGTCGGCATCCCAGATCCACGAGACATCCGTGCCGTCGGCGTCGCGGTCGTTGAGGCAGACGACAAACGTCGCATCCTCGTTCAGCCCGGCGAGATAGCGCATGGTCTGGTTGCAGCCGGCGGGGTTTTTCACGAGCATCATGCGGCCGGGCCTGCCGCGCAGATCAAATTTCTCCATGCGGCCAAAGCCGCAGCCGAACGCACCGAGGGCGTGCACGATCGCCTCCGGCGCGAAGCCAAACGCAGACAGCGCGGCCGCAGAGCCGACGGCGTTATAGATGTTGTATGCCGCCGGGAGGTTGATGTGCACGGCGTACTCCTGTCCGCCGATGGACATGGTAACATCGCTCGTATCCACGCCGAGGCTCTGCACCGCCGTAACGGCGACCTGCGGGGCTTCGCGGTGGTAGCCGCACTTCGGGCAGCGGAACGCACCCAGATGCCCATAGGTGTGGTAGTCATAGACATACTCGGTCTTGCAATGGATGCAGTGCGGCGCGTCGGACAGCTCCGCCGTACCGTCGTCGCCGAGCGGCACGTTCACACCAAAGCGCACGACCGGGTTCGGCACCTGCGCCGGGATGGACGCGATGAGCGAACAATCGGCGTTGATGCACAAAATGCTCTCCGGCGTGTGGCGAATACCCTCGAGGATGTTATTGAGCGTGTGCGTGATCTCGCCAAAGCGGTCAAGCTGGTCGCGGAAAACATTCGTCGCCACAATGACCTCCGGCTTGAGATACTTGAGCACGGTCTTGGACGCCGCCTCGTCGCACTCGATGACGGCAAATTGGCACTTCGGCTTGCCGGTCAGGGTGCTGTGCATGGCAAACTCCGCCGTGATGCCGGAGATGAGGTTCGCGCCCGAGCGGTTGGAAAAGTAGTTGAGCCCCGCGTCGGCAAAAGCCTGCTCGATCATGCGGGAGCTGGTCGTTTTGCCGTTCGTGCCGGTGACGAGGATGACGCGCACCCCCCGCGAGAGCACGCCGAGCACCTGCGGGCACACCTTGAGCGCCACACAGCCGGGAAACGCCGTGCCGCCGCGGCGCAGCAGCCGCAGCAGACCGCGCGAGAGCTTACACAGCAATACTGCAAAAAAAGTTCGGATCTTCATTCGTTTGGGTCACTCCGTGAATATCGGCATCTGTCAGCAGATGCTCATTTTAACTGTTTTTCCGGCCAGGGTCAGCATATCGCGCAGCTCCTGCACCAACTGCAGCTTGCGCTCAAAGCTGAACTCGGTATCCTGCTGGGCGAGGTTGCTCGCGTTGCCGAAGAGGACATTGACCTCCGTCGCCTCCTCAAGCAGCATGAGCGCGAGCTTGGACGCACCGTCTTTCATGTGGGCGAGCTCGAGCGTGTACATACCGTCGGCAAGGTAGTCCTTGATGCGCTCCATCGTCGCGTTGACCGTAACGATCCCCTCGGTGGTCAGATCCACACCGTGGATCTCGCTCATCGGCGGGACTTCCTCCGTGCCGCTGCCTGGCAGCGTGCGCACCTTCACGCCCAGATATGCCGCGACGGCGTTGGCCGTGCTGCCGCCGCAGACAACGTGCTTGCCGTCCTTGCCGAAGAACAGGCGCATGGTGCTCAGATCGTCATCCTTGCTCTCGGGCGGGCCGATCATGACATTGACCGGGCAGCGCTCGCGCAGACGCGCGACGACGACGGTCGTGTCATCGTGCATGGCGTCCATGTCCAGCGTCTTGACGGTCGAGAGGATGCTGGCCGCCATGCGCTGTGAGGAGACGGTGGGCGAATAGTTGCGCAGGATGAAATCCTCAATATCCTGCCGCGCCCAGCCGGCATCCGTCGTCACGCCGCGCCCGGCCTCCGACACACCGTCGCTGAAGAGCACGAGCATATCGCCCACATCAAAGTGCAGGTAGCTCTCGTGCAGTTCCTTTTCCTGGATGAAGTTGACGGAATAGTTATATTTCCCGATCGCACCGTTGTGCACGAACACGGCGTTCGGGTTGTCATACTGGATCAGGCGCACGCGGCTGCCGGCCGTTTGCAGGATCGTAAAGGTCGCATAGGCGAGCTTGCGCTCCTTGCACATGGGCAGCGTCTCCGCCACGGTCGTGACGCACTCGTCGATGGGCACATTGCCCTTGAGCATGGTCGTGAGCATGGTCGCGGTCAGCGTGGAGAGGATGTTCGCCTTGACGCCGCTGCCGAGACCGTCGGAGAGGATGACCGTCGCGTCGGTGTCGTCCCATTCGAGCACGCACTGGTCGCCGCAGAGCGTCTCCCCGTTTTTGTTGCGGCTGATGACGCTGATGTCCCAGACCGTGTTTCTGCAGCGATTCGTTCGTTTACGCATCATCATCGCCGTCCTCATCGAGCATGATGGCTTCCTTCAGATCGTGCACAGCCACCTTGGTCTCCGCCGCCGTTTCACCGAGCAGGCTTGCGATCTCGTGGACGATGCGCAGCTGGTTTGCGATGATATCGTCCGCCAGATCGGCCGCATGGATCTTCGTCTTTTGGATCTTGTTGCGGCGCTGCCGCGCCTTGGTCACATCGCGCATGATGCAGGTAAAGAGCGTGCGCTCCGGATCGCAGATAAAGATGCGCTCCAGATAAACGTTGTAGTCGGCGAGAAAGACCTCGTCCGTGACCTGTGTCTCATCCTGACTGATCATCTTCACAAAATCGTACTCATCCATAATGCGCGACACCGGATAACCGATGATGTCCGCCGGATCCTTGATGCCGAAGATCTTGCAGGCCGCCTTGTTGATCTGCTGCACCTTGAGCTTCTTGCTGACCGTGACGATGCCCTCGGGCGAGACGTTGATGATCTTCTCAGAGTAGGTCTCGGCGCGCTCTTTCATATAGGGCATACACATACTGATCTCGGCACGCCCCTCATAGACGGCGATGGCCTTGTCGCGGCAGGTGCGGTAACCGCACAGACCGCAGTTGAGCTCATCCGCCGGGCTGAATTTGCCCATCTTGCGCAGGATGCCGTTGATGACGGATTCCGGCGGCAGATCGGTCGGATGCTTCTTGTCGATGAGCACGCGGCGCATATTGACCGGCTCCTGAATATCGAAGTTCTTGCTGCCGTTGGCGCTCTGGATGACGCGGCGGCGCGACTCGAGCAGATTCGTATGCTTTTGCCGGAACGCGAGACCGCCGACACAGTTGCCGTGACAGGCGGCGATTTCGATAAAGCAGTTGCGCAGCTCACCATTGACAACGCTCTTGAGCGTCTGGATGCTGTCGTCCAGACCGTCAAGGAACAGGTAATCACGCCCGGAATCCAGCGCCATGGAGTGCAGGACGCCGTTTGTGATCGTATAGCCGCGTGAGAGCATCGGCTCATCCGCCGGGACGTTCGGATCGACCGCGACACCGGCCTCGTTCATCCATTCCTCCAGCTCCGTGAAGGTGATGTCATAATCGGCGCCGACGCTCTCAAAGCGCGTCGTCTCCTCCTTCTTGGAGATGCAGGGGCTGATATAGACAATGGTCGCGCCCGGATAACGCTCGCGCAGCAGCACAGCATGTGCCTGCATCGGCGAGAGCACCGGGGCGAGATATGGCAGCGCCTCGGGCAGGTGCTTTTCCACATAGAGAACGATCGTCGAACAGCCGGACGTGATGATCGGCGCATCCCCCGGCTGGGCGGCGAGCTTTTCAAGCTCTTTCTTGACCAGATAAGCGCCCTCGGCAGTTTCGTGCGCCGCCGCAAAGCCGAGCGCCTTGAGCGGTTTTTCGATGCCCTGAAAACCGGGGGTGTCAAAATAGGCGATGTACGACGAGTCGACGCTCACGACGACCTGCTTGCCGGAGGCGATCAGCTCCCGGATCTGACTGACGTCGCTGATGTCCTCTTTTGCGTGCTGCGGGCAGACGGACACGCAGTTGCCGCAGAGAATGCAGTCGCTGGAAATGATCTGTGCGTGACCCTGATAGACGCGGATGGACTTGACCGGGCAGAACCGGACGCATTTGTAGCAGTTTTTGCAGTTGGCCTGTTTGAAACGCAGAACATCCATGGGGCTCCCGCCTTTCTGTGAAATTTCACGAGTTCCGTTTCACGTTTTCTCACGATTTCTATTTTTTTAATGTACCACAAAATTCCCTCCCGCACAACCCCCGCACGGCACAAGACACCCCCGTTGCCCGAAAAAAATGCGCACGGAAAACCGTGCGCACTTTAAGCCGTTTTTCAGAACTGAAACAGGTTCAACCCGATCTCCTCGCTGTGGAAGCGGTCGACCCGTCCGTCGATGAGCGTGATGACCATCTCGCAGGTGGCGCTGACGACGGCGCGGTTCAGGTGTCCGCCGAACACCTCGCCTCGCTCGTTTCCGGCGCTCATATGCAGGTGCGCATAAAACGCGCCGTCCATCGTGTTGATGGTGCCGGTCAGCGAGACGATCTCGAAATCGCCCGTGAAGGAATTTGCGTGGTACTGCTTTTCGGCCGTGTGGAACACGCCGACCGTAAACGCCCCCACCGCGCCGAGTGCCTGCACGCTCGCAAGCTTGATCTGCTCGGCCTGCGCGATGGTCGCGACCTGCTCAAGCACCTCTTCCCCACGGTCGATGCGGGCGACGATGGTGTTATCAAATCTTCTGTATTCCATGGCTCTGCCTCCTGATATATGAACTGACTGCGGTCATTATACCGCGCGCAAGATCCGCTTGCAAGACCATGTTACTCCAGTTCGAACGCGCCGGTGTAGAGCTGATAGTAGACGCCCTTTTCCGCGATGAGCTTGGCGTGGTCTCCGCGCTCGATGATGCGGCCGTGATCGAGCACCATGATGACGTCGGCATTCTTGACCGTCGAGAGCCGGTGCGCGATGACGAACACCGTGCGCCCCTGCATGAGCTTATCCATGCCGCTTTGCACGAGCGCTTCCGTGCGGGTGTCGATGGAGCTCGTCGCCTCGTCGAGGATCATGACCGGCGGGTCGGACACGGCCGCGCGCGCAATGCTCAGAAGCTGCCGCTGCCCCTGACTCAGGCCGCTGCCGTCGCCCTTGAGCACGGTGTTGTAGCCGTCGGGCAGCATACGGATGAAGTGGTCGGCGTTGGCAAGCTTTGCAGCGGCGATGCATTCCGCATCCGTCGCAGTCGGATTGCCGTAGCGGATGTTTTCCATGACCGTGCCGGTAAAGAGGTTCACATCCTGCAGCACGATGCCGAGGCTTCGGCGCAGGTCCGCCTTGCAGATTTTATTGATGTTGATGCCGTCATAGCGGATCTTACCGTCGGCAATGTCGTAAAAGCGGTTGATGAGGTTCGTGATCGTCGTCTTTCCGGCACCGGTCGCGCCGACAAAGGCGACCTTTTGGCCGGGCTCTGCGTAGAGCGTGATGTCATGCAGGACCTCATGATCCGGCGTGTAGCCAAAGTCCACGTGGTCGAACACGACGCGCCCGGCGAGCTTTGTGTACGTGATCGAGCCGTCGCTGTGCGGGTGTTTCCACGCCCAGAGACCGGTATGCTCCGCCGTTTCCACGAGCGCACCGTTTTCCTCTCTGGCGTTGACCAGGGTCACATAGCCGTCGTCCGTCTCCGGCTGCGCGTCCATGAATGCGAAGATGCGCGATGCGCCGGCCAGCGCCGTGACGATGGAGTTAAATTGGTTGGAGATCTGCGAGATGGGGTTTGTAAACCCGCGCGAGAGCGTGAGGAACGACGCGATCATGCCGAGCGTGAGCGTGTTCATGCCCGTCAGACCGAGGTTCGGCGTGCCGGCGATCGCCATGGTGCCGCCGACGACGGCGATGATGACATACTGCAGATAGCCGACGGCGTTCATCATCGGCATCATGCCGTTGGCCATGCCGCTGGCACGTGCGGCGTTTTCCGCCCAGACGCGGTTGCGGCGGCGCAGCTCCGCCTTGCTCTGCTCCTCGTGGCAAAAGACCTTGACAACCTTCTGACCGTTGATCATCTCCTCGACATAGCCGTTGAGATCGGCCAGCGCCGTCTGCTGCGCCATGAAGTAGCCGCCGATGCGGCCGGTGAGCTTGCGCACGAACACGAGGATGAGCGCCATGACCGCACACACGATCAGCGTCAGCCAGACGCTGATGTACAGCATACAGAAAAACACGACCGTCAGCGTAAACACCGACGACACGAGCTGCGCCATAGACTGCGCGATCATCTGGCGCAGCGTGTCGGTATCGTTTGTGTACAGGCTCATGATGTCGCCGTGCGTATGCGTGTCAAAATAGCGGATGGACAGGCGCTGCATCTTGGCAAACATCTCATCGCGGATGCGCTTGAGCGTGCCCTGCGCGATCGTGACCATGCGGCGGTTATACAGCCATGTGGCCAGCGTACCGATGAGGTACACGCAGCCGATGGTGATCAGTGCGCGGATCAGTCCGGAAAAATCCGGCGACGCCGTGCCAAGCATGGGCACGATATAGCCGTCGATCAGCTTTTGCAGGAACATGGACGAGGCCGCACCTGCGATCGCGCTCAGCAGGATGCAGACCGTCACGAGTACGAGCGTGCCCTTATAGGCGCGCATATACGACAGCAGGCGTTTGAGCGTCCGGCCGTCAAATTTCGGGCGTTCACGCATCGTCCTCGCCTCCCTTCTGCTGGGACTCATAGACCTCGCGGTAGATCTCGCACGTGCGCAGCAGCTCATCGTGGCTGCCAACGGCGTCAATGCGCCCGTCGTCGAGCACGACAATGCGGTCTGCATTCTGCACCGAGCTGATGCGCTGCGCGATGATGATCTTTGTCGTGTCGGGGATGTAGGTCGACAGCGCCTGCTGGATCTGCGCGTCTGTGCGCGTATCGACGGCGCTCGTCGAATCGTCAAGTATGAGAACCTTGGGCTTTTTCAGCAGCGCACGGGCGATGCACAGACGCTGCTTCTGGCCGCCGGAGACGTTCGTGCCGCCCTGCTCGATGTGGGTGTCATACCCGTCCGGCATGGCGGAGATGAAGCCGTCCGCACACGCGAGCTCGCAGGCATGGCGCAGCTGCTCGTCTGTGGCGTTTTCATTGCCCCAGCGGAGGTTTTCCGCGATCGTGCCGGAAAAGAGCTCATTTTTTTGCAGCACCATGGCGACGGCGTCGCGCAGGGTGTCCAGATCATAGTCACGCACGTCCACACCGCCGAGCGTCAGCTTGCCGCCGGTCACGTCATACAGGCGCGGGATGAGCTGCACGAGTGAGGATTTCGACGCGCCGGTGCCGCCGATGACGCCGACCGTCTCACCGGAGCGGATGTGCAGATCAATATCATCGAGCACCTTTTTGTCCGCCTTGGAGGCATAGACAAAGCTCACGTGGTCAAAGTCGATCGCGCCGTCGCGCACGGTCATGACCGGGTGCTCCGGCTGGCGAATATCCGTCCGCTCCTCGAGCACCTCGGCGATGCGCCGCGCGGATGAGAGCGAGATCGTCAGCATGGCAAAGACCATCGAGAGCATCATCAGGCTCGAGAGGATCTGCATGGCATAGGTGATGAGCGCGGTGAGATTGCCGGTCGTGAGGCCGAGCGCGGGATCGTTGCCGCTGGCGATGATGGCCTTCGCGCCGAGCCACGAGATCAGGATCATGCACGTATAGATGCAAAACTGCATCAGCGGGGCGTTGAGCGTGATGAGCCGCTCGCCTTTGGAAAAGTCCTGATAAATGCGCGCGGAGATCGCGTCAAACTTGCCGATCTCGTGCTGCTCCTGGTTAAACGACTTCACGACGCGGATGCCGCGCACATTCTCCTGCACGACGTTGTTGAGCTCGTCATACGTGCGGAACACGCGCGTAAAGACCGGGAACACGCTGCGGATGATGAAAAAGAGTGCCAGCGCCAGGATCGGCAGAATGATGAGAAACGTCATCGAGATGTCGCGGCTGATGCGAAACGACACGACCATGGAAAAGACCAGCATGACCGGCGCACGGATCGCCATACGCATGAGCATCTGGAACGCATTTTGCACGTTTGTGGTGTCCGTCGTCAGGCGTGTGACGATGGATGCGGTGGAAAACTTGTCGATGTTCGAAAAAGCGAACATCTGCACATTGTCGTACATATCCTCGCGCAGGTTTGCCGCGAAGCCGACGGACGCGCGCGCGGCAATGCGCGCGGCGAGCACACCGGTCGCCAGCTGGAACGCCGCCAGCAGCAGCAAAAACGCGCCGAATTTCCAGACCGCCGCCATACTGCCGCCCTCGATGCCGAAGTCGATGAGGTTGGACATAAACAGCGGGATCACGATCTCGAACACCACCTCCAGCGCCGAGAGCAGAACCGTCACGAGCGCCGGGCCTTTATTCTCCCGCAGACTGCGGGTCAATGTATGAAGCATGGGTTTCCTCCTTCCGGGTTTGCGGGCAGCTCAGCCGAGGTCAGCATAGATCGTGCGCAGCGAAGCTTCCAGCGCCGCGATCTGCTTCGGGGTCAGCGAGCGGAGCATCTGCTGCTCCGCGGCCGCAATGGTCGCCTGCATTTCGTGTGCGATCTCGGCGGCGCGCGGTGTCTGGCAGACGAGCTTGCTGCGCTTATCCGCAGGGTCTGCGCGGCAGGACACGAAGCCCTTTTGCTCCATGCGCCCGATGACGCCTGCTACGGTCGGGTGCGACACCTGCAGGAAGCCCTCGATCTCCTTTTGCGTCGCCATGCCGCCGTTTTGCTCCAGATAGCCAAGCACGCGGCTTTGCGTCAGCGTCAGGTCATGCTGCGCAAGGTTGGCGTCGGCCTGTATTTTTATCTTGTCCGTGATCATTTTTAATAGACATCCGATCGGATATTGCTCCATGATGCACCTCCAAATGTGTAGCACGCTACGCATTATAAGGGCATTTATCCGAATCGTCAAGAGACTTCATAAATTGTTTACACGCGAAAAACGGCTGCAAAAAAGCACCCGTCTGCCGTGGCAGACGGGTGCTGAAAAACGCTGGTATCACAGGTGCTGGTTGCGCTCGATCCGGTCGTAGTGCTTGAGCAGGATGCCTTCCATGATGGAGGTGAGCTTCATGTCAAGGTTCCAGAAGTAGACGACAAACGTGACCGCAAATGCGCCCAATGCGCCGAGCGACATACCCAGCAGGGCCTTGAGCAGCTTACATTTCAGATTGTTCATGTTTGATCTCCTCTCTGATTACCAGGACTTCTCGTCCTTCAGGATCTCCAGGCTCGGATCCACGGGCTCTTCCTGCATGACGGTGCGCATATAGTCATTGACCTGCTGGCGCACGCCCTGACGCGAGATGACGCGCGGGTCGAACAGATCATGCGTGACCCAGACGAGGTGGATGCCATGCTCACGGGCGCGCTCTTCAAACAGACCGTGCATACCGTCGAGCGCCTTGCAGCTCATATGCTCCCAGAGAATGACCATGTCGGCGTTGAACTCCTCGCAGAACTCCCACAGCTCATCAAGCAGCACCTTGTAGCCGCCGTGCGTGCGGTTGCGCATGATCATGTTTTCGGTCAGCCATGCCATGTCGTAATACGCCTGCTCGCGGTTTTCCGGCGTGTCTTCCGTGACGAGCTCGCGCGTCGAGACCATGGAGAGCATATCCGTCAGCGGCACGATGCCCCAGCAGTTGAGCAGCCAGACGAGGAAGTCCATGTAGAAGTGCGACTGCACGCCCCAGACGATGGCGCGGTGGCGGTACGCATTGGCGGCGCGCTTGCGCTTGCTATAGGCGCGCTCGGCAAGCTCGGTGATCTTGCGGTCGGCCTCGCGGAACGCGGGCACTTTGCCGCAGATGGCCATGTAGTTCGTTTCGGTATACAGCGCGAGGTTGGAGCCAAAGACCTGCGGGTAGTCGGTCTTGTTCATCTCCAGCCACTCGAGGCGGCACTTGGTGGCATAGTTCACGCGCTCGGCGCACTCGAAGTACGCCTTCCAGTCCCACTTTTCGCCGGTGTGCTCTTCAATAAAGGCAATGGCGTTGCGCACCTCCTGCGCGGCATACTCCTGCACGTCGTCCTCACGGTGGCGCAGAGGCGCTGCAAGCTGGAACACCGGGATGCCGTCCTCGAGCTCGAGGCGCTTGGAGATGACACCGTTGCCGAGCAGAGAGCCGTCGCAGGTCGTGTTGCACTGCACGGCGCAGGCGCCGAGCACGGGCGCATCGTCGTCGATGGACACGCCGGCCTCGGCCTCCGGCATCGGGCAGACGTCGCCCGCAAGACCGTATTCCTGCGCGACGTCGATGTAATGCTCAGCCGCGTGCTGGTTGAGCAGCACGGAGACGTAGGTGGACGGCGTCTCGCGGCTCAGGCACTTGAGCGTCGGGAAGCCCATCATGACGGCAGTCATCTCGTTTTCGTCCACGAGCACGACCTTGTCGGAAAACTTCTTATCGTTGCCGATGCGGCGGTCGCCGCGGAAGAGGCTGTCGAGCAGCTTTGCCACATCCTCAATGACAAGGTCCTGCTCCAGGTGGCAGATGCGCAGATATTCATCGCGCAGACCCTGCGTGTGGCGGTCGACCATCATGGGCACGGCCAGATAGTTGGCCATCCAGCGATAGCGGAACATGGCCTTGATGTTGCGCGGCTTGGCGATGAACTTTGCAAGGATGGTCATGATGTGCAGCCAGCGGCTGTAATCGTAGAGCGTGTCCTTGACGCCGCGCCACTCGCGGCGGTTGCGTACCTTTCCCTCAGTGTAGAACTTGCCGAAATTTTCGCAGCCGATTCTCTTGTTGGACATCACTGTTTCCCCCCTTGAATTTTCTTGATCTCCATGCTTTCCACGAATGCCTGCACACGGGTGCGCATCTGGCCGGAGGAAGCGATGTTATACGGGCGGTCAACGGACAGGACAGGATAGCCGTAGTCATCGTTGAGAATGTGCGAACCGAGCATACGCTCATACGCCCACGGGTCGCAGAACTTGATCTGCTCATAGATGATGCCGTCGGCCGCATACTCCTTGGCAAGGCTGTTGACGTATTCGCGGCGGCCGAGCATCTTGGGCATATCCATATAGCGCGGGCACTGGGCGCGGTTCATGTACTGGCGGCAGATCTGGGTCAGTGCGTCCTCGTCGTCCGTCAGCGTGATCGGGTCACGCCCCGGGAACGAGCCGTAGCAGAAGCGGTCGGCGCAGACATAAGCGCCGGTGTCCTCGACGAGCTTGATGAAGTCGATATCATCGACCTCCGAGCCGACAACGACCACACGCGCGCGGTACGGATTTTTCTTATCCGGGCGGCGGGTCTTGAGCTCCTTGAGCGTCTCCTCCAGCTTGTCGATGAGCAGGTATTTCGGCGCGACATAGGTCGCAAGCGTGATGACGTGGAATTCATAGCCCGTGATGCGCGGATTGTCGCCCTTGCGGTACTCACCGATGGCGCGGATGAGCTCGCACACATGGTTGTGCTCGGCGACGGCGCTGCGGATGGCCGCGTCCGACACATCGATGCCGTAGTGCTCGTGCAGCGGCGTGAGGATGTGGTTGCGGCACTGGAGCACATACAGATTCAGACCGTTGTCGTCGGCCTTCATCGGGATCTCCATGTACTCGTAGAAGAACTTCGGCTTGCTCTTGCCCATGGTCTTGAGCAGCTCCATGTTCTCGACGGCGCGGTTCATCATCGAGCAGCCGTCCGGCGTGATCATGCAGTCGGCAAAATTGTAGCCGCCCTCGATGGCACGCTCCAGCAGCGCGCGGCTGTACTCGCACAGAAAGCTGGTCATGTAGTACGTGGCCATTTCCATGGAGCCGGTGCGCGGCGCGCGCAGGCGCGTCGAGAACGCTCCGGGCAGGTTCAGCAGCGGCTCGGGCGTGTTTTCGCAGGCGTAGGCAACACAGATCTTCCCCTCATTCTGCGCCTGTGCGATCAGATCGTTGTGTGCTTCCTGCAAAAGATTTTCGAAGTACAAAAGATGTTTCAGGTCTTTCATGGTTCACTCCCTCTTCGTTTGTGTTTCTATCAAAAGCGGCTGCGCGACCGCCTTTGTGTATCTTTGCTGCCCGCAGACAGAAGGCCCGGCGCGATCAGCGCGCCTCAATCTGCTTGATATTGATCTCGTTGCCCTGCTGCAGCCAGGTCTTGCCGCTGCCGCAATGCGGGCATGTTTTGCCGTATTGTACGGTCGGATAGGTTTGCTTGCAGTCGTCGCACCAGGTGACGGCCGGGATGATCTCATACAGGAATTTCGTGCCTTGAATGATCGGCTCTTTCTTGGTATACCAGTTCCAGCAATCTTCAAGATATTCCGGTACAATGCCGGAGACCTCACCGAATTCGAGCGTGACCGACTCGATCTCGGTGAGGTTATTCTCCTCGGCGATCTCCTGCACCTGCTTGACAACATAGGTAACGATGCTCAGCTCGTGCATGGGGGGCTCCTTTCGGGAGGGCGGGCACAGCGGAAGGGATGCTGTGCCCGCCGCATGATGGATGGATTACTTTTTCTTTTCCGCCAGGGACTTCTTGATGATCTTCACCTGACGCTTGGCGGCATAAGGCGCGATTGCCTTGAACTTATCCTCAGCCGGGATCATTTTGCTGTTTTGCGGCCGCACACGCTTGAGGTGGATGGCATCAAACTCGCACTTGGTCGTGCAGATGCCGCAGCCGATGCATTTGTTCGGATCGACAACGCTGCGCCCGCAGCTCAGGCAGCGGGACGCCTCGGAGCGGATCTGCTCTTCGGTGAACGTCACGCGGTCATCCTGCATGGTGCGCACCTTCTTGCTGTCGATGGCAACGGCGGCACGTGCGGGCTTTTTGATCTTCTCGGTCGGCAGGACGATATCGTCCTTGTTGAGCTCCTTGAATTCGCGGGTGTTGCGGTGGATCGTCAGCGTCTGGCCCTTGTTGACGAAGCGGTGGATGGACACGGCACCCTCGCGGCCGGTCGCGATCGCATCGATCGTGTACTTCGGGCCGGTGGCGCAGTCGCCGCCGACGAAGATGTCGGGCTCGTTGGACTGGAACGTCACGGCGTCGTGCGCGATCAGGCGGCCGTCGGCCGTCTCTGCCGCGGTGCCGGCCAGCACGTCGCCGTAGACCGAGCGCTGGCCGATGGCGACCAGAACGTTGGAGCACGGGACGGTGATGGTCTCATTTTCGTCATAGACCGGGGCGAACTTGCCGCTCGCGTCGCGGACGGACACGCAGCGCATGAGCTCGATGCCGGTGACCTTGCCGCCCTCGCCGAGGATGGCCTTCGGCGCCCAGGAGTTGTTGATGATGACACCGTCGGCAATGCCGGCGTTCTTCTCGTCCGGAACGGTGGGCATCTCTTCGTCCTTCTCGAGGCAGTACATGTTCACGCTGCCCTTGGTCAGACGCAGGGCCGCGCGCGCCACATCGATGGCCGCGTTGCCGCCGCCGATGACGACCACGTCGCCCGTGAGCTTCTTAAGCTTGCCGGCGTTGACTTCACGCAGGAAGTCGAGGCCGCTCTTGACACCTGTGAGATCCTCGCTGGCGATGTTGAGCTTTGACGCCTGCTGCAGGCCGACCGCGACGTAGAACGCCTGATAGCCCTCGTCACGCAGCTGCTGGATGGTAACATCCTTGCCGACCTCAACGCCGCACTTAAACTCCACGCCCATCTCGCGCAGCACGTCGATCTCGGACTTGACGACGTCCTTGCCGATACGGAAGCTCGGGATGCCGTTGACAAGCATGCCGCCGGGTACGGCCTCTTTCTCGAACACGACCGGGCTATAGCCCTCAATGGCCAGGAAGTAAGCGCAGGACATACCGGCCGGGCCGCCGCCGATGATGGCGATCTTCTGGTCAAACTTCTCGTGCGTGCAGGAATTCATGGGCGGCACATAGCGGTGCTCAGCCTTCATGTCCTGCTCGGCGATGAACTTCTTGATCTCGTCGATGGCCAGCGGCTCGTCGACGGTGCCGCGGGTGCAGGCATCCTCGCAGTACTTTCTGCAGATGCTGCCGCAGACGGCCGGGAACGGGTTGTCCTTCTTAATGAGCTTGAGCGCGTCGGCATAGCGGCCGTCGCCCGCCATCTTGATGTAGCCCTGGATGGCGATGTGCGCCGGGCAGGCGGCCTTGCAGGGCGCCGTGCCGGTCGGCCAGGTCTGGATGCAGCCGTTCTCATTGCGGTAATTCTTGTTCCAATGATCCTCGCCCCACCTGGTGTCGTCCGGCAGCTCGTGGTGCGGATACTGGATGGGGCCTTCCTTGGTGCAGAGCTTCTGGCCGAGGCGGACAGCACCGGCCGGGCAGGTCTCGACGCACTTGCCGCAGGCAACGCACTTCTCGGGGTCGCTCTCGGCCACGTAGGCGGAGGCGGACAGGTTCGGCGTGTTAAACAGCTGGCTGGTGCGCAGCGCGTTGCAGACACCGACGGCGCAGTTGCAGATACCAAAGATCTTGTTCTCACCGTCGATGTTCGTGATCTGGTGGACATAGCCGCGATCCTCGGCCTTCTGGAGGATCTCCATCGCCTCTTCATAGGTGATGTCGCGGCCATGGTTCGTCTCGCGGCAGTAGTCGGCAAAATCACCGACGCCGATGCACCACTCGCCTTCCACGTCGCCGGAGCCCTCACCGCGGATGCGCTGCTGCTTGCGGCAGGAGCACACGGACACACCGATGTGGCCCTCGTACTTCTTCAGCCAATGGGACAGGTGCTCGATCGGCAGAGACTTACTCTCGGCCGGGATGGCCTTTTCGACCGGGATGACGTGCATGCCGATGCCGGCGCCTCCGGGAGGCACCATCTCGGTGATGCCCGCCAGCGGCAGATACGCCATGCGCTCAAAGAAGTCCGCCGTCTCCGGGAACATATCCGCCTGCTCGGGGTTGATCATCATGATCTCGGCGCTGCCGGGAACGAACATGTCCAGCACCCAGCGCTTGGCGTGATTCGGGTTCTTGCCGTCGAGGTTCTCCCAATGGAACTCGACCAGACCGCTCTCGCTGATGGCCTGCATCGCTTTTTCCAGATAGGCTCTGTCAAACTGCGGGTTCTTCTTCGCGAGCTGCTCGATCGTGAGCGGCACGCGCTTTTTCATGGTCAGCGCGATATCGAGGATATCGTCCGCCATCTTCTCGTCATACTTCACCGCCGTGAACTTGAGGGCGGAGTTGATGCCCAGATACTCCGGGGCATCCGGCGTGATCTTGTCCTTTCCCAACAACACCGTTGCGCGATCCGTGATTTCTTTTCCGAGCTTTGCAATTTTCTCGTCTTTTGTCATGTTATCGCTTCCTTCTTCTTTAGATTGCAGTCAAACGACATCCGCCCGTTCCGACACAAGAACGGATTCGGATGCAGCTATGTTAATTAATTAACCCTGCAATGTCAAGGAGTCCGGAGCTTTTTTGAAACAAGTCACAAAAAATCTGCAAAGAAATTGCGAATAGATTTTTTCGTGTGTTGAAACGCGGAGACAAATGCCGTATAATGTTTGAAAAATAAGAACATTTTTCGTCAGGAGTGTTATGGATGCAAAATTCTGCCCGAAAGTTCAAAGAGGAAGTCGCGCAAGCCGCGATCTCCCTGTTCAAGCGCAACGGATATAACAACGTAACCGTAAACGAGATCTGCAAGGAATGCGGCATCTCCCGCTCCGTGTTCTACTCCTCGTTCAACGGCAAACGCAGCATTCTGGAATACATGGTGGAAAAACCGCAGCACAACGATGATGCGAGCTTTATGAAATTTGCGCACGCAGACAATGACTTCGAGCGCATCTGGCAGCTGTTTGACCGCTTCGTTGCCATCGCCTACGATTTCGGCCCCGAGCTCACAAGCACGCTGTTCATCATGCAGTTCGAATCCCCCGAGGGGATCCGCGCAGCTGTGCACGCGCTCGATGATCTGTTTGCGACTCTGGCCACAAACTGCGCCAAGTCAGGCATTATCGACTCCAAAGAGCCGCCAGATCTGCTGTCGCGCATCGCAACGGATCTGATCTGCCATGAGCTCTACGTCTGGTGCAGCCAGAAAGGAAACTTCTCGCTGCGCGCACGCGCGCGGCAGTACGCCGAAATCGCCTACCACGTCAAGCCGGAGTATCGCATGCCGGCCGAGCAGCGCGACGCACTGTGACTGCACGGCTCCCCCGTCAAGAACGCCTGCGCAGCCGCTCTTATTCCTTGGGACAAAGCGCAGGATCTGTGGTTATTTCCCTGCGTATAAAAAAACCAGCGGCAAAGCATCCGTTCAAGCCGCTGGTTTTGCGTTTGCGTCTGAAATATGCAGGCAAACCGGTTGCCGCAAAAATCAAAGCCAGTACCGAAAAAGCTATTTCAATCAGTCAAAAATTTGACGAGGTCATTATATCAGAAGTAAATACGCAACGCAAGTGCTGTTTTCCTTGCCTGCAGTATTTTCGTATCTGCACGAAGGCATTCAGCTCCCCCTGGCGTTTTTCTCCACCACGATCTTCACGCAGCCTGTAACCGAGGGACGCCACGCGTGTATATCACATTCTGCGTTTGTTAACGCAGCAACCGCAATTGTAAGACGCAGTTAAATTTTGAAGTTTTCCACAGGAAGTAAAAAGCAAATTTGTCGAAACGCCCGAGAAATATATTGATTATTGGAAAGTTATGTATTATAATATAACATTGCACATTGCACATTTCGATTCGCACGCCGGCGCTTGCTTGAGGATGATGTTGCGCCAAATCAGCCTCTTCTATTTTTCGGGAGGCGAGCAGCGCTGATTTAGATTTACAATTGCGAAAATCATGCTTACCAGTAAGCAAAGAAAACAGTGTATGTAAGAAATAATTAACATAGCGGAGGTATTTCTGAATGTCCGACATAACTGCACCCGTGCAGACACGGCATAATAACAAGGCTTCCAGAGGAAACAAAAACCACAATCCGGGTAATCAACATCTGGTCGAACGCGCTTGGTTTCCTTATCTGTTGACAGCGGTGACAATCACGGCAGTCTTCCTTGCGATTATGATCATTTGCAGACTGTACCCCTTTGGCAACAATTCTCTGGTCAGCTCTGACGGAAAAAATCAATACCTAAGTTTTTATCACTATTTCCGGAGTGTTCTGTTTACTGAAAACAATATTGATTACACTTTTTCTAATGTTCTGGGAGGAAATGTCCGCGGTCTATATTCCTACTATCTGGCAAGTCCTCTTTATCTCCTCTTTGCCCTGTTCCCCGAGCGTCAGATCCTTCTGGCGCTGCATATTATCATTTATCTGAAGTATCTAATTGCCGGCCTCTGCTTCTGCGCATGGGCAGGATATCAGAAAAAGGAGAACCCTTGGATGCGGGCTGCGCTTTCCGTCAGCTACGGCTTCATGGGTTATGCCGTTTCTTACTATAGTCTGCTTTCATGGCTGGACGCCATGGCTCTTCTGCCGCTGGTTGCCTTAGGGCTGGAACGGCTTGTGAACGAAAACAAATCTCTCCTCTATATTTTTTCATTAGCTATTACCATAATGGCTAACTATTACACCGGATTTATGGTGTGTATAGCTTCCGTTTTGATGTACATCGCTCTGATTCTGACACGCAGGGCCGAAATCATCCACTGCTTGAAAAAAACGGTGATTCCTTTTGCTGTATCCAGCCTGCTTGCAGGCGCTTTGAGCGCATGGAACACGATTCCCACGGCGCTGTCTTTGCCAGACGGTCGAAAAAGCGAGTTGGGAATGCGAATCAATTTTACCTTCAACAGCCTGTTTTCCAAGTTGTTCACCGGAACTACAAACGGCGAGCAATTCTACAACGGATTGCCCATTATCTTTGTTGGCATTCTTCCAGTATTCTTGACCGTTCTGTTTTTCCTGAACCCCGACATTCGCCGCCGATGGAAAGCCGTGGCAGCAGGTGTGTTGCTGGTAATGGTATTTTCCTTCCACAACAGCTTTTTGAACACCATTTGGCACTGCTTTACCGCAAACAGAATGTTCAATTATAGATACAGCTTTGTATTCAGTTATTTTCTTCTTGCCATTGCTTGGCACTCTGCATGCAGTGTGAAGAGTCTCTCTTCCCAAACAATCTGCCGCTGCTTGGCAGTATGCCTGATCGCAGTATTTCTGATCTTCTCCCATAGCTATCCTTACACTGACGCAAAGCGCCTGTATTTAGACCTGTTTTTGATGTTTGCAGGCACAGGCTTGATTTACCTGCTCACCTGCAACCGACGCAGCGCGGCAATGGTACTGTTCTGTCTGATGGTTGGTAACTGCTTTGTAAACTCCGTGCTGTCCATTCGCGGCATCAACACATTATTTGGCTGTGCCTATAACGACGACCATAACCAGTACCTTGACAACGTTCGTCAGGGCTTGGCGCTGACACAGGAGGATGACACCTTTTACCGAATCGAAAAAACGGAATCCCAAACCTATACGGATAACATGGCGCTCGGAATCCCGGGAATCGGCAATTTCTCCTCAGCGGAACAGCTCGATACTCTAAGCTATCTGTGGAAATTGGGAATTGACCGCTTTATCGCTTGGGCGCACTACTCCGGGAAAAGCCCCGCCGCTTCGGAAAGTCTGCTGGGTGTGCGATATGTGCTGTCGGAGAACCCCCTCAACCCAGATCAGAAGAATTATATTTCTGTTGGAAAAACCGAGGAGAACCTGTCGGTCTATCGCAATCCCTATGCCCTTCCGCTGATCATACCTTCCGGCAGCGTTTTGTCAGGAATTTCTGATTTGGAAGGGTGCAACTTCCAGAACCAATGTTGGCGTTCCCTTGTGCCGGAACTGGATCAGGATATATTCGTGCCTGCGAAACTGACCGCCGAGGCAGAACAGGATGGCAGTAAGCAGTTCACCTGTCAGGCGCCCATTACCGGAACCATGTGCCTCCAGTTCTCCGGGGAGTACAACACGAAGGAATGGCCCTTTGCAGTTCAGATTTTCCGAAATGGTGAATGGGAAGCGATGAATTTGACCAGTTGTCGTCCCATGTACCTGCTGGGAGAATACGCACAAGGCGATGTGGTCACAATCCGCGTTTATCCAACTGACGATCATAAAATCGACGCCGAGATGTTCCGCGTGTTTGTTCAGGATGAGGACGTTCTGGCTCGCTACAGCGCGCATATCCAACGTGTTCCCATGGAGATCCGCAAGGTTACAAGCTCCTATCTCACTGTAAACTGCCAAGTAAACGAAGACACCCCCTATCTGGTATCCACCATTCCCTATGACGAAGGCTGGCAAGTGACCATTGACGGAAACAAAGTGCAAACCATGAAGAATTGGGACCGTATGCTTGCCTTCGAGGTAAGCAGCGGAGAACATCATATCGAACTACGCTATCAACCCCCTGGAAAAACCATTGGTATGGTCATTACATTGAGCGCAAGCGGCGTTATCTTGGTATCGCATCTGCTTCTGCAGCGCTCATTTTGCAGAAAAAAGCCGTCGAAACGAAACTGAATATTTTCAGGAAACGGTATCATTTTCTCAAAACGCTACAAAAAGAGCTGTCTGACGTAATCAAGTCAGACAGCTCTTTTCTGTGTAGAAGATGTTGCTGCAGTTTCAGGCTATTTCGAATCATTCCCACTCGCTCCTGTTAGATGTTTTCTAAACAGATTTGCTTATAGGATTTAGCTCATAGTATTAGCATTATTTCCATTATTCAGATAGCAGAGGCTATCTGATTTTTTGTTGCCATGGTGTTGCCAGTAAATTGAGGATGATTTACACCTTACAAACTGATTATATCATACGATGGATTCTTTATCAAAGCATTTTAATTATTGATCATCGTTGCTCACGACCCAAATCTTTTTGAGAGGGATCAGCTCTTTGATTTCATCGTCCATCCGATCGTAGTATCGCAGAAACTCCTCAATAATTTCTTTGTGGGTCCAAAGCCGGATTTCAAAGAACTGTTTAGCCGTCTCATTGATGACCGAAGATTTGAACCCACTCCATGACACTAACAGGCCATATTCGGCACCAAAGTTTTTCATCACCCCGCCCAACTGATCCAAAACAATCCGATCCACTGGCGCGTCCGTGGACTTAACCTGAACACAAATTTTGGGACTTCCAAAACCAAGTGTGCCCGCAGAAGCCAGAATATCCACACCTTTATCCGGTCCGGCCGGGCTGACATATGTAGTGAATCCCTTTGCTCGAAGAATGGCATCTACAATTTTTGCTAAACCATGCCCCTTAGTCTTCTGGATTATCAGATTTGTGATAACCCCCAAGGCTTCATTTTCAATATCTCGTGCCTCTTCATCATCCTGTGGCTCTTGCGGAGTAATTTGGGGCGCTTTCTTTCCCTGTTTATGTGCATTGATGACTGCTTTTATGCGATCTTCCTGCTTGATACGGCAAATGGTCATAAAAGCCCCAAAGGAATATAAGATGTCCTGGTCAAAAGCTGTGCGGGGAATGTCACAGGCAAACCAATCTACCTGATGCGCATGATAATAAGGATTATCGTTGTTAGGTAAGAATTCATAATTACCTGTGATCTTGCCAAAATGAATTACAGGCTTGATCTTGCTGGGCAGGACAACAATCTCTCCCTTTTTCATCTCATGGGCAAACGGCCATACCTGGCTCGCCCAGTTCATCGCTGTTTTTACCTTGACATCTGGGTTGTTATCCACAAAATATTGCTGCAAGTCCTGCTTGGTGCAGTATACCTTACTGTCCTCAAGAAATTTATTCTCAAACTCGCCGTATCGTCCGGCGCGACATAACCACATTGGCATACGGCATCTCCTTAAAGCTTATAATAATCAATCAATTTTGCCTTCAATTCTGTTTCCAACTTATGATAATCTTGATTAAATCTAATTTGCTCATACATTTTTATGTTTGAAGGTGTGTGTTCATCCGCTTCCGCATCTGTCCCGTTATGAATCAAAATTAGTCCTTTTTTTAGGCCCATTGCAAATCCTATTTCATGTGGAATATTTGCTCTACCACTACTTAAATCAGCAATTACCAATCCAGACATCTCAATATCTCGCAATATACGATCTGATATTTGTCCAGTCGCACCTTCACTATGCTGATCTACACGGAGTAATCTCAACGAACTACCTTTTTCACGATTTACACATTCTATAGCTCTACGAATTGCCCGTTCATTTTCGTCGAACCGGCTATCAAAGCACCGAGACATAAAGATAGTCTGTTCTGTGGACAAAACATACTTATCGAATATTGCACGAATACAGTCTGCATTTACTGCGGCATATTGCTCTATATCATGCTGTGCATCAGTGATATTATATTTTTCAGCCCATGCTATTAACTGATTCTTTTCTTTTTCTGCTTTATTTTGAGGATCTAATTCTCCGTTTTCCATCTGATAATACATATAAACAAGCAGAAACAACAACCCGGATGCCATTTGAAGCTTAGCAGCTCCCAAGGGATGTGCGTGTCTTAATGTATTATTCAAGCTATTTATTAAGGCTTCCTGTTGTTCTAATGTTTCAATCCTGGTTCCACTTTTTTCCTGAACATAGTTAATCAGATCAACAAGGGTGCTCAAAATACGAGGATGTATCCACTCTATGTATCCTAATTTTCTAACAATAAGAGGATTGGCACTCAATATTTTCCTTGCAAGAAGATACTCTGGCCCAAATTTTTCTATCAATTCTCTATCATTAAAATCCAATCCGTCATGTTGTTGGATCAAAACACTTTTGAGAAGTTGCTCAGATTTTAAGGGGACTGCTTTAGAATTGATGTTGTGGAAAATAACCTTTTCATCTTTTAAGGAATCAGTATCTGCAAATAAAATCAGGCAAAAAGGTATCAAATATGTACTGCTAATTTGTCCTGTAGATACTAGTTGTTCCATAGCTTGTAGGCGATGATTTCCATCTACTCGACGAAATGGCTTCTCTTCATCTATTAATTTCTTTTCATATGGAATAGAGATCTCATATAAATACCCGTTATTTACTTTGCGGATCTTTTTGAAAGAAATTCCATCAATATTAGAAGTAAATCCATTGCCGTTCCGGATGTCTGCAATTGCGTCTATTCCAGATACAGCGCCCTCCTTATAATAATCATACTTTGCAGTATATGCTAAAACCACTTCTGGGCTGAAGCTATTTGATCCAGAAGTGATAAACATTGAAATCTCACCCACATGAACATCGTCTACCGGGCGTTGATAACCTGGATGAGGATATGACAACTCAACAATCTCATCATATCGAGCGTAACCTCGTATAGTGCAAGTTCCTCCAAAAGACTCGCTAAAAAGTCCTTCCATACGAATCATTTCTCTCGCCTCTTTCTCTATCTTTCTTGTATTTCTGAATAGTCTATAGCCTCATCAATTTTATACATCAACGTGCTGGCAAACATCAAACGACGCATTGCATCATCCTTAGTAATGGTGATATTGGCATGTGCTTTGGGATTTCTCAGTGCAGACATGGCTCCTGCCAACATCTGCATATAGCCTTTTTGTATATTGCTTCCCGTCTCGGTCGAGCGATCACAAAACTCCAGCAAAGGAGCGTTATCAGAAAATACCGTATTCATCACAGCTTGACCATCTGGGGCCTTGGTTGCAGTGGGATTTAGTTTCATAAAAAGTTTCTTTACCCGGTCATTTATCTCAACAAACGCATCCTCAGCGGCATTTGCATAATGACCGTCTTCAAATAGCTTTTGGGACACCGCAGCAATCTTTGGATGTATGAGATCCCATACTCCCATACCCTTTGTATTATCTGCTTGCTGAAGTGACTTCAAAATTTCTATGACTTGTCCGAACACAACCGGATTAATCGTCCCATACCCAACAAACATACGATCTTTCATCTCAAACAGCTCTTGGCTGAAATATGGGGATTCCCTTTCAATGTCATGAGAAATTTTGATTAGGCCATTCTTAATATTTTGAATATTGGATGGTGCAATGGGAAATGTCATATAATTAGGGTTGTTTGCAATATTGATTAGCCATCCATAAACTGTCCTAACTCTATTTATGTCCATATCACTCACCCAACAATTCTTTCTCAAACTGCTTTCTTGCGTTTTGCCAATCATATTCTGCCTTTGCTCGCAATTTTTTAGCTTTCTCTAACGCTTCAAATACCTGATCTGCTAATTTAACCTGCACTTCATAGGGTGGCAAAACTATGGGGAATTTTTTCAAAAAGGTATCGGGAACTCGTTGCTGACCAGCAGAACCTCCAAACATCCCCTGTGCTGCTTCCAAAATATGTTCATTGGAAAAAATCACCCACAAATAAGGCATATAAACTCGTTTGGGATTTTTTGCTCTCAAAACATGAAACTCTGTGGATCCAAATCCAATATCAGTTGGCATATCTGATGCCACAAATGATTTTCCGTTTTGCATGCAAGGAGTAATCTTTGCCCAAAGAAGATCATTTTTTTTGAATATAGTAAATCCTGTTTTGACTTCACTATAAGGCTTGAGTTCATAAACAACTTGGTTCGTTTTTTCTGTTACCGCCGTCATAGGGACAAATGAAACATCTGATTTATCTTGCAGACCCGATCTACTTGTTTTCGGATTAATTTCTACAAAGTCTTCAAGATGACCAGCAAAGAAATTGTTAGCACGCAGTTTAGAAAAAACATCATTTAGATAATCACTGTGCGGATTGCAATATATTCCTAATTCTCGTATATCTTCAAGCTTGTTGACACTATATAACGCGGGTTTATATTCACGGAAATAAAGATTTAAGAATGAAAAAACGCTGTCTTTACATGCACTAAGTAATCTATCAGCTTGATAAAGCATCTTATTATGCTTAGCCAGTGCAATATCCATATAAGAAGATAGTTGTTCCTGTTTGGATCTGCTCGGAACAAGAATCTTATATGACTTATATTCTTCTTTGTTAATATTAGGCTGACCTGAGGGGCGCTGGATGCCGTTAACCCATGATAGAAATGTGTCAGTTTTTGTATACCAATAAACAAATTTGGGCATTACTTTATTTTCATCAAATCGAAATCGAATACAATAGCCTGCGAATATTGCCTTTCCAATACTACCATCATAGAAATAAGTTTTGCCGACAGTGGCTCCTGTGCGGGCAAAAAGAATATCATTCTTTTGTAGTTCATGCTTGGCTGAGTAATTTTCTGCAGTCATAAAAACATGATCTGCTTCAATGCCAAAATCATCAAAGTCAGTAATTCGAATATATTTAGGTTGCAGTTCATTAACTCTTTCAATGGCTGTAGCCGATGTACCATAACAAGGCTCTTCACTGGTTAATTCACCAAGAGGGATTCTTGATTGGTTGTCATTTGAAAAAGCAAGTGAATAGCGGATATTTCTAACATCAAATCTTTCACCAATTCTCCCCCGCTCAACCGCAAAGACACAAAGCTCATTTGCGCCGGGGGTTAGACGAAAAAAGGGCTAGTATCCTCCAGGAACTTTTTATATTGTTCAACAATCTCATCCAGCTGCGACTCGGTCTTTCGTCCAGTGGCATCATATCCAATCAGTTCCGGCGCCGCCATAAAAATAACTTCCTCATTGTTCGCAACTTCGTCGTTACCCCGTTTCCGAACAAAAATAACAGAAGCCTTTACACCAGCGCCAAAATGCGCAAAGGCACACTGAGGCAGGCTCACAACCGCTAATAGTTGGAACCTCTCTAAAATGAAATCTCGTACATATTGGGAAGAGCTATTTGTCAAAATCCCATCCGGCAAAACAATAGCTGCTTTTCCTGTACCCGGTTTGAGGAACTCATAAATGCGTTCAACAAACAGGACTTCCGAACTCTGGTTTTTTCTGGGCTTTGCTTTTCCTTTTTTATCATAGGTGTTACCCAACTCAAAGGTACTGAGATACGGTTTTTCGGCCCCATTTACCGTAGAACCAAACGGAGGATTGGTCAAAATCAAATCAAACTTATCTTTTTGAAAACCAGGATTATGTGCTGCAATAGTTTCAATGCTTTGCAGTGCATCGCAGCTAATGACATTGGTATGTCCATCATCATGCACAATCATATTCATCTTTGCGACACGTGCAATCTCATCATTGATTTCGATTCCGTAGAGGTGTTTTTCCGCAAAATCATGCCAATAACGATAGTAGTCAGCACTGCCTTTTTCGTAATACTCGGTAGCCTGATGGCGAATATAATCCAGTGCATACAGCAAGAACCCACCCGACCCGCAGGAAGTATCCAGCACATCCCAGTCGTGTTCCGGCTCCATCATCTTTACAGTAAACTCAATGATCGGACGAGGCGTAAAATATTGGCCAAAATCGCCTTTGAAGAATCCGTCCATGAACTGCTCAAATGCCACACCTTTTACATCAAGGTCCGTTTTGTTCAGATTGATTGCTTCAAGATGTGAAACCACCGTCCGCAGCACTCGATCATCCACTTTGATAGAGTCAGTAAAGACCTCAGGGTCTTTCTTTTTCTGCTCATCGTACAAAGCATTGATTCGTTCAGCCAATTTAGAAGCCGGTTCGTGTGTCTTTATCTGGAACTGGTAAGGCTCACCTTTTTTCCGAGGTTTTTGCTCATCGCTGATTTTTACAAAAATCAATTTACACAGCTCACCAAAAGCAGTCGGCGGGGAAAGGCGACCACCACCCCACAGCGTTTGGTGGCATTTCTTAATAGCAGCAATGAGATCTTCTCGGTCTACCGGCTTAATATCATTTTCGCTTCCCTTATAGAATCTAAATTCTTGGGGCTTTCCATATGCATGAGGCAAATCAGCCAGGATGTTTTGCTCACGCTCCAATGCGCCGAATTTATCGGTAACATCCAGAACACGACGAGTGCCACCAGCGATAATTACAACATAGTCAGCCCGAAGTTTCACCCAAGTAGCATTGCCAACGCCCTGCTCTATCGCCTGGTTGAATTCGGCATCCGTAACACCGTCTTTTTTACACTCAACCACAGCATAGGGACGCTTGCACTCGTCATCACAGAAAACAACAATATCCGCACGATCTGTCGGCAGACGATCAGGTACAGTCACTTCTATTTTAATCCGATTGACCGGGTATTCGTATTTATAAATCAGCTCAGCCCAAAATTCAGCACGGACCTTTTCTTCCGGATCGCTATAATTTTCTACATGGTTATCAGAAGAAACATATG
>CAJMPW010000006.1:0-177924 GCA_905215475.1 uncultured bacterium
CACTTGAAAAGTGCGAACATAAAAATAATTTCATCAATATTCTCCTTTATAAATTCCGATTTTGCGCGCTCCCGTCGGGGCGGCAAGCCGGAGTCCCTATTCCCGCCGCCATATCATTTTGCAGTCCGGTTTGCCGCGCTGAAGGGACAGCGCTTTCCGATGCACTGATTGTTCTGCGCGGCGTAGCGGCACACGACCTCCGGCTTTTGCAGCGCGATGCCGAAGTGCTCCTTCACAAAATCGATCGCCGTGAGAATGGACAGGAAGGAGTCGCGCTTGCAGCAGCGCGGACCGCCGATCTCACCGATCTGCCCGAGCGCGGCCGCCGTCATTTTGTGCGACAGCGCAAACGGCTCGTCGGTCAGCGGTGTTGACCGGGAGATGATCGAGACGAACATCCCCGTGCTGATCCCCGCGCCGCACGCGCCCCAGAAGCCGCACGCGCCGCCGGGAACGCTTTTGCCGCGGCGCAGCATCTCCATGAGCGCGTCGGAAAGGTCAATGTCTCCGCCGGCGTTGTGATACGCCGTCAGCAGCGCCGCTCCGACCATCACATGGTGCTCCGGCCCGTGCATATGGCAGCTCGGCAGCGCCATCATCCGCTCGACAATGGCGATCGGATCGCACGCGGTCTCGCGCAGGCACAGCTCCACGATGCTGTCAAGCCCCTGCATATGGCAGTCGCTGCACACGTAGTGCCCGTTTACACAGCGCGTCTTGGCGAGCTCCTTTTTGCGGCAGATCTCGCACTGCATCTGCACATCCGTCTCCAGATATTCCAGCGGCGCGCCGCAGATCAGGCATTCGTCTTTCATTCGCGTTTCTCCTCTCCGGCTTCGGGGGGTGTGTGCGCATAGCGCGTCTCCCACAGGATCAGCCCGCGGGCGGGCGCAGCCGCACCGGCGGCGGCGCGGTCGCGCGCGGCGAGAATATCCGCCATCGTGCCGGCGTCCCGCTGCCCGAGCCCGACCTCGAGCAGCGTGCCCGTGAGGATGCGCACCATGTGGTACAAAAAGCCCTCGCCCGAAAACGTCAGGCGCACCTCATCGCCCAGCCGCTCGACGGTGATGGCATCGACCGTGCGCACGGCGGATTTTTTCATATGGCGGTTGGCGCAAAACGACGTGTAGTCATGCCGGCCGCACAGCAGCGCCGCCGCGCGCTGCATGGCCGCCGTGTCGAGCGGCTGCGGCAGGGCATAGACATAGCGGCGCTCAAACACGTTCGGCGTGTCGCTGTTCCAGACGCGGTAGACATACGTCTTGCCGCGGCAGGACAGGCGCGCGTGAAAGCGGGGCCCGGCCTCGGTGAGCGTGAGCACGCCGATGTCCCCCGGAAGCTGCGCGCGCAGCCGGCGCAAAAGCTCCGGCGCGGGCAGGTCGGTTTTCGCGCGGAATGACGCCGTCTGCATCCGGGCGTGCACGCCCGCATCCGTGCGGCCGGAGCCCGCGACCTCGACCGGCTGCCCGAGCAGGGCGCTGAGCGCCGTCTCGAGCCGTCCCTGCACGGTGTCCGGCGTGTTGCCCTGCCGCTGCCAGCCGTTATAGCGCGTGCCGTCGTAGCTGAGCGTCATGCAGAAATTCGGCATGGTGCACCTCCTGTGTCCAAAGGTTTATAAAAGCACGGCCGCGCAGAGCTTGCGCGGCCGTGCCCAGCTTGTCAAAAACCTCGTAGCCTTTCGCCGCCGCGGCGGCGAAAGAAAGTCCGATCATTTTCTCCGGCGACATGTGCGTCGGAGAAAATACCGCTCGGCCTGCAAACGTGCGCACTGTTCGCCTGCGGCGGACAGCGCGTGCGATGCAGTCAGGCAGCCCACCTCTTTGTCAAAAAGGAATACTTTTTGACAGTTTCAGGCGTGGTGCTCCTTCTTGGCAGCCTTGCCGAAGTGGAGCTCCTTGAGACCCTCGACCTCGTCGCAGACAGGCTTGAAGCTGCAGCTCGCGCAGTCGAGATCCTCGGGCATACCCTCGAGGATGGTGTTCATGGTCTTGGTCACGTCCTCGATCTTCTTGGCCGTGGCGTGCAGGGCCTTGAAGTCGACGTCCTTGGTGACGAAGATCACGCGCACGTTGGTGATGTTCGGGTTTTTCTTATACTGCTTGATGAAGTCGCAGCCGACCTTGTAAAACGAGATGCCCTTCTTGACGGCCTTCTTGCTCACGCGGATCTGCTCACGGCTGCTCTCGGGCGAGACGCGCATCATGTAGCCGTCCGGGAAGACGTGATACTTCACAAACTCGATGTTGCGGATGGCGGCATAAGCCGCGTCCTTCTGCTCGACGTCGATGTCCTTGACGCCGAGGATGACGATGCGCGCAAACGGCACGTCGCCCTTGATGTCCTTCATATCCGGACCGTAGAGCAGCACCTCGTCGCTCGGGACAAGCGCGGTGTCGGACGTGACGCAGGTGAAGTTCACGGCCTCGTTTGCGCCGCCGCCGAGCTCATACGCCGCGTCGCGCAGCAGCACCAGCTCGCTCTCGCCGTTGTCCTTCCACGCGTCGCGCTCCTTATAGGCCCACTTCTGCGTCGGCGCGCCGAGCAGGTCGGTCGTTTCGCGGATAAAGCTATCATAAAGTTCCATGTTTTTCATGTTCGTTCCTCCTCAAAATGTCCCGGCTCAGAAGATGCCCAGGTTGTGCAGCGCCTCGTGGACACCGACCATGATGTTGGAGTCCTCCGGCAGCTCAAACACGCTCTTGCCGCGGATATCGTTGGCGGCGTGCTGCGGGTCGGTGGGGATGTAGGCGAGCACCTCCACACCGTCGAGCTTGACAAGATCGTTCATGCTCGGGTCGACGACGCGGTTGACGATCATGCCGATGCGCTCGTAGGTGATGAGGTCGTCGGCGGCCTCCTTGATCTCGCGGCAGACGTTCACGCCCTTGGCGCTCTGGTCGGTGACCAGCACGAGGTGCGAGACCTGCTCCATGACGCGGCGGCTGATCTGCTCGATGCCGGCCTCACCGTCGATGACCACATAGTCAAAGTCGTTGGCGAGCATACTGATGACTTCCTTGAGGTAGGAGTTGACCGAGCAGTAGCACCCGGCGGCCTCCGGACGGCCGATGGCAAGGAAGGCAAAGCCCTCGCACTCGACCATGGTGTCAAAGATGCGGAAGCGCGCCTCGTTGAGCACCTCGATGGCCTGGCGGTACTCGCCGCGCTCCGACGTCTCGATGACCTCGTTGCGGATGTCGTCGATCGTGTGCTCGACGTGCACGCCCAGCGCCGTGGACAGACCGACGGCCGGGTCGGCGTCGATGGCGAGGATGCGCTTGTCGGGAAAAGCCTCCACCAGCTCGCGCACGATCGCCGAGCACAGAGAGGTCTTGCCAACGCCGCCCTTCCCCGCGACGGCGATGATCTTGGCTTTCGTTTTGTTTTCTTCCATAGTGCGTTCCCTCCTGCGGCTAAAAATAACGGTCAAGCCTGTGGCTTTGATTGCATCCATCCTACCACAGGCCGGCCGGTTTTTCTGTGTCCACGTCACAGTCCGCCGCGGCCGGCGGGCTGGCATCAGAGACAATTTTGCCGCTTTTGTATAATTTTCGACAATGTTTGGGCTGCGCGTTCTTTTTCTGTCTGGAATTCAAAAAAAGAATTGCGAAATTTATCACGTATTAGTATAATGTTTTACACAAGCTCCCGTCAAGTGCTTGTTGCAAAATTCACGAATCAGAACTTGTTTTTCTAACAAAAGGAGTGCAATATGCGCGGCATTGAAACCGGAAAGGTACGTATCCGTCACGAAGTGTTCACGGAGATCGCGCGCCTTGCCTATGAGGGCGGCGATTATGCCAAGCGGCTCGAAGAGCTGCCGTTCAAGATCATCCCCGGTGAGATCGGCACATACCGGGACAGTCTGTTTCTCGAGCGCGCCGTGGTCGGTGAGCGGCTGCGGCTGGCCATGGGGCTGCCGCTGCGCAAGTTTTCGGAGTTTTCGCTGCTGTCGGACGGCGTGGAAAAAGCGCTCGATCCGGAGGTCTACTACGAAAAGCCGCTCATCAACGTCATCAAATTCGCCTGCAACAAATGCCCCGACAACGTCGTGAAGATCACGAACGTGTGCCAGGGCTGTCTGGAGCATCCGTGCATGGCGGTCTGCCCGCGGCAGGCCATCACGCGCGTCAACGGGCAGGCGCACATCGACCCCGACAAGTGCATCCGCTGCGGACGCTGCCTCAAGGAGTGCAAGTTCAACGCCATCGTACGCCTTGAGCGCCCGTGCCGCAAGGCCTGCGGCATGGACTGCATCCATTCCGACGGGCTCGGCCGCGCCGACATCGACTACTCCAAGTGCACCTCCTGCGGACAGTGCATGGTCAGCTGCCCGTTCGGCGCGATCTCGGACAAGAGCCAGATCTTCCAGACCATTCAGGCCGTCAAGAGCAACACGCCCGTATACGTCGCGCTCGCGCCGGCGTTTGTGGGGCAGTTCGGTCCCGAGGGCGTGCCGGAGCGGATGCGCAGGGCGTTCCAGCGGCTCGGCTTTGCCGACGTGTATGAGGTCGCCATCGGCGCGGACCTGTGCGTGATCGAGGAGGCGGCGGACTTTCTTGAGGAAGTGCCCGACAAGCACAAGTTCATGGTCACGTCCTGCTGTCCGTCGTGGAGCGACATGGTCAAAAAGCTCTTCCCCCAGTTTGAAAAGAACATCTCCGTGGCCTTCACGCCGATGGTGCTCACCGCGCGCATGATCAAGCGCGACCACCCGGACTGCAAGGTCGTGTTCATCGGTCCGTGCGACTCGAAAAAGCTCGAGGCGCGCCGCGCACACGTGCGCAGCGACGTCGACTTCGTGCTCACGTTCGAGGAGGCGCTCGGCATCTTCGCCGCCAAGGGCATGGATAAAGCCTTCCTGCCCGAGGACGAGGAGGCCCTGCCGCCCGACTCGAGCCGCGATGCGCGCCGCTTTGCCTATTCCGGCGGCGTGGCGCAGGCCGTCGTCAACGCCATCCACGATATGCAGCCCGAGCGTGAGGTCAAGGTCGCCGCGGCGACCGGTCTGGCCGAGTGCCGCAAGCTGCTGATGATGGCCAAGGCCGGCAAGTACGACGGCTACCTGCTCGAGGGCATGGCCTGTCCGGGCGGCTGCATCGCCGGCGCGGGCACACTGCGCCCCATCGAGCAGTCGCACAAGGAGGTCGAGGCGTTCAGCTCCGAGGCGTGCTTCACCTGCGCCAACGACACGCCGTACATGGAATATCTGCCCCTGATCGAGGAAAAGGACAAGATCCGCAAGCTATAAGCGATACTGCGCACCGCATCCCCGGTGCGCAGTTTTTATAAAATCCCTAAAAAACGTCCGTTGTACCAAAGATTTTTTTCCACACTGCGGGCTGGACAAGCGCACGCGTTCGCGGTACAATAGCAAAAATATTCTTCGGAGCGGGCCGCCGCTCCGTTTTCCACAGGCGTACAAATACATGAGAATCATAAGGAGGTCTTTCCCATGGCTTACTTCTTCTCCGGCCAGTCGCACACGTTCAACGAGTATCTGCTCGTGCCCGGCTACTCCTCGAGCGAATGCATCCCGGACAATGTCTCCCTGCGCACCCCGCTGACGCGCTTTCGCGCAGGCGAGGAGCCGGCGCTCTCGCTCAACGTGCCGATGGTCTCCGCCGTGATGCAGTCCGTGTCCGGCGACCGGCTGGCCGTCGCGCTGGCGCAGGAGGGCGGCGTGTCGTTCCTCTACGGCTCGCAGTCGATCGAGGACGAGGCCGCGATGGTCGCCCGCGTCAAGAGCTACAAGGCAGGCTTTGTGCGCAGCGACTCCAACATCAGCCCCGATGCGACGCTGGCCGACATTCTGGCGCTGCGTGAGCAGACCGGTCACTCCACCGTCGCCGTCACCGAGGACGGCACGGCCGACGGCCGCCTGGTCGGCATCGTCACGAGCCGCGACTACCGCGTGAGCCGCATGGACCCCCAGACCAAGGTGCGCGAGTTCATGACCCCGCGTGAGAAGCTCGTCACCGCGCCCGACGGCACGTCCCTGAAGGAAGCCAACAACATCATCTGGGAGCACAAGCTCAACTCCCTGCCCATCGTCAACGATGAGGGCCGCCTGTGCGCGTTCGTGTTCCGCAAGGACTATGACCTGCACAAGCAGAAGCCCAACGAGCTGCTCGACAGCCAGAAGCGCTACCTCGTCGGCGCGGGCATCAACACCCGCGACTACGCCGAGCGTGTGCCCGCGCTGGTCGACGCCGGTGTGGACGTGCTCGTCATCGACTCGTCCGAGGGCTACTCCGAGTGGCAGAAGCGCACCATCGCGTGGATCCGCGAGCGCTACGGTGACAGCGTCAAGGTCGGCGCGGGCAACGTCGTCGACGCGGACGGCTTCCGCTTCCTCGCCGACTGCGGCGCGGACTTCGTGAAGGTCGGCATCGGCGGCGGCTCGATCTGCATCACGCGCGAGACCAAGGGCATCGGCCGCGGTCAGGCGACGGCCGTCATCGACGTCTGCAACGCACGCGACGAGTACTTCCGCGAGACCGGCATCTACGTGCCCGTCTGCTCCGACGGCGGCATCGTGCACGACCACCACATCACGCTCGCGCTGGCCATGGGCGCGGACTTCGTGATGCTCGGCCGCTACTTCGCCCGCTTCGACGAGAGCCCGTCGGACAAGGTCAACGTCAACGGCACGCTCATGAAGGAGTACTGGGGCGAGGGCTCCAACCGCGCGCGCAACTGGCAGCGCTATGATCTCGGCGGCGGCAAGAAGCTGTCCTTCGAGGAGGGCGTGGACTCCTACGTGCCCTACGCCGGCAAGCTCTCCGACAACGTCCAGCAGACGCTGGCCAAGGTGCGCTCGACCATGTGCAACTGCGGCGCGCTGACCATCCGCGAGCTGCAGGAGAAGGCGCGGCTGACGCTCGTGTCCTCGGTGAGCATCGTCGAGGGCGGCGCGCATGACGTCGTGCTCAAGACCTCGAACAAACCGGTTTAATTCAGAGGTTTTTCATAAGCCGCGCGGCGCTTCGCACACTCTGCGAAGCGCCGCTTTTTGCACATTTGCTCGAAAAATTGTGGAAAACCGCGTGGGTTTTGCGCGCAGCGCGTGTATCATAGGGTAGAAACCGGTCACGGCGGGAGGAGGCGAGGGCGTGCACGAACAGGATATGATCGCGCTGCTGCAGCAGCATGACGAGCGCGGCATGGATGCGCTGCTGCTGCACTGCGGGCCGCTGATGCGCTACATCATCGCGCCGATCGTGCCGAACGTGCTCGACCGCGAGGAGTGCCTCTCGGAGGCGTCGCTGCGCGTGTGGAACAAGATCGCGCAGTTCGACGCCGCGCGCGGCAGCTGGAGCGCGTGGCTGACGGCGGTCACGCGCAACACGGCGCTGAACTATCAGCGCAGCGCCGCCCGGCACGGCGACACGCAGACACTGCCGGAGGACGCGCCGTCGCCGGAGGCATCCCCGGAGGAGGCGCTGATACAGGCCGAGCGCCGCGCCGCGCTGCACGATGCGCTCGCACGGCTCGGTCAGAACGACCGGGCGCTGTTTTACCGGAAGTATTACTACTTACAGCCCACCGCACAGATCGCCGCCGAGCTCGGCATGACCGAGCGCGCGGTCGAGGGTCGGCTGTACCGCCTGAAAAAGCGGCTGCGCACGATGTTGGGAGGTGACGGCGATGCGTGAGCACGAGCGGGAATATCCGCGCGACGACGCCTTTGAGGCGCTGCTCGCGCAGAGCGTGGACGAGCTGCCGCCGGAGGAGATCGTCGCCGACGTGACACCGTGGCGGCAGGCGATGGAGCGCGTGCTGTTCGGTCTGGCGCTGTGCATGGTCATCCTGAACCTCTGGTGTCTGAACTACATCCTGCCCGCCATCGGGACGGTGCTGCTGCTGCTCGGCTTTCGCACGCTGCGGCAGGAAAACCCGTGGCTGCGCGGCTGCTTCGTGTGCGCCGTGCTGCGCGCGGCGTGCGTGTTCCCGTCGCTGATCCTGAACACGACCATCCTGCCAAGCGATGCCTGCAAGAGCGCCGCGGCGGTGGTGAGCGCCGCGCTGATGCTCGCGCTGCTGCTGTGCTTCTGGCAGGGGCTGCGCGCGGTGCGGCGCAAGGCGGGGCTGCCGGCGCAGGGCGGCGGCGCGGGCGCGCTGCTGGTATGGTATGTGCTCATATGCGTGCTCGCCGCCGTGCACTACATGGGCTGGATCGTGCCGATCGCCATGCTCGTGGGCTATGTGTGCATCCTGCGCAGCCTGTTCCGGCTCTCCAGGGCGCTCGACGAGGCGGGCTACGCCATCACGCCGCAGCCGGTGCGCGTGACGGACCGCGCGCTGGCGCTCGTGCTCGCGGCGGCACTGGGCATCGGCTGCACGCTCGGGTATCTCTTCGGCGGCAGCTATCGGATGGACTGGCAGCCCGCGGACGCATCCGAGCAGACGCAGACGGCGGCGATCCGGCAGCAGCTGCTGGATCTCGGCTTTCCGGAGGCGGTGCTCCGCGACCTCACGCCGGAGGACATCGCCGCCTGTGACGGCGCGGTGCGCGTCGTGTCCGTGACGGAGGATCACCCCTTCAACGACGGCAGAACCGTCTCGCACAAGGAAAGCGACGGCGAGGGCGGCGTCGTCAGCGTACTGGACACGGTCTACGACGTCAGAGAGCTGCGCCTGACCAGTGTGGGCGTGCAGCTGCCCGGCGCGCAGGAGACGTGGCGGATATTCCACCACTTCCTGTGGACGACCGACCCGGGCTTTTACGGCACGGAGGTGCTCCAGATCTGGCCTGCCGATCAAAACACCCCGGATGGGTGGCGCTTCGCCGGGGATGTGACCGGCCGCGTGCTGCATGACCGCGACGGGCAGACGTTCACCGCGCCCTATCACGCGCTCGGACGCCAGACCTACACCGCCGAATCCGTGTTCTTCGGGCAGCGGACGAACAGCGACCTGTTCGCGCCCTTTTCCATGCCGCGGCACGCAGAGCACGCGCGCGGCTATGTCGCCTACACCGCCGCGGCGGTGCAAAGCGGCCGTCTGCTCAGCAGCTGGTGCAACTACACCCACCAGCAGAGCCTGCTGCAATATCCCGCCGTGACGGCGATGGAAAAGCGGATGACGTCCGCCTTCGGGAATACCGGTGCGTTTTACACCGTACAGCACGCGCTGCAGTTTTTCCCCGAGGACGGACAGCTGCTGCGATGAGCGCAAAAAACCGACCCGAACGCTTCATTGTTCGGGTCGGTTTTTTCTATGCACCGGGTCAGGGGTGCGGCTTATTGTCGCGGTAGGCGGCCATGATGTCGCGGAAGATCTCGCCGTTGGACGGCGGCGTCCACGTGATGGCGTTGGCGCCGGCCTGAATGGTCTCGAGGATGCTCTCATCCGTCGGGCCGCCGGTCGCAATGATGGGCACGTCGGGATAGCGCTCGCGGATGCTGCGCACGATGGCAGGCGTCTCCGCCGCGGCCGAGACGTTGAAGATATTCGTGCCGGACTGCAGGCGGGCGTCAAAGTCCGTGTCGGCGCGCGCGACCGTGACCACGACGGGGATGTCGATCGTCTCGGCGACGTGCTGCACGACGGCATTGGCCGTCGGCGCGTTGAGCACGACACCGGTCGCGCCCTGCATCTCGGCGAACATGGCGAGGTTGACCACACGCTGTCCCTGCGTGAGCCCGCCGCCGACACCGGCAAACACCGGGATGTCCGCCGCGAGCAGCAGCGCCTGCGTGATGATCGGCTGCGGCGTGAACGGATAGACCGCGATGATCGCGTCGGCGTTCACGTTTTTGATGATCGACAGGTCGGTCGAGAACACGAGCGACTTGATGCGCTTGCCAAAGACCATGATGCCGCTGCACTGATAGATGACCTCCGGCACGCGCAGCGCAAACTTGCGCAGCGTACCGTCCTGCGCCTGTGGCATGGCCTTCTTCGGCGGAATTATTTTTTCTTCGTACATGATGATCCTCCCTCCAGTATGCGTTTGAACGTTTCGACGCCGGTGAGCAGCGCACGCTCGTCGAAATCAAAATGGCCGCTGTGCAGCGGGGCGGTGCCGGACGGCTCCTGCACGCCGAGGAAGAAAAATACCCCCGGGATCTCCTGCTGGTATTCGGCAAAATCCTCCGCCGCCATGACGGGCTCGACCAGGACCGCATCGTCCATGGAGTCGAGCACGGTGTAAAACTGCTCCACCAGCTCGCGCGGATTGCGCACGCTCGGATAGCGCACCTTGCGCTCCATGTCGATCTGCGCGCCGGTGGCCGTCTCCAGCCCCTGCATGAGCGCGGCGATCTTATGGCTGAGGGTGCGGTAGAGATCGTTGCTGAACACGCGCAGCGTGCCGCTGATGGTGACATCCTCGGCGATGACGTTGTGCGACGTGCCGCCCTGGATCTTGCCGAGCGTGAGCAGCGCGTCCTGATGGGGGTCCACGTCGCGCGTGATGACCGTCTGCACCATCGTGATCAGCTCCGCCGCGACGACGATGGCGTCAATGCCCATCTGCGGTGTGGACGCGTGCGCGCTCTTGCCGTGCACGGTGATCTCAAAATCGCTCGTCTGCGCCATGAGATAGTCCCAGCGGATGCCGATCCTGCCCTTCGGCACGGTCGGCCACAGGTGCAGACCGTAGATGCAGTCCACCCGCGGGTTTTCGAGCGCGCCGTCGTCGATCATGCGCCGCGCACCCGCCCAGCCCTCTTCACCGGGCTGGAACAGCAGCACCACGTTGCAGTGCAGCCGGGCGCGGTTTTTGGCGATCCAGCGCGCGAGCAGCAGCAAAATTGTCATATGCCCGTCGTGACCGCAGGCGTGCATACAGCCGGGGCGCTGCGAGCGGTAGGGCACATCGTTCGCCTCATCGTTGTGAATGCCGTCCATGTCGGCGCGCAGGGCGATGGTCTTTTGCGCGTCCTTGGCGAAAAAGACGGCCTTCACCCCGCAGACCGCCAGCGTCTCCAACCGGTCGGGCGCGCACTGGCGCAGCTCGTTGAGTACATACGCCTGCGTGTCGCGCAGCTGGAAGCCAATCTCGGGGATGCGGTGCAGATCCTGCCGGATGCGCACGGCGTCGTCATACATCGACGCGATCTCTTTACTCAAATCCATACGTTCTCCCACCGCGCCGGAACGCCCGGAACGGCTGATTTTCTAAAAATTTCTACACACAGTATACGCAAAATCGCCGTGCGCGTCAATGGGCATCCATTTTGACATGCGCAATGTTAAAAAAAGTTTACATCTTGTCGCTTGCATTTTGGGGATCGGTTTGTTAGAATCTTTTCAGAATTACTTAAAATATTCAAATGATTCCCGAAACAGAAGGCGATCTCCATGTTCTCTGCATCCGAAGCGAGCGTGGCCGTCATCACCGGCGGCAGCTCGGGCATCGGCCTCAACGCCGCACGCGCGCTGCGCGCGCGCGGTCTGAAAGTGTATGAGCTCAGCCGCCGCGCCGAAAACGCGGAGCCGGGCGTGACGCATCTGCAGGCGGATGTGACGGATGAGACGCAGGTCAACGCCGCCGTGGCCGAGATCCTGCGCCGCGAGGGGCGCATCGACATTCTGATCAACAACGCGGGCTTCGGCATCTCCGGCGCGATCGAGTTCACGCCGCCGCAGGAGGCCCGGCGTCAGTTCGATGTGAACTTCTTCGGCATGGTGAACATGAACCACGCGGTGCTGCCCGTCATGCGGCAGCAGGGCGGCGGACGCATCGTGAACATGAGCTCCGTCGCGGCGCCCATCGCCATCCCGTTTCAGGCCTACTACTCGGCCTCTAAGGCCGCCGTGCGCACGTATACGCTCGCGCTGGCAAGCGAGGTGCGCCCCTTCGGCATCGAGGTGTGCGTGATCATGCCGGGCGACATCGCCACCGGCTTTACCGCCGCGCGGCGCAAAAGCTGCGACGGTGACGACGTATATCACGGACGCATCGCCCGCTCCGTCGCCGTGATGGAGCACGACGAGCGGACCGGTATGAGCGCGCAGTTCGCGGGGCAGTTCGTCGCCCGGCGCGCCACGCAAAAGCACCCGAAGCTCATCTGCACCATGGGGCGAAAATACGCCCTGTTCGTGTTTCTCATGCGCATTCTGCCGACCCGGACCGCCACGCGCATCGTCGGCAAGATCTACGCGTCCTGACAATTTGATATCCTTCCCTGCGGCGCAAAACATCCCATTGCCATCCATCCAGGCATCTTATCTTCCTTCCATCCTTCTCCACCCCTGAGCGCCGCATTTTTCCCCCTGAACCCGCAGCAGCGGGTCTGCCTCCGGTCCCATCTCAGCCGGGGGCAGAATTCTTTTTCCGGCAAAAGAGCCATGCAAAAAACCTTCCCCTGTTTTCGACACGAAAACAGGGGAAGGTTTTCTTTTCGCCGTGCGGCTTACCGGTCGAACCAGTCGAAGATGTCCAGCCGGCGCCAGAAGCTCTCCTTCGGGGTGAGCACGGACGCATAATCGACGGTGCGGAACTTCGGCTGCCACTGCACGTCGGCCTCGCCGACCCAGCCGGTGACCAGACTGCCGAGCTGCTGCTGCGCGACGAGCTGGCGCAGCGTCTGGCTCGTGCCGTTGCTGCTCATGACCAGATCATCGCCCTGCGTCGGCATACGCAGGATGATGTGATAGCCGAACTTGCTCTCGACCACGCCGGAGACCTCATACGGCTCGAGCGTCTTGCAGGCGTCCTCAAACTCCGTGACCATGCTGCCGGAGGTGAAGCAGTAGCCGTGCGGATAGCTGTTTTCGCCGGTGTCCTCGTTGTACTCGGCCATGAGCTCGTCAAACCGCGCGGCGCGCTTTTCCGGATCGGCGATAGCCTTGAGCTGCGCGGCGATGTTGTCGGCCTTCTGCTTTTTGGCGGCCTTCTCATCGTCCGCGATAGCTTTGCCGCTGTCGTCGACCGTCTTGAGCAGGATGTGCTTTGCCGTCGTGTAGCTGTTGGCCTCGGCAAACTCCTGCACGTCGTCATCGGTGATGGACGCACCGTCCGCGCCGAAGAGCTTTTCCGCCAGCGCGTTATAGAGATACTGCACCTTCGTGAAGTACTTGAACAGATCCAGATCCATGTAGTACGACTGGAGCTTTTCGTTGAGCTGCGCCTCCGTGCCGCCGTCGCCCACGACGTTCTGGATGGTCTGCTCGACGGTATCGCGCACATACTGCTCGCCCGCGGCGTCAAACGTCACGTCGTTTTCGGCGGCCTTGACCTCGATGAGGTGGTTCCAGGCGATGTTGTTGACGATGCTCTCGGTCATGAGGTCTGTGTAGGTGCTCTGGCTGCTCTCGTCATAGACGGCGCTCCAGTCCGAGACCTGCATACCGTAGCGCTCCATGTTCGCCAGAATGGCGCACAGGAAGTAGGCATACTCGTTCCAGTACACGGGGCTGCCGTTGACGGTCATGACCTTCTTATTGCTGCCGTAGGCGTTGACGGCGGCGGCGTACTTATCGCTCGCGGCATTGCCGCTCTCCTCGGAATAGCTGCGCACGCGGGTCGAGGTGCAGCCGCTCAGACAGCAGACGGCCAGCACGAGCGAGAGCAGCAGGGCGACGGTTCTTCTTTTCATCAGCAAACGCTTCCTTTCGTATCTTGCGCACGGTGTCATGCGCGCTCTTCGCGGGCGTCTGCCCATGCGGAGACAAACGCTCTTGCCTGTTCGATGACGTGGTCGCGGGACTTGAGGCGCAGAATGACGCCCGGCTTTGCCCCCGCATCCACCTTCAGGCGGCCCTTGAATTCCGGCCGGGCATACAGCAGTGATACCTTCTGCATATCAAACTCCGCCAGCAGGAATTTCAGACAGCCGTTTTTCTGTGAGATGTCGGTCACGCCGACCTTGCCCGCGTCGCTGCGCAGCAGCGCCACCTGCACAAGGGTATACACGCTCGGCGGCGGGTCGCCGAAGCGGTCGATGACCTCGTCCATGAGGTCGTCCGCCTCGGTCTCGGAGCGCACGAGCGCGATGCGGCGGTAGAGATCCATGCGCTGCTCCTGACTGGGCACATAGCTCTCGGGGATGTTGGCCGAGACCGCAAGGTCGGCGGCACACTCGGCGCGCTGCTCGGGCTTTTCGCCGCGCTCCTCGAGCACGGCCTCCTCGAGCAGCTTGAGGTACATATCATAGCCGACGTCGATCATATGCCCCGACTGCTCCGCGCCCAGAAGGCTGCCCGCGCCGCGGATCTCAAGATCGCGCATGGCGATGCGGAAGCCGGAGTTGAACTCCGCAAACTCGCGGATGGCGCTCAGGCGCTTTTCGGCGATCTCGCTCAGCTCGCGCCCGCGCCGGAAGGTCAGGTACGCGCTCGCGCGCCGGTTCGAGCGGCCGACACGGCCGCGCAGCTGGTGCAGCTGGGCAAGCCCCATGCGGTCGGCATCCTCGATGATGAGGGTGTTGACGTTCGGCATATCGATGCCGGTCTCGATGATGGTCGTGCAGACGAGGATCTGCGTCTCGCCCGCGACCATGCGCTCCATGACCGTCGAGAGCTGCTCCTCGTTCATCTGACCGTGCGCCACGTCGACGACCGCGCCGTCGAGCATCTTTGAGATGCGCAGGGCGGTGCGCTCGATGTTTTCGATGCGGTTGTGCAGGTAAAAGACCTGCCCGCCGCGCTGCAGCTCGCGGCGCATGGCATCGCACAGCACGTTCCAGTCGTGCTCCATGACGAAGGTCTGCACGGGGATGCGGTCCTGCGGCGGCTCCTCGATGGTGGACATATCGCGGATGCCGGACAGCGCCATATTCAGCGTGCGCGGGATGGGCGTGGCCGAGAGCGTGAGCACGTCGACGGCGCGGCTCATCTCCTTGATGTGCTCCTTGTGCGCCACGCCGAAGCGCTGCTCCTCATCGACGATGAGCAGACCGAGATTCTTGAACTCGATATTCTTCTGCAGCAGCTTGTGCGTGCCGATCACGAGGTCGCACTTGCCCGTGCGCATATCGGCGAGCGTCTGGCGCACCTGCGACTGCGTGCAAAAGCGCGAGAGCATCCGGATCTCGACCGGGAAGCCGTAAAAGCGCTGCACGGCGGTCTGATAGTGCTGCTGGGCGAGCACCGTCGTCGGCACGAGGATGGCCGCCTGCCGCCCGTCGAGCACGCACTTCATCACGGCGCGCAGGGCGACCTCGGTCTTGCCGTAGCCCACGTCGCCGCACAGGAGGCGATCCATCGGCACGGGCTTTTCCATGTCGGTCTTGATCTCCTGGATGCAGCGCAGCTGATCGTCCGTCTCCGGATAGCCGAAGTGCTCCTCAAACTCCGTCTGCCACGGGCTGTCGGGCGCGAAGGCGTGCCCCTTCGTGCGGCTGCGCGCGGCGTAGAGCGCGGTGAGCTCCTTGGCCATGCTTTTGGCGGCGGCCTTGGCGCGCGTTTTCGTGCGCGCCCATTCCGTGCCGCCCATTTTGGACAGCTTCACCGGTCGATCCTCGCCCGCGCCGATGTATTTGCTGACCATGTCGAGCTGCGTCGCCGGGACATAGAGCGTGTCCGCGCTGGCGTAGCTGATCTTGATGTAGTCCTTCACCGCGCCGTCGACCGGCATCTGCACGATGCCCGCGAAGCGGCCGATGCCGTGGTACTCGTGCACGACGAGATCGCCCACGGAGAGGTCGGTGTAGGAGTTGATCTTCTCGCGGTTGGATTGCTTTTTGTGCTTTGCGCGCCGCAGACCGGACGCCGCGATCTGCGTGTCCGTGAGGATGGCGAGCCTGGCATACGGAAACTCGATGCCGGCCGAGAGGCTGCCTGCCGTGACGAGGCACTGCCCCGGCTCGGGCAGGGCATCGGGATGCTCGGCCGCGGCGGCACGGATGCCGTGCCCGTCGAGAAATTCGCACAAGATGCGCGCCCGGCGCAGATCACCCGCCAGCACCACCACACGGTAGCCGAGGTGCTGATAGTGCGTGATGTCATCGGCCGCCGTCTGGCTGCTGCCACCGTAGGACGGGAGCTGCTTTGCCGTCAGGCTCACCATGGTGCGGGGCTCGATGGGGCTGCGGCCGAGCTGCAGACCGTCGGCCAGCACGATCGCCCACTCCTGTATGCGGCGCATCATGTCGGCAAACGGCTCATAAAACGTCTCGGCGCGCGCGGCCATCGTGCCGCTGCGCACGAGCAGGGACACATCCTCGCGCAGCTGCGCGGTGTATTCCTTGGCGCGCTCTGCACAGCGGGCGGGCTGGTCGATGAGCACGGCCGCCTCCGGCGTGAGATAGTCCAAAGCCGTTGCAAACGTGTCATACACGAAGCCCATGTAGCGGTCCGCCGCCGGGAGCACGCAGTCATTGCAGAGCTTTTCCCCGTCGGCACGCAGCGCGGCGGCAAGCTTCTGCGCCATGTCGTTGTCCTTTTTCGCGGCGGTGCACTGTGCGATCTTCTGCAGCTGCTCGCCCAGAGCGGCGCTTCCGCCCGGATACAGGGGCGGCAGCGTCTCGGCGGCGGGCAGGATGCGGCAGGCGTCGAGCGGCTGGGTGCGGCGCTGGCTCTCGGGGTCGAAAAAGCCCATGGAGTCCACATCGTCGCCCCAGAACTCCACACGCACCGGCTGCGGATACGCGGGCGAGAAAAAGTCGAGAATGCCGCCGCGGCGCGAAAACTGACCCGGTCCCTCGACCTGCGCCGTGCGCAGATAGCCGCAGCGCAGCAGCGCATCCTCGGCGTCCTCGGGCGGGAGCGACGTGCCGTCGCGGATCTCAAAGGCCGCCTGCAGCAGTTTTTCCTTCGGCATGGCGCGCTGCAGCAGACCCGAGACTGTACACACCACGGCCGGTGCCGTGCCCGCTGCGAGCGCGTAGAGCGCGCTCAGGCGCTTTTGCTCGGTCTGGCGCGAGACGCTCTCGACCGTGTAAAACGTATAGTCGCGCGCCGTCAGCAACGGCACGTCCTGCCCGAGCAGGGCGGTAAGATCCTTCTGAAACAGCTCGGCCGCCGCCTCATCCGGGCACACGGCCAGCACCGGCGCATCGAGCTGCGCGTGCATCGACGCCGCGAGCAGCGCGCGGCCGCTCGCCGGCAGCCCCGAAATGCGCGCAGGAAGCCGCCCGCTCTCCAGCAAGGACGGGAGGGCGGCTGCTTCCGTATCGCCGAACAGCTGTCCGGCCTGTGCGACTAAGAACAAAACAGCACCTGCTTTATGGAAAAATGAAAAAAATCCGTGTCTGAACATCATACCACAACCTGCACAGGAAAACAATTCCCCGTCTGCGGCAGATTCTACACCTATTTATATAATAAATCCTGACATTATTGTTGAAATAATCGTGAATTTTTGCTATACTGATAGTGTAGCCGACAGCGCGTGCGCGCAGCGCGGCTTGACGACATTTTTTGAAGGAGCCGACCCTATGGCCACCATGAATTCGCTCACCGATATCTGGTCGGTCGTGATGGACAGCCTCTCGCAGGAGCTGACCCAGACGGCGATCAATACCTGGTTTTCCGATTGCACCCCGATCGAGATCAATAATAATACACTCATCGTGCACACCACGTCGGATTTTAAGCGCAGCATCATTCAGGCGCGCTTTGAAAAGACGATCTGCGCCAAGCTCTACGACCTGTTCTCCTGCCCGTTCGAGCTGGTCGTGCTCGCCGGGGACGATGAGCTGCTCGAATACCGCGAGAAGCGCCCCTCCGCCGAGGAGATGCCGGAGATGGACGGCTACACGTTCGACCGCTTCATCGTCGGTCCGAGCAATAAGTTCGCGCACGCGGCGGCCATCGCCGTGTCGCAAAACCCGGGCAAGGCGTATAACCCGCTGATCATCTACGGCAACTCCGGTCTCGGCAAGACGCATCTGCTGCTCGCCATCGGGCAGACCATCCGCCACAACAATCCCGGCGCGAAGATCGCCTACGTCAAGGGCGAGGAGTTCGTCAATCAGATGGTCAAATCCATCGGCACGGGCACGGCGGAGAACTTCCGCCAGAAATACCGCAATGCCGACCTGCTGCTCATGGACGATATCCAGTTCATCGCCGGCAAGGACAGCACGCAGGAGGAGTTTTTCCACACCTTCAACTGCCTGTACGAGGCCGGCAAGCAGATCGTCGTGACCTCCGACCGGCCGCCGAAGGAGATGAAGCGCCTTGACGACCGCCTGTGCACCCGGCTGGAGGGCGGTCTGCTCGCGGACGTGCAGCCCCCGGATCTTGAGACGCGCACGGCCATCATCCGCACGAAGGCCGCGCAGTTCGGCATGGTGCTCTCCGAGGAGGTCGTGCAGTACATCGCCGAGAACATCACCTCCAACGTCCGTCAGCTTGAGGGCGTCGTCAAGCGCCTGACCGCCTACCGCGACATTCTTGACGACACGATCACGGTCGACTCCGTCAAGCGCGCCATCAAGGACGTCATCCGCACCGGCACGTACATCCCCACGCCGGACGTCATCATTGAAGAATCCGCGCGCTCGTTCCAGCTCAGCGGCATCGACCTGCGCGGGCAGAGCCGCAACAAAAAGAACGCCATGGCCCGCCAGATCGCCATGTACCTCATGCGCAATCTCACCAACCTCTCCCTCAAGGAGATCGGCGAGGAGTTCGGCGGCCGCAACCATGCGACCGTGCTCAGCTCCATCCGCAAGGTCGAGGAGCTGCTCAAATCCGACCCCGATATCTCCGCCACCGTGCGCGACATCACAAGTAACATCAACTCAAAAAACTGACGCCGGTTTTCCACACACCGCTGTTATCCTAACGTGGAAACCGTGTGGAAAGCTGTGGACGTCAAATTTGTCTGATTCTGGGAGTTTGTAAGTTACCAACCTTTCCACAATTTTTTCAACACCGGTTTTTCAGACGCCGCAACGGCTCAGACCGGTTTTCCACCAAACGAACAGCTCTACTACTACTACTAAAATTATGCTTTCTATCTTTCGAATAGACGAAATGTTTCAGATTAAGGAGGCCGCTCATGAAATTTTCCTGTGACAAGTACGTTCTGCAGCAGGCTGCAGCATCCGCAGCCCGCGCCGCCGCACCCAAGAGCCCGATCGCCGCGCTCGAGGGCCTGCTGCTCGAGGCAGGTGCGGATCTGCGCATCACCGGCTATGACCTGAAAAAGGCCATCTACACCAATATGGAAGCAGACATCCCCGAACCGGGCAGCGTGCTCGTCGGCGCGCGCCTGTTTTGCGAGATGCTGCGCCGTATGCCCGACGGCATCGTCACCGTCGAGGCCGAAAACGGCACGGTCACCGTCAAATGCGGCCGCTCGGCCTTCAACCTCGTCGGCATGAGCGCGGAGGATTATCCCGACCTGCCGAGCGTGGAGGCCGAAAACGGCGTGTCCCTGCCGCAGGATCTGCTCAAGAAGATGATCAACGAGTGCTCCTTTGCCGTGAGCACGAACGAGAGCCGCCCGGTCTACATGGGCACGCTCTTTGAGATCGCGCACAACGAGCTGACCATGGTCTCTGTCGACGGCTACCGTCTGGCGCTGCGCCGCGAGCCCGTCGAGGGCTATGGCGACGACTGCAGCTTCATCGTGCCGGGCACGGCGCTGAGCGATCTGGAGCGTCTGTGCGGCGACAGCGACGAGCGCGTCAAGATGTCCGTCGGCAGCAAGCACATCTCGTTCACCGTCGGCAGCACCGTCATCCTCTCGCGCCGGCTGGAGGGCGACTTCCTCAATTATAAGAAGGCGATCCCGGAGTCGTTCCGCATCACGGTCAAGACCGCGCGCACGGATCTGCTCGACGTGGTCGAGCGCGTGTCGCTCATCGTCGACAGCAAAAACAACGCCCCCCTGCGCCTGACCTTCCGCAAGGACGCCATCGACTTCGTGTGCACGACGCCGCTCGGCAAGGCGGCCGATTCCTGCCCGTGCGAGGGCGAGGGCGGCGATCTCGAGATCGGCTTCAACGACCACTACCTGTCCGACGCGCTCAAGGCGGCGCCGGCGGATGAGCTCAACGTCTGCCTCAACACCGGCTCGAGCCCGTGCATCTTCGTGCCGGCGGACGGCAGTGACAACTTTGTGTATATGGTGCTGCCGGTGCGTCTGCGCGCCGGACAGTGACCGGAGTGAGAACTATGGAAACGATCACGATCGAAACGGAATTCATCAAGCTCGACGCGCTGCTGAAGTTTGCCGCCCTCACGGGGACCGGCGGCGAGGCAAAGCAGGTCATCACCGACGGCATGGTCGCCGTCAACGGCGAGACGTGCACGATGCGCGGCAAGAAGATCCGCCCGGGCGACACCGTGACCTTCGCCGGGCACACGCTCAAGGTGCAGAGCGCGCAATGATCGTGCGCAAAATCGCGCTCAACGGCTGGCGCAACTATGCATTCGCCGCGGCGGAGTTTTCGCCCGGCACGAACGTCATCACCGGCGAAAACGCGCAGGGCAAGACGAATCTGCTCGAGGCGGTGTACCTGCTCACGGGCGGCAAGAGCTTTCGCACCCGCTTTGACAAGGAGCTCATCGGCTTCGGCTACACGAGCGCGGAGGTGCTTGCGGACGTGTATGCCTTCGGGCGGGAGCAGACCGTGCGCGTCGTGCTCCGGCAGGGGCAGCGCAAGCAGATCTGGCAAAACGGCGTGAAAAAGACCGCCGCCGAGCTCGCGGGCAATTTTGCCGCCGTGCTCTTCTGCCCGGACGATCTGAACATCATCCGCGACGGGCCGGCTGCCCGCCGGCGCATGATGGATATGGCCATCAGTCAGCTGCGGCCGAAATACGGCGCGCTGCTGGCCGAATACAGCCGCCTGTATGACCAGAAATCCGCGATCTTGCGCGACTGGCACGAAAAGCCGTCGCTGCTCGACACGCTCGACGATTTTTCCGACCAGATGTGCCGCGTCTCGGCCAAACTCATCCGCTACCGCGCGGCCTATGCCTCACGCCTGAACATCGCGGCCGCGCCCATCCACGCCGATTTTTCCGGCGGGCGCGATAAGCTGACGCTTGCATACCGCACGGTCAGCACCGTGACCGATGCCCTCGGCACGGAAAAGGAGATCTACTACGCCCTGTGCGACCATCAGGAGCAGCACCGCCGCGCCGAGCTCGACAGCGGCCAGTGTCTCACCGGCGCGCACAAGGACGATCTGCTCATCGACATCAACGGTCAGCCGGCGCGCGCGTTCGCCTCGCAGGGGCAGACACGCACGGCGGCGCTGTCGCTCAAGCTCGCCGAGCGGGAGATCTTCCACGACGAGTTTGACGAATATCCCGTGCTCATGCTCGACGACGTGCTCTCGGAGCTCGATGCGCAGCGGCAGGCGTTCGTGCTCAACCGCATCGGCGGCGGGCAGACGCTCATCACCTGCTGCGAGGACGCGCGCATCGCCGAACGCACCGGCGGCCGCGTGCTCACGGTGCAAAACGGGGGGATCCGCTGATGTATCTGCACCTCGGCAATCAGGTCATCGCGCTGCAAAAGAGCGTGCTCGGCGTGTTCGACATGGACACCGCCACATGGTCGCACCGCACACGCGAGACGCTGGAAAAATGGGAACAGGCCGGTCAGGTGGAAAACGCCGCCGGAGACGAGCTGCCCAAGGCGTTCGTGCTCTGCTCGCTCGGCAGCGGGCAGACCTGCTATCTGTCACAGCTCAACACCGCAACACTATATAAACGCAGCAAGGCCAGCGGACTGGAGAATCTCTGACCGCGGCGCTGTACGGAAGGAAGCAAATCCATGCCAGATATCACAGACAAGATCACACAAAAATATGACGCCAGTCAGATCCAGGTGCTCGAGGGTCTGGAGGCCGTGCGCAAGCGTCCGGGCATGTACATCGGCTCGACGTCGTCGTCCGGTCTGCACCACCTCGTGTATGAGATCGTCGACAACTCCATCGACGAGGCGCTCGCGGGCTACTGCAGCCACATCGAGCTGACCATCGAGCCGGGCGACATCATCTGCGTGAGCGACAACGGCCGCGGCATCCCCGTGGACGTGCAGCCGCAGACGGGCAAGTCCGCGCTTGAGGTCGTGTTCACGGTGCTGCACGCGGGCGGCAAGTTCGGCGGCGGGGGCTATAAGGTCTCCGGCGGCCTGCACGGCGTGGGCGCGTCGGTCGTCAACGCCCTGTCCGAGTGGCTGGAAGTGAACGTGCACAAAAACGGGAAGATCTATCAGATGAAGTTTTCCCGCGGCGAGACGACGCAGGCCATGACCGTCGTCGGTGAGACCGACCACACCGGCACGACCGTGCGCTTCAAGCCCGACCCTGTTATGTTCGAGGACACGGTCTATGACTATGAGACGCTGCACGTGCGTATGCGCGAGCAGGCGTTTCTGAACGCCGGTCTGCGCATCACGATCACCGACCTGCGCGGCGAAGAGCCCGTGAGCGAGTCGATGTGCTACGAGGGCGGCATCCGCGAGTTCGTGGACTTCATCAACCGCAACAAGACCGCGCTGCACCCCGAGGCCATCTATATGTCCGGCGAGCGCAGCGACTCCATGTGCGAGATCGCGCTGCAGTATAACGACGGCTACAACGAGGTCATCGTCTCTTTTGCCAACAACATCCACACGCCGGAGGGCGGTATGCACGAGACCGGCTTCAAGGCCGCGCTCACGCGCGCGCTCAACTCCTACGGCAAGCGGAGCGGCATCCTCAAGGAGGGCGACAGCATCTCCGGCGAGGACAGCCGCGAGGGTCTGACTGCGGTCATCTCCGTCAAGCTCACCAACCCCCAGTTCGAGGGGCAGACGAAGGCCAAGCTCGGCAACTCCGAAATGCGCGCGCTCGTCGACTCGGTCGTCTTTGACCGCCTGTCGCAGTTTCTGGAGGAGAACCCTGCCGTCGGCCGCACGATCATCGAAAAGGCGCTCACGGCCTCGCGCGCCCGCGAGGCTGCCCGCCGCGCGCGCGAAAACATCCGCCGCAAAAACGGGCTCGAGGGCTTCAATATGCCCGACAAGCTGCGCGACTGCAACGACCGCGACCCCTCGCTGACCGAGCTCTACATCGTCGAGGGCGACAGTGCAGGCGGCTCTGCCACGCAGGGACGCGACTCGCGCTTTCAGGCGATCCTGCCGCTCTGGGGAAAGATGCTCAACGTCGAAAAGGCGCGCGCCGACAAGGTCTACGGCAACGACAAGCTCACGCCCGTCATCACGGCGCTCGGCGCGGGACTCGGTGAGGAGTTTGACATCCAAAAGCTCCGCTATCACAAGGTCATCATCATGGCCGATGCCGATGTCGACGGCAGCCACATCCGCACGCTGCTGCTGACGTTCTTCTTCCGCTTCATGCGTCCGCTCATCGACGGCGGCTATGTCTATTCCGCCATTCCGCCGCTGTATAAGCTCAACCGCGGCAAGACCTCGCGCGTCGCCTTCTCCGACGAGGAGCGCGACCGCATCTCCGCCGAGATGCGCGGCGACAACCCGAACGCGAAGATCGACATCAACCGCTTCAAGGGCCTCGGCGAGATGGACCCGCACGAGCTCTGGGAGACGACCATGAACCCCGAGACCCGCACGCTCAAGCAGATCACGCTCGAGGACGCCGTGCACGCCGACGAGGTGTTCACCGTGCTCATGGGCGAAAAGGTCGAGCCGCGCAAGGCGTTCATCGAGCAGAACGCCAAGTACGCGGTCAACATTGACATTTAAGGAGGTGTGCAGCCATGGCCAAGGACTATAAACGGGAGGACATCCTCTATCCCGACCAGAAGATCATTCAGAGCGAGCTCGTCCATGAGATGCAGACCTCTTACATCGAGTATGCCATGTCCGTCATCGTCGGACGTGCGCTGCCGGATGTGCGCGACGGTCTCAAGCCCGTGCACCGGCGCATCCTCTACGCCATGTATGAGGACAACCTGACCTCGGACAAGCCCTTCAAAAAATCCGCCACCTGCGTCGGCGACGTGCTCGGCCGGTATCATCCGCACGGCGACGCGTCCGTGTATGACGCGATGGTGCGTCTGGCGCAGGATTTCTCCATGCGCTATATGCTCGTCGACGGTCACGGCAACTTCGGCTCTGTCGACGGCGACCCTCCGGCCGCCTACCGATACACCGAGGCGCGCCTGTCGAAGATCGCCAACGAAATGCTGCGCGACATCGACAAGGACACCGTGGACTGGGACCCGAACTTTGACGAGACCCGCCGCGAGCCGCGCGTGCTGCCGTGCCGCTTCCCGAACCTGCTCGTCAACGGCAGCTCGGGCATCGCCGTCGGCATGGCGACGAATATCCCGCCGCACAACCTCACCGAGGTCATCAACGCCTGCGTGTGCGTGCTCGAAAATCCGGACGCCACGCTCAGCGATCTTATGCAGCACGTCACGGGTCCGGACTTCCCGACCAAGGGCATCATCGTCGGCCGCAGCGGCATCCGCGCGGCCTACGCCACCGGCCGCGGCCGCGTCGTCGTGCGCGCCCGCACCGAGACCGAGACGTGGGGACACGACCGCATCCGCATCATCGTGACCGAGCTTCCGTATCAGGTCAACAAGCGCCAGCTCATCCAGAACATCTCCGAGCAGGTGCGCGACAAGAAACTCGACGGCATCTCCGGCCTGCGCGATGAGTCCGACCGCAACGGTATGCGCATCGTCATTGAGCTCAAGAAGGACGCCAACACGCAGGTCGTGCTCAACCGCCTCTTCGCCCAGACGCAGATGCAGACCACGTTCGCCGTGAATATGCTCGCGCTGGTCGACAACCAGTCGCAGCCGAAGATCCTGTCCCTGCGGCACATCCTCGACGAGTATCTCACCTTCCAGGAGGAGATCATCGTCCGGCGCACGAAGTTCGACCTCAAGAAAGCGCTCGAGCGCGCGCATCTGCTCGAGGGTCTGCTCATCGCCGAGGAGAACATCGACGAGGTCATCCGCATCATCCGCGAGAGCTACGACAACGCCAAGGAAAACCTCATGCAGCGCTTCAGCCTCTCCGAGGTGCAGGCGCAGGCCATCCTCGATATGCGCCTCAAGGCCCTGCAGGGTCTCGAGCGCGAGAAGCTGCAAAACGAATATGACGAGCTCGAGCAGCGCATCGCCTACTTCCGCGAGCTGCTCGCCGACCCCGAAAAGGTCAAGGGCGTGCTGCGCGACGAGCTCATCGCCATCCGCGACAAGTACGGCGACGCGCGCAAGACCGAGATCCAGGACATCGAGGACGACATCGACATCGAGGACCTCATCGAGGAGGAGCAGTGTGTGTTCACGCTCTCGCACGGCGGCAACATCAAGCGTGTGCCCGTCGACGAGTACACCGCGCAAAAGCGCGGCGGCAAGGGCGTGCGCGCGGCGACGCTGCGCGACGAGGACTATGTCGAGACCGTCTTTACCGCCTCGACCCATGACTACATTCTCTTCTTCACCGACCGCGGCCGCTGCTACCGCAAGAAGGGCTATCTCATCCCCGAGGCCGGACGCACCGCGCGCGGCGTGAACATCGTCAACTTCATCCAGGTGGAAAAGGACGAGAAGGTCAGCGCCATGCTGCACGTGCGCGAGATGGACGACGCGTCCTACCTCGTCTTTGCCACGCGCAGCGGCACGGTCAAGCGCATGGCGCTCTCGGCGCTGCGCAACATCCGCACGAGCGGCATCCGCGCGCTCACGCTTGACGAGGGCGATGAGCTCATCAACGTCATGCGCACCGATGGGGAGCAGAACATCCTCATGGCCACGCACAACGGGCAGGCCATCTGCTTTGCCGAGACGGACGTGCGCCCGATGGGCCGCGAGGCCGTCGGCGTGCGCGGCATCCGCCTCAAGGACGGCGACTGGGTCGTCGGCGCGGAGATCGCGCAGCCGGATGCGAGCGTGCTGTCCATCACCGAACACGGCTACGGCAAGCGCACCCCGGCGTCCGAGTATATCCGCGGCGGCGAGGAGCCGCAGCACCGCGGCGGCTCGGGCATGAAAAACTACAACATCACCGACAAGACCGGTCCGGTCGCGGCGGTCAAGGTCGTGCAGGACAGTGACGACGTGCTCGTCGTCTCGGACGACGGCGTCATCATCCGCATGGAGGCCGCCGGCATCTCCGAGCTCGGCCGTGCGACGCAGGGCGTGCGCATCATGCGCCTGTCCGAGGGTGCGCGGGTCATCTCCGTGGCGCTCACCGACCGCGCCGAGAGCGAGGACGCGCCTGCCGTGGAGAGCGAGGCATGAAGCAGGTCATCATCTACACCGACGGCGCCTGCTCCGGCAACCCCGGACCGGGCGGCTGGGGCGCGATCCTGAAATACGGCGCGCACGAGCGCGAGCTCTCCGGCGGCGAGCCGTCCACGACGAACAACCGCATGGAGCTGCTCGGCGCGATCACCGCGCTGCAGAGCCTGCGCGAGCCGTGTCAGGTGACGCTGTATACGGACAGTCAGTATCTGGCCAACGCCATCAACCTCGGCTGGCTGCGCGGCTGGAAGCAGAAGGGCTGGCGGCGCAAGGAGGGCGAGCTGAAAAACGCCGACCTCTGGCAGACGCTCGACGCCCTGCTGCAGACGCACAAGGTGCAGTTTGTCTGGGTCAAGGGTCACGCCGATAATGTGTACAACAACCGCTGCGACGCGCTGGCCGTCGCGGAAAGGGAGAAGTTTGCATGACAGAGCCGAAGATCGTCCATCTGCCGCCGCGGGAGAAAAACCCCGCGCGCGAACCAAGCGAAACATGGGACGCCGGAGAGCGTCTCTTCGGGCTGGAGGAGCTGCTGCTGCATATGCCGCCGATCCGAAAGCTCCACCTTGAACGGGGCAGGCTCAAGGATCTCGTGCGCCTGTATCCGGACATGAAGCGCGAGTTTGCCGCGCCTGAGCTGCTGCCGCAGGCCGTGATCGCCACGGCGATGGTGCGCCGGCGCATGGAGCTGCTGCTCTTCCGGTCGGACGATCAGCGCGAGGCGGGCTATGCGCTCGTGACGGTGTGCTCACCGTATGGCTATGTGCTGGTGCACATGCTGACGATCTATCCGTTTTTGCGCAGGCAGCTGCTTGGGCGCGTGGCGGCGGAGCTTGTCGCGCGCTGCTATGCCGGCAAAAAGGGCGTGCTCTATTGCCAGAGCCGCACGTGCGCGGCGCTGGCCGAGCGTGAGCGGATGCTCCGGGAAAACGGCTACAACGACACGGGCTTTCGCTTCCGCTGGAACGGGCAGCCGGCGGCGCTGTATCTGCGCCCCTGCCAGAGCACGGAGGACATCACGCCGGTGGCGCAGCTGCTGCTGCGGGATCTGTACGGCGATCTGCTGACACCGGTCAACGCGCGGCGCATGATCCAGCCCGAGGCGTAACAGGAGGTCATTATGGGACAAAATGTAGATCTGCGCGTGCTGCGCGCAGAGGAATTTGCGTCGTTCCGGCAGCGCAACATCGCGCGCTATGCGCAGGAGCTGCTCTTCGCCCGCGCGACGGACACGGAGGAGCACGCGCTCACCGAGGCGCAGGGCGCGCTCGATGAGATGCTGCCGCAGGGTGCGGACACGCCGCGCAACTATCTGCTGGCGGCCGAGTCCGGCGGCGAGACCGTGGGCGAGCTCTGGTGCGACACGACCGAGCCCGAGACGGTGTTCATCAACGACTTTTTCGTCTATCCCGCCTGCCGCGGGCACGGCTGGGGCAAGGCGATGCTGCGCGCCGTGGAGGAGCTGGCGGCGGCGCAGTCGTTTGAGCAGGTCGTCACGCACGTGTATCACACCAACCGCATCGCGCTCGAGATGTTCGAGGCCGCCGGCTTCACGCAGGTCGGTCCGCCGAAGGGCGGCAACATCTTTTTGCGCAAGCGCTATATGCGCTCGCCGTTTCTGGTGTGAGCGCAGCTGCAGAAAAACCGCCTCTGTTCAACGAACAGAGGCGGTCAGCTTGTCAAAAACCTCGTAGAGTTTCACCGCCGCAGCGGCGAAAGAAAGTCCAATCATTTTCTCCGGCGACATGTGCGGCGAAGAAAATACTTCTCGGCCTGCAAACGCACGCACTGTCCGCCGGAGACGGACAGTGCGTGCGCTGCAGTCAGGCAGCCCACCCCTTTGTCAAAAAAGTAGTACTTTTTTGACAGTAAAAGCTCCCTCCGCTCATCGCGGAGGGAGCTTTTTTCGGTGAGGGTGCGTTTTTCAGGCGTGGCGCAGCGAGTGCATGACCTTTTTCATGAGACCGGAGCCAAACTTATTGTCAAAATAATCGAGCCACGCGCGCGCGGAGTCGATGGTCTCGGGCTCGCCGAGCCAGTGGCGCAGGATCACGTCGCGCTCAGTGCCGCGCAGGAGCTTTGCGACCGACACGGCGATGGCATACGCATCGTCGAGCTTGCCGAGCAGCGGCACGGAATCCGGCACAAGATCCAGCGGAGAGAACACATACAGCAGCGCCAGACCGAGGTCGAGCTTGCGGCTCGACGGCACGTCGGGGTCGAGCATGAGCTTGCAGATGAGGTAGGCAAAGTCCGGCACCGTCGTGAGCAGATCGGCGGCTTTGCTGCCGAGCTTTGCGGCCACGAAGCCGTTGGCCTGATAGCGGGCGCGCTTATAGAAACGGTCAAACGCGTTGTCATCCTGATAGTAGATGTTTTCTTTGGTCATGATCCTGCCTCCTGACGGGAGAAGATTTCCTCTTATTATAACGAAAAACCGGCCGCGCTTCAACTGCTTTTGTGAAGTTTTTCGGAATGGATTGCCAAACGCGGCGAACCGGCGTATAATGCAAAGGCATTTTCAGAAAACGGAGGCACCGCTATGATCCGCTTTTTTAACGGCCGCACGCTCACGATGGCGCACGGCGTGACCGTCACGACCGACGAGGTCTGGACCGATGGGGACAAGATCGCCTATGTCGGCCCGACACCGGAGACGCTGCCCGCGTTCGAGCGGGAGATCGATCTCGGCGGCGACCTTGTGATGCCCGGCTTCAAAAACGCGCACGCGCACGCCGGGATGAGCTTTGTGCGCTCGTATGCCGACGATGTGCCGCTGCAGCCGTGGCTGTTCGAGCAGATCTTCCCGCTGGAGGCCAAGCTCACGCCCGAGGCGGTGTACGCGTTTACGAAGCTGTCGATCCTCGAATACCTCACGAGCGGCATCACCGCCGGCTTTGATATGTACTTTTACCGCGATGCCATCGCGCAGGCGGGCATCGACTGCGGCTTTCGCACGGTGCTGTGCGGGGGCGGCGGCAGCGCGCAGCAGCTTGAGGCGGAGTACCGGCGCTTCAACGCCCTGCATCCGCTGGTGTCGTACCGGCTCGGTCTGCACTCGGAGTATACCTCCAGCCTTGCTGAGATGACCGAGGCGGGCGAGCTTGCGCGCACGCTGCGCGCGCCGGTGTTCGCGCACAACGCCGAGACCGCGCGCGAGGTGGCCGAGTGCCGCGAGCGCTGGGGCAAGACGCCGACGGAGCTGTTTGAGAGCCTTGGGCACTTCGATTTCGGCGGCGGCGGCTTTCACTGCGTGCACATGACCGAGCACGATCTGGACATTTTCCGCGCACGCGGGCTCTGGGTCATCACCAACCCCGGCTCGAACGCCAAGCTCGCCAGCGGCATCGCCCCGCTGCGGCAGATGCGCGAGCTGGGCATCCGCATGGCCATCGGCACGGACGGACCGTCGAGCAACAACGCGCTCGACTTCTTCCGCGAGATGTATCTTGCCGCCGTGCTGCAAAAGCTGCGCTGCGGCGATGCGGCCGCCCTCCCGGCGGACGATGTGCTGCACATGGCGACGGTCGGCGGCGCACAGGCCATGGGTCTGAGCGACTGCGACGTGCTTGCCCCCGGCAAGCAGGCCGACCTCATCGTCATCGACCTGCAGCGGCCGAATATGCAGCCGGTGCACAACGCTGCGCGCAACCTCGTCTACAGTGGCTCGAAGGAGAACGTGCGCCTGACGATGATTGCCGGACGGGTGCTGTACGAAAACGGCGCGTTTTTCATCGGCGAGCCGGTGCAGGACATTTACCGCGCCGTCGAGACGAACTTCGCCGCGATGCGCGCGGCGCTCTGATCGCTTTTCCTGCGGGCTGCGGGGCGGCGCAAGCTGCCTGAGGTGATATGCCCGAAACCATAAAAAGTCCCGAAAACGTGACGTTTTCGGGACTTTTTTGCGCCGGCGCGCTTATGCTTTCGTCTCCAGCACCTTGACGCCGTGCATGATGATCTCTCCGGCGAGCACGGCCATCTCCTCGGCCGTCTGCTTCATGCCGCCGTCGATCCATGTGAGCGCGAGCGACATATTGCCCGACACGATGAACGAGCAGAAATAGTCGAGCATCGCGGGGTCGTTCGGATAGTAGTAGGCGAGAAAATCATACAGAAATTCGTCGCGCAGGATGTGGCAGATGCGGTCGGTGAAGGCGATGTCGCCGTTTTTGCCGAGCAGCACGTGGCAGAGGTCGGCATTCTGCTCGATGTACTGGTACAGCTCCATCAGGTACGGATAGGTCTTGCCCTCGGAGTCCTTCGCGTTGTGCCGGCGGCACACGACGACCAGCCCGTCGGCCAGCTCATCCTCGAGGCTGGACAGCAGGTCGTACACGTCCTTATAGTGAATATAGAAGGTGCCGCGGTTGATGTCTGCAATTGCTGCCAGCTCACGCACGGAGATATCCTTGACGCTCTTTTCCGCCATGAGTTTCATCAGTGCAAGCCGAAGCTGGCGTTTGGTCTTCCGCACTCTGCGGTCTACAACTTTTTCTTCCATTCGCCGATTCCTCCTATCGGTTGAATTTCTTAGCTTTGCATACATGATACCACCAAAACGAACAATAATCAACAATTCGTTGCATTTTCATGGCGATTTTTTTCAACTTTTTTGGGAATCTTTTGCGTAATAGCAGACTGCGGGGTGCATATCCGTGCATCTGTCCCGAAAAAGCGGCTGCGGCGCCGGCAGCGCAAAACGCGGTGGAAAATCGGCGCGCGGTGTGCTATGATGAAGGCAAATCCGAAAAAGGAGTCAAAGACCATGTTTGAAAACGGAACGTTCGCGGTGCTCGGCCCGGACGGAAAGCAGGTGCAGTGCGACGTGCTGTTCACCTATGACTGCGAGGACAACGGCCGCTCGTACGTCGTGTTCACGACCGGCGAGGGCGCGCAGCAGCAGCTGTTCGCCAACCGCTACGCCGCGCGCGAGGACGGAAAGCCCGCGCTCTTCCCACTCGAAAACGAGCAGGAGTATGCCATCATCAAGCACTGCTTTGCCGAGCTCAAGGCAAAGCTCGCCGAACAGGCCGCCGCGCAGGAGGGTGAAACCAAAGCATGACCGATCCCTTCCAGCCGCTGACGGTGCGGGACATTCCGCGCCTGACACGTTATTTTTCCGCGCGCGGCACGCGCCTGTGCAATGACTCGGCGGGCGCGGCCGTGCTCTGGCAGCCGTATTTTCAGGACGCGGCGCTCGAGCTCGACGGCACGCTCGTGCTGCGCGAGCAGTTTCCCGGTCTCGGCACGGTGTTTTCCACACCGATCGGCGAGAATGTGGGAAACGCATACGATTTTCTCGCAAAATATTGCCGTGAAGTGGGGCAGCCGCTGCAATTTTTCCCCGCTACGGACGCCGATGTGGAAAACCTGCGTGCGCGCTTCGGCGTCGTGGAGGTCACGCCGGTGCGCGCGTGGTTCGACTATCTCTACGACGCGCAGGACATGGTGAGCTTCCGCGGCCGCCGCTTCAACGGGCAGCGCAACCACATCCACCACTTCCAGCGCCTGTACCCGGACTGGTCGTTCGAGCGCGTCACGGCGGAGAACCTGCCGGAGGTGTGCGCGTTTTTCGACGACTTCACCCGCCGCTATCACAAGGACAGCGCCAGCGCGCAGGCGGAGGAGGGGTGCGTGCGTGCATTTTTGCGCGACTTTGCCGCCTATGCCCCGCTCGCGGGGCTGCTGCGCGTCAACGGGCGCGTGGCCGGCTTTTCCGCCGGGGAGATCGTGGGCGACACGCTCATCATCCACATCGAGAAGGCGGACATCGCCTATGAGGGCGTCTATCAGGCGCTCGTGAACGAATACGCCAAGTGCTTCGTCACGCCCGGCGTGCGCTACATCAACCGCGAGGAGGATGCGGGCGACGAGGGACTGCGGCGCTCCAAGGAGTCGTACCACCCGGTGCGTCTGCTCGAAAAATATCTGGTTCAGATCCCGGCACAGCCGGAGAAAGGGGACAAAAGTATGCAGGAAGTCTATGAATTTCTCAAAAAGTGCGGCACGTATTACCTCGCCACCGTCGACGGCGACCAGCCGCACGTGCGTCCGTTCGGCACGGTGAACCTGTTTGAGGGCAACCTCTACATCCAGACCGGCAAGGTCAAGGCCGTCTCCCGCGAGATGACGGCAAACCCCAAGGTGGAGCTGTGCGCCTTCGACGGCGAGACGTGGCTGCGCGTGAGCGCGAAGGCCGTTGAGGACGACCGCGTGCAGGCGCGGCAGGATCTGCTCGACCACTATCCCGAGCTGCAGAGCCTCTACACCGCCGACGACGGCAACACGCAGGTGTTCGCGCTCACGGAGGCGACCGCGACGTTCAGCGCCTTCCAGGCCGCGCCGCGCGTGGTGCGCTGGTAAGCAGCGAAAAAAAGAAACCGCCCGTGATCCGCAAACGGATCGCAGGCGGTTTTCTGTTTGCAAAAAGGCAGGGTCGACTCAATGGCCCAGGCTCTGGACAAAGTTGACCGGCCACTGGCAGAAGTCCTTGACCAGATAGAGCTTGTCGCGGATGGCGAACTCGGTGTTCTCGTCGCAGAGCGCGTCGATCTTGTTCTTGATGGCCTTGACGTTCACCTCAAGCAGGCTGCTGGCGCTCGACAGGATCTTGCCGCCGTCGATCTCCTTGATGGAAGTCCAGAGTCCGGACGCGTACTCCTTCAGACCGATGCTCTTAATGGTACGAATGCACATATACCTTTTCCTCCCTTAAAATACTGGTGTTCCCGACCATGCAACCCGCGGCCGAAAACCAAGATTGCTCTTATCAACAGTGTTTTCATTCTATCACAAAGCCGTAAGATTGTCAAAGAGGAATACAGAGAAATGTGCATTTCCCCATATTTTGTGGTCAATATGCACAAGATGGGCAAGAATTAGCGGGAAATTTGCCCAAGCGCGGTGCGCTGCCTGCATGCGGAGGCTTACGCCTCGGCGACGACCTCGCACTCGACGAGCACGTCCTTGGGCAGACGCGCGACCTCGACGCAGCTTCTGGCCGGGAAGGGCTCGGTGAAATACTGGGCATAGATGGCGTTGACGGTGGCAAAATCGTCCATGTTCTTGATGAACACCGTCGTCTTGACGGCCTTGGCCATGTCGCTGCCGGCCGCCTGCAGCACGGCGGTCAGGTTGCGGAAGACCTGATGCGCCTGCGCCTCGATGCCGTCGGCGATGACGCCGGTGGCGGGGTCGATGCCGATCTGGCCGGACGTGAACACAAAGCCGCCGGAGACCTGCGCCTGCGCGTAGGGGCCGAGGGCTGCGGGAGCGTTTTTGGTGGCAACTGTTTTCATGAGATAGACCTCCTGTCAGTCGATTTTTACGTGATAGCCGGATTGGATGAGCTGGCCGCGCACGCGGTCGCCGTGCGCCTTGTCGCCGACCTCGCACGAGACGTGCACGTCGATCTCGTTGGGGTTGAGCCCGGCGGTGAGCCGGTCATGCTCCACGGAGAGGATGTTCGCGCCGAGGGCGGCAATGTCGTTGAGCAGCTTGCCGAGGCTGCCGGGGCGGTCGAGCAGCGTGACCGTAAAGCGCAGGCGGCGGCTGCGCGCCACCAGACCCTGCTCGATGATGCACTGGATGAAGCTCACGTCGATGTTGCCGCCGGAGAGCAGGCACACGACGTTTTTGCCCTTGACGTCGACCTTGCCCTTGAGCACGGCGGCCACGGGCGTGGCGCCGGCGGGCTCGACGATCTGCTTGCAGCGCTCCATGAGCAGCAGCACAGCCTCGGAGATGTCGCGGTCGCTGACGGTGACGACGTCGTCGGCATATCGCTCGATGAGCGGCACGGTGAGGTCGCCGGGCGCTTTGACGGCGATGCCGTCGGCGATGGTGGCGGCGGAGTCGGTCTGCACATAGCCGTGCGTGCGGAACGACTGCGCGATCGCGTCCGCACCCTCAGCCTGCACGCCGATGACCTGCACGCGGGGGTTGATCTGCTTGATGCACGCGGCCACACCGGCGAGCAGTCCGCCGCCGCCGGCCGGCACGATGACGACATCCGCCGTGGGCAGGTCGCCGAGGATCTCCAGACCGAGCGTGCCCTGACCCGCGATGACCTCGGGGTCGTTGTACGGGTGCAGGAACGTGGCGTGCTCCTGCTCGCAGATCTCGCGCGCCTTGGCATAGGCATCGTCATAGCAGTCGCCCGCGAGCACGACGGTCGCGCCGTAGCCCTCGGTGGCCTTCGCCTTGGCGATGGGCGCGGTCTTGGGCATGACGATCGTGGCCGGGATGCCGAAGCGGTGCGCGGCGTAGGCCACGCCCTGCGCGTGGTTTCCGGCGGACGAGGCGACGACCGCGCCGGTCTCGCCGCGCTCGACGAGGGCGGCGATCTTGTTGCTCGCGCCGCGGATCTTGAACGAACCGGTCTTCTGGCTGTTTTCGTACTTGAGATAGATATTGCCGCCCGTCATGGCCGAGAACGTGGCCGACAGGTCGAGCTCCGTGTGGTGCAGCACGCCCTTGAGCCGCTGCTGCGCGCATTCGAAGTCCTGCAAAGTGATGTCCACAGTATGCACCCCCGTGAGAAGTTTCGTATAGGTTTTTCTGACCTTACTATACTGCGTCCAAACCAGAAAAACAAGCGCTGCGGCGCAAAATGTCCGCGCGGCGGGAACTTTTTTGCGGCTTTGTTTTTTCCGGAAAAACATTCGCGCGTGACCAGCGCACGGCGCGCAGCGGACGCGCGCGCAAGCGGCAGTTTACACAGATCAGAAAAGCGCTTTGCATACCTTACACATATCTTAAAATGTGAGAGTTTTTCTTGCGGACGCTTTTTCCGCGGCGTATAATGAGCCAAAACCGGGCGGCGGCGCCGCCCACGGGAGGCATGACCATGCTTGACATTCAGCATCTGACCAAGACCTACGGCGAGAAAAAGGCCGTCGACGATCTGAGCCTGCGCATCGCGCCGGGCGAGATCTACGGCTTCATCGGGCACAACGGCGCCGGCAAGACGACGACGCTCAAGGCCGCCGTCGGCATCCTGCAATTTGACGCGGGCGACATTTTCATCGGCGGCAAGTCCATCCGCACCGACCCCCTCGGCTGCAAGCGGCAGCTGGCCTACATCCCCGATAACCCCGACCTGTACGATTTCATGAGCGGCATCCAGTACCTGAACTTCATCGCCGACATTTTCGGCATCCCGGCGGCGGAGCGCTGGGCGCGCATCGAGCCGCTGGCCGATGCGTTCGAGCTCACGGGCGATCTCGGTCAGCCCGTCAGCGCGTATTCGCACGGCATGAAGCAGAAGCTCGCCATCATCGCCGCGTGGATCCACGATCCGAAGCTCATCCTCATGGACGAGCCCTTCGTCGGGCTCGACCCGAAGGCGGCGCACCTGCTCAAGGGCATGATGCGCGCGGTGTGTGACGGCGGCGGCGCGATCTTCTTCTCGACGCACGTGCTCGAGGTGGCCGAAAAGCTCTGCGACAAGGTGGCCATCATTCGCAGCGGGCGGCTCATCCGCTCCGGCACGATGGAGGAGGTCAAGGGCGACGACAGCCTCGAGGACGTGTTTCTCGAGCTGGAGGATGCGTCATGCTGAAAACGCTTCTGAAAAAACAGATGGCGGAGATCTTCCGCAACTATTTCTACGACCCGAAAAAGAACAAAATGCGCTCCAGGGGCGCGACGGCGATGTATATCGCGCTGTATGTGCTGCTCATGGCGGGTTTGCTCGGCGGGATGTTCGCGCTGCTGGCCGTCGGCATCTGCGCGCCGATGGCGGCGGCGGGCGTGGGCTGGCTGTACTATCTCGTCATGGGGCTGATCGCGGTGCTGCTCGGCGCGTTCGGGAGCGTGTTCAGCACGTATTCGAGCCTGTACCTGTCCAAGGACAACGACCTGCTGCTGTCGATGCCGGTCCCGGTGCGCTATGTGATGGCCTCGCGCCTGCTGGGCGTGTATCTGCTGGGGCTGATGTACAGCGGCGTCGCCACCGTGCCGGCCGTGATCGTGTACTGGATCGTGGCGCCGGTCACGGCGGGGACGGTCGTCGGCGGGGTGCTGATGGTGCTGCTCGTGTCGGTGATCGTGATGGTGCTCTCGTGTCTGCTCGGCTGGGTGGTCGCGCGCATCAGCCTGAAGCTGAAGAACAAAAGCTTCATCACCGTCATCTTGTCGCTGGCGTTTCTGGCGGCGTACTATTTCGTGTATTACAAGGCGCAGGGGCTCATCACGCTGCTGGCGGAAAATGCCGCCGTGTACGGCGCGAAGATCCGCGGCTCTGCCTACCTGCTGTACCTGTTCGGCAGCGTGGGCGCGGGCGACTGGCTGGCGATGGGGATCGTGACGCTCTCGCAGGCGGCGCTGCTGGCGCTGACGCTGTGGGTCATCGCGCGCAGCTTCCTGAAGATCGCCACGGCGACCGGCAGCGTGAAGAAGGTGCGCTTCCGGCACAAGGCCGTGCGTGCGCAGAGCGTGCAGCGTGCGCTGCGCCAGAAGGAGCTGCGCCGCTTCGCCGCCAGCCCGAACTATATGCTCAACTGCGGCCTCGGCATCGTGATGCTGCCGGTGGCGGGCATCGCGCTGCTGATCAAGGGGCGCGCGCTCGCGCAGCTGCTCGACGATGCGTTTGGCGCGGGGGCGGACATCGTGCCGGTGCTGCTGTGCGCGGCGCTGTGCCTGCTCGCGTCGATGAACGACATGGCAGCGCCGTCGGTGTCGCTCGAGGGCAGGCAGCTGTGGCTGGCGCAGTCGCTGCCGGTCACGCCGTGGCAGGTGCTGCGCGCAAAGCTCGACACGCAGCTGCTGCTGACCGGCGTGCCGATGCTGTTTTGCGCGCTGTGCGCCCTTGTGACGCTGCCGGGCGGCGCGGCGGAGATGGCGCTGGCCGTCGTCGTGGCGCTGCTGTACACGCTGCTGAGCGCGCTGGCGGCGCTCGCGCTCGGGCTCAGGCTGCCGAACCTGACGTGGACCAACGAGATCACGCCCATCAAGCAGGGCGGCAGCGTGATGCTCGCGCTCTTTGTCAACTGGATTTATGCCATTGCACTCGGCGGGCTGTACTTTCTGTGCGGCAGATATTTGAGCGCGGCGGCGTATCTCGCGCTCGCTGCCGCCATCACGGCGGCGGTCTGTGCGCTGCTGCTGCGCTGGGTGAAACAGCGCGGCACGCGCATCTTCGCCGCGCTCTGAGCGGACAAAAACCGCCTCTGTTCATGGGAACAGAGGCGGTTTTTTGCTGTGCGTTTCGGTTACAGCACGAGCGAGGGCGCTGCGTACACGCGCGCCTTGAGCTCGCTGTTGAGCATATACAGACCCTTGGCGTCCGAGCCGAAGAGCTCCATCTTCGTGATGAGGTCGGAGGCGTTTTTCTCCTCCTCGCCCTGCTCCTTGACGAACCAGTCGAGCAGCTGCATGGTGCGAAAATCGCGCTCGTCATACGCCGCGGCATAGATGCCGTTGATGAGCGAGGTGACGTACTGCTCGTGCTCGAGTGCCTTCTTCAGCGGGGTCATGTGGTCGCCGCGCGTCCAGTCGGGCGCGTCGATCGCGCCGAAGCTGACGGCGACGCCGTTGTTGAGCAGGTACTGGAAAAACAGCATCGCATGGTCGCGCTCCTCCTGCGCCTGCACGCGGTACCAGTTTTCGAAGCCGTCGAGACCGGCGGCCGCGTAGTAGTTGGCAAAGTCGAGATAGAGATAGGCGGAGTAAAACTCCTTATTGATCTGCTCATTGATGAGCCGGGCAACGGCTGCGTTCATGGGGGATACCTCCTGGTTTAAAATAAGAATGATTCCTGATTTATATCATACGGATTTTTCCCGTTTTGTCAAGCCCCGGGGAAAAATTTTGTGGCGCTGCGGCGCATTTCCTGTTAAGATGGCGGCAGAGCAAACAAGAAAACGGAGGAACACCCATGGATTACAACGAAGTTTTGCAGCGCGCGCGTGAGCGCATCGGCCCAAAATGCAAGGTCTGTCCGGAGTGCAACGGTCTCGGCTGCGGCAACACGATGCCGGGTCCCGGCTCGAAAGCGCCCGGCAACGGCGCGAACGACAACTGGCGCGCGTGGCGGCGCTGGAGCCTGAACATGGATACGATCGCGCCGAACACGCCCGTGGACACGTCGCTCGCGCTCTTCGGGCGGACGTTTTCCCTGCCCGTGATCGCGGCGCCCATCGGCTCGCTGCGCGCGCAGTTCAACCCCGGCGACGACATCCGCGACTACAACGCCTGCGCAGCGGCGGCCGCCGCGCAGACCGGCATCGCCGCGAGCTTCGGCGACGGGCTGGATGCGCGCGTGTTCCCGCACGGGTGTGAGCTGTCGAAGCAGTACGGCGGCATCGTGCTGCCGGTCATCAATCCGCTGTCGATGGACACGATCCGCGCGAATCTCGACCTCGCCAACGCAGCCGACCCCTTCGCTGTGAGCGTGGTCATCGATTCGGCCGGGCTGCCGCATCTCAAGGCCGCAAGCCCGGACGCCGGAAGCAAGACGGTGGCGGAGCTGCGCGAGCTGTGCGACTATGCGCAGATGCCCATGATCCTCAAGGGCATCATGACGGTGCGCGGTGCGGAGAAGGCCGTGGAGGCCGGTGCGGCGGCGATCGTGGTGTCGAACCACGGCGGGCGCGTGCTGCCCGGCGCGGCGGCGACGGCGGACGTGTTGCCCGAGATCGTGGATGCGGTGGGGGATCGCGTGAAGATCCTGGTTGACGGCGGCATCCGCTCGGGCACGGACATTTTCCGCGCGCTCGCGCTCGGCGCGGACGCGGTCATGATCTGCCGGCCGTTTCTCATCAGCTATTACGGCGGCGGCACGGAGGGCATCGTGGCCTACGTGGAAAAGCTGCGCGCGGAGCTGACGGACGCGATGTATATGTGCGGCGCGCGCAGTCTCGGCGACATCACGCGCGACATGGTGCGCGCCGTGCGCTGACAGGCGCGGCGCACCGGCAAAAAATCAAGCAGCTGCGAAACGAATGCTTCGCAGCTGCTTTGCGGTTATGCGGACAGGAGCGCTGCGCGCGAGCGTCTGGCGGTCACAGGTGCTGGTTGCGCGGCAGGCGGTCATAATGCCGGATCAGCAGCGGCTCGATGGACGACAGCAGCTTCATGTCGAGATTGAAAAAGTAGATCGTGAACGTCACGGCGAACGCGCCCGCGCCCGCGCCGAGCACTTTCCACATGAATTTCGGAATATGCATCGTTTCCTTCCTTTCTCACCACGCGTTTTCGTCCGGCAGGACCTCGATCGTCGGGTCGAGCGGCTCTTCGCGCATGACGGTGCGCATATAGGCGTTGAGCTGGTCGCGGATGGCCTGGCGCGTGTAGACGCGCGGGTCGCACAGGTCGTGGCAGACCCAGACGAGGTGGATGCCGCGCGCACGCGCCTGCTCCTCGAACTGACCGTGCATACCGACGAGCGCCTTGCAGGACATATGCTCCCACATAATGACCATGTCGGCGTGCAGCGTCTCGCAGAACTCCCACAGGTCGTCGACGAGCACCTTGTAGCCGCCGTGCGTGCGGTTGCGCATGATCATGTTCTCATTGAGCCACGCCATGTCATAAAACGCCTGCTCGCGGTTTTCGGGCGTGTCCACGTCGGCGATCATGCGGGTGTTGACCAGCGAGAGCATATCCGTCAGCGGCACGATGCCCCAGCAGTGGATCATCCAGTTGAGCATATCGATGCAGTACTGCGGCTGCACGCCCCAGATGATGGCGCGGTGGCGATACTCCGGCGCCATCATGCGGTGCGCCTTGTTGCCGCGCTCGGCGTAGCGCATGATCTTGCGGTCGATGGGCGGGAACTTGGCCGAGCGGCCGCAGTTGCCCATGTAGTTCGTGTCGTTATACAGCGAGAACGGCGCGCCGACAAACTGCGGGTAGGGCGTGCTGTTCATCTCGAGCCACGCCAGACGGTTGCGCGTGGCGTCGTTGACGCGCCTGGCGCACTCGAAGTAGTGCGTCCAGTCCCACTTCTGCCCCGTGTGCTTCTCGACGAAGGCGATGACGTTGCGGATATCCTGCGCGGCGTAATCCTGCACATCGTCCTCCTGATGGCGCATGGGCGCGACGAGCTGGAACGTCGGGATGCCGTATTCGCGCTCGAGGCGCTTGGCGATGATGCCGTTGCCCATGAGCGAGCCGTCGCAGGTGGTGTTGCACTGCACGGCGCAGACGCCGAGCACGGCGAAGTCGTCGTCGATGGAGCAGCCGGCCTCGGCCTCCGGCATGGGGCAGACGTCGCCCGCGATGCCGAACTGCTGCGCCACGTCGAGGTAGTGCGTGGAGGAGTTTTGCGTGAGCAGGTTTGCCACGAACATCGTCGGCACCTCACGCAGGATGGCCTTCACGTTCGGGAAGCCCATCATGAACGCAGTCATCTCGTTTTCATCCGTCAGCACGCAGCGGTTGGAAAACTCCACGTCGTTGCCGGTGCGGCGGTCGCCGCGGAAGATATCGTCCATGGTGGAGGCCACGTCGTAGACCACGAAGTCCATGGCCGTGTGCACGATGCGCAGCGCCTCATCGCGCAGACCCATGGTGAACTTATCGACCATGTGCGGCACGGCGAGGTAGTTGGACATCCAGCGGTAGCGGAACATGGCCTTGATGTTGCGCGGCTTGACGATGAACTTTGCGAGGAGGGACAGAATGTACAGCCAGCGGCCGTAGTCATAGAGGGTATCCTTGACGCCGCGCCACTCGCGCCGGCAGCGGACCTTTCCGCCGTCGAAGAGTACGCCGAGCTGCTGGTCGCCGCGGCGCCGCTTGCCTTCATTGGTCACCATCATCGGACACCTCCCTGTATTTTCTTGATCTCAATGCTCTCGACGAAGGCCTGGACGCGCGTGCGCATCTGGCCGATCGAGGAGCGGATGTTGTACGGCCGGTCAACGGACAGCACGGGGAAACCGTAGTCCTCGTGCAGCATCGACGAGCCGAGCGTGCGCTCATACGCCCACGGGTCGCAGAACTTGATCTGCTGGTAGAGGATGCCGTCGGCGTTGTACGCTCTGGCGATGTCGGCCACGTACTGCTTGCGGCCGTAGACCTTCTCCATGTTCATCGTGCGCGGACACTGACCGCGGTAGACATACTGGCGGCAGAGCTGCGTGAGCGCGTCGTCATCGTCCGTGAGCGTGATCGGATCGCGTCCCGGCAGCGAGCCGAAGCAGAACCGGTCGGCGCAGACGTAAGCGCCGGTGTCCTCGATGAGCTTGATGAATTCGCTGTCGTCCACCTCCGAGCCGACGACGGCGATGCGCGCGCGGTAGGGCCGGTCGTCCGGGGCGCGGCGGCGCACTTCCTCGAGCGTCTCGGCGAGCTTGTCGATCAGCAGGTATTTCGGCGCGACGTAGGTCGCCAGCGTCAGCACGTGGAACTCATACCCCGTGATGCGCGGGCGCGCCTCCTTGCGGAATTCGCCCAGCGCGCGGATGAGCTCGCACACACGGTTGTGCTCGGCGACCGCCTTGCGGATGGACGCGTCCGACACGTCCGTGCCGAAGGCGTCGTGCAGGGGCTGGAGGATGTGGTTTTTGCACTGGAGCACGAGCAGCTCCACGCCGTTTTCATCGGCCTTGAGCGGGATCTCCATGTACTGATAGAAGAAATTGCGCTTGTCCTTGCCCATGGTCTTGAGCAGCTCCATGTTCTCGACACAGCGGTTGATCATGGTGCAGCCGTCGGGCGCGATGACGCAGTCGGCGAAGTTGAAGCCGCCCTCGACCGCGCGCTCGAGCAGGGAGCGGGTGGTCTCGCACAGGAGGCTCGTCATGTAATAGGTCGCAATATCCATCGACCCGGTGTTCGGTGCGTGCAGGCGCACGCCGAAGGTGTTGTCCAGATTCATCAAGGGTTCGGGTGTGTTCTCGCAGACAAAGGCGACGCATTTTTTGCCTTCCCGCTGTGCCTGGACAATAAGCGCGTTATTGGCCTCCTGCAGGAGGTCCTCAAAGTAGGTCAGGTGCTTCAGGTCTCTCATTGCTTGCATTCCCCCATTCTGGTTACACTTTTCTTTATTCTGTTTGTATCCTTTCTATACCGACTGCTGTGTTATTATTTTAACTCCAATATGAGACAAGCGTCAATGATGTGATGATTTTTCATCACTATTGCCGCGAAACGTCAAAAATCCTTGTGCAGGATATACAATTATTTGGCTGCCGTACCAATAAGTGCGTCGAGAAATCGGGCGGTTGTTAGGTTAATCACTGCCATGTGCGCCGCTGCCGACCCCCAAAAGGGCAAAAAAATCCCCTCCCCGAAGGGAGGGAAGCAGCGCATCCAACAGCCTCTATGCCCCGAAAGGTGTCCTTGTTTGACGGGCAAAAAATCCCCCGGCGGGATGCAGCCTGCACGCCCGCCGGGGGAAAAAATCAACAGAGATCGGCTCAGAACGACACGCTCATGAACAGCGCCACGCAGCACAGCACAAGCGCCAGCGGCACGTAGACATAGCGGCCGACACTGTACCAGACAGCGCCGTGCTGCCGGCGGCTGCCGGTGTTGACGGCGTCGAGCAGGTCGTCTTTTTTCATGACGTAGAACCACGAGATCGCGCCGAGCGTCGCGCCGATGGGGATGATGTAGATCGACACGAAGTCCATCCACGGCCCCCACTTGGAGATCGGCTCCATGAGCAGACCGAAGCCGAGGCACAGCACGCACAGGATGCCGAGCACGGCGGCGCGGCTGAGCTTCGGGAACTTGTGCTGGAGCGATTCGGCGACGGCCTCGAACATATTCTGCAGCGAGCTGACGCCGGCAAAGATCATGGCGATGTACAGAATGACGGCGAACAGGCGGCCGAGCGGGATGTCCTGCAAAATGGTCGGCAGCGTCACGAACAGCAGACCCGGACCCGCGCCGACGTCCTGCCCGTAGGAGAAGCAGGCGGGGATGATGACCAGCGCGGCGACGACGGCGGCAATGGTGTCAAACAGCGCCGTGTGCTGCGCCACGTCCACGACGTCCTCGTCCTTGGACAGGTACGCACCGTAGACGATCATGCCGCTGCCGGTGACGGACAGGGAGAAAAACGCCTGACCCATTGCCCAGACCCAGATCATCGGGTCCTTGAGCGCCTCCCAGCGGGGCGTGAACATGAACCGATAGCCCTCGGCAGAGCCGGGCAGCAGCGCCACGCGCACGGCCAGCACCACGAAGATGAGGAAAAAGAGCGGCATCATGACCTTGTTGGTCTTTTCGATGCTGCGCGCGCCGAAAAACAGCGTCAGCAGTGTGCCGCCCACGACGATGATGTGATACGGGATGACGGAATAGGGCTGCGAGGAAAAGGCGTCAAACCACGCAGCGGCGTCGGCGGTCATGAGCGTGCCGACGAGCGAGTCGACCAGCGCCTTGAGGATATACGTCACGATGACGGCGTAGCCGATGGCAATGCACAGCGAGCCGGCCAGCGGCAGCCAGCCGAGGATGCCGCCGACCTTGCCGGCGGTCTTGCCGCGTGTGCCCCACGCCTCCTTATATGCGCCGAGCGTGCCCGTGCCCGCGCGGCGGCCGATGGCGAACTCCGTCGGCAGACCGACCGTGCCGAAGATGACCACAAACAGCAGGTAGATCAGCAAAAATGCCCCGCCGCCGTTGCTGCCGAGCTTGTTCGGAAAGCCCCAGACGTTGGCCATGCCGACCGCCGAGCCGACGGAGGCCAGAATAAAGCCCCAGCGGCTGGCAAAGTTTTTTGTGTCTTTCTTTTTCATGTTTTCTCCCATCCAGACGCGAAAACATCTGTGCGGCGCGCCGCGCAGATGCCGTGTCTGTCCTCTCATGATGGCTGCGCGGGCACTTTGCCCATGCACAGCGGCTACATTTTAAAGGATTACAGTGAAAAAGTCAAGCGCCCCGCCGGATTTTGTCAGGGCGCGGTGCGCGAAAAAACGCCCGGCCGGTCTCCCGGTCGGGCGTGGGCGGATATGCACTTGGGGCGCGGCTCAGAACCGGATCTCCTTGCCGGCCTTGCGCCACTGCTTGAACTCCGCGACGGCGGTGAACAGCGCGTCGGACGAGGAGTTGATGGCGGTCTCGAGCGAGTCCTGGATGACGCCGATGATGAAGCCGACGCCGACGACCTGCATGGCGACATCGTTGGAGATGCCGAACAGGGAGCAGGCCATGGGGATGAGCAGCAGCGAGCCGCCCGCAACGCCGGACGCGCCGCACGCGCCGAGCGCCGCCATGACCGACAGGATGATCGCAACGGGCAGCTGCACGGCGATGCCGAGCGTGTGCACCGCGGCGAGCGCCATGATCGTGATCGTGACGGCGGCGCCGGCCATGTTGACGGTCGCGCCGAGCGGAATGGACACGGAGTAGAACTCCTTATCCAGACCGAGGCTCTCGCACAGGGACATATTCACGGGGATGTTCGCGGCGGACGAGCGCGTGAAGAAGGCGGTCACGCCGCTCTCCTTGAGGCATTTAAACACCAGCGGATAGGGATTTTTGCGCATGGCGATGAAGGCCATGATGGGGTTGACGACGAGCGCCGAGAACAGCATGCAGCCCACGAGCAGGAGCAGCAGCTTGCCGTACTCGGTGAAGATGGCCAGACCGCTCGTGGACACGGCCGTGAACACGAGGCCGAGGATGCCGAAGGGGGCGAGATTGATCACGAAGCGCACCGCCTTCGTGACGGCCTCAGAGGCGTCGGCGAGGAAGCACTTGGTCGAATCCGCCGCGTTCTTGAACGCGAAGCCGAGCACGATGGCCCAGAACAGGATGCCGAGGAAGTTGCCGCTGACGATCGAGCCGATGGGGTTGGAGACGATGTTGGTCATCAGGGTCGTGAAGATCTCCGCGAAGGTCTCGGGGGCGCTGTCGGAGACGGCTTCGGTCAGCGTGATGGTCACGGGGAAGAGGTAGCTTGCGACGACGGCGATGGCGGCCGCAAGGAACGTGGACACGAGGTAGAGCACGATGACGGTGCCGAACTGCTTGCCCATTTTCTCCTTGGACTGGGCGAGCGCGCTGATGATGAGCACGAACACGAGCAGCGGAGCGATCGCCTTGAGCGCGCCGACGAACAGTTTGCCGAGGATGCCGATGCCGGTCGCACTGGGGACCAGCAGGGCGAGCGCCGTGCCGATGACCATGCCGATGACGATGCGCAGCACGAGGCTGACGCTGTTGTAGGCTTTGACAAGTTTCATTTCTTCTTCTCTTTTCTTTTCCTGATTTTGCGATAAGGCCGCTTTAGCAGTTTAGCAAAGAGTCGCAGCAATGTCAACAGCAAAGCCGACCGAAATGCTGCCCTGCGCAGGGCGCAAATGCTCTTATTCCAAACGTACTGCCTTAAAAGACACACCGGGGCGGTCACAGACCGCCCCGGCTCGTTGTATTCGCAGGAGGATATCCCCCGCTGTGCGCGTCAGATCTGCTCCTCGACGTCCTTGGCGTCGTGGTATGCGATGAGCGCGTTGTAGATCTTTTCGATGAGCTTCATGTCCGCGTTGGTCATGTATGCCAGAAACAGCAGACCAAAGAGCGCGGCGAGCACGATGAGCACGATCCAATACCAAGCCATATTTGTTCCTCCTTACCAGCTGAGTGCGTCTTCGTAATCCAACAATGTGGGGTCAAGCGGCTTCTCGTTGAGCACCGTGACCATGTACTGGCTGAACGCCTCGCGCATCTCGCGGCGCGAGACCGTGCGCGGGTCCATGACGTCGTGCGGGATCCAGATGAGGTGGATGCCGCGCTCGCGCGCCTGATCCTCGAACAGACCGTGCAGACCGCCGACGTTCTTGCACGACACGTGGTCGTACATGATGACGATGTTCGTGTGGAACTTCTCGCACATCTTCCAGCACTCGTCGAGCAGGTTGACATAGCCGCCGTTGGTGTGCGAGCGCATCATCATCTTCTCATAGCAGCGCACGAGATCGGCCAGCGCCTGCTCCTTGTCGCCGATGGTGATGGGCTGGTAGCTGAGCATGGCCTCCATGTCGTTGACGCAGGTGACGCCCCAGCAGTGCTGCGTCCAGTAGGTGAAGTTGGTGTAGTAGTGCGCGGGGCACGCCCAGACGAGGCAGCGGTATTTCGGCTGGGGCGCGTTGGCCGCCTTGTCCTGCTCGTAGCCCTTGAGCATCATCTTCGTGACGCGCAGGTCCGTCTTGTGCATGAACTTGTCCATGCAAGCCGCCGCCATGAACTCATATTCGCGCTGCAGCGCCAGCGCCGCGCCGCAGACCTGCGGGTGGTCGGTGCAGTTGACGTCCCACTTTTCGACCATGCAGCGCGAGGTGTCGTTGTACATCTGGGCGTTTTTCCAGAAGGCATCCCAGTCCCACTTGACGCCGAACTGCTGCTCAAGAAATTCGATGCCCTTCTTGAGGTTCTTGACCGCGTAGGTCTGCACCTCCGGCTCGTTGACACGCTGCGGCGGCGTGATCTGGAACGAGGGCAGGTCCTTGAAGTGCCGCGTGAGAATGTTCGTCTGCGAGATCGCGCCGTCGCACGGCATCGTGCCGGTGAAGTAGCACTTGCCGACGCGCGGATAGTCGTCCACCACGGCGACGCCGCACTCGGCGGCAGGCTCGGGGCAGACGTCCGCCGGCAGACCGAGGTGCTCCATGGCGTCGATGTAGAACATACTGGCGTTCTGGTCGACCTCCGACGGCAGACCGACGGCAAACATGGCGATGTCGATCCACTTCACGGTGGGGAAGCCCATCATGATCAGGTGCGGGGTCATCTCGTCGAACATGACGGTGTTCTCGCGCAGCTTTGCCGCGCGCTTGCTGTTGGGGCGCAGGTTTTTATCGCGCACGATGATGTCGCGCACGCCGATGACGGAGTTGTGCAGCACGGAGAAAAACTGGTTGTGCGCATAGCGCAGCTCCTTGCCGCGCAGACCCATGGTGTGGCGGTCGACCATGTGCGACGCGGTGAGGTAGGACACCATCCAGCGGTAGCGCAGCATGGCCTTGACCATCAGGATCGGGTGGCAGCCAAGCTTTGCGGCCATGAAGCCGTAGAGATAGAGCCAGCGGAAGAAATCATAAAAGGTGTCCCGGAAGCCGCGCCATTCGCGGGCGCGGAAGGCGCGGTGCTCGGCGGAATAAAAGCGGCCGAGGCCCTTGCCGGTTTTGGGGTTATAGGCCATGTCAGTTGTCCTCCTTTTGCGCTGCACGCAGCTGCTTCATTTCCAGACTCTCCACGAAGGCCTGCACGCGCGTGCGCAGCTGACCGCTCTGCCCCGCGATGTAGGGGCGGTCGATGGAGAGGATGTGGATGCCGTAATCACGCGGCATGACCTGGTTTGCGATCACGCGCTCATACGACCAGTAGGTGCAGAACTTCATCTGCTCGTAGATCGCACCGTCGGCCTTGAAGTCGTGCACGAGCTGGGCGACGTGGTCGTTGCGGTACTGGACGCGGTGCAGCGCGCTCTGGCGCGGGCACTCGGTGTGCTGCAGATACCAGCGGCACACCTGCGTGAGCGCATCCTCGCCGTCCGTGAGCACGATCTCCTGACGGCCGGGGAAGCTGCCGTAGCAGTAGCGGTCGGCGACCACCAGCGCACCGCAGCTCTCGATGAGCCGGATCAGGTCCGGGTCGTCGATCTCAGAGCCGACGACGGCGACGCGCACACGGTAGTTTTTCTGCGCATCGACCTCGCGCGTCTTTACCTCGTCGAGCGTCTCGCGCAGCAGCGGCAGGATCAGCCGCTTCGGGCAGACGTAGCTCACGAGCACCAGCACGGCGTATTCATAGCCCGTGATGGGTGGGTTGTCGAGCTTGCGCGTCTCGCCGATCTCGGTGAGGATGCGGCAGACCTCGTTGTGCTCGCTGACCGCGGCGCGGATGGCGGCGTCCGAGGTGTCGACGCCGTAGTTTTCGTGCATGGGCTTGAGGATCTTGCGCGAGACCTGCTCGCAGATGTGCTCGACGCAGTCGGCGTCATCAGAATACGGGATGTCGAGGTTGCAGTAGAAGAATTTGTCCTTGTCCGCACCCTGCGCGTGCATGATCTCCATGTTCTCGACGGCGCGGTTGTTGGCCTCGCACACGTCGACGCCCGCCATGGCGTGCAGGAAGCTGTAGTTGCCCTCGAGCGCGCGCTCGAGGATGGCGCGGGAAAACTCGCAGCTGTTGTTGGCCATGTAGTAGGTGGCCAGCTCCATGGACGTGGTGTGCGGCGCGCGCAGACGCACCGAGAAGCAGCTGCCCAGATTCAGCAGCACCTCCGGCGCGTGAAAGCAGGTATAGCCGATCGCCAGATCCCCTTCCGCTTCGGCCTGACGGACGAGCTCGTTGTGCGCATCGTCCAGCAGGCGCTCAAAATACATCAAATGCTTCAGTTCCTTCATTGCGGCCCTTCTTTCTTTGGATTTCTATCTTCCTTCTCCACTTGTGTCAGCCAAACTGACATAAGTGGGTATACACAAATCCCGATGGCTCGGGATCTGTTGTGTATGTGGTTATTTGCCGCTGAGCGCGCGCACGAACATCCGGCTCAGGTTGCGCATCCGGCTGTCGTAATCGAGTGCGCTCGCGCTCGGCGAGCCGCCGATGGACAGGCGCTGCATGATGCCGAGGATCGCGTCGTAGGAGTTGTAGTAGATCTCCCGCACGTCGACTTCCGGGCTGATCGAGCCGTCGGCGAGCCCCTTGCGGATCGCCTTGGCCATCGGGCCGCCGGAGGTCTCAAACGGTTCGGGCGGCTGGTTTTTGATCTCGTGGAGCCTGCCCGCGGTGTGCAGCGTCAGCTCCGCGTCGAGCGTGAAGCGCATCCCGTTCGGGTCGAGGTGATAGAGCTGAGAATAGCAGATGAGGACGTTTTCCGCGTCCTGCAGGCCGGTCGTGCCGCCGCCGGACGCCGCGTGGGACATCCGGTCGATGCGCTCGAGGATGCGGTTCCAGTAGAGCAGGGACGCGGCCAGGACCAGATCGGCCTTGGTCTCAAAATAGCGAAAGACCGACCGCTCGGTGAGTCCGGAGCGCAGCGCGATGTCTGCGACCTTGGTCTTTTCGATCCCGTTGGCCAGAAAACAGTCCAGCGCGACCTCCGTGACCAGACGGATATTCTTTTCTCTCTGCTCCTCGTGCGGCAAGTGCGTTCGCCTCCTCTGCAATTGTCAGTTACACTGACAGGAGCAGTGTACTGCGAAAAGTGAAGAATGTCAAGCCCTTAACAGGCTGTTTGAGAAAGAAAATGTGCCGCTCAGCAGCCTGAGCGGCACATTGCAGCGCGACCAAAACCTCGTAGAGTTTCGCCGCCGCAGCGGCGAAAGAAAGTCCGATCATTTTCTTCGGCGACATGTGCGGCGAAGAAAATACATTTCGGCCTGCAAACGTGCGAGCTGTCCGCCAGAGGCGGACAGCTCGTGCGCTGCAGTCAGGCCGCACCCCCCTGTCAAAAAGTAATACTTTTTGACAGCTCCACGTTATGCTTTGCTTTTGGAAAAGAGGTCCTTGCCGTCGGCCGCGGTCAGAATGCCGCAGACGATGACGATGAGCGCGCAGACGATGGTCGTCGGCGTGAGCACGCTCGTGTCGCCGAGGAACACCGCCGTGAAGAAGATCGCCCAGGCGGCATAGGTGACGTTGAGCGCCATGGACTTCGACGCGCCGATCGCGGCGATCGCGCGGTAGTAGCACAGGTAGGACAGCGTGGCAAAAAACGCCGCGATCGCAATGACGGGCAGCAGCCAGCCGGTGCCGGAGGTGAACAGGCTCACCGTGAAGCCCCAGCCGTGCAGCAGGGGCAGCAGCACGATGCCGTAGACCAGCGCCGAGGTGGTCTGGCGGATCTGCAGGGCATACTCGTCCTTTACGTCGGGGTCCTGCATACATTTGGCGAGGATGACCGCCTCGATGCCCCAGCCGAAGGCGCACATCATCGCGCCGACGATGCCGAGCCAGAAGTCGGTGATGTTCAGCTCCGGCGAGTAGCTCAGACCGTAGACGCCCAGCAGCGTCGCCAGCAGGAAGATCCAGCGGTACCACTGCATTTTTTCCTTGAGGAAGAAATAGGCGAGGATCGCGCCGATCGCGGGAAAGACCGCGCTGGCGACCGCGCCGATGGACGCGCCCATGTAGTTGATGGCGAGCACGTAGCCCGTCATGCCGATCGGTCCGCCGATGACGGCGGCGAGCATGACGAACTTGCCGCTCTTGGTCTTGAAGGCGGCCTTGTAGACATTTTTGAGGTTGCCGCGCACGCCGTTATACAGCGCCGCCCAGAGCGCGGAAAACGCGTCGTGGATGAAGGTGCTCACAAACGGTGCGAGGAAGATGGCCTGCTCGGTCGAGACAAACGGCGTCATCGACAGCGCGATGCCGAGGATGATGGTCTCTACCGCCCAGGTCGCGCCTGCTGCAATACCGTAAAACATAGCTTTTGCTCCTTTCTGCGCTTGCTGCGCTCAGGCCTCGGCGAAGAGGCGGAGGTTGTCCTTCAGGCGGGCATAGCGCTCCACCGCCCAGTCCTCCATGGGCTGGCCGTCATACGGCACGCGGGTCTTTGCCCAGAGCGTCCAGAGGTAGTCGACGTAGATCTTGTTGGCAAGGAAATGCTTGTATTCGTTCTGGTCGGGCTTGCTGCCGAGGTATTCGGTGAGCAGCAGCTCGTCGTTTTCCGGCGTGAACACGCCCTCGATCGAGACATCTGCAAGATCCCAGATGCCGTCGTTCATGCCGGCGTACTCCCAGTCGATGAGATAGAGCCGGTCGTCGTCTGCCGAGACCACCCAGTTTTCGCACAGGGGGTCGTTGTGGCAGGGAACGTTTTGGATGTCGCAGACGCTGTCGATCTGCTGCTTGACGGCCATGACCGCCGCTTTGACCTGCGCATAGTCGCCGAACATGGGCACATTGTTTTCCGCGATGATCTTCTCATAGCCCGCGGCCATGTCGAACACCTCGAAGGGGACGCCGGTGTCGACGCCGCTGCCGTGCAGCGTCTTGAGCAGGCGCGCCGCCTGACGGATGCGCTTGTCGTCGCGCAGCGTCTCGGCCGACATGGTGATGGCGTTCGGCACGAACTGCGACACCTTCGCGCCGTCGGCGTCGAACAGATAGAGCTTGGCGTCGATGCCGAGGCGGCAGGCGAGCTCCGTGCTCACCTTCTCGTCGGCGCGGTCGATGAGCTCCTCCGTGCCCTCGCCGGGGATGCGCACCATGATGCGGCTGCCGTCGGCAAACGACACGCAGTAGGTACGGTTGGTGAGACCGCCCATTCTCTGCACGTCGCTGTAATCGGAGTGCCCGAGCACTTCGTCGAGCAGCGCCCGGATCCGGGCAAGATCTGCCTGCACAATTTCTTTAGCCATTGATCTTCTCCATTTCTTTATTTTTATAGTCGTACTGATACGTTTCGTTCCGGCAGCGGAAGGTGAAGCCGACCGCCTGCGTGCCGCCGCACGCCTTGCGCGCGTGAAAATCGGTGAGCGCCGCCTCGCCGCAGCCAAGGCGCGCCGCGAGCTGGCGGATGATCTGCGAGCGGGTGTCGTTGATGTAGCTGGCGTCAAAGCCGCGCAGCTCGTCGAGGCTGTCAAACTCGAAGATGTCGCGCGCGTCATAGCGCCGGATGCGCAGCTTCAGCTCGTCAAGATGCGCGGCGTAGACCGCCTCCCAGAGCTTGTCGCGGATCTCCGGCGTGTCATATTCCCGCTCGAGGATCTCGACGAATTTCCGGCTGAAAGGCTCTGACCAGAACACGTGCCCCATCATGTACCACGCATTCTCGCCGCCGATGCTGACGCGGTCGATATAGCCGTCGTCCCCCTCATAGACACACCACTCGGACGTGGGGCCGTCGGCATAGAGCGCGGCATAATAGGCATCGTCCACGCAGGACTCGAAGGGATTGCGCGAGAAGTAGTTGTCCGACGAGCAGATGTAGGAGTTGCCGAGCAGGTGGCGCGCGGCATAAATGCTCGAGTGATTGTTGCGGCAGGTGTATTCGGGGTTGTCGATGATGGTGACGCCGAACTTCTCCCGCAGGTACGCAAAGCGCTCCTTCATATACCCGCCCACGAGCACGACGCTGCCGATGCCGGCGTCCTTGATCTGGCGGATCTGCCGCTCGATGAGCACCTCACCGCGCACGGTGAGCAGGCTCTTGTGCGTCTCGTACGACAGCGGTGCGAAGCGGCTGGATGTGCCGGCGGCCATGATGATCGCATTGTCTACTTTATACAAGGTCTCTCCTCCGTTCAATCGGCGTTGGTCAGCACGGCGTTGCTTGCGACCTGCGTCCAGGCGTTTTTGTTCCAGATGTCGCCGTTGACGGTGTACCAGTCGCCGGCGATGAACTGCGTGCCGCAGTTGACTTTGACGTCATAGATAAAGGAATGCAGCAGGAGCTGCTCCTCCTTGGGCTTGGTCAGCTCGTCGATGCGGTGTCCCGTGAAGGGATTGACGGGGTTCTCGATCACGTCCTTCACCGCCAGCAGCGGCACGTCGGCCGCGAGCATGAACTCGTTCGACGTCGTAAAGCCCTTGCTGCCGAAGTCCTTGACCATGAGCAGCGAGGCGAAGCCCTCCGCATCCAGACCGTAGTCCGTGATCAGCTCGGGGACCTGCCCCATCGTGTTGCCGTGGTCGGACATGACGATGATGCGCGTGTTGTCATACACGCCGTTTGCGCGCAGGTAATCAAACCACTTGCCGAGCTGGAGCATCGCGGCGACGTTGCACTGGTAGTGCGTATAGTCGCGGCGGTCCTTGACGGCCAGCGTCTGCCCGTTGAGGGTGAAGCGGTCGGCGTGCTCGCGCTCATACTGCGTGTTGTCCACCTCCTGAGCGGGGACGTATTCGGGCTCCTGCAGCAGCATCGGGTCGTGGGTCGTGTCGTTGGTCATGACCATGTAGGTGTTCGTATCGTCCTTGGTGATGCGCGTGATGTTCGGGAGATTTGCGAGGACGTTGTAGGAGTTCATGAAGCCTGCGCTGATGCCGCTGCCCGTGTACATATCGTCGCCCGTCTGCGTGCCGTAGCCGGTCTCGGCGGCGATGTTGCCCTGATTGTAGGCGCCGTAGTCATAGAGGTTTGTCTGCACGCACAGGGGCGCGGTCTTCATGAGCGCATAGCAGAAGAAGTTGCGCTTGTTGCCGTCGATCGACTGCCGCTTGAGCTCCGGATCGGTGAACCGGCCGCGGACGTTGAAGCACTTTACATTCGGGCAGTCGTCAAAGACCGAGAGGACGGGCGACCATTCATAGCCCGCATACACCGGCTCGAGCACTGTCACATCAAAGCCGTTTTGGTCGAACATGACCGGCAGCACCTTGAGCGCCTCGTTGTGCTTGTCAACGAGCAGCTCCTGATCGCGCGTGTTCAGCTCCGCCGGCGTGTACTCATAGCCGCCGAACAGGGACGGCGTGCTGATGTTCGTCTTGACGCCGAGCGAGGCGGTGTTGTGGTAGTAGGTGAAGCCGTCAAACTGCGCCTCCAGCTCCGGCTTTTCGTTGAAGATATACGGAATGTACGGCCCCATGCCGCGGTCGAGCATGAGCACGATCACGTTCTTGCCCGTCTTGCTGAGCGTAAAGGTCGGCATTCCGCCGTCGGCCAGCGCCGACTCCTCGATCTCATCGATCGAGCGGCAGATGCCCACGGTGTTCACGACCGACATACACACGATGGCGAGGATGCCCACGGTGAGGATGCCGGGGATGCGCTGCCGCCACTTGGACGCGGCAAAGGCGAACGCGGCGAACATGACCAGCACGACGGCGAGGTTCACGAGCATCTGCCCGGTCGTGAACTGCAGCCCGTTGTCGAATATGAGCCCTGCCGAGAGGGTGCCGAGATTGCGCCCGAAGAACATATAGTCCACCAGCGCGATGCCGCACAGCGCCCAGATGCACCGATCGAAAAGCACCTTCACGGACGGCTTGGCAAGGCTGTAGAAAATGCCGAACCAGATGATGAACGTGCCCACGGCAAAGCAGAAGGCGCTGACGATGTACCACACCGGGTGCAGGAAGGTGGTCAGGTCGACAAACTCCTGCGGCGAGGCATGGATGACCGCCGAGGGGATCAGCAGCCCCGTGAGCACGGCGAGAAAGATGCCGCCGGAGACGAAGAGCTTCTTGCTCGGCTGCGCATCGCGCAGCGCAGCCGGCAGCTTGACCTTGCCCTTGCACAGCACGCTCAGCAGCGGAAGCTGCAGCACGATGGCCGCCGCGATGAAAAACACCAGCCGGCGCGGCGTCGCCTGCCCGTAGAAAAACAGACCGTAGACGGCGGCCGTGATGCCCGCGAGCGAGAAGAGCACGCCGAGGATGATGTGCGCGTGCCTGAGCTTATAGAAGATCGTCTTGATGAGCGAGAAGAGGTTATTGAGCGTCCAGTAGAACACGAGCCCCGCCGGAGACGTGTAGAGAAACACGAGGAAAAACAGCGCCATGGCATACAGCTGCACCTTCGTTTTCGGCAGGCTGCCCTTGGTGAAGATGACGCAGGAGACGAGGTTGATCGCCGTCATGAGAAACGGCAGGACGTTGACCGTCACGCCCGCCACGGTGAGCAGACCGTCGGGCGCGCCGAGGTCGCGGATGGGCCCGAAGGACACGCCGTGCAGCAGCTCGAGGTTCGAGAGGAAGGCGTAGGCCGCGATGAAAAACGGGATCTCCAGAAACAGCGACGTCGCGCCCTTGAGCACATAGGTCGGCTTGTAGTTGTTCTGCCGGTAGTAGGTCTGCAGCATCATCATGCGCTCGTCGCCGCGGAAGGTTTTCTTGATGTGCGCCACGCCCTTGTGCAGGCGCAGCTCCATCTCTCGCTCCTCCTCCTGCATGGCGTCGGCGCGCCGGTAGAGCGGCAGCACGAGGAAGTTCATCGCAAGGCTCAGCGCGATGATGGCAAGACCGGGGTCGCCGACGACCCGGTTGGCCATGACGAACACCACCTCAAACAGCAGCTGGAGCGGCTTGATGAGCAGTGTGCCCAGAATGTCCCAGAATGACATATTATTGTTCTCCTATCTCGGTGTCGGAAGTTGCTTTGCCGGACAGCTCCGTGAGCTTGCGCTCCAGGTAATCGGCCGTGTTGCGCGCGCCCTGCCCGATGTGCTCCCAGGTCTGCGCCCGCGCCTCGTCGCGCCCCGCCTGATAGCGGGGGTCGAGCAGGCAGGCGTCGATGAGCTCGCGCAGGCGCGGCATATTCTCCTCGGTCAGCTTCTGCCCGATGCGCGGCAGCACGTCGAACGTCCAGTAGGGCGTGTCGAGCCACCACGCGTCATAGGGCGCGTCGTCAAAGTCCGTGTCGGTGTAGATGACGGGCTTGTCGTACACGAGCGAGAAGTCGAAGATCACGCCCGAGAAGTCGGAGATGAGGATGTCCGAGCGGCGCAGCACGTCGTAGTTGTCCGCGTCGCGGTTCCATTCGAGCTGGGGTGAGTAGGGATAGGCGCGCATGAGCTTTGCCATCATGTCCTGCTCGGAGCGGAACGACTGCGGGTGCGGGCGGATGATGATGTGATACCCCGTCGCAAGCAGGGTGTCGATGATCCGGCCGCCGTATTTTTTGAGGATGGCGCTCTCGCCCCACGACGGTGCGAGCAGCACCGTGCGCTCATGCTCCGGCAGCGGCGGGTCTGCGTGCAGCCGCGCGAGCATATCGTCCATGTACGGGATGCCGACCTTGACGATCTCCTTGGCGGGCAGCGCGCGCAGCTTTTCGAGCGCGCGCACCTGCTCGACCTGATACTGACCCGAGAGCAGGATGGCGTCATAGTAGTCGATGCCGAACATCCGGTAGCCGCTGATGTCGCTGGCCGCGTGCGGCAGGTGGACGTAGTAGTCGACCTGCTTGGAGCGCTTCCACTGGTAGACATCCAGCCCCGGCGTCGTGGCCAGCACGATGGAGGCGTTGAGGAAGTTGAGCTTGGCAAAGGCCTTGTTGCCCTCCTCGATAAACTGCGCATGGATGTGCGGGAAGTCGTTTTCGAGCGCGGGGTCGTCCGGCGAGGCGGTCATGTAGACCGTGTCGATGCCCTTCTTGTCCAGCTCGCGGCACACGGGGCGAAAAACGCTCCAATACCGCTTGTCATCCGAAAAAATGACCAGTGGTATCTTCTTTGCGCCGGTGTCGACCTTTTTGCCGCCGCTGAGCAGAAAACGCAGCTTCAAAAACCACGATTTGAGCATATAGGTCGCGGCGCCGATGATGCCGATGAGGATCGCAAAGAGCATACTGCCCGTGCCGGGGTCAATGTAAAATCTCATCTTGGGTCTTGTCTCCTTCGATTTTGCGTTGGTTTCAAAAATTCAGGCTGCCTCTCGGAGCAGCCGCAGCGCACACAGCGTACACAGCGCGGACGCGGCCAGATAGGCCGCAGCGCGCGGCGTTGTCAGCTCTGCGCCGCCCGTGAGGTTGATGAGCGCGTGGGCGAGCAGCGGCAGCGCGATGCTGCCGGTCCTTTCGCGCACCGCCGTCAGCAGCAGCCCCGCGCCGAAGGCGCACAGCGTCTGCACCGCGGCGGCAAAAAAGCTGCCGCCGAGGGCGCTGCCCAGATGCAAAAGCGCAAACAGCGCCGCCGATGCCGCGGCCGCCCTGACCACGCCAAGCTTTTCGCCCCAGACGGCCGGCAGCACGCCGCGAAACAGCACCTCCTCGCCGAACACGGCAAAGAGCAGATACACCGCCTCCGCGATCCCCGGCCGCGCGCCGCCGAAGGCAATGTTCAGCGCGGCGAACAGCAGCACCGGCAGCGACAGCAGCGCATCGCGCGCCGTCAGTCCCTTGCCGCGGCACAGGCCGTAGCTGCGCAGCCGGCCGCGCGTGTGCAGGCCGCGCAGCAGCACCGCCCAATACACCGCCAGCAGCGCCGGCGTGAGCAGCGGCGCCGCGGTCGGCACGAGCGCGCGGGGCGCGGCGAAGAGCAGGCCATATAAAAGCAGCCAGAGCCAGAACATACGCGCCGCCCTTTCTCACAATGCAGTCAACGGGAAAATTATATGCCAATTTAATCCCATATGCAAATAGTTTTTACCCGCATTTGACCGGAACCGGCATTCTGCGCGCCGGGCGCTCGCAGCGCAGGCTGCGGCGCGCGGCAAACAAACAGGCGGAGCGCCGGATGTTTGTTAACAAACGTTTGTTACACATATTGACATGATTCGGACAAAGTCCTATAATAAACGTGCGCTAACGTTCCGCGCTTGTGCAAAATGTCAAATTTCAAAGATGGCGCGAGAACTGTGCAATGAAGGAGGGAATGCGCGAATGAGAGACCTGAAGCATCTGATCTATTTCGAGAACCTGCTGCAGCAGGCAAACAACGACCTGGTTCAGGCCGCCTGCAAGGATGGGCGGCTGGCGCTGGCATGGAACTGTTCGTACATACCGGAGGTTTTGCTGGATACGGACAAGTGCTTTGGCGTGCGTCTGCGCGCGCCGAACTGCACCAACCCCGACATGGCCACCTATTATATGACCAACCGCTCGTGTCCGTACTCCAAGAGCATCCTCGAGCGCGCGTTCGAGGGCGGCTACAACTTCATTTCCGCGCTCATCGGGCAGGAATGCTGCACGACGATGAACCGTATGGAGCAGTATTTTGAATACTGCGAGCTGATCCCGAACGAGAAATTCTTCTGCACGTATCTTGATATGCCGCTGCGCAAGACCGAGTGGCACGCGGGCTACTACCGCCGCCAGATCGAGCAGAAGATCCTCCAGCCGCTCGAAAAGGTCTACGGCGTGGACTTTTCGGAGGCAAACCTGCGCCGCGCTGTTGAGCAGTTCAACGAGGTCTGCCGCATCATGACGGAGATCAACGCCATGCGTGAGGCGGAAAACCCCGTCATCACGGGCTATGAATTTCACGTCATCCAGCTGTGCACGCAGACGTGCCCGAAGGATCTCATCCTGCCCTACCTGCGCGAGACGCTGCAGGAGCTGCGCACGCGCGAGCCTGACCCGAAGCCGGGCTACCGGGCGCGTGTGCTCATCGCCGGCAGCGAGATCGACGACCCGGAGTTTACGAAAATGTGCGAGATGGCCGGCGGTCTCGTCGTGGCCGACCGCTACTGCTTCGGCTCGATGCCCGGCCGCGAGGAGATCCCGCTCGAGGAGGGCAAGGACGTTTTGCAGTCCATCGCCGATTACTATATGTGGCGCAACCAGTGCCCGCGCGCCATGGGACCCGAGAACATCATCGCGCGCAAGCGCTACATCTTCGATCTCGTGGAGAAATACCATGCCGACGGCATCATCGTCGAGAACATGAAGTTCTGCGAATACTGGGGCTACGAGCGCGCGCAGGACGGCATGTGGTTCTACGAGGGCTACGAGCTGCCGCGCAGCGTGCCGGTGTGCCAGATCGAGAAGGATTATACGAGCGCCGCCTCCGGTCAGCTGCGTACCCGGTTCCAGGCGTTCATCGAGTCGCTGGAGATCAAAAAGATCCAGGCGCAGCAGTAAGGGAGGGGCTCAACTATGTGGAAACGCAAACGCACGCTCAAAGAAGAATACGGCACGCTCGGCCACTTCCTGCGGGGTGACAACGACTGCCACTATCTCGGCGACCTGTACATCGAGGGCACGAACTTCTACCACCACCGCGAATGGCGCGGCGTGCGGGACACGGCCTATGCCTTCGCCCGCTGGCTGCAGACGTGGGTCAAGATGGCCGGACTCATCGGCCGCGACCCGGTGCGCATGGTGCGCGCCTTCTGGAAATACCGCTGGCTGAGCGCCTACCTCGCCACGCCCATGATGGTCGACAAATGGATCGAAGGCGACCGCGGCATGGTGCTGCGCGCCGACCTGACGGCCATCGACTGCATGGTGTCCGACTCCATCACGACGATGTGGCGCGAGATCCGCGCCGACCGCCGCTTCGGCGAGACGAAGTGGACCGAGCGCACGATCGCCTTTGACTACACGCTGCCCAAGCACATCATCTACGGCTTCCCCGGCTACTTCGGCATCAACATCCAGCAGCACGCGGCATTCATGGTACCGATCCTGAACAAGAACCTCGGCTCGTACTACGTCGATCAGGCCGTCAGCTGCGGCATCCCGGGCGACATGTGCACGCTGCCGCTCGTGGAGACCGGCGTCGCCGTCGAGGGCGAGTATCCCGACATCGGCAACTGCTGGCTCACGACCAACAACCCCTGCGATGCGAACATGATGGACAACGTCGCCATGTACCGCGCGCTCTCGGGCGACGGCAAAAAGGCCGTGCATCCGTTCACGACCCCGCTCATGTACGACGACCCGACCTGCAAGGAGCTCGGCGTGCACGAGGTGTACGAGGCCATCCACTTCCTTGAGGATCAGTTCCACCAGCCGTTCAACTGGGACACGTTCATCCAGCACATTGAAAACACCAACCAGTTCAACCGCGAGGAGACCGAGCGCTGGGACATCTACGCCAAGACGAACAACGGCGCGCTCAACCCCGTGTGTCAGGGTCTGTTCCGCATCTACTTCTATCAGCAGGGCGGCAACGAGTACTTCCTCAAGGCCTCGCGCAAGATCACGCGCATCTTTGACAAATGTGTGCGCAAGAACATCGACACCTTCCCGCACACGCGCCACCGCGCCATTGCCTGGAGCTGCGGCTCGACGTACTACGCGCACGGCGTGCAGTGGCTGTATAACTGCTGGGGCATCCTGTGCCTGATCAACATGGACTCGCTCACCGGCCACAACATCGTCGACACCGAGGACCGCGACATCATGATGAGCGACGTGGCCGACTGGCACGCCCGCACCCCGATGCGCACGCACACCGTCGGCGGCAACCGCCACATCATGCAGATGTGGGAGACGGCGGAGAAGTTCAACTGCGACATGATCCTCATGTACGACGACATCGGCTGCAAGGGCATGGCCGGCGCACAGGGTCTAATCGAGGAGGAGATCCGCAAGCACAACGACCGCTTCCACGTTGTGTGGATGCCGCACTCGCTGATGGATCACCGCATCGTCTCGCCGCGCGAGGCGCGCAGCGCCGTCAACGAATACATGACCAGCGTCCTGCACGAGGAGCCGGTCGATCCGTCGCTGGTCGATTTTGACGACAGCATGGGCTGGTAAAGGAGGAGAGCCACTATGAAATGCAGATTTGCAAAGTTCCTGTTCAAGGCCTTCGGCATCACCGGCGGCGCGCTGGCCGTGCTGTTCGTGATCTACTACTATAATCTCGACATGAAGCTCATGCGCTCGGTCGTCGTGCCGTTTCTGAACAAGCACTACGACAGCGTCAAGCGCGAGCACCAGATCTGACAGGGGAGGAGCAAACGATGGCAGTCAATCAAAACGTCAATCCCCGGCCGCTGACCGCCGAGGAAAAGGAAAAACGCGCCCGCGGCATCTATGACAGCTTTGCGACCTATGTGGTCTTTTGCGAGCACTGCCGCTATGTGCGCAAGACGAATATGTACATCATGCGCGCCGAGGCCTTCATCGACGAGCTCGACGCCCGCGGCGAGGTCTGCCCCCGCTGCGGCAAGCGCGCGTGGACGCTCGGCTACCCGATGGGCACGACGACCGGCTTCGTCAAGTTCTGACACGCATCCGGACAGGCTCCCGCCATCGTGCGGGAGCCTGTTTTGCACTGCGCTGCGGAGAAAATGTTCCGCACGGGCACAAGAAACAAAAATATGGTTCCCAAGACGCACCGGGTATGTTATAGTGATGACAATCTCGCGCAAAAAAGAAGGAGGAGACACAATGGCACAACTCAGACCGAAGATCGTGAAGCTGGCGAAAATCATTGGGGGCATTACCGGCATCACGACCAAGATCGACGAAAATGCGCCCGAATATTACTGCATGGCGGGCATCCTCTCGGATGACGAGGCGGACATCGCCATCGCCGCCGGTCTGCGCAAGGAGCGCACCGCGGGCTATCTCGCCAAGAAGGTCGGCAAGACCGTGGAGGAGATCGCGCCGCTGCTCGACAACCTCGTCTACTACGGCATCTTCCGCCGCTCGATGGACAAGACGCTCGGCGAGGACGTGTATTACATGCAGATCTTCGCGCCCGGCATCCTCGAGATGATGGTCAACCAGAAGGAGCTGCTGGAAACGCATCCGGAGGTCGGCCGCGCGTTCGATGAGTACACCCGCAACCTCGCCGCGAACATGGGCGCCATGATCCCCGACGGCTATGGTCTCATGCGCGTCATCCCGGTCGAGAGCGCGCTCGAGGGCATCGAGGGCGTGAGCGACTATGAGCGCATCTCGCACTATCTGGATAAGTATGACCGCTTTTCCGTGTCCCCGTGCTCGTGCCGCGCGTCGCGCTCGAGCCTTGGCGACGGCTGCGGTCACCTTGAGGAGGATATGTGCGTGCAGATGGGCAGAGGCGCCGAGCACTACATCCGCACCGGCCGCGCCAGGGAGATCACGCGCGAGCAGGCGCTGGAGATCATTCAGCGCGCGGAGGAAAACGGTCTCATGCACGACATGGTCAACATCGAGGAGCCGGGCGAGAGCGCGGCCATCTGCAACTGCTGCGCCTGCGCCTGCTTCGGTCTGCGCGTGGGTCTGATGTTCGGCGCGCGCGATGCGATCCGCTCCAACTACGTCGCCGAGGTGGACGAGGCCAAGTGCGTCGCCTGCGGTCAGTGCGTGGAGACCTGCCCCGGCAACGCGCTCAAGCTCGGTCAGAAGCTGTGCTCGACCGAGGATCTGACGCCAAAGCCGGACTACGTCAAGCTCTCCGAGACCATCCACCCCAAGCGCTCGTGGAACCCCGACTACCGCGAGGATCACGAGGACGTCATGCCCACCGGCACCGCGCCGTGCAAGACCGCCTGCCCCGCGCACGTGCCCGTGCAGGGCTATCTGAAGCTCGCCGCGCAGGGGCGCTACACCGACGCGCTCGAGCTTATCAAGAAGGAAAACCCGTTCCCGGCCGTCTGCGGCCGCATCTGCAACAAGCGCTGCGAGACCGAGTGCACCCGCGGCACGGTCGACGAGGCCGTCGCCATCGACGAGGTCAAGCGCTTCATCGCCGACCATGACCTGCACGAGGCCACGCGCTTTGTGCCGAAGCTGTGCAACCAGATCGGCCGCCCGTACACGGAGAAGATCGCCGTCATCGGCGCAGGTCCTGCGGGCATGAGCTGCGCCTACTACCTTGCCAACAAGGGCTACCCCGTGACCGTGTTCGACCGCAACCCCGTTCCCGGCGGTATGCTCACGCTCGGCATCCCGAACTTCCGCCTCGAAAAGGACGTGCTCAACGCCGAGATCGACATCCTGCGTGAGATGGGCGTCGAATTCCGCTGCGGCGTTGAGGTCGGCAGGGATATCACCATCGAGCAGCTGCGCGAGCAGGGCTACAAGGGCTTCTATGTCGCCATCGGCGCGCAGAAGTCGGCCAGGCTCGGCGTTGCGGGCGAGGAGCTCACGGGCGTCTACGGCGGCGTGGACTTCCTGCGCGCCGTGAACCTCGGCGAGCAGCCGGCCGTCGGCAAGCGCTGCGCCGTCATCGGCGGCGGCAACGTGGCCATGGACGTCTGCCGCAGCGCGGTGCGCCTCGGCGCGGACGAGACCTACGTCCTCTACCGCCGCAGCGAGGCAGAGCTGCCCGCCGACCCCGAGGAGGTCAGAGAGGCGATGGAAGAGGGCGTGCAGTTCCGCTTCCTGACCGCTCCGGTCGAGATCCTCGGCGCGGACGGCAAGGTCACCGGCATCCGGGTCGAGCGCATGGCGCTCGGCGAGCCGGACGAGAAGGGCCGCCGCAAGCCCGTCGGCACGGGCGAATTCGAGACGATTGCGCTTGACTCCGTCATCGGCGCCATCGGCCAGACGGTCGACTGGGGCGCGCTCGACGTCGGCGCGCTCACGACGACGAAAAAGGGCACGGCCGAGGCCGACGCCCTCACGTATCAGACCGCGCAGCCGGACATCTTCGTCGGCGGCGACTGCTACACCGGTCCGAAGTTTGCCATCGACGCCATCGCCGCCGGCAAGGAGGCCGCCATCAGCCTGCACCGCTTCGTGCACCCCGGCCAGACGCTCACCGCCGGCCGCGACCGCCGCGTGTACCGCTCGCTCGATAAGGAGCACGTGCTCATCGAGACGGCGGGCTTTGATAAGGATCACCGCCAGATGCCGGGCTACAACGCGGCCAAGGCCAAGACCTTCTCCGATGCGCGCGTCACGTTCACGGAGGAGCAGGTCAAAAAGGAGTGCGCCCGCTGCCTCGGCTGCGGCGCGACGAAGGTCGACAGCTACCTGTGCATCGGCTGCGGTCTGTGCACCACAAAGTGCAAGTTCGACGCCATCCACCTCAAGAAGGTGCGCGACTGGCACGCGGGCTCGTATGAGACCATGCCGATCAAGGTCGCCGAGGGTGTCGTCAAGCGCGCCGGCAGCATCGTCAAGAAGGCGGTTTTGAAGTAATGCACGAGCTGGCACTGTGCGACGCGCTGCTCAAAATGGTGCGCGACATCTCCCGTGAGGAGGCGCTCGACGGCGTGCGCAGCATCACGGTGCGCGTCGGGACGCTCTCGGGCGTCATCCCGCACTTTCTCACCGACTGCTGGGTCGCCGTGACCGACGGCACGGAGTATGACGGCGTGCCGCTGCGCGTCGAGACCGAGGCGGGGCGCGCCCGCTGTCTCGACTGCGGCGCGGAGTTTGAGGCCGACGTCAACGACCTCACCTGCCCCGGCTGCGGCGGGAAAAAGCTCATGCCGCTCACCGGCCGCGACATGACGCTGCAGGAGATCGAGGCGGTTTAGCCCCGCAAACAGCATAGAAAAATTCCCCCGAAAGCCGTTGCTTTCGGGGGAATTCTTATACGCAGATCAGAAGTCGGCGTTTCCGACCGTGCGCGGATGCAGCTCCACGTCGCGGATGTTGCTCACGCCGGTCAGGTACATGACCATGCGCTCAAAGCCGAGACCGAAGCCCGCGTGACGGCAGCTGCCGTAGCGGCGCAGGTCGAGATACCACCAGTAGTCGGCCTCGTTGAGACCGAGCTCCTGCATACGCTTGGTGAGCAGGTCGAGCCGCTCCTCACGCTGGCTGCCGCCGATGATCTCGCCGATGCCCGGCACGAGGCAGTCCGCCGCGGCGACGGTCTTGCCGTCGTCGTTCATGCGCATATAAAACGCCTTGATGTCCTTCGGGTAATCCGTGACGAAGACGGGCTTGTTGAACACCTGCTCGGTCAGGTAGCGCTCGTGCTCGGTCTGCAGGTCGATGCCCCACGAGACGGGGTAGTCGAACTTGTGACCGGACTCCTGCAGCAGCTTCACGGCGTCGGTATAGGTGATGCGGCCGAAGTCGTTGTCCACGACGTTGTGCAGACGCTCAAGCAGGCCCTTATCCACGAAGGAGTTGAAAAACTCCAGCTCCTGCGGGCACTTTTCGAGCACGGTGTTGATGATGAACTTCACCATCGCCTCCATGCACGCGAGGTCGTCGTCGAGGTCGGCGAACGCCATCTCCGGCTCGATCATCCAGAACTCGGCGGCGTGGCGCTGGGTGTTGGAGTTCTCGGCGCGGAACGTCGGACCGAAGGTGTACACGTCGCCGAAGGCGAGCGCGAAGTTCTCGGCGTTGAGCTGACCGGACACGGTCAGGTTCGTGCTCTTGCCGAAGAAATCCTTGCTGAAATCGACCTTGCCGTCATCCGTGCGCGGCAGGTTGTCGAGGTCGAGCGTCGTGACGCGGAACATCTCGCCCGCGCCCTCGCAGTCAGAGCCCGTGATGATCGGGGTCTGCACATAGACGAAGCCGCGCTCCTGGAAGAACGTGTGCACCGCCTGCGCCGCCACGCTGCGCACGCGGAACGTCGCGCTGAAGAGGTTCGTGCGCGGCCGCAGATGCTGGATCGTGCGCAGAAATTCCACGCTGTGGCGCTTTTTCTGCAGCGGATAATCCGGCGCGGACGCGCCCTCGAGCGTGATGCTGTCGGCCTTGAGCTCGAACGGCTGCTTGGCGTCCGGCGTGAGCACGAGCTCACCGTGCACGATGAACGCCGCGCCGACGTTCTGGCGGGCGATGTCGTCATAGTTTTCGAGCTTGCCGCGCTCAAGCACGACCTGCAGGCTCTTGAAGCAGCTGCCGTCGTTGAGCTCGATAAAGCCGAAATTCTTCATGTCGCGGATCGTGCGCGCCCAGCCGCAGACGGTCAGGGTCTGGCCGCCGAAGGACTCCGGCGATGCGTAGATGCCGGCGATGTGCTGTCTTTTCATATCTTCCGCCTCGTTTTCGATGGATTTTATATAGGTAACTCTTTTATTATACGCATTTGCGGCGGATTTTTCAACCGCTTTTGCGCGCGTCAGGCAATGATGTGGATGGCCGCGTGGTTGTTGCTGAGCCGGACGTCCGTCGTCACGCCGCCGGCCTCACCGTCGCGCGTCCACGCCACGGGCTCTTCAAATGTGAAGCGCAGATTCTTCGACTGCACGAGGATGACGTTCTCGTTGTCGTAATACTGGTTGAGCACGCCCGTGATGATGCGGCTCAGGTCGCCGAACTGCTTCGGACGGCGGATGAGCAGCGTCTCAAACAGACCGTCGCCCAGACTCACGAGGTCCTTGCGCAGACGCACCATGCCGGCCACGGAGGTCGAGTTCGACACGCCGCCGAAGATGAAGTCCCCGTCGACCGTGCCGCCGTCATACTCCACGTGCGCGCAGTAGTGGTCGATGCTGTTGAGGCGGCTCATCGCCTCGAGCACGTAGGCCAGATGACCGAGCGCCTGCTTTTCGTTTTGCGGCGTCTCATAGCTCACCGCCGTGAACGCGCCAAAGGCCGCCACGTAGGTGAAAAAGCTCTTGTCGCCGAAGCTGCCGACGTCGAACGCCGTCGGCGTACCGGTCACGATGCGCAGCGCGGCGTCGGTCGCGTTTTTCGGCAGGCCGAGCGTCGAGGCCACGTCGTTGGTCGTGCCCATCGGGATGTAGCCGAGCGGAGGCGGATTCGGCACCTGCATCAGACCGGACACGACCTCGCTGAGCGTGCCGTCGCCGCCGATACAGGCCACGGTGTCATACTCCGCCGCGTGCTGCGCCGCCATCAGCGTCGCGTCGCCGCGTCCCTGCGTGAAGTACACCGTCGTCAGATAGCCGCCGCTGTCGAGAATGTTCATCACTTCGCCAAAGCCGTTTTTGTAGCCGCTGCGTCCGGCCATGGGGTTGATGATCAGCATCATGCGTTTTTTCATAGTCAGCCTCCTGTCAGAATAGCAAAAAAGGGCATGGCGTACTGCCATGCCCCCGAGATTCTGTGATCAGCCAAGCTCGTTCATTTTCTGAGCCATTGCAGACTTCTTGTGCGCTGCGTTGTTCTTGTGGATCAGACCCTTGCCGGCCGCGCGGTCAACAGCCTGGACAGCAACTTTATAGGTACTGACGGCTGCGTCACGGTTGCCTTCGGCAACAGCCGCATCAAACTTCTTCAGGTTGGTCTTCAGGGCGGATTTCTCAGCCTTGTTTTTCAGATTCTGCAGCTTGGACTTTTCGTCTCTCTTCATTGCGGACTTGATGTTCGGCATTTCTCAATCGCCACCTCCTCCTATAAAATTCAGTCATGGATATGACCGTGCAATGTTCTGCAAGTGTTGATGATATCATCAAACCTTTCAAATTGCAAGCCTTTTTTTCAATTTTCATTATAATTGTATCCATTTGTGGCAACGCTTGCTGTGTGCCACAAGATGTGGCGTCAGAAAGGAGCAAAAAATGCCGAATTTTCCCCGTACTGACCTCGCCGTCGAGGCCGAAGCCCTCCGCAGCGCCGCCGCCGCGGCGCAGCTTCCCGGCGTGCGCGCCGCGCAGACACAGCGCCGCGGCTTTGCCGTGACGCAGGTGGAGGTACTCGATGCAGCCGGCTCTGAAGCGTTATGTAAACCAATCGGGCGGTACGACACGCTCGACCTCACCCCGCTGCTGCGCCGCGCGGACGATGCCTTTGAAAACGCCGCGCAGACCCTTTCGGAGCTTCTGCGCGCCGCCCTGCCGCTGATGCCGGAGGCATCCGTGCTCGTCGTCGGGCTCGGCAACCGGGCGATCACGCCCGACGCTGTCGGACCGGACGCCATGCAGAGCGTGCTCGTCACGCGCCACCTGCGCGCGCAGCTGCCCGAGCAGTTCGGGCACTTTCGCTCCGTGGCGGCGCTGACACCCGGCGTGCTCGGCACAACGGGCGTGGAATCGGCCGAGCTCGTCCGCGCCATGACCGACCGCCTGCGCCCGGATGCCGTCATCGTGGTCGATGCGCTCGCCTGCGCCGAGCCGGAGCGTCTCGGCTGCACCGTTCAGCTCACCGACACCGGCATCACGCCCGGCAGCGGCGTCGGTAACGACCGCGCCGGGCTTGACCGCACCACGCTCGGCGTACCGGTCGCGGCCATCGGACTGCCGACGGTCATCGACGCGGGCAGCCTCACAGACGACCCGCGCGCCGAGCGGATGTTCGTCACGCCGCGCGATATCGACGCGGTCGTGCGTGACGCCGCCAAACTCATCGGCTACGGCATCGACCTCGCGCTGCACGACGGTCTGACCGTGGCGGATCTTGACCTCCTGCTGTCGTGAGCCGTGTTTCACGTGAAACATTCCCCGCCGCGCTCGACATTGTTTCACGTGAAACATCACAAAAATTCGCCCCGACGCCCCCAAGCGGTTGAAAACGACGCCGCGCGCTGGTATAATAGCGGCAAACACGATTTAGGGAGGCAAACCATGGGCAAAATCATTGCCGTCGCCAACCAGAAAGGCGGGGTCGGCAAGACGACGACGTGCGTGAACCTGACCTGCGCGCTCAAAAAGCGCGGGCGGCGCGTGCTCCTCATCGACTGCGACCCGCAGGGCAACAGCACCTCCGGCATGGGCGTGGACAAGACCGTGACGCCCAATTGCTACGACCTGCTGATGAACGGCGCGGCCGCTGCCGACTGTATCCGCAGCACGAAATACGGCGACGTGCTGCCGGCAAATATGAATCTCTCCGGCTGCTCGGTCGAGCTCGTCGGCTCTGCGCAGCGGGAATACATCATGAAAAACGCGCTTGCGCCGGTGCAGGCGGACTATGACTTCATCCTCATCGACTGTCCGCCGTCGCTCGAGCTGCTGACGATCAATGCGCTCGTCGCGGCCGACAGCGTGCTCATCCCGGTGCAGTGCGAGTATTATGCGCTCGAGGGCATCGCCGATCTCATGCGCAGCATCAAAATGTGCAACAAGCGCCTCAATCCGGAGCTGAGCGTACAGGGCATCGTCATGACCATGTATGACGGGCGCACGAAGCTGTCCGATCAGGTCGTGAACGAGGTGCGCAAATTCTTCGGCAAAAAGGTCTACAAGACCATGATCCCGCGCAACGTGCGCCTGTCCGAGGCGCCGAGCCACCGCAAACCCGCCATCGCCTACGACAAGGAGTCCAAGGGCGCGCGGGCGTATCTGCATCTGGCGGGGGAGCTCATCAAGCGCGAGGAAAAAGCGGCAAAGGCGGCGCAGGAAGCTGCGGCAGCGGCCGCAAAGGAGGCGGAACATGGGTAAAGACGGGAAAAAAGGTCTCGGCATGGGGCTCGGGGCGCTGTTTGGGGAGGAATATCCGACCGCGCAGCCCGAGCGCGAGGAGACGGCGCCGGATCTGCTGCCGATCGAGAAGATCGAGCCGCGCGCCGACCAGCCGCGCAAGCGCTTTGACCCCGAGGCGCTGGAGATGCTCGCCGAGTCCATCCGTACCTACGGGCTCATCCAGCCGATCACGGTGCGGCCGCTCGACAGCGGCTTTTATCAGATCATCGCGGGCGAGCGCCGCTGGCGCGCCAGCCGCATGGCCGGGCTCAAGGAAGTCCCGGTGCGCATCCTCACGGCGGATGAGCAGCGCGCCATGGAGATGGCGCTGGTCGAAAACCTGCAGCGCGAGGACTTAAACCCCATCGAAGAGGCCAAAGGCTACCGCGCCCTGCAGGACGTGTACGGCATGACGCAGGACGATGTGGCGCAGAGCGTGGGCAAATCGCGCCCCGCCGTCGCCAATGCGACGCGGCTTCTGGCACTGTCGGAGCCTGTTTTGAAGCTCGTCGAGGACGGGACGCTCTCGGCCGGTCACGCACGCGCGCTGCTGCCGCTCAGCGATGCGCAGGTGCAGCTCGCCGCGGCGAAAACCGTCATCGAAAAAGGGCTCTCGGTGCGCCGCGCCGAGGCGCTGGCTGCGCAGCTTCTGAAGGAAACGCAGGGAAAAGCGGCAGCAAAGCCCGCCGGCGTCGATTATCTCGGCGAATGCGCGCGTCATCTCGAGCAGGTGCTCGGGCGCAAGGTGCGCATGACGCAGGGACGCAAGACCGGGCGCATCGAGCTGGAATACTACGACGCGGATGACCGCGAGGCGCTGCTGCAGGCGCTCGAGGGCATCGGCCGCAGAAACTGACACCAATTAGAACATTGAGGAGACAGAGACAACATGATTGACATTCGACTCATCCGTGAAAACCCCGAGCTCGTTCGGGAGAACATCCGCAAAAAATTTCAGGACGCGAAGCTGCCGCTCGTCGACGAGGTGATCGAGCTCGACAAGGCCAACCGCGCCGCCATCAACGAGGCGTCGAACCTGCGCGCCGAGCGCAACACCCTGTCGAAGCAGATCGGCATGCTCATGGGACAGGCGAAAAAAGACCCGTCCAAGCTCGCCGAGGCCGAGGCTGTCAAGGCGCAGGTCACCGCGCAGGCCGCGCGGCTCGCCGAGCTTGAGCAGCAGGAGGCCGAGCTTGAGGCCAAGATCCACAAGATCATGCTCACCATCCCGCAGATCATCGACCCGAGCGTGCCGCTCGGCCCGGATGACAGCTGCAACGTTGAGGTGCAGCGCTTTGGCGACGCCGTCGTGCCGGATTTCCCGATCCCGTACCACACGGAGATCATGGAGCGCTTTGACGGCATCGATCTCGACGCCGCGCGCCGCGTCTCCGGCAACGGATTTTACTACCTCATGGGCGATATCGCGCGCCTGCACGAGGCCGTGCTGGCCTACGCGCGCGATTTCATGATCGACAAGGGCTTTACCTACTGCATCCCGCCGTTTATGATCCACGGCAACGTCGTCGAGGGCGTCATGAGCCAGACGGATATGGACGCCATGATGTACAAGATCGAGGGCGAGGATCTCTATCTGATCGGCACGAGCGAGCACTCCATGATCGGCCGCTACATCGACCAGATCCTCACCGAGGATCAGCTCCCGCAGACGATGACGTCCTATTCGCCCTGCTTCCGCAAGGAGAAAGGCGCGCACGGCATCGAGGAGCGCGGCGTGTACCGCATCCACCAGTTTGAAAAGCAGGAGATGATCGTCGTCTGCCGCCCGGAGGAGAGCATGGACTGGTACGAGAAGCTCTGGCGCTACTCCGTCGAGCTCTTCCGCAGCATGGACATCCCGGTGCGTCAGCTTGAGTGCTGCTCCGGCGACCTCGCCGACCTGAAGGTCAAGTCCTGCGACATCGAGGCTTGGAGCCCGCGCCAGCAGAAGTATTTCGAGGTCTGCTCCTGCTCGAATCTCGGCGACGCGCAGGCACGCCGCCTGCACATCCGCATCAAGGGCAAGGACGGCAAGAATTACCTCGCCCACACGCTCAACAACACCTGTGTTGCGCCCCCGCGTATGCTCATCGCGTTCCTTGAGAATAATCTCCAGCCCGACGGCAGTGTCGTCATCCCCGAGGTGCTGCGTCCCTACATGGGCGGCAAGGAAGTCCTTGTGCCGAAGCACTGAGCGGCCCAAAAGCTTGGGATCATAGAAAAATGGAGGCAGCATCATGAAAAAGCCCGGTTGGCTCGACGAATTCAAGACGTTCATCTCGCGCGGCAACGTCATTGACCTGGCGGTCGGCGTTGTGGTCGGCGGCGCGTTCACGGCCATTGTCACCGCGCTTGTCAACGATATCATCAACCCGCTCATCTCGCTGATCATCGGTGGGCTGGATTTCTCCGGCGTGACCGTCGGCGTGTTTCCGATCGGCGATCTGATCATGGCGATCATCAATTTCCTGTGCATTTCGTTCGTCGTGTTCTGGATGGTGAAGATCATCAACCGCTTCAACCGCAAAAAGGCGGACGAAGCCGAGCCTGAGCCGGAAGTCCCGGCCGAGCCCACGACTGAGGAGCTGCTGGCGGACATTCTTGCCGAGCTCAAGATCAGAAACAGCCGTGCCGCCGCAGCACAAACGCTCGACGGCGCCGAAGAGGAAGAATATTCCGCCTCTGAGCGTTAAAAAAGTACTTGACACCTCGGGGCTTATATGTTATAGTATATAAGCCTTGAGGGGTCAATTCTATATCGCGGAGTGGAGCAGTTCGGTAGCTCGTCGGGCTCATAACCCGGAGGTCGCAGGTTCAAATCCTGTCTCCGCAACCAAATCGAGTGGATGCAACGGATTTTCGTTGCATCCACTTTTGTTTTTGGCAAAGCTATGCTACAATGTGTTACAAAAGAGAACAGAGGTGTCTTTATGACTTTGCCTGATGCCAAAAAAGCAGCGCGGGAAATCGCCGGCGCAGATATGCACGTTGTTTCCTACCGCAATGTGTGGGGATTCTTTGGTTCCTCCGATCGTGAGCTGCAAGCAGTCTTTATCACCAAAGACAACGTCAGCACAGAACGCTCCGGCATCTTTTTGGACAAAGGCGAGGAAGGCCGTTTCACAGAGTACGCAACCGGCAAAAGCGTGCCTGCAAATGCTGTTTTTGGCAAAGCCTTTTTCGATAAGGATCCCGCTCTTTTCGCAGAGTGCGGTCCGGCATCTGTCCCCGCCGTTGACAGAATAGGATCCCTGCTTCATGAGAGCGAAAAACGGTTAACAGCGCATGGGCTGCCTGCGGGCGCGTTGGTGATGCTGTATGATATCGCCAATTGTGAGGATGACGAAGCTGCGGCGCTGCTGCGTCTCACCGTTTTGAGAAACTATCTCATTCGGACAGAGAAACGGATTTCAGCAGAAGAGTTTTCCTATATGTGTCAGGAGCTGCTTGGCATTTGAGCTTTGGCAACCAGCATCCAGCCTCCAGCCTCTTTCCCGGAGCAGGTTTCCGCCTGCTCCGTTTTTCATCCGCAAAGTCCGCATCCTGCCGCGTCCCGCGGGGGTGAACCGCAAGTTCCATGACAATCCGGCGGCTGCGCGTTACAATCGGGTCAGAAAACAATCTGAAAGACAGAGGTGACGACCCGATGAATCTGAAAGAAGCATTCCGCTATCAAAACAAGCTCCAGTCCTTTCTGGACGAAGCGCAGAGCATCCTCGACCGCGACGCCAACATCACGAAGGTCGAAAACACCTACCTGCGCCGCAAGGTCATGGCCGAGGCGGAGGACGAGACCGTTGCTGCCGTGCCGGAAACGGAGTATTACGAGCAGATCACGGACATTGCCCGTTTCCTTTTGCACCTGCTCGATGAGAAGGAGACGCTCAGCGCCGCCATCCGCACGGCGAAGGATGCGCTGGACATCGACATGGACAGCGAGGTCAGCCTCAACGCCGCGCGCCAGAGCGTTGCCCGCACCTTCCGGCACATGAACGACCTGCGCTGCTGCGAGCAGACGATCCCCAACGGCGGCAGCGGCTACCGCTTCAACGCCGACGGCAATCAGATCACCTACCGCTGCGACGTGCGGCGCGTGACCACGATCAACTACGACCGGAAGGTCATCCGTGCCGCCCTCACGAAGCTCGACCGGCGCGCGGACGAGACCTCGGCCCGGATCGACCTGTGCCTGATCACGTCCGACGTGGCATACACGCCGCCCTTTGACGTGAACGCCAGCTTCGCCGAGGCGTTTGCGCGCTACACCGGAAAAGCCGAGGCATAACGCCCCGGTGCAGAGCGGCTGTTTTGGGTGCGGCAAGCCAAGAGCAAGCGGATGCCGGTTCAGGTGCAGATGAACGATAACGCTGCACAATTGCAAACGGAAACGACCCCGAGCGGCTCGCTCAGCGAGCCTTTCTATTGAATTGGAAAGGGCAGCGCCCGGCTTCTCGTCCGGCGTCAAACGCACAGACGTCAAACCCGTTTTTCGCGCAGACACCCATGCCCGCTTCCGAACTGACATCTCCCTCGTGCGGCAGGCAAGCCGTCCTCGACTTTGACGAGAAAAGAAAAACTATGTGTGATCTCCTTTCCCGCGCGCAGCGGCCGGACGTGACCTGTCACGCCGCCGGCCGTGCGCCCGGGGCAAATGGCGGAAGCTGCATCGGACGCTTGCCGCATCCAAAACAGCCGGTCAGAAAACAGTGTGAGCAGCAGGTCTCGGCCTGCTGCTCACACACGATATCGGGATTTCCGGCGACGGGGATGAGGATCTGCTCCAGCGACACATCCAGCAGCGCACCGAGCGCGTACAGATTGTCGACCGTCGGCAGGGTCTCCCCCTTTTGCCATTTGTAGATCGCCCGCGGCTCGGCAAAGCCGAAATAGCTTTGCAGGTCGCGCACCGTCAGGCCGCGCGCCATGCGCAGGCGGCGGATGTTGTCCCCCGTGGCGGCAAGGTCGATCACGGGGTATGCTTTCAAGCCCATTCAGGTCGCCTCCTCAAAGAGTAATATTGTAAAATACCAGAGACGGCGCAAAAAAGCAAGCCCTGATTTTGAAACGGAGGAACAGTGACAGAGCTCTGTTCCCTTATGGAGACCATATGCAGCAGCAGAAAGGAGCTGAGAGGTAACATGACTCCCACGCCGATGGCAAAGCGCGGCAAGCGTGCGCAGCGTGAGCACTATGCCGCAAAGCGCGGCTCGTGGAACGGGCTTTCCCCGGTCACCCGGGTCGTGCAGAGCAAAAAGACCTACGACCGAAACCGCGTGAAACGAGAAACCCGCCGCGCAAATGACGCGTGAAGCCTCCGAAGCGCGCCGGAGAAGTCAAAAGCCGCCGGCGAGAGCCGGCGGCTTTGCTGTTGAATCGTTTTCCGGTGCGCTGTGTCACGCCGGGGCGCCGTGTCTGTGCGGGTGCGGTCCTGCGAGACAAAACGGCAGCTCGAGATGGTTGCGCTCGAGCAGGGCGCGGTCATAGAGGATCTCGACCACGGAGCCGTCGGCCGCGATCTTCCCGTCGCTGAGCAGCAGGACGCGGTCGCAGGTGTCGAGAATGAGGTCAAGATCGTGCGAGGCGATGATCTTCGTCATCGGCAGGCGGTTGAGCGTGCGGATGAGCGTGCGGCGGTTTTGCGGGTCGAGCGCCGTGGACGGCTCGTCCATGAGCATGACGTCCGGCTCCATCGCAAGGATCGTGGCGATGGCGGCCATGCGCTTCTCGCCGCCGGACATCTTGTGGTTGTGCCGGTTTTTCAGGTACTCGAGCCCGAGCTGCTGCAGCACCTCGTCCGCGCGCTGCTCGGCGTCCGCGCGCGTCATGCCGTAGTTGATGGGCCCGAAGATCATGTCCTCGAGCACGGTCGGCATGAACATCTGGTTGTCCGAATCCTGCAGCACGTAGCCGAGCTGCTTGCGGATGGCCGGCAGGTTTTCGCGCGTCATCGCCAGACCGCCGACCGTGATCTCACCGCTGCACGCGATCAGTCCGAGCGCCGCGCGCATGATGGTCGATTTCCCGGCGCCGTTGGCGCCGATGAGCCCGACCTGCTCGCCGGGGCGTATCTCAAAGCTCACGCCGTCGAGCACTTTGTGCTCGCCGTAGGCGAAGCTGACGTTTTCAAATTTGATCATATGCGTTCCTCACAGAAACATCGACCCAAGCAGAGCCGGAATATTATAGAGTCTGGTCAGCAGGATCAGCGCTGCGCACACGCACGCGCCGAGCCACGAACCGCGGCCGGACGTCTTGCCCTTGGCGTAGTAAAACTCGCCGTAAAAGCCGCGCAGCTCCATGCTCTCATAGAGCGCGTCCGCGCGGTCCATGCTGCGCAGCAGCAGCTGCCCGAGAAACGAGCCCCACGCGGAGATGTGCAGCCCCTTTTGCCCGGGCGCGCGCAGGTGATACGCCTCGGTCATGATGGCGACCTCTTCAAGCAGCACGCTGATGTAGCGAAACGTCAGCAGCAGGAGCGAGGTGAGCATCTTCGGAAAATGCAGCCGCCGCAGCGCGCGGCAGATCTCCTCGATCGACGTGGTCGCCACGAGCAAAAACGACGCCATCAGGCAAAACACACCCTTCATCATCAGCGTGAGCATGGATATGACGCCGCCGCTGACGCCGACACTGCCGATGTGCAGCAGGATCGTCTTGTCAAACAGCGGGTTGAACAGACCCACGGCGCACACAAGCGGCATCACGATGCGCAGCTTGTGAAAGCAGGTGTGCACGGCGATGCCCGCCATCTGGTAGGCCACGACCGGGAACAGCACCATGAAAAATAGCCCCGTGATGTCATATTTGTGGAACGACACCGTCACAAAGATATAAAACACGGTCAGCAGCAGCTTGGACAGCGGGTCCATGCTGTGCACCGGAGAGTCCATGGCGGCGAGCTCGTCCATCGCCTTGAGTTCTTCGCACGCTTTTTCTGCCTTGTTCACGCCCGCACGCCTCCTTCCAACAACGACTTTTGCGGCAAGCCGTTTGGCTTGCCGCAAAAGGATGCGAAATACCGGTTATTTTGCTTCATCCGCCGTTTTCTTTTTGCGGAAGAAGCCGCCCGCGAGACACACAAGCACTGCGACGCCCGCGACCATGGCCGAGCCCACGATGCCGGACACCGTCGTGCCGGCCGGGTTCTCATCGTCCGATGCAAACGCGTAATCGGGCAGGAACGCGGTCTTTTCCTGGATCGCTTCCGCCTTTTCCGAGGCGCTGCTCGACAGGCCGTAGTCGTCCTCGTCGAGGCTCATGTTGGTGCTGTAGCCGGCCTCTTCGTTGCCGAACAGCGCCCACTCCAGACCGTCGGGGTTGCCGCTGGCGATGAGGGACAGGCCGCCGCCGACAACGGCGACTGCAACGGCGAGGATTGCGATCGTGGTCTTCATGGAGCACTTGCTCTTGACCTCGCCGTCCATCTTGACGGCGGAGAGCAGCTCGGGGCGCGTCTCGTAGATAAACAGCAGCACGGCCGAGGTGATGATGCCCTCGATCAGGCCGACCGCGAGGTGGATGGGCTGCATCAGCGCGCAGAACGTGCCGAACGGCAGCTCGGTGATGCCGGAGATGGTCGTCTCAAGCACGACGGAGAATGCGCCGAGCTGGAGCGTGATCACACAGCCGAGGATGGATGCGAGGATGATCTTGATGCGGTTGGCCGCATTGACGCCCTTGGAAGCAAAGAGGTTGCTGCGCATGATCGGGCGATAGATCAGGAAGTAGCCGACGAAGCAGCCGTAGAACGCCATGTTCCAGCAGTTTGCGCCGAGGGCCATGAGGCCGCCGTCGGCAAAGAACAGGCACTGGATCGCAAGAATGACGACCATGGACAAGAACCCTGCCCACGGCCCCAGGACGCCGGAGAGCATCATGCCTCCGCACATATGTCCGGAAGAGCCCGTGCCGGGGATGGTGTAGTTGATCATCTGACCCGCGAACACGAGTGCCGCCATGACGGCCATGGCCGGCAGCTTCTTGGAGGTGGACTCCAGTCCCTGCTTTTCTTCTTTCCTGAGTTTCGCAATGGATACGCCTACAGTGGCGGCCGAGGCTATGTACATCGTAGCGGCAACAGCCGGTGCAAGCAAAGCATCTGCCATATGCATAAATGATGCCTTCCTTTCGTTACGTTTTTGTTTATCCTCGTTCATTATACGAGCGGGATGGTACGCGCACAAGCCCCCTGGGGGGATGTTTCTTCATAGTTTTTTCACAAATTTACGCCGCGTTGAGAAAGCGAGCAGTCTGCAAAAAATGCAGACTGCTCTTCACTTCTGCTGCGTGGAGGAAATTACTTCTCGAGCTGGTTCGCCTTATACAGGAACGTCACGGCCTGCGCGCGGGTGCAGCCCTCGTCCGGGCTGAAGGTGTCCTTGCCCGTGCCGGCGGTGACGCCGCCCTTGACCGCCCACTGCACGGCGGCATAGTAGTACGCATCCTTCGCCACGTCCTTGAACGCGACCGGCTGCGGCTCGGGCTGCGGCTCGGGCGCGGGCTTTTGCCAGATCCAGCCCCGGCTTACCGAGGTCGGTGCAGGTGTCGCGCAGGAGCTTTTTGAACCCGTCCTGATCCAGCGAGGGGTCGATGGCGCGCGCCATCGCGGCCAGCGCCGCCGCCTCGGGTGCGGCGAAGGACGTGCCGGAGCTGCGCTTGTAGCCGTTGGCGGCGTTCGTGGTGCTCACGACGCCCGCGCCCGGCGCGGTCACGTAGACGCTCTCGCCGTACTGGGAGCTTGCGCGCCGCTATACTGAGGCCATACATCAGATCCTTTCAAATTGTTTCAGGTCTTTTGCCATGCGCCCGCGCCGATCTCCCCTGTCGGCGCGGGCGCATCCCTTTTTTAAATATGGAAAAGCATCGGAAAAGGCTTGCTAAAAGTTAGACAAGATGATAAAGTAAATTCGCATGTGTCAATTTGCCGGGACACCGGCGGGCAGCTGTGCGCATGGGAAGCGCCTTCTGCCGGAAAGGGGAACAAAGAAGATGGGTTATCTGAAATATCTCAAGCTCATGAACCGCATGAACGCCGTCACGCAGGTGCCGCAGCCGCCGGTGCCGCAGTTTGAAAAATACTGCAAGCTGTTCGTGACCGACGAAGAGTACGACATCATGATGGGCATGAAGCTGCGCGGCAACACCGAGGCGGAGCTGCGCGCGCTCTACACGGGCAGCGACTGGGACGGCACACTCTACGATATGTGCCGCAAGGGCTTTCTGCTCAAGATCTACGACGGGGCGGAGCCGACGTTCGACCTCGCGCCGATGCTGCCGGGCTGGTTTGAGTTTCCGCTGTCGACGGGCGAGGACAATGAGACGCTGCAAAAGGCGTCGGAGCTGTTCACCTCGGCCATCAACATGGTCACCACGCTCAACGTCGAGCCGCTGCGCACGGGCTACGCCGTCATGAACAATCTCAACAAGCTTAAGGGCGACAAGGGTCACATGGAGGTCGCGCTCCCGCTCGAGGGCAAGGCCGCCGGCAAGGTCGTGCACGTGGACCGCAAGCTCTCCAACGACACGACGAGCGTCGTGCCGAGCTACCAGCTCGAGGCGTATCTCGACAGCCTGCCGGACGATTCGCCCATCAGCGTCATGCACTGCTTCTGCCGCAACATCCGCCGCAGAGAGGGGCTGCAGCCCAAGTACCCCACGCCGGATGAGGTCTGCCTGTGCGTCGGCAACATCGCCAAGCAGATCATCGAGTACGGCGTCGGCCGTCAGGTCAGCAAGGCTGAGGCGCGCCAGATCCTCGTCGACTGCGAGAAGAAGGGCTGCGTGCATCAGGTGTTCCACTATGCCTGCAACATGGACGAGGAGACGACCGCCATCTGCAACTGCGACACGCAGTGCTGCGAGATGCTCGGCTCGTACACGCGCGGCGGTATGCAGCCGCTGTATATGCGCGCGCACGCAAAGCCCGTCATCGTCCACCCGGAAAACTGCAACGGCTGCAACATCTGCAACCACTTCTGCCCGACCGTGGCCACCGGCTTCAATGCGCAGACCGGCAAGGTGTTTGTGGAGTATCAGCGCTGCATCGGCTGCGGCGTGTGCGTCACGAAGTGCCCGAAGGACGTGCGCGAGATGGTCGACGGCGACCGCGTGCTCTTCTGCAAGCCGCTCAAGAAGTCGCTCGTGCGCGAGCGCAACGTCCGCCGCCAGCCGAAGAAGAACTGAATGCACGAGGCGGCCATTGCCAAAGAGGTCTTTGACATCGCGCAGCAGGCGATGACGGAAAACGGCCTCACGCGCCTCACGCGCATCGTCATGGACATCGGCGAGTATTCCGCCGTTGTGCCCGAGCAGCTGCAGTTCGTGTTTCAGATCGCGGTGCACAATACCGCCATGGACGGCTGCGCGCTCGAGATCCATGACCTGCCCGGAGAGCTGGGTATGTATGTGCGCACGATCGAGGGCGAATAGACTGCAAACCCCCTTGTCAAAAAGTAATACTTTTTGACAGCTTCAACGCCCGCAGGGATTTTTGTCCCTGCGGGCGTGTTTTGTGGGTTGTTCTGTGTTTAGATGTAGAAGGCCGGCTCTTTGCGCCCGACGCAGTATTTTTTCACCGTCGCGGCGGCAGCCAGCCGCAGCGGCAGCGGCACACTGCGCGCCGTCTGCGGGCAGATCTGGATGCAGCGCATACAGGAGATGCACTTGCGCTTGTCGACCTTTTTCGGCGCGTCCTTCGGGATCGCTCCGGCGGGGCAGTTGTCCGCGCACAGACCGCAGCCGATGCAGCGCAGACCGGCGGTCGGCTTGAGCGGCAGACCGTTGTAGTCACAGTAGGGCTTGTTTCCGGGCACGGTGATCTCGGCGGGTGCGTCCTCGGCGAGCTTGGACGCGAGCTGCGCGCAGAACGCCGCGATCCTGGCGCGGTCGGATGCATCCGGACGCCCGATGGCGATGTCGGTGTTGATCGAGTGCGGCGCGATGATCTCCGCCGCCGCCGTCACGCGAAAGCCCAGCGGCGCGAGCGTGTCGCGCATCTCCAGCAGCGCATCGTCCACGGCGCGGTTGCCGAACACGGCCACGAGCGTGACCGGGGTGTCCGTTGCGCGCAGAGCGCGCACGCGCGCAAGGCACGGCTCGGGCACGCGCCCGCCGTAGACCGGGAAGAACAGCAGCAGGCGGTCGTCCGCAGTGAAGGTTTTCGCCTCGGCGTGTACGGTAATGTCGGTGCAGGCGTCCGGTGCGCCGAGCTGCTCGGCGAAGATCCCGGCGACGGTCTTTGTGCCGCCCGTGGGGCTGAAGTAATACAGATGCAGATTGTGCGGGTGCATGGCATGGCCTCCCTTTGAGTCTGTGTTGTGTTCGTGTGCGTTCGTGTGTTTATCATAGCAAACACCGCGCATGATTGCAACTGCGCAGCCGCTTGCCGCGCCGGGGCGCGTGTGCTATACTGGCGGCAGAAAGCGAAAGGAGGCGGCCGCCGTGCGCGAATCTGCGACGAAAAAAGTGATCGCCGAGAGCCTCAAGCGCCGTATGCTCCGGCACAATCTGACGGACATCACCGTGACCGACCTGTGCGCGGATGCGGAGATCAACCGCCGCACGTTTTACCGGCACTTCACGGATAAGTATCAGCTCGTGACGTGGATTTACGAAAACGGCTTCCAGAAGGCCATCGGCGACGATGAGCCGGGGCTGTTCGACCTCTTCGGCCGCGTGTGTACGTATCTGTATGCCGACCGCGCGTTTTATGCCCGCGCGCTCACGTTCACGGGGCAAAACTCGTTCCGCGACTTTCTCTGCGACCGGCTGCACCCGTATCTGCAGGCGGATTTTGCCGACCTTTTTTCCAATCCGCAGACCGAGGCGTTCATGTCCGATAAGATGTCGAACGTGGTCATCGACATCGTGCAAAACTGGCTCGAGCAGCCAGATTGTCCGCCGCCGGAGGCGTTTGCGCCGTGGGCGCTGAACCTGTGGAGGAGCATTATGGGGCGCTGGAAAGACCTTGGCGACGCATGGGCGCACACAACAGACCACAAAAACGCATAAGTGAGGCAAATAGCCACGGAACTCCGGTTCTGTGGCTTTTCTTGTGGCGATAATTGTTCTATGCTTGCCTTACCCCCTGATTGGATGTGCGCAGGCGCGGAGAGCGTGGTTCCGGTCTTTCATGGTGCTCTCCACCCGTTGCGCGACGGCTGCCTGCGCCTCCAGATTTGTCCTTTCTGCGGATCGGGATCGATCCCGCTTTTCTTTGATAACGAGCGCCCCGGGCTGCATCAGCAGCCCGGGGCGTTTGTGCGTTTTGAGCAGGCCGCGCCTTGCGGGGCACGACGCATCCGCGCGGCAGGCGGTAAAGCTTCAAATTCTAAGAGACGAAAATCGGACGCCGACTCGGTTTTCCTGCGCGGGCAGCCTGCATAGACTACCGGAATTTGCAGAAAATAGGGATGCCGAAACGCAAAACAGAGCAAAGGAGTTTTCCGACTATGAAGGCAACCGGAATTGTGCGCCGGATCGACGATCTCGGCCGCGTGGTCATCCCCAAGGAGATCCGCCGCACCATGCGTATCCGCGAGGGCGACCCGCTGGAGATCTACACCGACACCGACGGGCGGGTCATTTTTAAGAAGTATTCCCCGATGGGCGAGCTGTCCGAGTTCGCCGTGCAGATCTGCGACGCGCTGCACAAGACCACCGGCGAGATCGCCGCCGTGTGCGACCGCGACACCGTCATCGCCGTGGCCGGCGGCGGCAAGCGGGAGCTGCTCGACCGGCGCGTCAGCCGCGAGCTCGAGGAGCTCATGACCGCGCGCGGACAATATGCGGCCGACAGCTGCACGCTGCCGGTCACCGAGACCGACGAGCGCTACGCCGTGGCCGTGGCCGCGCCCATCCTATCTGAGGGCGACGTGCTCGGCTGCGTGCTGTTTGCCGCCGCGCGCGGCGACGCCCCCGCCGGAGACACCGAGCGCAAGCTCGCGCAGGCGGTCTCCGGCTTTCTCGGCAAGCAGCTTGAGAGCTGAGTCCCCCCAAAAAGCGGCAAAAAAGACCTCCGGGTTCGCCCGGAGGTCTTTCGCTATGCGTGCAGCCATTGCGCGCCCTGTACGCCGCGGGTGCGCCTTGGTCTCTGAGACGGGATGAACGTGCCGATTGCGGAGAACAATGGTAGATAACGCGGTAAAAAGAGATCAGATAAAAGAGAAAAGACTTGATAAAAAAGAGATGGGTCAAATCGCAAATGGACAAAAACAATGCGTACGCAGCCATCCCAACTGCACTATGGTAGTTGCAGTTTAGCCCGGCAAAGCTGAAAAGTCAAGAAAAATCGCCTGAATTTTGCAGATTCAGGGATTGTCAGGAAATTCACGCGTATGGCAAAACTCTGGCAAAGGAAAACCGTTGAACTTCGCGGCGTTCTGATGTAAAATAAAAGGTACGCAATCAAACGATACCGCAGCAAGAGGGAGGTACGGTGCATGACCGTATTGGTGACCGGCGGCATGGGCTACATCGGCAGCCACACGTGTGTGGAGCTGCTCGAGCAGGGCATGGATGTCGTCGTGGTGGACAATCTCGTCAACAGCAGCGCGGAGGCGGGCAAACGGGTCGAGCAGATCACGGGCAAGCCCCTGAAATTCTATCAGATGGACGTGCGCGACCGCGCCGGACTCGACCGCGTGTTTACCGAGCAGAAGATCGACTGCGTCATCCATTTCGCCGGGCTTAAGGCCGTGGGTGAGTCGGTACATATGCCGCTGGAATATTACGACAACAACCTCGGCTCGACCGTCACGCTCTGCGAGGCGATGCGCGAGCACGGGGTCAAGCAGATCATCTTCTCATCGTCGGCGACGGTGTACTCCGGCGACAACGAAATGCCGCTCTACGAGACGTCCCGCACCGGCGGCTGCACGAACCCCTACGGCTGGACGAAGTACGTCTGCGAGCAGATCCTGCGCGACTGTGTGGTGGCCGATCCGAGCTGGTCGGTCGTGCTGCTGCGCTACTTTAACCCCATTGGCGCGCACCCGAGCGGACTCATCGGTGAAGATCCGCGCGGCGTGCCGAACAATCTCATGCCCTACATCTCGCAGACGGCCATCGGCCGGCTGGAGTGCCTGAACGTGTTCGGAGACGACTATGACACGCCCGATGGCACCGGCGTGCGTGACTATATCCACGTCATGGATCTCGCGCGCGGCCACGTCTCGGCCATCGCCTACATGGCGGCGCACACGGGCGAGAGCATCTTTAACCTCGGCACCGGCCGGGGCTACAGCGTGCTCGAGATGGTGCGCGCCTTTGAGGCGGCCAACCACGTGCGCGTGCCCTACCGCATCGCGCCGCGCCGCGCGGGCGATCTGCCGACGGTGTACGCCTGCCCGGACAAGAGCGCGCGCGTTCTCGGCTGGCACGCGGACTATTCGCTCGAGGATATGTGCCGCGACAGCTGGCACTGGCAGACCTTAAATCCAAACGGCTACGAAACTGCCTGACGGCAACGCTTCCCGGCTCGCTCCGGCGACCCGGGAAAGCCTTGCGCCGCCTGCGGGCGGCGCATTTTTGCGGCCTGAAATCGGGCCGGTCGTGTGTGTTTTGCACAAGCAAAGTGAAAATATGTGTTGACATAAGACACAAGATATTGTACGATATACCCGCTTTCAATACCAAATAAAGCGGTTTTCCGCACAAGATATTGTGTTCTCAAGTATGAGGGGGAGGAACAGAAAGATGAAGATCATCAAGCGAAACGGCGCAGAGGAGAACTTTGACATCTCCAAGATCATCATGGCCGTCACGAAGGCCAATGCCGCCGTCGAAGAGAGCGCGCGCATGACGCCGCGCCAGATCCAGCGCATCGCCGAGAGCGTGGAGCTCGCCTGTCAGGAGCTCGGCCGCAGCGCCGCTGTGGAAGAGATCCAGGACATGGTTGAAAAGCAGATCATGGCGCACGGCGCGTTCGAGGTCGCCAAGGCCTACATCACCTACCGCTACACCCGCAGCCTGGTGCGCCGCGCCAACACGACCGACGACCGCATCCTGAGCCTGATCGAGTGCAACAACGAGGAAGCCAAGCAGGAAAACTCCAACAAGAACCCGATCGTCAACAGCACGCAGCGTGACTACATGGCCGGCGAGGTCAGCCGCGACATCACCAACCGCATCCTGCTGCCCAAGGACATCGTCGAGGCGCACGAGGAGGGCATCATCCACTTCCACGACGCCGACTATTACGCGCAGCATATGCACAACTGCGACCTTGTCAACCTCGAGGATATGCTCCAGAACGGCACGGTCATCACCGGCACGCTCATCGAGCGGCCGCACAGCTTCTCGACCGCGTGCAACATCGCCACGCAGATCATTGCGCAGGTCGCCTCCAACCAGTACGGCGGGCAGTCGATCTCGCTGACGCATCTGGCGCCGTTCGTGCAGGTCAGCCGTGAGCGCATCCGCCGCGAGGTCGCGGCCGAGATGCAGGCCATCGACGCGCATCCGGGCGAGGAGAAGCTGGCCGAGCTCGTCGAAAACCGCGTCCGTGAGGAGATCCGCCGCGGCGTGCAGACAATCCAGTATCAGGTCGTCACGCTGCTGACCACGAACGGTCAGGCGCCGTTCGTGACGGTGTTCATGTACCTCGGCGAGGCGAAAAATGAGCAGGAGCGCCATGACCTCGCCATGATCATCGAGGAGACGCTGCGCCAGCGCTATCAGGGCGTGAAAAATGAGAAGGGCGTCTGGGTCACGCCGGCGTTCCCGAAGCTCATCTACGTGCTCGAGGAGGCGAACATCCACGAGGATTCGCCCTACTGGTATCTCACGGAGCTGGCCGCCCGCTGCACCGCCAAGCGCATGGTGCCGGACTACATCTCCGAGAAGAAGATGCTCGAGCTCAAGGTGGACAAAAACGGCGAGGGCCACTGCTACACCTGCATGGGCTGCCGCAGCTTCCTGACACCGTATGTCGACGAAAACGGCAAGCCGAAGTACTACGGCCGCTTCAATCAGGGCGTCGTGACCATCAACCTGCCGGACGTGGCGCTGTCCTCCGGCGGCAACATGGAGAAGTTCTGGCAGATCTTTGACGAGCGGCTGGAGCTGTGCCACCGCGCGCTCATGTGCCGCCACGAGCGGCTCAAGGGCACGCTCTCGGACGCCGCGCCCATCCTGTGGCAGTACGGTGCGCTTGCGCGCCTGAAAAAGGGCGAGCCGATCGACAAGCTCCTCTACGGCGGCTACTCGACCATCTCCCTCGGCTACGCGGGACTGTATGAGTGCGTCAAGTACATGACCGGCAAGTCCCACACCGACCCCTCGGCGACGCCGTTCGCGCTCGAGGTGATGCAGCACATGAACGATGCCTGCAAGCATTGGAAGCAGATGCACAACATCGACTTCAGCCTCTACGGCACGCCGCTGGAATCCACGACCTACAAGTTCGCCAAGTGCCTGCAGCAGCGCTTCGGCATCATCCCCGGCGTCACGGACAAGGGCTACATCACCAACAGCTACCACATCCACGTGACGGAGAACATCGACGCGTTCAGCAAGCTCGCCTTCGAGTCGAAGTTCCAGGCGCTCTCCCCCGGCGGCGCGATCAGCTACGTCGAGGTGCCGAATATGCAGAACAACATCCCGGCGGTGCTCGAGGTGATGAAGTTCATCTACGACAACATCATGTACGCCGAGCTCAATACCAAGAGCGACTACTGCCAGGTCTGCGGCTTTGACGGCGAGATCGAGATCGTCGAGCACGACGGCAAGCTCATCTGGCGCTGCCCGAACTGCGGCAACACGGATCAGGACAAGATGAACGTTGCCCGCCGCACCTGCGGCTACATCGGCACGCAGTTCTGGAATCAGGGCCGCACGCAGGAGATCAAGGAGCGCGTGCTGCACCTGTAAGGCGGCGCGCAGAGAAAAAATACCCGGCGGGCGTGTCTGAAGCGGCGCGCCCGCTGTTTGTGAGGAATTGCTATGAATTACGGTCAGATCAAGACCTGCGACATTGCCAACGGCGTCGGCGTGCGCGTGACGCTGTTCGTCTCCGGCTGCACGAACCATTGCTACAATTGCTTCCAGCCGCAGACGTGGGACTTTCACTACGGCCAGCCCTTTGACGCGGCGGCCGAGCAGATCATTTTCAACGAGCTGGAAAAGCCCTTTATCCGCGGCCTGACGCTGCTCGGCGGCGACCCGTTCGAGCCGGAAAATCAGCGCGCGCTCGTGCCGTTTCTGCACCGGGTGCGTGAGCGCTACCCGGATAAGGACATCTGGGCGTTTTCGGGCTTCACGCTCGACAAGGAGCTCACCGTCGACGGCGCGCACCCGCGCTGCGAGGTGACCGACGAGATGCTCTCGCTCATCGACATCCTCGTCGACGGGCGCTATGTGGACGCGCAGCGCAATCTCAGCCTGCGCTTTCGCGGCTCGGAAAACCAGCGCATCATCGACATGAACCGCACCCGCGCGGCGGGGCACATCGTACTCTGGGAGGGCATGAACGGATGGAAGTGAAGATCCAGAAGCTGCGCTCCGGCGCCGTCACCCCGCGGCGCGGCAGCGCGGACGCGGCGGGCTATGACCTCTATGCCTGCCCGGCGGACGGGCAGAGCGTCACGATCGCGCCGCACGCGACGGCCATGATCGGCACTGGGCTCGCCCTCGCCATCCCGGCGGGGTATTTCGGCGGCGTGTTCGCGCGCAGCGGCCTTGCGTCCAAGCAGGGGCTGCGCCCGGCAAACTGCGTCGGCGTCATTGACGCAGACTACCGCGGCGAGTGCACCGTCGCGCTGCACAATGACACGGACGCACCGCGCACCGTCGCCCCCGGCGACCGCATCGCCCAGCTCGTGATCCTGCCGTTTCTCGCGGCGGAGTTTTCGGACGCGGACACGCTCGATGAGACCGACCGCGGCGCGGGCGGCTTCGGCAGCACCGGCCGTTAAAGCAACAAAAGACGCAGCCCCCTTCGCTCGAAAGGGGCTGCGTCTTTGTTTTTTTCAGCGGTAGGCGGAAAATTCCGGCGAATACTCGTGCAGCGTTCCGGCATCGCTGGGGGTCTTCTGCTCGCAGTAGGGGAGCATATTCTCCACAAACTGCGCGCAGCGCGCCCACTGCGTCCCGACGGCCGCGCCCTGTGACGACGAGAGGTCGTAGTGCTCGGTGAGATACTGACCGAACCAGTCGGTAAAGGTCTCCATGCCGAACACGTTCAGGTGCTCGTTGTCGCAAAAATCGCCGTCCGGCTCCAGACCGATGTCCGCAAAGAGCCGGTCGCAGTCGAGAAAGTCGTAGCCGTATTCGCCCACGATGTCCCCGAGGCGCGTCAGGACGGTCGGGTCGGTGACGCCCGCGCGGTGCGGGAAGCGCACAAAGAGCACGTTTTCGACACCGAGCTCGTGGGCAAGCTCGCAGAAGCTGCGCAGCCGCTGCACATTGTCCGCGCTCAGCGAGGCGTTCTTGGTCGGGCGGTCGCCTGTCTGCACCTTCGGGATGATCTCAAGCGCCTTGGTCAGCGAATAGCCGGTGCGCAGCAAGGTCAGGTGCTGCTGTGCCGGTTCGGCCCAGACGGTCGGCTCGTTCCAGTTGGTGTGGTACTTCTCCAGCCGGAAAAAGTAGGACGACCACTGATCTCTCGGCACGGAGCTGAGGATCGTGCGCACCTTGTTGGCCGACATCGGCATATTGTCGATCCACTTGCGCAGACCGGTCTCCGTATCCTCGGCCGAGAAGTCGAACAGGAAGCCGTTGATCTCCACGACGACGGTCTTTGGCGTCTGCCGGCGCATGGTCTCGGTGAGCATGGAGTCATACAGGCAGCCCGGCATACTCGACACGCACAGCGAATAGCTCGTAAAGCCGTGCTGCTGCCATGCCAGCGGGGAGCAAAAGCCGGTGTAGAGCTCGCTCGCGCCGATCAGGACCACGTCAAGGGAATTTTTCGGTTCGCGGTAGAAGCCGCGGATGTGACGCATATCCCACGTGTTGTTCACGCTCAGCACCTCGGTCAGAGCGCCGTAGAGCAGCGCCACAATGAGCAGAAATGCGATCACGCGCACGACGGTTTTTGTTTTGGAATGGTTAGCTTTCATAGACGCCTTTCTGACTTAAAACTGCATGTACACAAATTCGGCCGCCTGCACGCCCGGACCGTAAACGCCCATGAGCACGACGGCAAAGACGCCGGCGAGCAGCACGGCCCAGCGCAGGGCGAGACATTTCTCATCGAGGATCTCGCGGATGGTGCGCTGCGAGCGCTCCTGAATGACGGAGGCGGTGAAGATGACGAGCGTGCCGAACAGCAGCACGCGCCAGTCATACCGCGTCAGCGGCAGCGCCTCGAGCACGGCGCTCGGCCGCAGCTGCGACAGGTGCAGGTCGGTCACGGACTTGACCATCATGCCCATCGCGGCGCGAAAACCGTCGGCAATGTCAAAGTAATAGCCGATGAGCACGACCACGAACGTGCGCAGCATCGAAAACACCTGATACCACGCGCTCTTTCGCTCGATGTGCAGCGCGGCGACGACCTTGTCCGACACCGGCTGCAGCAGCGTGGACACGAGGATGACCATGCCGTTCCAGAAGCCGAAGGCGACGTATTTCCAGCTCGCCCCGTGCCAGATGCCGATGATGAGAAACGTGATCAGCGAGGCCACGGCCGTCGGCAGCACCTTGCCGATGTGGCTGCCGAGGTGCTGTCTGGCGTGGCGTCCCCAGTTGAGAAACGCCTTCGAGATCGACAGCGGATAGAACAGGTAGTTGCGCAGCCAGTCGCCGAGCGAGATGTGCCAGCGGTGCCAGTACTCGGTGAGCGTGCGCGAGAAATACGGGCGGCGGAAGTTTTCGCCCATGGTGATGCCGAACATCTGCGCCACGCCGCGCGAAATGTCGATGCCGCCGGAGAAGTCGGCATAGAGCTGCAGCGCGTAGACGATCGCCGCCAGCAGCACATACGTGCCGGCGTAGTCGGTGTACGCCCCGGCGACGGTGTGGATCATGCCCACGGCGCGGTCGGCGATGACGAGCTTTTTGAAAAAGCCCCAGAGGATCAGCTGTGCGCCGAAGCGGATGTTGTCAAAGCTGTATCTGTGTCCGGCGTAGAGCTGGTGCGCCAGCTGATCGTACACGCCGATCGGACCCTGAATGATCTGCGGGAAGAAGGACACGAACAGCGCGAGCTTGCCGACGTTGCGCTCGGCGGGCACTTTCTCGCGGTAGACGTCGAGCACGTAGCCCATGGACTGGAACGTGTAAAACGAGATGCCCAGCGGCAGCAGCAGCCCGATGCGGCCGAGTGAGACCGTCAGCCCCACGGACGCGAAGAGCGCCTGCACGGACTCGGCAAAGAAGTTATAGTATTTGAGCACGGCGAGGATGCCGAAGTTCAGCAGCAGGATGGCGATCATGAGCGCCTTGCGGCGGGACTTGCAGCGCTTTTTGTACGCCTTGCGCTCCTCGCGCTCCCAGTCCTGCTTGTGCGCAGCGACGGTCTGCTCCATGCGCGCGGTCATGGCGTCCATGCCGCGGGCGCCGAAGTAGGTCGTGAGCGTCGTGATGACGATAAAGCCCATGTACCGCAGGCACACGAACGCGTAAAACGCGTAGCTGCCGATCAGCAGCACCACCCACTGAAAGCGCTTCGGTACGAGGTAGTACAGCACCAGCAGCGCGAGCACCAGCAGGAAAAACGGCAGCGATGTCAGCGTCATGCTTCGTCCTCCGGTGTCCGGCAGGTGTTGAGCACGTCGGTCGCAAACCGGTCGCGCACGAGCGTGGAGCGCCCGCCGCGGCAGAGCGCCACGCGCGGCATATCACGCGAGAGGAACACGGCCACGCCCTCCGTCACGGAGTAGGCGCCGCAGCGCCCGAAGGCGATCACGTCGCCCACGCGCAGGGGCGGCAGCTGCGCCTCGCGCACGAGCACGTCCGCGGTCGTGCACAGGCTGCCGCAGAGCATCCACGGCTCGGCGGCGTCCGCGCTCTCGCGCAGAAGCGTCAGCGGCGGGGACTGCATACCCATGAGCTGACCGTCATACTTCACCTGATGCATACCGCCGTCGCACACGGCATAGTTCACGCCGAGGTTGCACTTGGCGTCGGCCACGCCGGTGAGGAACGTGCCGCAGGGGGCGGCGAAAAAGCGCCCCATCTCGATCGTCAGCGGATACTTCTCGCCGAAGGCGCGGATGTGCTCCGCCGCCGCGTCGAGCAGCGCGCCGTCGCGTGCCTCGGCATCGTCGCGCAGGCACTCGGCGTTCAGCCCCGGACCGTATTCCACGTGCTGCGCCGTGAAGCCGTACTTGTCGTGCAGCATCGTGAGGTATTCCTCCAGATGCGCAAGCTCCTTTGCGATCACGGCGTCCTTGCGCTTTTGCGTGCCGGAAAAGTAGTGGATGCCCACGATCGTCACATTCGGGAAGTCCGCGCGGCGCGCAACGAGATCCTCCAGCGCGGCGGGATCCATGCCGAACTGGCTGCCGGCGGTCAGCCGCGGCAGCACGCGCACGTGCTTTCCCTGCGCGGCCGCAGCGGCGCAGATGAGATCAAAATGCAGCGTGCTCTCGGCCGTGAGCAGGTCGGCGCCGAGCGCGACGGCGCGCGCGACATCGTCCGCGCCCTTGTTCACGCCGGAGTAGAGGATGCGCTCGGGCGCGATGCCGAGCTTTTCGCAGATCGTCAGCTCGCCCGGGGAGCAGACCTCCACCCAGCGAAACACGTCCGGCAGACCGCGCAGCACAAAGGGGTTGGCCTTCATGGAGTAGCAAAGCTGCACGTGAGAGCCGAACGCGGCGCGCACTGTTTCAGCGCGCGCCGTGAAAGCATCCAGATCAAACAGATACAGCGGCGTGCCGTATTCGGCGGCCGCCGTTTTCAGAGCAGTCTTGTCCATCAGTCCTCGTCCTGCAGGCGCTGCACCATGGCCAGCAGACTCTTGGCGGAGTTGAAGTTCTCCGGCACGAGGTCCTTTGCGCCGATCTCGATGTCGAACGCGTCGTTGAGCGCCGCAACGAGCGACACAATGTCGAACGATTCGAGAATGTGGTCGTCGATGAGCGCGGTCTCGGTCTCAAAATCCACGTCCGGGCGCAGATCGGTCAGAATGTCCATCAGTTCCTGTTCCATGATAAAATACCTCCTGAAAAGTGAGTAATATAAGCAATTATCGGTGGGCGGCGGCGATGCGCTCGGCCAGCGCGCGCATATTCGTCTTGCCGTTGTCGAGCCGGGGCATGGCGTCAAGCTGCTCGATCCTGCGCGGCACCATGAAGCCCGGCAGGTCGGCGCGCAGCGCCACGGCGATGTCGCGCTTGGTCACGTCCGCGCCGGTGTAAAACAGCCAGATCTGCTCGTGCTCCTGATCGTAGAGCGTGCAGCAGTCGCCCACGCCGGACACCTTGGCCGCGGCGAGGTCGATCTCGCCGAGCTCCACGCGGTGACCGAGGTGCTTGACCTGCCGGTCCTTGCGGCCGTGGAACATGAGGTTGCCGTCGGGCGCGAAGTGCCCGAGGTCGCCGGTCTTGTAGATGCGCTCGTCATACGCGTGGTTGAGCGGGTTTTGCAGGAAGCTCTCGGCGGTCTTTTCGCGGCTGTTGTAGTAGCCGAGCGCGAGGATGGGCCCCTTGACGCAGATCTCGCCGATCTCGCCGTCGGGCACGGCCTCGTTGCGCTCCGAGAGCAGAAACACCTCATAGTGCGCATACGGCTTGCCGATCGGCAGCACGTCGGTGTCCTCCACCAGACCGGGCACGACGTAATACGTGCACGAGGCGGTCGCCTCCGTCGGACCGTACTGGTTGACGAAGCGCGCCTGCGGCAGCGCGAGCTGCCACTGGCGCAGGCAGCTGCACGGCATCACCGAGCCGGAGAAGCACACCTTGCGCAGGTGCTGCGGCACGCTGCACTCGAACGCGCCCAGCGCGGCCGGCACGGTCAGCGCCGAGACGCTCCAGCCCACGGCCGTCACACCCTTGTCGTTCATGTATTCGAACAGACGCTCCGGCGACATGAAAAGTTCCTTCGGGATGATGGCCGTCGTTGCGCCGAAGCGCAGCGGCAGGTAAATGTCGCGCACGGCGGCGATGTAGTCCAGCGGCGACTGGTTGCCGAGCACATCCTCGCGCGCGATGCCCATCACGCCGGCGTAGTCCTCGATGTAGCACATGAGCGAGTGCTGCGCCGTGATGACGCCCTTGGGCGTACCGGTCGATCCGGAGGTGAAGATGATGTACAGCGGGTCGAGCTCACGCGCGCGCGCGCGGCAGCCTGCCAGCAGCGCCGCATCCTCGCAGCCCTCAAGCAGGTCCTCCGCAATGAGGATCGTGCCGCCGAATTCCAGCGTCCTGGCCTTGTCGTAAAACGCGCGCTGCACGATCATGAGATCGGTGTCGAGCGTGTTCAGGATCGAATTGAGCCGGTGCACGGGCATCGTCCCGTCCATCGGTGCGTAGCAGCAGCCGGCGTACACCGCGCCGAGAAATACGGCCGGGGTGTGCGCGTTGCGCCCGCTCATCACGGCGATGGGCGCCTTGCGTCCGCCGCGCAGCTTTGCCGCCGCCGTGCCGATGATGCGCGCCTCGCGCCGCACGTCGGCAAAGGTCACCGCGCCGTCCTCGTCAAGAAAGGCGGGCTTGTCCGGACAGGCTGCGGCGGTGACTTCCAGCCAGTCGAGCACGTTTGTTTCCATGCGTGCAGCTCCTTTCTGATAGCTATCCATAATCGCCCAACATCCTATCACGTTTTCCTCTTGAAAACAAGCAAAACCGTGACAGTTTTAAGAAAAAGGTAAGATTCCTGCGCACTTGCGCCCCGCACTTGACGCATCCGCGGTCGGAAAGTACAATGGGTGCTGGATAACTGTACAGCTTTTTGGACAGCAATGGAAAAAGCTGTTTGTTTCTTACAAAAATATCGCTGGAAATTTGTGTACAATACCCCTATCGGTGTGCAATAAAACATGGTATCCTTTTGGTTAGTAAGCGTGACGGCTGAAGTGTGGCGGGAAACTCCGAGGCGTTCCCGCGCCGGCGGCCGTGCGCGTCCCCGGCTCGGACAGGCTGCGCTTCGGAGGTCTGCCCTCCGGCCGGGATCAACAGGAGGGATGCCCGCGAAGGGAAAGGAAGAACGAAGATGCCAAAACAGGTTCAAAAAGTGTGCAATGCCATCTCCACCGTGCTGGTAGTGCTGGTGGTCATTCTGGCGCTGCTTCTGGTGGGCGTGCGGCTGGTCGGTCTGCGGCCGATGTGCGTGTTGTCCGGCAGCATGGAGCCGACGTATCACACCGGCTCTCTGATCTATGTCAAGCCCTGTGCGCCCGAGGACGTGCAGGTTGGCGACGCGATCACGTTCGTACTCAATGAGGACTTGGATGTCGTCACGCACCGCGTGATCTCCATCGATGCGGAAAACGAGCATTTCTACACGCAGGGAGACGCGAACGACGCGCCCGACGGCGCACCGGTCTATTTCAAGAACCTCATCGGCCGCCCGGTGTTCACCATCCCGTATCTCGGCTATGTCTCGCACTGGGTCTCGAACCCGCCGGGGATGTATCTGGCCATTGCGATCGCGATCGTGCTCATTGTTCTGGCGTTCCTGCCGGATATGCTGCGCAAGGCGGCTGAGGCCGATGCCCGCGATGCGGCGCGCCGAGCGGAGGCAGCGAATGCAGCAAAGTGCACGGAAAAGGATGACAAAAATCGTAAGATTTAAATATTTTTTCCGAGGGCGTGAAATATTTTCACATCTGCGCGCATTAACTCAATGAATGCTGACAGCGCACGTTGGACGCTGTTGGGATATGGTAAGTTCGGAACATGATGTTTTTGTAAGGGAGGAAAACACGAAATGAAGAAGAAAACTTTGACGATTGCCATCGCGCTCGTGCTCGTCGTGGCGCTGGCGGTTGGCGCGACGTGGGCGTATCTGACGGCGGAGAGCGGCCCGGTCAAGAACACGTTCACGGTCGGCAAGATTCTGGATAACAAGGCAAGCTTCACGCTCAACGAGCATCCGCTGAAAAATCCGAACACGACAGACGGCGTGTATCACCTGGACATGGGTGCTGACCCGGTTCAAGCGGTTACGTATAGTGCTGTTATGCCGGGTGTGGATCTGCCGAAAGACCCGACCGTCACCATTAAGGCTGGCGCTCTGAAAGCGGATGCATACCTCTTTGTCGTTGTGGACAACCAGCTTGCTAAGGGACTTTCCTATAAGCTTGACGGCGCGTGGAAAGCGATCGGCAGCACGGAGGACGGCAAAACGCTGCTTACCCTTGATGCCGGAAAGCTGACTGCGGGCAACGCGGCCGCCCTCACTTGGAAGGTTCTTGCCGGAGATAAGATTGAAGTTGCGGACGCAGAACTTACGAATGATCTTGGCACGCTCACCTTTAATGCGTATCTGGTGCAGGCTGGCGATTTTGCTGACGCTGCTGCTGCGTGGAACGCTGCAGCCCCTGTTGCTGGCTTCACGGTTGTGATGCCCTGACTCCCTCGCAGCTTTCCCTGAGCAGATCCCTTGAATATCTTGTACAGAGAGCTGTACACAAAATAGAAAAGGAGAACGCTACTTATGAAGAAGAAATCCATTCTGATGGCTGCGATCGCAGTCATGCTCGTCGCGGTGCTGGTCGTCGGCGGCACGCTGGCGTACTTCACCGATAAGACGGACCCCGTGAAGAACACCTTCACCGTTGGCAATGTTGCCATTGATCTGACAGAGCCCAGCTGGAATGCGGACGAAAGCCACACGCTGTATCCGGGTGCGTCTTATGCCAAGGATCCCACCATCACGGTCAAAGAGGGCAGTCAGGATGCCTACGTGTTCCTGGAGATCAACATGAACAAGTATGCCTCTCTCATCAACCTGATCGGTGTGGACGCTTATAAGAATGGAATTGGCGGCCTGAACGGCAAATACCCCGGCTTCCAGGTGTTTGTCAAGACGCTTATTGAGAACAACGAGCTGCGTGCCACGGTTCTTGGCCGCTGGTTCAAGGGCATCAACCATGCTGACTGGAAAGTCATGAATCTGGCTGAGCTTCAGCAGGCCGTCAGCGGCACGGAGACGCAGACGAACGCGAAGGTGCTCCCGATCATTCTGGGCTACCAGAAGGACGGCGGCGCTGTCAAGGCCGGTACTGCGATCAAGTTCATGGAAGCGTTCGGTATGCCCGAGACCGTGACCGCCTCTATGTTTGACGGTGAGGACGCTTACTATGTTGGCGAGGGCGATAATTATCACTCCGCGTCCAACTTCAACACGAACACGACCAACGCGGCAGGCAATCCGGTCCCGTTCTGGATGCAGTTCACCGCTTACGCCATTCAGGCCGACCAGATTGCTGATCTGGACGCTGCCTACACTGCACTGTTTAAGTAATTTTCCCTGTCATTTTGTGCCCGAGCGGGGCGGCGATTTCGCCGCCCCCATCGGGGGCTCTGGCTCGGCTTCAATCCGGGCGCGGGCGGCGGCGCTGCCGCTGTCCACGCGCAGACTGAAATGGAATCCCACAAACGAATTTCCAGCGCGCGCCTTCGCGCGCAGAAGAGAATCCCTGCGCACGGCGCAGAACAACCCCCGGCAAGGAGAAAGGTGGTTTGTGCATGAAGAAGAAATGGACCATCGCGGCGGTGCTCCTCTTGGCAGTGGCGCTGCTGGCGGTCGGTACGTGGGCGTACTTTACGACCGTCGGCACGGCGGACAACGTCATCACGATGGGCTCGGTCAAGCTCGCGCTGCACGACGAGGACGGTAACGGCAATCCGTTCACGACGGTGCGCGTCACGCCCGGCAGTGTCGTGAACAAAGTGGTGTACGTGGAAAATGTCGGCACGGGCGCGTTTTACACCCGCGTGAAGATCACGCCCGAGATCATCAACGCCGCCAACGAGCGCATGCCGCTCGACCCGAGCGAGCGCCTGCTGGTGCTGGATCTGAACGAGACCGATTGGATCGCCGGAGCGGACGGGTACTATTATTACAAGGGTGCGCTCGATCCGAAGGCGGCCACGGAGAAGCTGTTCAGCAGCGTCACGTTCAGCACCAAAATGGGCAACGAATACCAGAATTCCACGGTGCACATCTATGTAACGGCGGAGGCCGTGCAGACGGCGAACCTTGAAAAGTACGCCGCTACGGACGTCAGAGATGTGTGGAAGCACGTCGGAAAGGTCGAGGCGAGCACCTCGAGCACGCAGATCGACCCGATTCCGACGCCCTGAGAAAGGAGGACGAAACCATGAAAAAACGCATTCTCTCGCTCGTCCTCTGTGCAGCCCTGCTCCTGAGCCTGTGCCTGTTCATGGGCGCGGGCGCGGCAGTGGATGCGCCCGACGCGGAGGGCTTCGTGCCCGCCGTGAACTTTACGAATGTCGCGCCGCTCGTTCAGGCCAATGCTCAGGCGGCTGGCGGCCCTGCCCGTGCCGCGATGCTCACCGCGAATGTGAACGCAGTGACCACGCGGGCAGCCGATAAGGGTGTTGTCACCAGCAAGACCGCGACCAAGAACGACAATGGCACGTATACCATCACGCTTGAGGCCTATGCCACCGGCAGCAAGGTCATCTCTGAGATCCAGAAGGATGTCCCGACCGACATCGTGCTTGTCCTTGACCAGTCCGGCTCGATGACGGATGATATGGGCACGGTCACGTATGAACAGTACTCGAGCCGGTACTCGACCAATGCAGACAACTACGACAGACGCCACAACGGCGGCGACGCGAACCTCTGGTACAAGCTGTCGGACGGTACTTATGTACCTGTAAATGTGGAAAAATCGAAGGTGTACAATGAGCTGAGTACCAGCCTCAAAAACTATACAAGTAATTGGATAGGTACTACTACGAGCGATTGCTATTGGTATTATCAAGACGCCCTGTATGAGAAAGTCGGAGCCGAGTACAAGAAAGTGTCTGTGACCTACACAGGCAGCCGGCGGGATGGCTACACCTACACGTATACCTTCTCTGACGGGGAAAAGATTTCCAGCAAAGGAGACGACAGCGTTCCGAACTTCGGAAAACACGCCCCGCTGTATACACTTGCTGAGGATGGAAGCAGCACTGTCTATACCTATACCTACACGGATGCTGACGGCGCGACCCAGACCATCGGCACATCCACCGGAGCAAACGCAAATTACGCACAGTTTTATCAGCGCTCGGTGAGCTCCAAAGGCGGCGGCAAACGACTGGAGGCGCTGAAAGCCGCAGCAAAGGAGTTTGCAAGCTCCGTCGCTACCAAGGCTGCCGGTAAAGACGGCGTGCTCGGTACAGACGATGATATTGACCATCGCATCGCGGTCGTCGGCTTTGCAGATACCGATAAGGACTATGGCTACAACACAGGTGTGTTCGTCGGCAAAAAAATGACGAAGTATGACAGCGCTTCCAGTGTGTATGCGACTGCGCTTCAGTCAATGAAGACAACGGTCGGTCAGGATAACGTCACCGCATCGCTGGGCGCACTGCAAGCAAGCGGCGCAACCAGAACGGACCTCGGCATGGAGATGGCAAAGGGTATTCTGGATGCGAACCCCGTTCCTGCGGATCAAACGAGAAACCGTGTTGTCATCGTCTTTACGGACGGTTCTCCGACGGATTTTGACGGCTTCCAAGTTAATGTTGCGAACAGCGCGATCACCACGGCAAATGAAATCAAATCCGGCGGCGCTACGGTATACGGTATCGGAATTTTTGCCGGTGCAGATGCCACCAGCCCGGGAACAAAGCCAACAAAGAATTTGGGCCAAAACAACAAAGCGTTGCCCGCGGCTTGCAACTGGTTTATGCAGAACCTGTCGAGCAACAACGGCGTTGTGCAAAACCCGAGCTACTACCTCTCCGCTGCGGATGCGGATTCCCTGAAAAACATCTTTAAGCAGATCAGCGACCAGATCGAAACCGGCGGCTCGAGCACCACGCTTAGCAGCGAGGCGGTCGTCAAGGATATCATCTCGCAGCAATTTTGCCTCCCGGCCGGCACAAAGCCAGATAAGATCCGGCTGCAGACCTATGCCTGTACCGGCAAGACCGGAGAGACGTATCAGTGGAGCGCGACCGACGATGGGAATATGGGCGCAACTGCCAGCATCCGGCAGGATGGACAGGTCAGCGTGACCGGCTTTGACTTCGCCGGCAATTGGTGCGGCGTGGAAACGCAGACGGATGGTACGGAAGTCGCGCGCGGCCATAAGCTGGTCATCTCTTTCGAGGTCGTGCCAAAGGACGGCTTCCTTGGCGGTAACGATGTGTTCACGAATGCAAACGCCGCCATCTACGCAAACAGCACGGCGCAGCTTCCGGTTGCGACCTTTGAACATCCGAAGGTCAATGTGCCGATCAAGGACGTGACTGTGACAGGCGCGGACAAGAATGTATACCTGCTCGACAGCGTGACTGCCGACGCGCTTAAAGCCGGAACGACGGTCATGGTCGGCGGAGTAACGCTCAACTTGAGCGAAGAAAATTACGGACTTGAAACTTGGCAGACAGAGTATGTGGACATCACCGTTGCGGTCAAGGATGTAAACGGCGGCAATGAGATTACTGACCTGTCTGACCTGCAAGATGACGTTACCTATTCGGTCGCGGTCACGGTCGCGCCGAAGACGCCAAGCACTGCGGACGACGCCGCAACAGAGCGGACGGGCATCGACACTGCCAAAGTCAACGTTTTCAAGCCGGAGCTGACCTTCAAGGACAGCGAGGGCTATTACGGCGACACCGCACCCGACTTTGACAGCAACCTGACCAATACCGTGTGGAAGCACGGCGAAACCGAGGCCAATACTGCTGTGATGGGCAAAGCTCCCGAGCTGACCATTACCTGCACGCCGGACGACGGCGCTGTCGTGGGCGGCAGTATCAACACCCGGACGGACTTTGGTGTGGCTGCGGCTGTGATGATCGGTGAGACCAATGTGACAGCGAATACCACATTTAAGCACACGTCCTGCGATGGTAAGACCTGCACGCCGCCGGACGGCAGAGCGTTCCTGTGCCATGTCAAAACCTGCAGCCTGACGATCTCCAAGACCGTCGAGGGTGAGGGTGCGAACCCGAACCAGACGTTTGTGTTCGACGTGAAGGACAGCGCCGGTAAGGTCGTGACCACCATCGTGCTCAAGGACGGCGGCAAAAAGACCATCACCGGTCTGGCCGTCGGCAAGTACACGGTCACTGAGGATACAAACTGGTCGTGGAGCTACAGCGTCGTTGATGGCAATGACAAGACGGCCACGCTCAGCAGCGAAGTGTCCAGCGCCATGGTCGCGGTCACCAACACGTACAGCAAGCCCAATTGGCTCACGAGCATTGCCGACGTGATCAACACTTGGATCAGCGGCAGTGCCGAGCAGAAAAACTGAACAGGAGGGATGACATATGAAACGTATCTTTAACGGTTCAGGCGGGAGAAAGACCGCGCTCATCCTCTCCCTGTGCCTGATCTTCGCGCTGGCCGTCGGCACGACGTTCGCCCTGCTCAAGGCGAGCACCGACCCCGTGGAGAACACCTTCACGGCGGCCAAATCCGAGATCAAGATTGATGAGGACGTGACAGGCGGACAGAAAAAGAGCATCGCCGTCATAAACACCGGCACGGCCGTGTCCTATGTCCGCGTCAAGCTGGTCATGAACTGGGTGGATAATACCACCGGAAACATCGTTTCCGGCGACAACCTGCCGAATGTCACACTCAACAGTGACAACAGCTGGTTCCTCGGTTCTGACGGCATCTACTACTATCAGATGCCGGTCGCGGCGAACGACGGTGTAACGACCAACCTGCTGAAAGATCCCATCACGCAGCAGAATGCGCCCAAGGGCTGTCACCTCGAGGTGACGGTGCTGGCCGAGAGCATTCAGGCCGCGCCGAGCGCGGCTGTGGAAGGCGCGTGGAGGGCGGTCAAGGTTGAGAACGGCAACCTGACTCCGGCAGTCCCGGCGCCGGTCGTGACACCATAAGGAGGGCAGCGGTATGAAACACAAAAAGCTTACCATGATCGTCGCCCTCGTGCTGGTGGTCGCGCTGGCCGCGGGGCTGGGCATCTGGGCGACGGGCGAGGAAAAGCTCCCCACCGTCACCTATTATGACGGCAACGACGGCCACGACGCGCGCTTTGCCTTTACCAACACCGGCAAGGGCTCGGCGACAGACCTGTTTGCAAACTTCTCCAACTGCATGCCCGGCGACAGCCTCACGCAGACCATCTGTGTCAAGGCCGACAGCGCCAACGGCGTGCAGGGCGCGAAGGTCTACCTCCGCGCCGAGATCGACGGCGACGCCTCCGCCAAGGAGGGCGCTGCCATCAAGTACAGCGATGTGCTCAGACACATCCACATGACTGTGTCGCAGGACGGCAAGGTGCTCGCAACCAACAAGAACGCGAGCCTCTTCGACCAGCTCGACGCGGCCGACGGACTCAAGAGCAACGTCCTCGTTGCCGAGGTCTTCCCGAAGAAAGACCCGGTCAAGCTGGACGTGACCATTGAGATCGACCCCGCGATGGGCAACGCCTTCCAGGAAGCGGCCGCGCACATTAAGTTCGTCTTCTCTGCCGAGGACAACGAGCTGCCGCCTCCGCCGCTGGAGCGCGCTGACCACTTCTCGTACGTCAGCGGTTATCCGGACGGTACGGTTCGCCCGCAGGGCGACATCACGCGCGCCGAGGTCGCAACGATCTTCTTCTGCCTGCTGCAGGATGACGCCCGTGAGCAGGTCTGGAGCACGCACGACTCCTTCACCGATGTGTTGCCGAACCGCTGGTACAGCAACCGCATTGCGACGATGAGCAATGCCGGCATGATGATCGGCTACCCGGACGGCACGTTCCGCCCGAACAACAAGATCACGCGCGCCGAGTTTGCGACCGTTGCGGCAGGCTTCTTCCACGCACCGGAGGTCTCGGACGATGCCTTCAGCGACATCTCCAATTCCTGGGCACGCGATTACATCAACCGTGCGGCTGCGCTCGGCTTGGTCAGCGGTGATGACGACGGCAAGTTCCGCCCGAATGACTACATCACGCGCGCCGAGGTCATGGCGATCCTCAACCGCGTCCTGTTCCGCACACCGGATAAGGATCATCTGCTGCCGGATGATATGATCACCTGGCCGGACAACAGCGACACGACGGCATGGTATTACGCCGACGTGCAGGAGGCCACGAACAGCCACGACTATGAGCGTGTGGACAACAAGTCGCCCGAGACGTGGACGAAGATCAACCCGCCGCGTGACTGGGACGCCCTTGAAAAAGAGCTGGCGCAGAAGTACCCCGGCAAGTGAGCGCACTGCGCTGACGAAAACTCCAAATCATAGCGGACGCCCCCTGTGCTGCGGCACAGGGGGCGTTTGATGCTGCCGAGAGGGATGCCTTCCCGGCAAGGAGAGCTGCGCGGCCGCGCTGCCCGTCAGAGGCGCAGGGGCGCGGCAGAAATTTTCCACATCTGCGGGGCGCTGTGGTAGAAATGTTCACAAGTCTTGCGGTATAACTGCGTGCGTAAGAAAAATTACGGTCGATTTTTGCCGGGGTTCGTCTTGCGGCGGCACAAAAAGCCGCGAACGGGAACACGCAAGCGGGGCATCCGGCGGCGAATGAGGGTGGAGGGAATCATGATGCTGCACCGCAGAAAAAAGTCGTCGGTCGATCTGCTTTCCGGCGACGAAGGATGGGTGATCTTCAGGTTTTCCGTGCCAATCATTCTCTCCTATCTGCTTCAGCAGATCTACACGATCAGCGATGCCGCAATCTGCGGGCAGACGCTCGGTGTCGATGACATTGCGGGCGTGAACGATGTGTTTCCGATCCTGATCATATTCCTGCAGTTCGCGGTCGGCTGCACCGCCGGTTTCTCGGTCATCACCTCCATCGCGGCGGGGCGCGGCGATCGGGTCAGAGTCCGCAGCTCCTTTGCGGCGCAGCTTGTTCTCGGCGGTGTCTTGTCGCTTGCGCTGACCGGTGTCGCCGTGCTGACACTCAAGCCCCTGCTCCGGTTTATCGGCCTGTCCGAGGCAAACCCCGGCGTTTGGAGGGCGGCATATCAGTATTCGCTGGTCATCTTCATCGGGATCTTTGCGCAGCTCTATTACAATTTGATCTGCTCTGTCTTGCGCAGTCTGGGGGATTCAACAACACCGCTCATGTTCCTGCTGTTTTCCACCGTGCTGAACATCGGGCTCGACCTGCTGTTCATCCTCGCGTTCCGGCTCGGGGTCATCGGCGCGGCGGCTGCCACCGTGCTGGCACAGGCAGTGAGCGCGCTCTTGTGCCTGATGTACGCCTTCGGAAAATATCCGGAGCTCCATCTTTCCAGACAGGATTTTCGCGCGGAGGTCTCCGTGTATGCGCAGCACCTGAGTCAGGGGCTGCCGATGGGGCTTCAGTTTTCGGTGCTGGCGATCGGCATCATCGTGATGCAGCGCGCACTGGTCGGCTTTGACATCGGACCGGACGGCATCATGGCGGCCGGAAACCCCGCCCAGAACGGATTCGGCGCGGCCAACAAGCTCAACAACTTCCTGATGTGCCCGATGAATGCGCTCAGCACTGCGATCGTCAGCTTCAACGCGCAGAATTTGGGCGCGGGCAGACAGGACAGGATCCGGCGCGGAACGGTCAAGAGCCTGCTGATCGGGCTCGCTATGTATCTGATCCTTGGCGGCATCGGTATGCTCCTGACGGTCCGGGGCGCATATCAGTATCTGTTTATGAGCGCGGATAAGATCACGGCGGCCACGATCCGCTATGGCAACCTGTATCTGTATGTGGATCTGTCCATGTATTTTGCGCTGATGGTCCTGTTCGTCTTTCGCTCCGGCGTGCAGGGTGTGGGTCATGCGGAGTTTACGCTGGTCGCCGGCTGCGCCGAGCTGATCGCGCGTGTTTTGATCTGCGCCTTCCTGCCGAGGCTCGTCAACGGCGGGGCGATCGACGCGTCGGCCTCCGTGGGCGCGTACATCGCGCTGTGCTTCGCAGATCCGGGCGCGTGGATCTTGGCGGCCGTTTCGCTGTTCTATCCGGCCGCGCGGTATCTGTTCGGCGGCGAGCGCAAAAAGCCGGGCGAGCACGCCGCCTGAAAACCGGTGCAGCTGCGCAGGCCGGATGCACAGATGTCCGCAAGCGCCGATCCCGTTGACAGGCGATCCTCGGCTGCGTATAATACAAACGGTGCGTACCTGCCGGCAGTCAGGCAAAAAGCCTGACTGCCGTTTTTATACCGACAGGAACATGATCGGAGGGACTCGATGTGAATATTACCGTCTATCTTGGCGCGAACGAAGGCAACGATCCCGGCCTGCGAAAAGCGGTCGAAGAGTTGGGGACGTGGATCGGCAGCAGCGGAAACGCGCTGGTCTACGGCGGCTCCAGATCCGGGCTGATGGGCGCGATTGCGGACAGCGTTTTGCTCTCCGGCGGCGCAGTGACCGGCGTCGAGCCGCGCTGCTTCATCGAAAGCGAATTTCAGCACGACGGCTTGACCGAGCTGATCGTGACCGAGGACATGGCGGAGCGCAAACGCAGGATGATCGAGCTCGGCGATGCCTTTATTGCCTTCCCCGGCGGCACGGGAACACTGGAGGAGATCGCAGAGGTCATGTCCAAGGTGTCTTTGAAGCATCTGGACGCGCCGTGCATTCTCTACAACCTGAACGGTTACTACAATGCGCTGCAGGCACTTTTGGAGCAGATGATCGAAAAGGGGCTGTCGTCCGAAGCACGGCAGGAGGGCATCTATTTTGCCGAGAGCCTTGACCAGATCCGGCGCATCCTGAGTGCGTAGTTTTTGACGGCTGCGCCGTGCATAGAAATCCCCTCCGTATGCGGGAAAGCATACGGAGGGGATTTGTTTTGTCGGGCTCGATGCCAGCTTCCGTGCGCTGCCTCAGCCGAGATACTGCTTGTCGTAGTTATTCTGGATGCAGGAGATGACCTGCGTGATGACGGTGTTGAACGGGGTCGGCACGCCGAGCCGTGCGCCGTAGCGCGCGATCGCACCGTTGAGCACCGAGATCTCCGTCTGGCGCTGGTGCAGCACGGCGTCCTGCGCCATGGACGGATAGTAGTTGCCGAGGTTTGCGACGATGTTCGGCTCCTCCTTTTCCATCAGCGGCCAGAGATCGCCGATGCCGAGCGCCTGCGCGACGGCGCAGCCCTCTTTCCAGACGTGCATGACGATGTCGTGCCCATAGGGGTCGGCGAACGTTTCCTTCACCTTCAGGCGCATGACGGCGCTCACGCCGTTGTAGCCGCTGTTGGCGATGACTTTTTTCCAGATGTACGGGCGCACGTCTTCGTCAAAGCTCGCGTTGCAGCCGCCCGCGCGGAAGCACGCCTCGAGCGCCTTGCCGGCGGCGTCGGCCTTCGGGTTGTTGCGCACCGCGCCGAAGTGCATCTGGATGCCCTTTTCCGGCTTGCTCACGCACACGCCGGGGCCGGCCAGCTCCGTGCCGATCAGACCGCTGCCGTAGAGGATGCGGTCGGCGTCTACGAACTGCGCGAGCACCTCGTCGTTGCCGAGACCGTTTTGCAGCGACACGACCGCCGTCTCCGGTCCGATGCAGGGCATGGTGTCGGCCATGACGTCCTCCGTCTGCGTGGCCTTGACCATGAGGATGACCATGTCCATCGTGCCGATGTCGCGCGCGGTCGCGCTCGTGTGAAAGCCCGTGAGCACCTCTTCGCCCTCCGGCGTGCGGAAGACCAGCCCGTCGGCTGCGATCTTGTCCATGTGCGCCTTGTACTTGTCGACGAGCCAGAGCTCGGCGCCGCCCTTGCGCAGGTAGGCGGCAAAGACGCTGCCGGCAGCGCCGGAGCCGATCATTGCGATTTTCATGCGGTTGCCTCCTTAGCAAACTGCCGGCCGGTTGGTGCCCGGCCGGCAGCGAAAAAACGGGGTGAACTTACTTCAGGTACTGCTTGTCGTAGTTGCCCTGGATGCAGCGCACGACCTGAGACAGGACCTTGCACACCGGGGTGTCGATGCCCAGCTGCTCGCCGTACTCGGCGATCTTGCCGTTGAGCACGTCGATCTCGGTCTGGCGGTGGTTGAAGAGCATATCCTGGCACATGGACGGATAGTAGTCGGCGATGTTGGTGACGATGTCCTGATGATCGTGGGCGATGAATTCGTCCGCATCCATCGGCACGCCCTTGGCGGTTGCGACCGCGCAGGTCTCGCGGATGACGCTGTGGAACAGCCACTGGCCGAACGGATCCGCCTCGACCTCGCCGATCTTCAGACGCAGGACGGCGCACACGGTGTTGACGGTGGCATTCACGCAGACCTTTTTCCAGATGAACTTGTAGATGTTGTTGTCGGTGCCCGGCTCGCCGTCACGCCAGTAGGCGTCGCAGCCGCCGTCACGGTAGCACTTGAGCATCTCGGCGCAGGCCGCGTCGTTGAGCTCGGAGCGGACAGCGCCGCCAAAGTTCATCTGCACGCCGCCGGCCGGGGTGGACACGCAGTGTGCGGGTTCGGGCAGCGCCGTGCCCAGCACGCCGGAGCCGATGATGCAGCGCTCTTTCGGGAAGACCTTGAAGAGGTTGTCGTCGTTGCCGAGGCCGTTGATGAGGGAGACCGCGACGGTGCTGTCGCCGACGACGGGCAGGGAGTCCTGAATGGCCTGCTCGAGCTGGGTCGCCTTGGTCATGTAGATGATGACGTCGACCTTGCCCTCAGCCGCAGCCGCGTCGGCAGCGGTGATGTAGGTGCGGAAGCCCTTGAGCTGGTAATCGTAATCCTTATAGCCGCCGTCTTCCTCCTGGTGGATGGTGAAGTGCATACCTTCCTCGGCGACCTTCTTCATGTGCGCCTCGTAGCGGTCGATGAGGATGATGTCCGCACCGCCCTTGCGCAGGTAGGAAGCGAAGACGCTGCCGGCAGCGCCGGAACCATACATAGCAAATTTCATGGTGATTTCTCCTTTTTCTGATTCTGTTTGCGATATCTTCGGCCGTCGCAGGCATTGCCTGACGGCGGGTTACCGAACGGTGTTGGTGAGGGTGCCGATGCCCTCGATGCTGCAGGCGACCTCGTCGCCCGGGCGCAGCCATTTCGGCGGGTCAAAGCCCATGCCCACGCCGGCGGGCGTGCCCATGGAGATGATCGTGCCGGGGCGCAGGGTCATGCCGCGGCTGAGCTCGGCGATGACATAGGCGACGTGAAAGATCATCCGGTCCGTGGTGCTGTCCTGCCGCAGCTCGCCGTTGACGCGGCTCTGGATGCGGCGCGGCTCGCGCACGTCAAACTCATCCGGCGTCACGATCCACGGGCCCATCGGCGTAAAGCCATCGAGACTTTTGCCGCGATACCACTGCTTGTGCTGGTTCTGGATCGTGCGCGCGCTCACATCATTTAAAATGGTGCAGCCGAACACATAGTCCAGCGCGTCCGCCTCGCTGACGTTATAGGCGCACTTGCCGATCACGACGGCCAGCTCCGCCTCGTAGTCGAGGTCAGTGACGATGTCGCTGTGGCTGTCGATGTCGCCGCCGGGGGCGACGGCCTCGTGTACGCGCTTGGAAAAATAGATCGGGAACGTGTCCGGCGCTTTGACGCCCTTGCCGGCGACGCACTCGCTCTCCTTGGCGTGGTCAAAATAATTGATGCCCAGGCAGATCACGTCCTGCGCCGGGCGGGGGATCGGAGCGAGCAGGCGCACGTCCTCGAGCGGCAGCGCGGCGCTGCGCAGCACGGCAGCCGTGTCCAGCACCGGCCAGAGGTCGATGAGCGCCTGCATATCCGCGCAGCCGGGCACGGGGTGCACGGCGGTCGCGTCCGCATTGAGCAGACCGACGGCGCTGTGGCCGTTGGTTTCGAATGTTACGAGCTTCATGGTTCTGCGTTTCCTCCGTGTTTCATGCAGAGCAGTGAATGTGTACGCAGAAATGATGGTTAAAAATTCATCAATCGCGCCTTCCGGGGACAAAATCCTGTGTCAAGAAAATGCCAAAGCCGTTTGTCAGCAAATAGACAAAAGACTTGACCTCTCAGCATTGTTATGATAGCACGAAAGAGCAGATGCCGCAACTGTTTTCTTTCTGCCAAAGCGCTAAAATCACGCGAATTTTTACAAAAACGCCAGATCCAGAGTGCATAAAAATTCGCGCAAGAAATTGTGCATATCGACGATTTTCGGGAAATGTTGGGGATTGGAAGAGGCTGTTATTGACTTTTGCACGTGAGAGAATTATAAATTTACTATCCTGAGTTGTTAATGACTTGTTCATAAATTAACACAGGGATGATGATTTCGAAGCCTGCCGCGTTTGTAGGAGAGCACGCGGCGGGTTTGAAATAGAGAGTAAAAGAGAAAAGCAAACAGAGAAAAGAAAGAGGTAAAAAATGGATAACAAAAAGCTCAAGAGCAGCTGGGCAGCCGCCTTTACCGTGGCGTCCGTCTGGTTCGGCACGCACGTGGGCGCCGGCTTTGCGACCGGCAACCAGGTCGTGAACTACTTTGTCCAGTACGGCTGGACTGCGGCCATCTTCCCGCTTCTGGCCATGGGCATTCTGGCCGTTGTCATGTACATCATGATGAAGTTTGCCAAGCTCAGCGGTTTCGACAACTACAAGGACACCTACCGCGCCCTGTATCCGAAGCCGTGGATGGAAGTCTTCTTCGAGATCTTCTACATCATCATCATCCTCGCGGCGGTCGCGTCCTGCGTTGACGGCGCCGGCGGTATCGTCAAGAGCCTCATCGACCTGCCCGACATCATCTGCAACCTCGTCATCATCGCCCTGCTGATCCTTCTGTCGATTTTCGGCGTTGACCTGATCATCAAGGCTTCCACCGTTCTTTCCACCGCGATCCTGATCGTCACCGCGATCCTGGTCGTCATGGGCTTCGTCGTTCCGATCGATGCGGTCACTCAGGAGCTCGCCACTGAGAACGCGGCTTACGCGGCCATCCCGGCAATCTCCGAAGTCACTGCCCAGAAGGGCCTCGAGGGCGTCTGGCGCGGCGTGTTTGTGTACGCTGCTTTCCAGTGCGTGTCTGTCCCGGCCATGATCGCCGCTTCCACCGAGCTGACGCACAAGGGCGTCAAGCGCGCGAGCATCCTCGGCTGGCTCATGAACGGCGGCGCGCTCGCCGCTTCCGGCGCCATGCTGCTGCGCTGGTACCCGATCCTCTGCACCATCAAGAGCGTTGGCGTCGACACTGTCGCCAGCATTGCAGCCCGCCACATCGGCGATGTCATGAAGCTCCCCAACCAGAGCGTCGTCACCCTCATGGGCAGCGGCTACACCTGGCTGTTCGTCGTGTACACCATCCTGCTGTTCTGCGCGTTCGTGTCCACGTCCGTCACGCTGGTCTACTCCATGATCCAGCGCTTCGAGGGCCACTGCTTCCCGAGCGCCATCAAGAGCAAGGCTGTGCGCAGCGTCATCGTCGGTCTGGTCGTCATCGGCCTGTGCTATGCGGTTTCCCTGCTCGGCCTGTCGACCATCATCTCCAAGATCTATGGCTATGACGGCTACTATGCACTGATCGTTGTTGTGCTCCCGGCGTTCATCTGGGGCATCCCGAAGATCAAGAAGCTCTCCGCCGAGAAGAAGGCTGAGCTGTCGGAGTGATCTGACGAAGGCGCAACTCTCCGGCGTCCCAAAGTTCAAATTTGACCGCTGCGCTTGCAGCGTCATAGAGAGGCAACCCCGCAGGCAATCGCCTGCGGGGTTGTTGCTGTCAAAAAGTATTACTTTTTTGACGAAAGGGTTTGCAGGCCGAGCGGTATTTTCTCCGCCGCGCATGTCGCCGGAGAAAATGATCGGACTTTCTTTCGCCGCTGCGGCGGCGAAACTCTACGAGGTTTTTGAACAAGCTGAGCCGTCACCCCGCGGGCAAGAGCCTGCGGGGTTGTTGCTATCAAAAGAGTATTACCTTTTTGAAGAAGGGATTGCGGCCTGACGGCAGCGCAATGCTGCCCGCCTGCCGAGTACCGGCTGCGCCTCAGAGCCGCGGCATAGGAAACCCCCGCTGCGCAAGACGCGTCTTGCGCAGCGGGGGTCATCGTTATCCAAATGGGGCATCCGGGGTCTGCGCTCACTTCCAGCGCCAAGTGAACGGCACGAACAGCAGCAGCAGCGGGAAGATCTCCAGACGGCCGAGCAGCATACAGATCATGAGCACGATCTTGCTCAGCGGCGAGAAGATGGCAAAGCTCCCGGTCGGACCGACGAGGGAGAGCCCCGGTCCGACGTTGGACAGGCACGAGAGTGCGGCGGTGAAATTCGTCGTGAAGTCCAGCCCGTCGAGCGACACGATCAGCCCGGCGATGAGCAGGATGATGATGTAGAACGTGAAGAACGTCATGGCGTTGTAGACCGTCTGCCCGTCGACCGGCTTGCCGTCGAGACGGACATTTTCCACGCAGCGGGGGCGCAGCATCTTCTTGACCTCAATCGTGCAGGATTTGAACAGCAGCATCACGCGCGAGAGCTTCAGACCGCCGGCGGTGCTGCCGGCGCAGCCGCCGACAAACATCAGCAGCACGAGCAGGAACTTGGAGTATTCCGGCCAGAGATTGAAGTCCGCGGTGGCAAAGCCGGTCGTAGAGATGATCGATGTGACCTGGAAGAACGAATAGCGCAGCGCATGGCCGACGCCGCCGTAGAGATTGCGGATGTCAAATGCGATCGTGATGACGGCAAAGGCGATCACACCGAGGAACCAGCGCAGCTCCTCGTTGCGCAGCGCGGTGCGGATGTTGCCGAGCAGAATGAGGTAATACAGGCTGAAGTTGACGCCGAAGAGTATCATGAACACGCCCACGACGATGTCGATATAGGCGCTGTTGTAGTAGCCGATGCTCAGCGCGCGCGTGGACAGGCCGCCGGTGCCGGCGGTGGCGAACGCGTGCAGCAGCGCATCGTAAAAGCTCATGCCGCCGGCGATGAGCAGAACCATCTCCACGAGCGTGAGCGCGATGTATAGCAGGTAGAGGATGGAGGCAGTCTTGCGGATGCGCGGCACGAGCTTGCCGACCGTCGGTCCGGGCACCTCGGCGCGCATGATGTGCATCGAGCGGTTGCCGCTCATGGGCAGAACGGCCAGCACGAACACGAGGATGCCCATGCCGCCGATCCAGTGCGTGAACAGCCGCCAGAACATGCCGCCGCGGGTCATTTCCTCCGGCGCCGTGACGACGCTTGCGCCCGTCGTGGTCAGACCCGAGATCGTCTCAAACAGGGCGTCGATGTAGTTCGGGATGTCGCCCGTGAGCACGAACAGCAGCGCGCCGAACAGCGACATGGCGATCCACGACAGACCGACGATCAAAAAGCCGTCGCGCGCGGTCATGCCGCCGGATTTTGCGCGCACGCGCCACATGGCCAGCCCGATGCCGCCGGTGATGGCGATCGTGATCAGAAACGGCGCCGGCGTCTCGCCGTATGCCAAAGCCGCGACCATCGGCAGGAGCATCAGCGCGGCCTCAATGCACAGCACGCGGCCGATGACCTGCCCGATCATTCGAAAATTCATGGTGTTGCCCTCTTTATATCATGATGAATTGTTGCGTAATAAAATATTATACGCCATTTCATCCGATTTGTGAAGCCCGGACGCTCAGAACATCCCGAGGGATTTGAACAAAAAGACCCACAAAAACATCGTCAGCATACTCACGGCCGAGGTCACGACGACGGTGTCGCCCGCAAGCTCTGCGTCGCCGCCCATCTGCTGCGCCATGGTGAAGGAATTGACGGCGGTCGGCGAGGCGAACACACCCAGCAGCGACACGAACGCCGCATCCCGGAAGCCGAGCAGCGCGCCGAGCCCCAGAAACAGCGCCGGGAACACGACGAGCTTTGCTGCCACGACAGCCGTGAGCTCGCGCGCATAGCGCCGCAGGCCGGAGAACTGGAAAAACGCGCCGAGCAAAAACAGCTGCAGGGGCGAGGCGATGCCGCTCACGCTCTGCACCGTCTTTTCAAGGATGTACGGCAGGCGGATATTTGCCGCCAGCACCAGCACGCCGAGCACGGAGGCGATGACGAGCGGGTTTTTTGCGATCTGGCCGAGGATGTGCAGCGGCTTCGGCTTCTGACCGCGGAATACCTCCAGCACGATGATGGACATCATGTTGAAGATCGGCACAATGATCGCAATTAGGATCGAGACCGTGCCGAGCTGATCCGCGCCGAGCAGCGCCGTCGCCACGGGGATGCCCATGATGACGTAGTTGCTGCGAAACATGCCCTGGATCATCACGCCGCGGCGCTCCGGCAGCTTTTCCGTGAGCAGCGTGTAGCCGAGCGCGAGTGCAAACGACAGCAGCACGCCGCCGGCGGCATAGGCGATCAGCAGCGGGTCAAACGAGCCGGACAGATCGGAGCAGTACACATTATAAAACAGCAGGCACGGCAGAAAGATGCGGAAGGCGACCTTGTTGATGTTTGCGATCTCCTCCCGGCGAATCCAGCCGAGACAGCGCGCGCCGTAGCCGAGCGCCATCACGAGGAACATCGGCAGGATCGCATTGACAGAAATGATGAAATTATCCATACGCATACCACCCTTGGGCAAAAATTAGAAAACCGGAGAAAACCGGCGAAAAAGCGAGCATTTTATAGTTTACTCCCGCCGTGGGCAAATTGCAAGGGCGCAGGTTGCCGCGCGGCATGAAATGTGCTATAATTTTTCCGTTTGATTTTTTCACGCGGGAGGTACTGCGTAATGACCATAGAAGAGGCGCGGGCGCTGATCCAGGGCGTCGAGTGGCGCGGATCCCGTCCGGGGCTGTCGCGCGTGCGCGAGCTGCTGCACCGCATCGGCGACCCACAGGACACGCTGCAATTCGTGCACATCGCGGGCACGAACGGCAAGGGCAGCACGGCGGCGATGCTCGCGGCCGTCTTGCAGGCGGCGGGCTATACGACGGGGCTGTTCACGTCCCCGTTTCTTGAGCAATTCGCCGAGCGTATGCAGGTAAACGGGCAGCCGATCCCGGATGCGGAGCTTGCTGCCGCGTGCGAGACGCTGCAGCCGTGCATTGCGGCCATGGACGACCAGCCGACGGAGTTTGAGCTTGTGACGGCGGCGGCCATGCTCTGGTTTCAGCGCCGCGGCTGCGATGTCGTGGTGTTAGAGGTCGGGCTCGGCGGGCGGCTGGACGCGACGAATGTCATCGGCGCGCCGGCGTGCGCCGTCATCACGAACATCGGTCTGGATCACACGGAGATCCTCGGCGACACGCTCGCGCAGATCGCGCGCGAGAAGGCGGGCATCCTCAAGCCTGGCACGTGCGCCGTCAGCTATCCGCAGACGACGGAGGTGCGCGCGGTGCTGCACGAGACGTGCGCCCGGCTGGACATCCCGCTCACGGAGGTGGACGCGGACGCCATCGAGCCGCTGCGCGACAGCGTCGACGGGCAGCGCTTTTCCTATCGCGGCGCGGTGTATGACCTGCCGCTGCTCGGCAGGCATCAGCTGCGCAATGCGGCCGTCGCGCTCGAGACGGTGGCGGCGCTGTGCACACGCGGCTGGCGCATCCCGGATGCGGCCGTGCACGCGGGGCTGGCGCAGGTGCGCTGGCCGGCGCGGTTTGAGGTGCTGCGGCGCGCGCCGTGGTTCGTGCTTGACGGCGGGCACAACCCGCAGTGCGCGCAGACGGTGGCGGACAATCTCGCGCGCTATTTCCCCGGCCGGCGCATCACGCTGCTCGTGGGTGTGCTCGCGGATAAGGACTACCCCGATCTGATCGCGCCGCTCGACCCGTATGCCGCGTCCTACATCGCGGCAACGCCGCTCTCGCCGCGCGCACTGCCGGCGGCGGAGCTGGGGGCGTATTTGCAGCGCTTTGGAAAACCGGTGACGGTCTGCCCCGACCCCGCACAGGCGGCGGCGCTCGCGCTCGCGCAGGCGGGGGAGGACGATGTCATCTGCGCGGTCGGCTCACTGTATATGGCGGGCGCGATCCGAACCTATCTGCGGAGGGAACATGATGAGAATTCTGGGCATTGATTACGGCGACGCGCGCATCGGGCTGGCGCTCTCGGACGCCTCGGCCACGCTCTGCGGCCGGGCATGGACGCTCACGGAGTGGAATCTGGAGCGTGCGGTCGCGGCGATCGCGGACGTGGTGCGCACCGAGGGCGTGGAGCGCATCGTGCTCGGGCTGCCGAAGAATATGGACGGCACGGAAGGCCCGCGCGCGGAAAAGAGCCGCGCCGTCGCGCACCTGCTCACGGAGGTGACGGGGCTGGAGGTCGTGCTCTGGGACGAGCGGCGCAGCTCCATCGAGGCGCACGGCATCCTGCACGCCAACGGCCGCAAGGAGAAAAAGCACCGCCAGACGGTCGACGCCGTCGCGGCGAGCCTGATCCTCGAGGGCTATCTCGGCACGCTGCGCTGAGAAAACGCCGCAAAACATCTTGAAGAACAACCGGGGGCGGACGCCATGCGGCGCCCGCCCCCGATTGCTTGTCAAAAGCCTCGCAGAGTTTCGCCGCCGGAGCGGCGAAAGAAAGTTCAATCATTTTCTCCGGCGACATGCGCGGCGGAGAAAATACCGCTCGGCCTGCAAACGTGCGCGCCGTCCGCCTCCGGCGGACAGCGCGTGCGCTGCAGTCAGGCCGCAAACTCCTTTGTCAAAAAGTAACACTTTTTGACAGCCACAGGGGCGGACGCCATACGGCGTCCGCCCCTGTGTTCGTTTTCGTTACATTTCCTCGACGGCCAGCATGTCCGGCAGCGCGGTCAGGTCGCCGCGCAGGTCGCCCGGCCGCAGCGGAGTGCGGCTGTGGATGGGGATGAGCGCGCAGTAGTGGTGCGGCGCGTCGGGGGCGTCGCTGTCCGCAATGCGGCTGATCTCGAGATTGTCGATGCGGATGCTGCGCTTACGCAGCAGGGCGAGCACGGACTCCATGCACACGGCGTGCGCGTACTCGATGTAGAGCGTGAGATCGGTGCTCTTGCTCGTGAGCCGGATCTCCAGCCGCACGAGCACCACCTCGACCAGCAGCACGACGGCCGTGGCGAAGATGGCACACTCGGCATAGCCCGCGCCGCAGACAAGGCCGATGATGGCCGCGGCCCAGAGTCCGGCGGCGGTGGTCAGACCCTTGACCCGCTTGTCGCGCGTGACGATGATCGTGCCCGCGCCGACAAAGCCGATGCCGGAGATGACCTGCGCGCCGAGACGCGCAATGTCGTTAAACAGGTGCTGGAAGAGCAGGTACTGGCTCGTGAGCGTCGTGATGGCGGAGCCGAGGCAGATGAGAATGTGTGTGCGGAAGCCCGCGGGACGGCGCTTGACCTCGCGCTCTGCGCCGATCAGACCGCCGCAGATGACAGCCAGCGTCAGGCGGGCGAGGATCGCCCAGAAGGTCATATCACGGATGGGATCAAAACAATGCAGCATGGTACAGCCTCCTTTCTCAGATCTCTTCGATGAGGATGACGCCCTCAAGCGCCGACAGCTCGGCCAGCAGCTCGGGGTGGTCGCGCCGCTCGGGCAGGATGGCGCTGAACTGGCACAGGAAGCTCGCCAGCGGGCCCGTGCCGTTGCGGTTGACCTCAAAGTCGAAAATGCGGACGTTTTCGTCGTGCAGATGCGTGACGATCGCGCCGAGGTGCTCCATGCGCTCGATCTCGAGGCTGATGTTGATGTGGTGCGCCCGGCGGGTGAGCTTTTGCTCCAGCGGGGGCAGCAGGTACATACAGGCCGCCATGTAGGCGATGCAGATGAACGCGCAGGCATAAAACCCCGCGCCGATGGCGAGACCGAGACACGCGCTCGCCCAGAGTCCGGCGGCGGTGGTCAGACCCTTGACCTGCTGGCGGGCGGTGATGATGATCGTGCCCGCGCCGAGAAAGCCGATGCCCTTTGCGGCCTCGGCGCCGAAGCGCGACACGTCCTGCGTCGCGCCGATGCTCTCGGCGACCTCGCGCCACGGTCCGTGGAGCATCTGGTCGAGCTGCAGGCTCAGCAGCACGGTGAGCGTTGCGCCGAGCGCCGTGAGCATATAGGTGCGAAAACCGGCGGGGCGGTTTTTGCGCTCGCGCTCAAGCCCGATCAGCCCGCCGCAGAGCACGGCGAGGAGGATGCGCAGCATCATCGTGACGATATTCAGTTCACGCAGGTAGGAGAGTACGGACGCCATAGATGCGATTCCTTTCTGAGTTGGTTACAGGCCGCCGCTGCGCGGCTTGCCGGTGCTGCCGCGCACGATGAGCCGGCTGCGGTATTCCACGCGGTTGATCGGCTGATCCTCGCGGCTGTTGAGCCCGCCCTCGATGCGCTCGAGCAGCAGGTTGAAGGCGCTCTTGCCGTGGCTGAAGGTGTTGTTGTCCACGGTCGTGAGCTGGATGCGCTGATAGCCCGAGGTCGTGACGTTGTCAAACCCGCAGAGGCTGAAATCCTCCGGCACGCGGTAGCCCTCGCGCTGCAGCGCGTCGAGCACGCCGAAGGCCACCATGTCATTGATGGCGACGATGCCGGTGATCTTGTCGTTGCGCAGGCATTTGTAGGCCAGCTCCATTCCCGAGCGGTACTCGAGGTCGGGCGTGGTGATCTCCGCCTCGAGGGAGTTGACGTGCGAGCAGATGGTCACGCTGCCCTCCGGACACCAGAGGCGGTAGGCCTCCTGCAGCCCTTCGCCGCGGCGCATACGGGAGACGTGGTGCTCGTTGAGCGCCGTGGACAGGTAGGCGATGCGCTTGTGGCCGAGGTCGATGAGGTGCTTGGCCACGAGCTGCGCCGCGCCGAAGTTGTCCACGTCCACGGTGTCGATGCCGCAGTCCGTGACGCGGTCGCCGACGGCGACGATGGGCACGCGGCGGCTCAGCTCGCGCACCTTGGCCGTCTGCGTCGGCGTCATGGCGAAGATGATGCCGGCCACGCGCGAATAGTCGAGCGAGTCGAGCAGGTGGCTCTCCGTGCGGGGATTCCAATAGGTGTTGTAGATCGCGGTGTGATACCCAGCGGCGTGCGCTGCCGCGTCGATGCCGGTGATCATCTTGGTGTGGTAGGGGTTGGAGACCGACGGCGAGAGGACGGCGATCTGCTTGCCGGAGCAGCGGGCGGACGGCGTGCGGTAGCCGATGCGCTCGGCCTCAGCCAGAACGCTCGCCACGCGCTGAGAGGAAAAGCGCTCCAGCGATTTTCCGTTGAGGATCATGGAGACGCTTGCGGTGGAAACACCGGTCGCCTCGGCGATGTCGCGCAGGGTGGGTTTGCTGCTCATAGGCACCTCCGGTAGAGAACAGATGACAGCGCATATGTTGAAAATTTAAGCATTTTTCAGTGAAAAAAGGGCGCTTCGCCTTTGCAGTTTCACCAATTTCTACGAGGAGTATATAGCGAAAACAGAAAAATAGCAAGCAAAATTTCTGCCCATATTGACGGCATTGAACATAAATGCTACCATTCAATGTAGAGAGCCGTTAAAATGACGGAGAAAAATTCAACGCTTTTTTAAGCAGAAAGGAACTACCTTGAAGAAAATTGTTGCGATGCTTCTCGCCCTGACCATGGTGTTCGCACTGTGCGCCTGCGGCGGCGGCGGCGATAAGGCCGGCGCGAACGATGATTACCACCTCACGCTCAAGCTCAGCCACGTCTTTGCTCCGACCGAGCAGCTCACGATCGAGATGCAGCAGGTCGCCCAGCGCATCAAGGAGCGCACCAACGGCGCGATCGAGATCCAGTGCTACGACTCCAGCCAGCTCGCCGTCTATAAGGACAACATCGAGCAGGTCGTCAACGGCGCCGACTGGATCGCCTGCGAAGACCCCTCCTACCTCGCCGACTACGACATCGACTTTGAAGCACTCATCGGCCCCATGATGTACAACAGCATCGATGAGTACTCCTACGTCTGCCAGTCCGATCTGGTAAAGAATATGTGCCAGAAGCTCGAAGATAACTACGGCATCCACGTGCTCGCGCTCGACTTCAACGTCGGCATGCGCTGCATGCAGACCAATAAGGTCATCAAGACCCCCGCTGACCTTAAGGGCATGAAGATCCGCGTGCCCAACAGCTCCATGTACATCAACTGCCTCACCGCCATGGGCGCCACGCCCACCGGCATGCCGTTCTCCGAGACGATCTCCGCCGTGCAGCAGGGCGTCATTGACGGTCTGGAAGGCAACATGAACGCTTACTCCACCAACGGCAGCGCCGAGGTGTGCAAGAACATGTCCCTGACCAACCACCTTGTCGGCACCTGCGGCGCCTACATCAGCACCAAGGTCTGGAACAGCATCCCGGAAGAGTACCGCACCATCATCCAGGAAGAGTTCACCAAGGGCGCTAAGGAACTGACCGACTTCACCAACGCCTCCTTTGCCGAGACGAAGGCCAAGCTCGAGAAGGAGCAGGGCTGCTCGTTCAACGAGGTCGACGTCGATGCGTTCCGCGCCGCCGTGCAGCCGGAGTTTGATCGCATGGTCAAGGAAGACGGCGTGACGCCTACCTTCTACGAGCAGGCGCAGGCCATCCTCGCCGAGTACCGCCAGGCCAATAAGTGAGCGCTGCGCGCTGACTGACGGCCGGAAGCCCCATACCGGCTTTTTATGCCGGGTGTCCCGCACACGCTGCCGGACACCCGGCATTGCTGAGCAAAGCCACAGAAAGCAGAGGGAAGCAAATTTGAAAAAAGTACTGAAAAATCTCGACGCGTATATCGCGGGCGCGATGATGATCGTGACGATCGTGCTCGTCATCGTCAACGTGATCACGCGAAAACTGTTTAACTATATCATTGTCTGGAGCGAGGAAATTGCCACCTCCTGCTTCGTGTACTCGGTGTTCATCGGTGCGGCCTACGCCTACCGCAAGCACCAGCACGTCGGCGTTGACCTGCTCGTGGAGAAGCTGCCCGCCGGCGCGCGCAGGGCCGTGCACCTGATCACCAGCGCCCTGCTCGTGATCATCAACGGCTACATCACGATGCTCAGCGTGCAGTTTATCCAGTCGTCCTGGATCAAGCGCATGCCGATCACGAAGCTGCCGTCCAGCGCGGTCAACACGGCGCTGGTCATCGGCTTCGGCCTGATGACGATCTACTCGCTCGTCATTTTCATCAAAGACCTCAAGAGCGGCAACAAACTTGACGGGGAGGTGGACGCATGAGCACGTTCCTTTCGATCCTGCCGATCATCATCGCGCTCGTGCTGTATTTCACGGGCATCCCGATCGCCTACGCGCTCTTTGCCGCGGCACTGACCTATTTCGGCTTCATTGACACGACGACCGTGCCGTACCTGCTGATGCAGAAGTTCATCACGTCCACGCAGTCGTTCCCGTTCCTTGCGATCCCGTTTTTCATCATGTGCGGCTCGATCATGAACTACGGCGGCATCAGCGCGCGGCTGATGGACTTCGCCGATGCGCTCACCGGTCACCTGCCCGGCGGCCTTGCGCAGATCAACGTCCTGCTGAGCATGCTCATGGGCGGCTGCTCCGGCTCGGCCAACGCCGACGCCGCCATGGAGTGCAAGCTGCTCGTGCCCGAGATGGAAAAGCGCGGCTACGGCAAGGGCTTTTCCGCCGCAATCACGGCGGCATCCTCGTGCGTCACGCCCATCATCCCGCCCGGCATCAACCTCATCGTCTACGGCCTGATCGCCAGTGCATCCGTCGGTCAGCTCTTTGCCGCCGGCTACATCCCCGGTCTGCTCATGGCTGTGATGCTGATGATCGCCGTGGCGATCATCTCCAAAAAGCGCGGCTACGCGCCGTCCCGCCCGCGCCGTGCGACGCTCGGCGAGATCGGCCGCCAGGCGCTCAAGTCCTTCTGGGCGCTGTTTTTCCCGCTGGGCATCATCATGGGCATGCGCTTCGGCATCTTCACGCCGACGGAAGCCGGCGGTGTGGGCGTGCTCTACTGCCTGATCGTGGGTAAGTTCGTCTACAAGGGCCTGCGCAAGGAGCACTTCATCCCCATCCTGCGCGAGACCATCTCCGGCACCGCCACCGTCATGCTCATCATCGTGTCGGCGACCGTGTTCGGCTACTACCTCAACTGGGAGAACATCCCGACCATGCTGCTCAACGCCGTGACGAGCTTTGCCAGCAACAAGTTCCTCGTGCTGCTGGTCATGAACATCGTGCTGCTCATCGTCGGCATGTTCCTCGAGGGCGGCGCGGCGCTCATCATCCTCGCTCCGCTCATGGTGCCGATCGTGAAGGCCGCCGGGATCGACCTGGTGCACTTCGGCATCGTCTGCAACGTCAACATCATGATCGGCGGTCTGACTCCGCCGTTCGGCTCGATGATGTTCACCTGCGTGTCCATCACGGACTGCAAGATGCAGGAATTTATCAAGGAATGTGTGCCGTTTATCATCGCGCTGCTCATTGCGCTGCTGCTGCTGACGTACATTCCGGGCATCACGCTGCTGATACCGAATCTCATTTATTAAGGGAGACAATTGCATGAAAGTTATGGCACACCGCGGCTACAGCGGTGCTTATCCGGAAAACACGATGCTCTCGTTCCGCGAGGCAGTCAAGGTCGGCTGCGACGCGATCGAGATGGACGTGCATGAGACGCGCGACGGCCGCCTCGTCGTCATCCACGACGAGCGGCTCGACCGCACGACCGACGGCACCGGCCGCATCTGCGACCACACGTTCGACGAGCTGCGGCAGTTCAACGCCGCCGCGCGCTTCGCGGGCAAATACGCACCTGAGCGCATCCCGTCGTTCGACGAATATTGCGAGTGGGCGTCCGGCGAGAGCGTCGGGCACAACATCGAGATCAAGACCGACAAGATCTACTATCATGACATCGAGCGCAAGATCTGGTCCACCATCGAGCGCTACGGTCTGGAGCACAAGGTCATGTTCTCATCGTTCAACCACTTCTCGCTGCGCCGCATCCTCGAGATCAGCGGCAACGCGGTCGAAGTCGGCGCGCTCGTGCTCGAGGACAGCATCGGCGGCTTCCCCGGCTACTACTGCGAGCAGGCGGGCTTCGCCTGCTACCATCCGCCGATCGAGCTGCTCACGGACGAGAACGTGCGCGACTGCAAGGAGCACGGCGTGAAGATGAACGTCTGGACCGTCAATGACATGGCGGGTCTGGAGCAGCTCCACCGCTGGGGCTGCGAGGGCATCATCACGAACTACCCCGGCGTGGCGAGCGGCTGGCTGCGCGCGCAGGGCGAGTGAGCCGGACGCGGCAAAGAGACAGATCAGAGTGACGCCCCCGAGAGCCTTCGGCTCTCGGGGGCGATTTCTTTGTCCCGAAGCATTCTTTTCTGACAGCAAAAAACTCCCTCCGGAAAACCGGAGGGAGTTTCGCGTTTGTAGGGATGGGATCAGATCTTCATGCAGACGTCCCAGGCACGCCAGATGACGGTGCGGAGGTTGCCGATGGCAACGCAGTCGCCCACGCGGAAGACCTGCTTGTTGTCCTTACCGCCGACCGGAGTCGGGACAAAGCCGATGCCGTTGACGACGTTGTCGCACTCGACGAAGAAGGTCTCGCCGGTCTTGACGTTCTTGACGGTGACGCCGTTGTCCTTGATCTCGGTCACGGTGGACTCGAGGTAGGTCGGGACCTTGTGGTACTCCATCGCGTCACGCAGGAAGGAGGTGTTGGCAAGGCAGGTGGCCTGCGCCGCGACCAGGTCGTTCGCGTACTCGACGATGATGGGGTGCTTGCCCTGCAGCACGAGGTCGTAAGCCGCCTCGCAGGAGGACTGACCGCCGCCGATGAACAGGACCTTGTCGCCGACTTCCTTCTTGTCCTTGAGAAGCTCGGTGAAGGTGAGGGTCTTCTCGAAGCCCGGGATGGAGGGCATGGTGCGCGGGATGGAGCCGCTGGCGACGATGATGTCGTCGAAGCCGCCGAGCGTGTTGACGTCGGTCACTTCGGTGTTGAAGCGGACGTCGATGCCTTCCTTGGCGATCTCGTTGAGGTACCAGCGGATGAGCTCCTTATCGTTCTCCTTGAAGCTCATCGCGGAAGCGGTGAGGAACAGACCGCCGAGCTCGTTGGTCTTCTCGAAGATGACGGGGGTGTGGCCGCGCTGCTTGAGCACGAGCGCGCACTCCATGCCGCCGATGCCGCCGCCGATGATGGCGACCTTCTTCGGGTTGCGGGTCGGGACGATCTTGTACTTATTGTGCTGCATGGTGGTCGGGTTCAGCGCGCAGCGAGCCAGGTGCAGGGAGTCATCCATGCTCTGGAGGTTCGCGGTGCCCTTGAACTTGGCCATGTTGAAGCAGCCGTTGTGGCAGCGGATGCAGGGCTTGATCTCGTCCTCGTGGCCGCTGAGGATCTTGTGGATCCACTCGTGGTCAACGAGGTTCTGACGCGCGATGGCGACAGCGTCGAGACGGCCGGCAGCGATCTCTTCGGCAGCCTTCACGGGGTCCATACGGCCGGCGCAGACGACCGGGCAGTTGGTGAACTTCTTGATGTGCTCGACGTACTCGAGGTTGCAGTTGTCGGGCATGTACTGAGGCGGATGTGCCCAGTACCACGCATCGTAGGTGCCGTTGTCGCAGTTGAACATGTCGTAGCCGGCTTCCTCGAGGTACTTGACAGCCTTCTCGGACTCGGCCATGTCGCGGCCGAACTCCTCAAAGTCGGTCTCGTACGGCATCGCGCCCTTGCCCCAGGCCTTGGTCTTGGAGACGACGGAGTAACGCAGGGACACCGGGAAGTCGGCGCCGGCCTGACGCTTGATCTCCTGCACGATCTCGACCGGGAAGCGGAAACGGTTCTCGAACGAGCCGCCGTACTGGTCGGTGCGGTGGTTCCAGTTGGCCATGGTGAACTGGTCAAGCAGGTAGCCCTCGTGGACAGCGTGGATCTCGACACCGTCGACACCGGCAGCGCGCAGCTTCTTGGCGGTCTTGCCGAAGGCGTGCACCATGTCCTGGATCTCCTTGACGGTCAGCGGGCGGGACATGACGTCTTCCTTCCAGCGGTTCGGGACCTCGGAAGCGGAGGCGCAGATATACTGCACGTCAACGATGGGGCTGGCGATCTTGTTGAGGAAGTTGTTCTTGGCCAGCATCGTCATCCAGCCGTTGATCGCCATGGAGCGGCCCATGCCGGCGGCGAGCTGGATGAACAGCTTTGCACCGGTCTTGTGGAACTCGACCATGTACTCCTTGAGCTGCTTGAACATCTGGTCGTTCTGGTACAGCCACTTACGGCCGGGGATGCCCAGCGGATCGCGGATGCACTGCATGCCGGGCAGGATCAGGCCCACGCCGTCCTGCGCGCGGTTGAGCAGGAAGTAAGCTGCTTCCTTGTCAAAGTGGTTCGGCTCCATCCAGCCGAACAGGGACGTGCCGCCCATGGAGCACTGGACAATGCGGTTTTTCATCTCGACATTGCCGATCTTCCAGGGGGTGAACAATGCGTTGTACTTTTCGTTCATTGAATACGCTCCTTCTATTTTTTAGGTCTCCACAGACCCGGGTTCACGTTCTTCCGGGACATGGATCTCCCGGATGGTAAAGTCCTTACCGGACAGCACCGTTTTGTTGAAGCTGTTGCAGTTCGGACAATAACCGTTGCACTCGATGACATTGAAGATCTCGTCGCAATCCTCGCACTCGGCCATGCCGGGCACGATGTTGACGATGAGCTTCGTGTTTTCCAGCGGCGTGCCCTTCACGACGGGGGGATAGAGCTCCTCCACGTACTCCGGAATGACGAGCGAGAGCTCGCCGCAGTCGGCCACGATCTCGGAGATCTCCGAGATCTGGTTTGCGGCCGCGTAGTCGGTGACGGTTTTGACCATGGCGCGCACCACACCGATCTCATGCATGGCGCTGCTCCTTATCTGCCGCGCGTCTTGCGCACGAGGCGGCCGATGGCGGCGGGGGTGTTGCCGGCCACGGTCAGCAGGGTGCGGAAGTATTCACGGCCGTGCGTGTCGTTGACCTTCTCGAGGCGGATGGCGTCGAACTTGCACTTGGTGGTGCAGATGCCGCAGCCGATGCACTGGTCCTCGTTGAGGACGACCGCGCCGCAGCCGAGGCAGCGCTCGGTCTCCTTCTTCATCTGCTCCTCGGTGAACACACCGCGCAGATCGTGGAAGGTCTTCTTCGCCTCTTCGGCGGAGCCGTCGTGCGCGTGCTGGCGCGGGGTGTTGTCAAAGCTCTCGATCGGCACGGCCACGGTCGCGGGATCGAGCGACTTGTAGTCGCGGTGGTCACGGCCGATGAGCTGGCTCTGGCCGGGGTGCACGAAGCGGTGGATGGACACGGCAGCCTCTTTGCCGGCGGCGATGGCGTCGATGGCAAACTTCGGACCGGTCACAAGATCGCCGCCCGCGAACACGTCGGGCTCGGCGGTCTGATACGTTGCGGGGTCAACAAGCACGGTGCCGCGCTTGCCGAGCTGGAGCTTCGAGCCGGCGTCGATGCCGCACAGGTCGATCTGCTGGCCGATGGCCGAGATGACGGCGGAGACTGCAAGCGTCTCGAACTCGCCCGTGCCGACGGGCTTGCGGCGGCCCTTCTCGTCGGGCTCGCCGAGGGTCATGGTCTCGACCTTGATGGCCGTGGCCTTGCCCTTTTCGCCCAGGATCTCGACCGGGGCGCTCAGGAAGCGGAACTTGACGCCCTCGGCCTCGGCCTCGGCGACTTCTTCGTCCGCTGCGGGCATCTCTTCGCGGCTGCGGCGGTAGAGCAGCGTCACGTCCGCACCGCGGCGCACGGCGGCGCGCGCGACGTCGATGGCGACATTGCCGCCGCCGATGACGGCGACCTGCTTGCCGATGGTCGGGCGCTTGCCGAGGTTCACGGCGCGCAGGAACTCGACGCCGGTGAACACACCCTTCAGATCGTCGCCCGGGCAGCCGGCCGGCGTGCCCTTGGAGGCGCCGACGGCGAGGTAGATCGCCTTGTAGCCGTCCGCGCGCAGCGCGTCGAGCGTCATGTTCTTGCCGACCTCAACGCCGAAGCGGAACTCCACGCCGAGCTCCTTGAGCACGTCGATCTCCGCGTTGACAACGTTCTTCTCGAGGCGGAAGCTCGGGATGCCGAGCGTGAGCATACCGCCGGGCACGGACTCCTTCTCGAACACGGTCACGGGGTAGCCCTTGACGGCGAGGTAGTACGCGCAGCTCAGACCGGCAGGGCCGGCGCCGATGACGGCGATCTTCTCCGGGTACGGACGGCCGATCTGATTGAGCATCTTCGGCACGAAGCGGGTGCTGGCTTCGAGATCCTTCTCGGCGATGAACTTCTTGATGTCGTCGATGGCGATCGGATCGTCGATGTTGCCGCGGGTGCAGGCGTCCTCACAACGCTTGTTGCAGATGCGGCCGCAGACGGCCGGGAACGGGTTTTCTTTCTTGATGAGCTCCAGCGCCTCGGTGTAGCGGCCGAGGGACGCGAGCTTGATGTAGCCCTGAACCGGGATGTGCGCCGGGCACTCGGCCTTGCAGGGGGCGGTGCCGCTGGGCATGACGTCGGAGCGGTTCGTGCGGTACTCGGGGTTGTAGCTCGAGCGGTGGAACGGCACGCTGGCGTCGGTGTCGTAGGTGTCGGAGATGTGCGGATCGGTCGCGCAGCGCTTCTGGCCGAGCTTGAGCGCGTTGGTCTGGCAGTTTTCGACGCACTGACCGCAGGCGACGCACTTTTCCTTGTCCACGCGGGCGATGTAGTTCGAGCGGATGGCGCGCGGCGTGCGGAACAGCTCCGCGATGCGCAGCGCGAAGCACGAGCAGCCGCAGCAGTTGCAGATGGCGTTCGTGTCCTCGAAGCCGGGGGTCTGGTTGATCTCGTGCACGAGACCGTTGTCCTCGGCGCGCTGGAGGATCTCATACGCCTCTTCCTTGGTCACGAGGCGGTGATAACCCTGCTCGGAGAAGCAGCGGGCGTTGTCGTTGAGGTACATGCACATATCCTCTTCGAGGTGGCCGCAGCCCTCGCCCATGAGACGGCGGGCACGGCGGCAGGAGCACGGACCGACGCTGATGGCGGTCGCGTTCTCGATGAGGGTGCGCACTTCGTCGTAGGAGGCGGCGTGCGAGTCGTTCTCGATGGCGCTCATGACGGGCATGACGCGCATGAAGAACATACCGGTCTTGCCGGAGTCGAGCATCGGCGCGAGCATTTCCGGACGGCGGCGGGTGTACGCCTCAAAGGACTCGCCGAGCACGGGATACTTGTCGCACTGCTCACGGTTGGCAAGGATGCCCTCCATGATGCCCGGGACCCAGATCGGGTAGAAGTAGCAGCGCTTGCCGTCCACATAGCGGTAGCGGACTGCGCCGGTCTTGCACAGCTTGTCGAGCTGCTCCTGCGTGAATTCCACGCTCTTTCTTGCGCGCTTGGCCACTTCCTCAACCGTGCGGTTGGTCTCCAGGCGCACGTGCATCATGATCGCACACATATCATCGTCGATGATCGGCTCGAGGATCTTATACTCGGGATCGTCATACGTGATGCCCATGTACGTCATGCTCTCAAGGCTGATCTTCGTAGCCAGCTTGAGAATATTCGGTCTTTTTGCCATGCCGTTTCCTCCTTCAGTGTAGGGCGGTATTTAAAAGGTGTTCCCTGTCCCCTTATTGCTTGGGCGGCGCCGCGAACGCGTGCGTGAACTGCTCACACAGCGCGTCGATGCGCGCGCGACCGTCGAGCTCATGCACGCTCGGCACGCCGACGGACATCCGCTGGATGACGCCGAGGATCGAATCGTATGTATTATAATAGAGTGTTTTCACATCGGCCTCGGGATCGACCGTCCCGTCAGAGAGCCCGCGGCGGATGGCCGCGGCGATCGGTCCGGGGGCGACCTCAAAGCGCTCTGGCGGCCGGTTGATGACCGCGTGCTGCCGGCCGGCGTTGCACAGCGCGACCTCCGCATCCAGCGAGAAGCGGATGCCCGCGGGATCGGTGAAGATCAGCTCCGCGTAGCTGCGCAGCAGCACCCGGATCTCCTCGATGCCGGTCATGCCCTTGCGCCGCTGCTTTGCCAGCGACTGCGCGGCCAGCTCCTTGGCCCTGTCCCAGTAGAGGTAGGCCGCCGCGATGACGAGCTCATCCTTGTTTGCAAAGTACCGGTAGACCGAGCGCTCGGTCAGACCGGCGTGCTGCGCGATGTCGCGGATGGTCGTCTTTTCGATGCCGTTTTCAACAAAACACGCCAGCGCCGTCTGCGTTACGAGTGCGATATTTTGTTCCCGCACCTCTTGCATCGACATGGGCGTGCCTCCTGTCTGCTATGTTTGTCAGATTGACTGACATTGTTATTATACCTGCTTTTTTTCGGTATTTCAACTGAAAGTTGCTCGTTTTTTAACGAGTTTGTCATACAAAAAACACCGGTATGGTCAAAAAACCACACCGGTGTACAGCTTGTCAAAAACCTCGTAGAGTTTCGCCGCCGCAGCGGCGAAAGAAAGTCCAATTATTTTCTCCGGCGACATGTGCGGCGGAGAAAATACTTCTCAGGCTGCAAGTGTGGAATTTGCGTGCCGTAGGCGCACAAATTATGCGCGCAGCAGACTGCAGCCCCTTTGTCAAAAAAGGAATCCTTTTTTGACAGTCTCAACACCGGTATGGTCAAAAAACCACACCGGTGTACAGCTTGTCAAAAACCTTGTAGCCTTTTGCCGCTGTCGCAGCGAAAGAAAGTCCGATAACACTGCCGGGGCATTGGGCGCATCGCGCGTGTTACACGGGGTAATCGCCGGAGAGCTTCTCGTCGGCGTTCGTGCCGGTGTCCGTGTTGCGGAAGAAGGCAAAATACGCCACCACGCACAGCGCCACGAGCGCGTAGGCAAAGACGACGACGGCGACGTTTCCGGCGGAGATCTCGGATTGCAGACCGCCGATCTCGACGATGAGGATGAGCGCCGGCGTCACGAAGCGGATCATGACGGCGTAGACCTTCTTGAGCCAGCCGGACATGGGCGTGCCCTCGGCCTCGATCTCGGCCACGGCGCGCCTGGGCGTGATGAACCAGCCGACGACGATGCAGGAAAACAGCGCGCACACGGGCATGAGCACGGTGTTGGTCACCTCGTCAAAGAACGTCAGCCAGTCGAGCCCGAACAGCGCGGGACTGGCTTCCTCAAGGATGGCAACGTGGCCGAGCGAGATGCCGATCGGGATCGACACGAGAAAGCAGACGCTCGCAACGATGAGCGCGGCGCGCTTGCGGTGGGCGTGGAATTTCTGGATGACGAACTGTGTCACGACCTCGATCAGCGACACGACGGAGGTGATGGCGGCGATGTCGACCATGATGAAAAAGGCGAACGACACGACCTGACCCACGCCGCCCATGGACTCGAACACCTGCGGCAGGATGATGAACATGAGCGCGACGCCCTTGCTGCTGCCGAGCAGCGCGGGGTCAAAGTGCGCCACCGACGGGAAGATCGCCAGCCCCGCGATGAGCGCCACGAGCGTGTCGAAGATGCAGATCATGGCGGTGGAGCGCACGAGGTTCACTTCTTTTCCGGTGTAAGAGCCGTAGGTGATCATGATGCCCATGCCGAGCGACAGGGAGTAAAACGCCTGCCCCATGGCCACGAGCACGGACTTGAACGTGATGCCGGAGAAATCGGGCTTTAGGTAAAACTGCAGCCCCTCGCGTACGCCGCTGCCGAGTGTCAGCGCGTAGACGGCGATGGCGACGAGGATCAGAAACAGCACCGGCATGAGCACCTTGGACGCCTTCTCGATGCCGTCCTTGACGCCGCCCATGATGATCACCATGCTCAGCACGAGGAAGATGGCGGTGTAGAGGATGACCTCACCGGTGTTGACGGAGAACGTGCCGACGATGCCGGCGTTGCCGCTGAAGGAGTTGAGCGCGTACTTCGTTGTCCAGCCGCCGAGCACGGAGTAGTAGCAGATGATGAACGCGGGGATCACGATCGCCACGAGCCCGCACCAGCCGAGATTTTTGCTGATCATCTTGTAGGCGGTCATGGGGTTTGCCTGCGCGCGGCGGCCGAGATAGATCTCGCTGAGCATCGTCACGAAGCCGATGAGCAGCACGCACGCGATGTAGATGAGCACGAAGGCCGCGCCGCCGTTTTGCGACGTTTTGTACGGGAAGCCCCAGAGGTTTCCGAGGCCCACGGCGCTGCCGGCGGCGGCGAGGATGAAGCCGATGCCGCTGGCGAATCCAACTTTTTTCTTTTCCATAACAGATTTCCTTTCCGTCCGTTTTTTCTATACAACAAAAAATCGGCCCCGACCAAAACGGTCGGGGCCGACTCCTGGTATACCAAGTCGTGCTTATCCCGCGAATACCGGTTTGGTTCGTTCTGCTGGCGGTGCGATGCCCAGAATGCTGAGTATAGCAAAAATCGACACTGCAAGCACAGTGTCGATGGTAAGCAGAAGGATGCTGTTGTTGTCGGTATTCGCCGCAGAGCATGCCGAGCCAACCGCGCACTTGGTCGCGGCATTGCAGGGACGCGCAAAGAACGTGTGACGCATGGCTTGCAGCTCCTCTCGGAAGAAATTTGACGCTATTGTACGCGCCGGGACGACCGTTGTCAATGCTGCGGACGATTCATAATTCTCATAACGTTGTTTCAAATTTTTGAATCATCCGCGCGATGGGAATCCCCAAAAATCGAGAGAGCCCTTTGGCATAAAGGGCTCTCTTGATTTAATCAGCAATATTCAAAACGTTTCTTACGTGTTCTTCATTGCCTAAAAAATACTGCTCAATCAGTTCCCAACGTGCATCATCACTCATGTCGGTAGCAAAGAACGCCGAAAGAAGGCGCTCGTTGTTGCGGTGGTGTGCCTGTATGCTTTGTAATACGCCGTTGGTGTACTTTCCGCTCGCTGCCAACCGCTCGAGCTTTGCGGGATCGTTGATGCGGACGAAAACTTCGGCTTTTTCTCCGCCGCGGATTTCATATGTTGCCAAGCCGAGCAATTCCAGGAGTCGTAGCAAAGGCATAATTTCAATCTGCTTGTTTTGGACCAGCGGATAAAACCGAAAGAAAGAATTGTTCTCTGCGTTTACCTCGCATTGTCTGATTTGACGTGCAAAGAAGCTTGGAAGCTGCGCATATGCGGCACTGCTTACAAAGTAGCCTGTTTCATCTGTTCCGGGCATTTTTCGGCTACGAAGCACACGAACGCGGCTTCGATTTTGACTATATACTGCGTTTTCATTTACACTCTCTGTGAATATATCGAGAAGCAGACCGATTTTATCGCGAGGAACTACCTTTTCTCCTAACATTTCTGCGAGTTCTGTTTCAAATTGCCTTTGTGAAAATTGCTTTGTTTCGCCGTTTTTATATTTCTCAAATATTTGAGTGATTGCGGTAATGACCTCTTCGCTTCGTTGGGATACAGAAGTATAATTGTCGGAATACCGTATTTCCACTCTTGCGCGCGGAACAACAGAATATCCGTTTCCACCAACGAAGATTTGTTGTTCAAAAAACTCTTTTTTGAACATGCCAAATGAGCGATCTGGGTAACAATTCTCCCATATTCCCGCCATATCCACAAGAAATGTTTTTCCAGAGCTGTATACGGTCGTGTCGGAAGCGTAGCTTTGATTCTTTGCCGGAACGGTACGACGGGAAACCCCTTGTTGGAATGTACAATAAGAGCCGTATGTTTTCAAAAACTCAGATTCGATTTCACTAGGAACATTGATATAGTTTTTGGACAGCATTGCTTTTGGACGCACAACCAAAACGGGGAAAGTGTATTTGTTGCTCAAGTCTTTTGAAAGAAGCAGCAGGCCGGTTTTTGTTCGATTTTCAACCTCTTTCTCCTTGAACAGGTACTCAAACGTTTCTGCTGAGATTAGAAGATTTCTCCGTTTTTTCGCCTTTTGAATTGCGCATATCTTCTTCAGCATTTCGCGCAACTGGTATTGGCGCATTTCAGAAATACCATTTAGAGAGCGCACATATCGAAGATCGCTTGGGAAGTAGTCAATATGGGCGATACCTTGAATTTCCGTGTTGCGCGCAGCTCTTCCAATCTCCTGAACATAGTCAGACAGCGTTCCAGTTGGTGCGAAGTGAACAACGTGCTTGATATCTCCGACATCAACGCCCATACCAAAGGCCTTCGTACAGAACAGACCCATGGCAGTGCCTTTCTTGTAATCGCGCTCTGTCATTTTTCGTTCGGGCGAAGGTATTTGCCCGTGGTATCGACGAAGCTTTATGTGATCCGCACTGCTGATCAGATTATAGATTTGATCGACTTGGCTTCGATATGGGAAATAGGCGAGAACTTTTTCGCCACTGGCAATATACGCTTTCATTCTCTTGAGCGTTAGATTCAGCTTAACATCATCAAGCCGCCCGACGATTTGAGCGGGGTCATGTCTCTGAATATCAAAAGAAATATTGCTTCGTTTTACATTTCCGAGGTGAATGATTGTCTTTCCGAGACCGAGCTCGCGGATGGTGTCATTCACAACGTCGTTGTCTCCGGAATAGACAGCCGTAGCTGTTAGGCATAAAACGGGGAAAGATAGACCATCGCGAGAGGTCCGCTTTAGAAAGTCACCGAGAAACCAGTAATCTGAGCGAAAATCGCGCCCCCAACTTGTAACGGTGTGGGCTTCGTCAATAACAGCCATTCCTACTTGCCGACCGCCTAAAAATGATTGCAAATGGGTCGTCAGCAAAAGTTCGGGCGCTAGATACAGCAAGGACTTTTGTCCTGTGTGTATCTGTGAAATTACGTCGCTGCGTTCTTCTATGCTCATGCTTGAATTGATGCAGGCGGCAATCGAGATTCCGTGTTCACGCCGCAATTGATCCACTTGATCGTTCATAAGTGCGATCAAAGGTGATACAACGATCGTTACAAGATTGTACTTTTCAGCCATGTAGACCGCTGGTATCTGAAAAAGGATTGATTTTCCGGATCCGGTCGGCGCTGTTATGAATACATTGCTGAACGGTTCGCCGCTATTAGCTGCTTCACATTGATCCACGATTTCGGCAATGATTTGCCCTTGGGTTATTACTTCGGTTTCTTGTGATCGATCTGGATCTTTATAAAAGAGAAGGGGGCGAAAATGCGCTGTGTTGCCCCAATATTTTTGAAGCACAGGCAAGAATTGGCTGTCGTTATATTCGATTTTTTCTCGATACAGCTCAAGCTCATCAACGAATATGTCCAGACCAAATACACTTGCCGCGCATAAGATGGCATTTGTTCTGGCGGAAAAATTGGTTGTGCTTTCTAAAAAGAGTGCAGGCGAAAATCTGCCATTGGTCATATCAAGACAGTATTCCCAATCACGATCACTGTTGACTTCAATATGCTCAATGTTGTCCGTTAGCGGCTCTTGTGCAACTGCGTTTTCTCGCCAAAAAGGGACAATTACGATGCGTTCGTCATCAATTGCTGCCGGTAAAAGCAAAGCCTTTTCCTCTGTTAGCAATTTCACATCTCCGTAGAATTGAACGAGTTGAGTCAAAAAACTTCCAGCAGGTGGTTCGTGTTCGGTTTGCCAATAATCAAAGAGCTTTTCTGCGTCGCAATACGAAAAACAGCAGGGAACCCACGGTGATAGAATGTTGTTTTCAATGACAACAATTCTATCGACTTTTATACGAGGGAGTAGTGGCCGAATTGCTAAAAGCTCCTCATAAAATCCCACCAAAGGCTTGGTCGCGCACTTGATCGAGGTAGCAAGTTCAAGCCATTTATCATCTAATGCTGCAAAATCAAGAAGACCATCGTGCAGCAAAGAGTCATCATCTAATAATGAGTTTGGGTGTTTGATCAATTGCTGAATTTGTTGGATTCCAAACCCCTTGAAGAATAGTAGTGTGTTTCCTGTGAAATCGGAGATAAGCGCCTCGATACGATGGGAAAAATGCTGCTCAATAGATTGTGTAGGCATTGTGAAGCCCTCCTTTTCTTTCTATACCAAATCAAATTCGGTACGGGCTAAGCAATGCATTAATTATACAGCGAACTCATCGAATTTGCAATTATTGTTATTCCAAGTTTGTAGGACTATCCTGGGTCGCATCACGCGCCTGCCTCGAGCTTGTGCAGCGCCTTGCGAAACTGCGTCGCAAACAGGATGGCGGTGCACGTGACGGCAATCACGTCCGCGACGGGCTCGGCCAGATACACGGCGGTCGTCTGATCGGACAGCAGCGCCGGCAGCAGATAGATCAGCGGCAGCAGCAGCACGAATTTGCGCAGCACGGCCACGATGATCGAGCACAGCGCACTGCCGATGGACACGAACGTCATCTGGCAGGCGATCTGGATGCCGAACAAAAACAGCCCCGCGCAATAGATGCGCAGCACGCGCGTCGTAAAGGCGATGAGCGCCGCGTCCGGCGTGAAGATGCGCGCAAACAGACCGGGGGCGAGCTCGATGAGCGCCCAGAGCGACACGGAGTAGATCAGGCACACCTTGAGCAGCAGGCGAAACGTCTCGCGCACGCGCGCGGTGTTTTTCGCGCCGAAGTTGTAGCTCGTGATCGGCTGCGCGCCCTGCCCGATGCCCTGCAGCGGCAGCATGGCAAACTGCATCACGCTCGTGAGGATCGTCATCGCGCCGACGGCGATGTCGCCGCCGTACCTGAGCAGGGAGGCGTTGAAGCACACGGAGATGACGCTCTCGCTCGCCTGCATCGTGAACGTCGCCAGACCAAGCGCCACGCACGGCAGGATGAGCTTAGGCGAGACGAAGAGGTTTTGGCGCCGGAGGTGCAAAAACGCCTTCTTCCCGCACAGAAACGACAGCACCCACGCGCACGAGAGCCCCTGCGAGAGCACGGTCGCCAGCGCCGCGCCGCGCACACCCATGTCCAGCGCGAAGATGAAGACCGGGTCGAGGATGATGTTCGCCGCCGCGCCGATGAGCACCGTGTACATGCCCACCTTGGCAAAGCCCTGCGCCGTGATGAAGGCGTTCATGCCGAGCGTGAGCTCGACAAAGAGCGTGCCAAACGCATAAATATGCAGATAGTCGGCGGCGTAGCCGATGGTGTTCTCACTTGCGCCGAAGGCCAGCAGCGCGTCGCGCCCCCAGAGCAGCAGCGCCGCCGTGAGCACGACCGAGATGCCGATCTGCAGCATGAAGCAGCCGCCGAGCGTCTTTTCGGCGCTGTCCATATCGTCGCGCCCCATGAAGATCGACGCGCGCGGCGCGCCGCCGGAGGCTGTGAAGCACGCGAAGGCCGACACGATCAGGATGATCGGCAGGCACACGCCCACGCCGGTCAGCGCGGCGCTGCCGACCTCGGGAATGTGGCCGATGTAGATGCGGTCGACGATGTTGTAGAGCATATTGACCAGCTGCGCGATCACCGTCGGGATCGCGAGCCGGCGCAGAAGCTGTCCGACCGGCTCCGTGCCGAGAAATGTTTTGTCCTGCTGCATTCAGAGTGCCTCCCCATGTGCGATGTGGTCCAGATTTTGTGCGAACGCCGTCAGGCAGCGCTGAAACGTCTCGAGCGCGTCGGGCGCGACGCCCGCGGACATCTGCGCGATGAACTGCTCCTGCAGGGCCTGCCCGCGCGCGATGATGGGCGCGGCCTTGTCCGTGCACACGAGGCGGCAGCGCCGCCGGTCGCCGGGGTCGCGTGCGCGCAGCAGATACCCCTCGCGCACGAGCTTGTCGACGTGAAACGACACGATGCCCGGCTTGAGCCGGCGGTATGTGCAGATGTCGCGCGCGGTGTCCAGCCCCGGATTGTTGGCCAGAAAGAGCAGAATGTCCACGGCGTTGGGCGCCATGTCCAGCTCCGCGCTCAGCGGCTGCATGACGACGGCGTAGGCGTCGAGGATGCGGCGCGTGTATGTGTAGACCTGCGATGCGGTGAGCACGGCTGTCACCTCCTGAAAATAGTTCAATTTTGAACGATTTTGTATTATACCAGCTTCCGACCGGAAAGCAAGCGGAAATTTGTGAACAATTCTATTGACAATAAAAACAGCGCGTGTATAATTGTATACAATAATACAAAGCAACGGAAAGGAGTCCCACTGCCATGCTTGAAATATCCAGAAAGACGAATTTGCTGGAGCAGAATGCGTATAAATATTCGCTCCAGGATGTAGCGGAACCCAACCTCCAGCGCGACATTTATACTCAGGGCATGGTGCCGAAGGTGCCGTTCAACCACCGGCGCGTGCCGATGCATATGCCCGAGGAGATCTGGATCACGGACACGTCCCTGCGCGACGGGCAGCAGTCCGTGGAGCCGTACACGGTCGAGCAGATCGTCAATATCTATAAGTATCTCTCCCGGCTCGGCGGTCCGTACGGCATCATCCGGCAGACGGAGTTTTTCATCTACAGCAAGAAAGACCGCGAGGCGCTCGAAAAGTGCATGGAGCTGGGGCTGAAGTTCCCGGAGATCACGACGTGGATCCGCGCGACGAAGGAGGACTTTCGCCTCGTGCGCGACCTCGGCATCCGCGAGACGGGCATTCTCGTCAGCTGCAGCGACTACCACATCTTTAAGAAAATGAAGATGACGCGCCGTCAGGCCATGGACTATTACCTTGCGACCGTGGCGGATGCGTTTGCAGCCGGCGTCGTGCCGCGCTGCCACCTGGAGGACATCACGCGCGCCGATTTTTACGGCTTTGTCGTGCCGTTTGTCAACGAGCTGCAAAAGCTCTCGCGGCAGGCGGGCATCCCGGTCAAGATCCGCGCGTGCGACACCATGGGCTACGGCATCCCCTACACGGAGGCGGCGCTGCCGCGCAGCGTGGCCGGCATCATCTACGGCCTGCAGCAGTATTCCGACGTACCGAGCGAGTGCCTTGAGTGGCACGGGCACAACGATTTTTACAAGGCGGTCGTCAACGCCTCGACCGCGTGGCTCTACGGTGCGAGCGCGGTCAACTGCTCCCTGCTCGGCATCGGCGAGCGCACGGGCAACATCCCGCTCGAGGCGATGGTGTTCGAGTACGCGTCGCTGCGCGGATCGCTCGACGGCATGGACCCGACCGTCATCACCGAGATCGCGGACTATTTCCAGCACGAGATCGGCTATGACATCCCGCCGATGACGCCGTTCGTCGGGCGCGACTTCAACGCCACGCGCGCCGGCATCCACGCCGACGGGCTGCTCAAGGATGCGGAGATCTACACGATCTTCGACACCGAAAAGCTCCTCAACCGCCCGGCGTCCGTGCAGGTCGCAAAGACCTCCGGTCTTGCGGGCATCGCCTACTGGATCAACCAGAACTACCGCCTGACCGGCGACGCGCAGATCGACAAGCACGATCCGCTCGTGCTTGCGCTCAAGGGCTGGGTGGATGCGGAATACGAGGACGGCCGCCAGACCGTCATCTCGGCCAAGGAGCTCAACGCCAAGATCGCGGAGCTGGCGCCCGGCCGCTTCGCGCAGGTCTGACAGGAGGTGCAGCATGAAAGATTTCCGTACCGTTACGCTGGCCGATCAGGTGTTTGAGCGGCTGGAATCCGACATCATACAGGGCGTTTACCCGCGCGGCGAGGTGCTCACGGAGCTGCGGCTCGTCGAGCAGCTCAACGTCAGCCGCACGCCCATCCGCGAGGCGCTGCGCCGCCTCGAGCAGGAGCACCTCATCGCCGACACCGGCAAGGGCACGGTCGTGCTCGGCATCACGGCGGAGGATCTGGTGGACATCATGGACATCCGCTGCAAGATCGAGGGGCTCGCGTCGTACTACGCGGCGAAAAACGCCGCGCCCGAAGGACTTGCGCGCCTGCAGCATATTCTGGATCTGCAGGAGTTTTACTTTGAAAAGCGCGACGCCGAGCACCTGCGCGAGATGGACGACCAGTTTCATGACATCATCTGCGACATGAGCGGTCACGCCGTCATCAGCGACACGCTCATGCCGCTGCACCGCAAGACCCGCCGCTACCGCAAGGCGTCCATCGCCGACGCCAAGCGCACGGCGCAGGTGGTCAAAGAGCACCGCGCCATCTATGAGGCCATCGCCGCGGGCGATGCCGATGCGGCCGCCGCGCTCACGACCGAACACACAATCCACGCAAAGAAAAGTATGATCGAAAGGATGGATCTCCATGGGTGAGACACTGGCTCAAAAAATCATCCGCGCACATCTGCTGCACGGCGACATGACCCCCGGCAGCGAGATCGCCCTGCGCATTGACCAGACGCTCACGCAGGACGCGACCGGCACGATGGCCTATCTCGAGTTCGAGACGATGGGCATCGCGCGCGTAAAGACCGAGCTGAGCGTGGCCTATGTCGACCACAACACGCTGCAGTCCGGCTTTGAAAACGCGGACGACCACCGTTACCTCCAGACCGTGGCCGCAAAGCATGGCGTCTGGTTCTCGCGCCCCGGCAACGGCATCTGCCATCAGGTGCACCTTGAGCGCTTCGGCAAGCCCGGCAAGACGCTCATCGGCTCGGACAGCCACACGCCCACCGGCGGCGGCATCGGTATGCTGGCCTTCGGCGCGGGCGGCATGGACGTTGCGGTCGCCATGGGCGGCGGCGCGTACTATATCACCATGCCGAAAATGTTTAAGGTCAACCTCACCGGCACGCTGCGCCCGTTCGCCACCGCCAAGGACATCAGCCTCGAGCTGCTGCGCATCCTGTCGGTCAAGGGCGGCGTCGGCGCGATCATCGAGTGGGGCGGTCCGGGCATCGCGGCGCTGTCCGTGCCCGAGCGCGCGACGATCACAAACATGGGCACGGAGCTCGGCGCGACGACGTCGATCTTCCCGTCGGACGCCGTGACGCGCGCATTTCTCGCCGCCGAGGGGCGTGCGGCGGACTTCACCCCGCTGCAGAGCGACCCGGACGCGCACTATGACCGCGTCATCGACATCGACCTCAACACGCTCCAGCCCATGATCGCCTGCCCGCACAGCCCGGACAATGTCGTGCCCGTGGCGGCGCTTGCCGGCACGAAGGTCGATCAGGTCTGCATCGGCTCGTGCACGAATTCGTCCCTGTTCGATATGCTGAAGGTCGCGGCGCTGCTGCGCGGCAAGACCGTCGCCCCGGGCGTGAGCCTGTCCATCTCGCCGGGATCGAAGCAGGTGCTGACCATGCTCGCCGACTGCGGCGCGCTCACGGACATCCTCGCCAGCGGCGCGCGCCTGCTCGAGTGTGCCTGCGGCCCGTGCATCGGCATGGGCTTCTCGCCGAATTCCGGCGGCGTGAGCCTGCGCACGTTCAACCGCAACTTCCTTGGCCGCAGCGGCACGAAGGACGCGCAGGTCTACCTCGTCTCTCCGGAGACGGCGGTCGCCGCCGCGCTCACCGGCGTCATCACCGATCCGCAGACGCTTGGGCAGATGCCTGCCGTCACGCTGCCGGACAGCTTCCGCATCGACGACCGCGCTGTGCTGCCGCCCGCGCCGGCGGCGGAGGCGGACGCGGTGGAGGTCCTGCGCGGGCCGAACATCCGCCCCTTCCCTCGCAGCAAGCCCTTTGCCGACTCGCTCGCGGCGGAGCTTGTGCTCAAGGTGGGCGACAACATCACGACCGACCACATCATGCCCGCCGGGGCAAAGATCCTGCCGTACCGCTCGAACATCCCGAAGCTGTCGGAGTTTTGCTTCACGGTCTGCGATCCGACCTTCCCGGCGCGCGCCAAGGCCGCCGGTGACGGCATCATCGTCGGCGGCAGCAACTACGGGCAGGGCTCGTCGCGCGAGCACGCGGCGCTCGTGCCGATGTATCTCGGCATCCGCTGCGTCGTGGCCAAGAGCTTCGCGCGCATCCACGCGGCAAACCTCATCAACGCCGGCATCCTGCCGCTGACGTTTGCCGACCCCGCCGATTATGACGCGCTGGCGCAGGGCGCACACCTGCGCATCGACAACATCCGCGCCGGTATGGCGGCGGGAGCGCTCACCCTCACGGACACGGCCGCGGGCAAGGCTTACCCCGTCGTGTGCAGCCTCACCGAGCGGCAGCAGGCCATCCTGCTCGCCGGCGGACTGCTCAACTACACAAAGGAGCACACACTATGAACGATATCGACCGCGCCTGTGCGGCGTTTCGCACCCTGCTCACCGAGCAGCAGACCCGCGTTGCGGCGATGACCGCCGCGCAGGTGGATTACACGAAAAAAGAGACCGTGACCGTCGGTCTCGTGGACGGCGACGGCATCGGTCCCATCATCATGGAGCAGGCGGTGCGCGTGCTTGAGGCGCTGCTCGCCGACGAGATCGCGCGCGGCAGCATCGCCCTGCGGCGCATCCGCGGGCTCACGCTCGAAAACCGCATGGCCTGCGATCAGGCCGTGCCGGACGACGTGCTCGCGGAGATCCTGACCTGCGACGTGCTGCTCAAGGGCCCGACCACGACGCCCATGGGCGGCGGACTCGAGAGCGCGAACGTAAAGCTGCGCCGCGCGCTCGACCTCTATGCAAACGTCCGCCCCGTGACCATTCCCGACGAGGGCATCGACTGGACGTTCTTCCGCGAGAACACGGAGGGCGAATATGCCCTCGGCAGCCGCGGCGTGGAGCTGCCCGGCATGGCCGTGGACTTCAAGGTCACGACCGACCCCGGCACGCGCCGCATCGCCCGCGCGGCGTTTGACTACGCCCGGCGCAACGGCAAAACGCGCGTGACCGTCGTCACGAAGGCGAACATCCTCAAAAAGACCGATGGCAAGTTCACCGCCATCTGCCACGAGGTGGCCGCCGACTATCCGGAGATCACCGTCGATGACTACTATATTGATATCATGGCGGCGAACCTCGTCAACGAGCGCGTGCGCGGCGGCTTCCAGGTGCTGCTGCTGCCGAACCTCTACGGCGACATCATCACCGATGAGGCCGCGCAGCTTCAGGGCGGCGTCGGCACGGCGGGCAGCGCCAACATCGGCGACCGCCACGCCATGTTCGAGGCCATCCACGGCTCGGCGCCGCGCATGATCGAGCGCGGCATGGGCGAGTACGCAAACCCGCAGAGCATCCTGCGTGCGGAGGTCATGCTGCTGCGGCACATCGGTCGCGCGGATGCGGCCGACCGGCTTGAGACGGCGCTCAACGCCTGTCCGGTCGTCATCACCGGCCGGCCGGACGGCGCGACCTGCGCCGAATACGGCGACGGGATCCTGAAACTGCTCTGAAGCACGCGGCGGCGCGCCCTGACGGGCGCGCCGCTGAGCCTGTCTGTATTCGGTTCTTGGCGCAGAGATGCGTGTCAACACGGGGCGGAAAACGGCGGGAAAATTCGTGCAAAAAGACGGCGCGCAAAGCCGCGGGATTTGTTGACAGACCGGGCGTTTTTGTGATATTATATCAAAAATTTGCGATTCGGCAGAAATGAGGCGAGGAAAAATGGTTGCGGCCGCAGAGAATATGCAGGCATTTGGGTGGGATCTTTTTTCCGGCAACCGTGATTCTGTTTTTCTTGGCAGCGGCAGCATTGCCGGTGACGAACTTGATATTTCTTCTTTCGTGGTATTACCTGGTTTCGTAGATGTGCATGTACATCTTCGTGAGCCGGGTTTTTCTTATAAGGAGACCATTTCGTCCGGCACGCTTGCTGCGGCGCACGGCGGATACAGCCGCGTGTGCGCCATGCCCAATCTGGATCCGGCACCGGACAGCCTGCAGACGCTTGCCCCCCAGCTGGAGCGCATCCGCACGGATGCGGTCATCGATGTGACGCCCTACGGCGCGATCACCGCGCACCGCGGCGGCAGGGAGCTTGCGGACATGGAGCAGCTCGCGCCCTACGTTGCCGGCTTTTCCGACGACGGCAGCGGCGTGCAGGATGCGGACGTGATGCGCGCCGCGATGCGCAAGGCGGCAAGCCTCGGCAAGCTCATCGCCGCGCACTGTGAGGACAACACCCTCCTGCACGGCGGCTATATCCACGACGGTGCGTATGCCCGCGCCCACGGGCACAAGGGCATCAGCAGCGAGAGCGAGTGGCGGCAGCTTGCGCGCGATCTGGAGCTGGTGCGCGAGACGGGCTGCGCCTACCATATGTGCCACGTGTCCACCAAGGAGAGCGTGGCGCTTATCCGCCGGGCGAAGGCGCAGGGGCTGGACGTCACCTGCGAGACCGCGCCGCACTACCTCGTGCTGACCGAGGACGATCTGCGCGAGGACGGCAGCTTCAAGATGAACCCGCCCCTGCGCACGCAGGCCGACCGGGACGCGCTGCTCGAGGGCATCCTCGACGGCACGGTGGACATGATCGCGACCGACCACGCGCCGCACAGCGCGCAGGAAAAGGCCAAGGGTCTCGCCGGGAGCGCCATGGGCATCGTCGGTCTCGAGACGGCGTTCCCCATTCTCTACACACACCTTGTGCGCACCGGCGTGCTGACGCTCGATAAGCTCGTGGAGCTCATGGCGGTCAACCCCCGAAAGCGCTTCGGCTTCCCGCTGCGCGCGGACGATTATGCCGTCTGGGATCTGAACACGGAATACCGCATCGACCCGGCGCAGTTTTGCTCCATGGGAAAGAGCACGCCCTTCGCCGGACAGACGGTCTACGGGCGGTGCGTGCGCAACGTCTGCGGCGGCGCCGTCGTCTGGCAGGACGCGCAGGTCTGAGCGCCTTACACCTACATACAAAAATACATCACATACAGAACCTTTTACGTACTGAGGAGGAAATCATATGCCCAAAAGAACGGATCTGAAGAAAATTATGATCATTGGCTCCGGCCCGATCGTCATCGGCCAGGCTGCCGAGTTTGACTATGCCGGCACGCAGGCGTGCCTGTCGCTCAAGGAGGAGGGGTACGAGGTCATCCTCGTCAACTCCAACCCCGCCACGATCATGACGGACACCTCCGTCGCGGACAAGGTGTACATGGAGCCGCTGACGCTGGAGTATGTGGCGCGTATCCTGCGCAAGGAGCGTCCGGATGCGATCGTCCCGGGCATCGGCGGCCAGACCGGTCTGAATCTGGCGATGCAGCTCGAGCAGAAGGGCGTGCTCAAGGAGTGTCAGGTCGAGCTTCTCGGCACGGACAGCGACAGCATCCGCCGCGCCGAGGACCGCGAGCAGTTCAAGGAGCTCTGCCAGAGCATCGGCGAGCCGGTCATCCCGTCGCAGATCACCTACAATCTCGAGGAGGCCAAGGCCGCGGCCGCGGCCATCGGCTATCCGGTCGTGCTGCGCCCGGCGTTCACGCTCGGCGGCACGGGCGGCGGCTTTGCCGACGATGAGGCGCAGCTCGTCGAGCTGGGTATGCAGGCGTTCAAGCTCTCGCCCATCCATCAGGTGCTGATCGAAAAGAGCGTCAAGGGCTATAAGGAGATCGAGTTTGAGGTCATGCGCGATGCGTCCGACCGCGCCATCACCATCTGCGGCATGGAGAACATCGACCCCGTGGGCGTGCACACCGGCGACTCCGCCGTCGTCGCGCCGATCATGACGCTCAGCGACCATGACATGAAGATGCTCAACGACAGCGCGATCAAGATCATCCGCACGCTGAAGATCCAGGGCGGCTGCAATGTGCAGTTCGCGCTCAACCCCAAGACCTCGGAGTACTTCCTCATCGAGATCAACCCCCGCGTCTCCCGCTCGTCGGCGCTGGCGAGCAAGGCCAGCGGCTATCCCATCGCGCGCGTCACGGCCAAGGTCGCCGTCGGCATGAACCTCGACGAGATCGCCGTCGCCAACACGACGGCCGCGTTCGAGCCGTCGCTGGACTACGTGGTCGCAAAGCTGCCGCGCTTCCCGTTTGACAAGTTCTCGACCGCCGCCAACACGCTCGGCACGCAGATGAAGGCCACGGGCGAGGTCATGGGCATCGGCAGCACGCTCGAGGAGTGCCTGCTCAAGTCCGTCCGCTCGCTGGAGATCGGCGCGCAGCACCTCTGGCTGCCGAAGTTCCAGAACATGACCAAGGCGGAGCTGACCGAGTACCTGCGCCAGTTCCGTGACGACGGCCTCTTTGCCGTCGCGCAGCTGCTGCGTCTGGGCGCGAGCGTGGACGAGGTCGCTGCGCTGACGATGATCACGCCGTTCTTCCTCGAGACCATCCGCACCATCGTGAACATGGAGCAGACGCTCTGCACGCACAAGGGCGACGGAGAGACGCTCAAGCAGGCCAAGCAGATGGGCTTCTGTGACCCCTACATCGCGCGGCTCTGGGGCGTGCGCGAGGAGGATGTGTATGCCCAGCGCGTGCAGCTGGGGCTCTACCCCGCCTACAAGATGGTGGACACCAGTCACACCGGCGCTTACATCCCCTATTTCTACTCCACCTATGCCCCCGGCGCAAAGAGTGAGGCGCGCCGCTCGGACAAGAAGAAGGTCGTCGTGCTCGGCGCGGGTCCGATCCGCATCGGTCAGGGCGTGGAGTTTGACTACTCCACCGTCCACGCGGTGCAGACCATCCGGCGCGCGGGCTACGAGGCCATCATCATCAACAACAACCCCGAGACGGTCTCCACCGATTACACGACCGCCGATAAGCTGTATTTCGAGCCCCTCACGCCTGAGGACGTCATGAACATCCTGCACGAGGAGCAGGCCAATCAGGTGATCGCCAGTCTCGGCGGCCAGACGGCCATCAATCTGGCGCAGCCGCTCATGACGCGCGGCGTGCAGATCATCGGCACGGACTGCGCCGCGATCGAGCGCGCGGAAAACCGCGACTGCTTTGAAAAGCTGCTGCTCGAGCTGAACATCCCGCAGCCGATGGGCGCGGCGGTGACGAATCTGGACGACGGCCTCAAGGCTGCGCACACGGTGGGCTATCCGGTGCTGGTGCGTCCGTCGTTCGTGCTGGGCGGCCGCGCCATGGAGATCGTGGCCGACGACGAGATGCTGCGCCACTATCTGCAGAATGCCGTGCGCACCGGCGAGGGCAAGCCCGTGCTGGTCGACAAGTACATCTCCGGCCGCGAGGTCGAGGTCGACGCTATCTGCGACGGCAGAGACGTGTTCGTGCCCGGCATCATGGAGCTGGTCGAGCGCACCGGTGTCCATTCCGGCGACTCCATCAGCGTCTACCCGCCGTTTTCCATCTCCGACAAGGTCAAGGGCACGATCCTGACCTATGCCAAGAAGCTCGGTCTGGGCATCGGCATCGTCGGACTGTATAACATCCAGTTCATCGTCGATAAGAGCGACCATGTCTACATCATCGAGGTCAACCCCCGCTCGTCGCGCACGGTGCCGTTTTTGTCGAAGGCCACGGGCTATCAGCTCGCGGACATCGCCACCAACGTCATCCTCGGCACGAGCCTCAAGGAGCAGGGCATCTTCGACCTGTATCCGCCGGAGAAAGAGCGCTGCTATGTCAAGGCGCCGGTGTTCTCCTTCGCCAAGCTCCACGGGCTGGACGCCTACCTCTCCCCGGAGATGAAGTCCACGGGCGAGGCCATCGGCTACGACAAGAAGCTCTCGCGCGCCATGTACAAGGCGCTGCAGGCATCCGGCATGAACGTGCAGAACTACGGCACCGTGTTCGTGACGCTGGCCGATGAGGACAAGCCGGAGGGCCTGCCGCTCGTGCGCCGGTTCTATGAGATGGGCTTTAACATCGAGGCGACCGCCGGCACGGCGGCCTACCTCAAGTCCTTCGGCATCCGCACGCGCGTGCGCGGCAAGATCAGCGACGGCAGCCATGAGATCCTCGATTCCATCCGCAGCGGCTACGTCAGCTACATCATCAACACCCGCTCCATCCATTCGAGCGTCCACGCGCAGGACGGCGCCGCGATCCGGCGCTGCGCGGTGGAAAACGGCGTGACCGTCTTTACCTCGCTCGATACGGTGCGCGTACTGCTCGACGTGCTCGAGGAGACGACGCTGGCCGTGTCCACGATCCACGCGGAGTAAGCCGTGCAGCAGAGAGTTTTCACTATTGCGGAAAACGCGCCCGTCGCCCGCGAGACGTATCGTCTGCGTCTCACGGGGGACACCGCCGCGATCACCGCGCCGGGGCAGTTTGTGGACATCCGGATTGCCGGACGCTTTCTGCGCCGCCCCGTGTCGGTGTGCTGCTGGAGTGACGGCGCGCTGACGCTGTATTATAAAGTGGCGGGCGCAGGCACGGCGCAGCTGAGCACGCTGGCGCCGGGCACGGAGCTGGACCTGCTGGTCGGTCTCGGCAACGGCTTTGACACCGCACCCGCCGGTGCGCGGCCGCTGCTGGTCGGCGGCGGCGTGGGCGCGTCCCCGCTGTACGGTCTGGCGCAGCAGCTCGTGGCCGAGGGGCGCAGCCCGCTGGCCGTGCTCGGCTTTCGCACGGCGGCGGAGGTGCTGCTTGCCGATGCGTTTTGTGCGCTCGGCGTCCCCGTCACGGTCGTGACCGAGGACGGCACGCGCGGCGCGCGCGGTTTCGTGACCGAGGCGCTGCCCGCCGGCGGCACCTATGTCTATGCCTGCGGGCCGATGCCCATGCTGCAGGCGCTGTGCAGTGCGACGCCGCTCGACGGTCAGCTGAGCCTTGAGGCGCGCATGGGCTGCGGCTTCGGCGCGTGCATGGGCTGCACCTGCGAAACGACGCACGGCAGCAAGCGCGTCTGCAAGGACGGACCCGTGTTCACAAAGGAGGAGATCGTATGGCCGCAACAGCCGTAACGCTCTGCGGGATCGAGCTCGAAAACCCCATCATCCCGGCCAGCGGCACGTTTGGCTACGGGCAGGAGTTTGCGCAGCTGTATGACATCAATATGCTCGGCACGTTCTCCTTCAAGGGGACGACGCGCGCGCCGCGCTTCGGCAACCCCACACCGCGCATCGCCGAGTATGCCGGCGGAATGCTCAACGCGGTGGGACTGCAGAACCCCGGTGTGGACGCGGTCATCGCGCACGAGCTGCCGGAGCTGAAAAAAGTGTTTCACAAGCCGGTCATGGCGAATGTGAGCGGTTTTCGCGTGGAAGAATATGCCGAGGTCTGCGCCATGCTTGACGCGCAGCCGCAGGTCGGCTGGCTGGAGGTCAACATCTCCTGCCCGAACGTCCACGGCGGCGGCGCTGCCTTCGGCGCGGAGCCGTCGGCGGCCGCCGAGGTGACGCGCGCGGTGCGCGCCGTGACGAAAAAGCCGATCATCCTCAAGCTCTCGCCGACGGCGGCGGACATTGCCGCCGTTGCCAAGGCCTGCGAGGACGCGGGCGCGGACGGCGTGAGCCTCATCAACACCCTGCCGGGTATGCGCATCGACCTTGCGCGCCGCCGCCCGCTGCTGGCCAACCGGACCGGCGGTATGTCCGGTCCGGGTATGTTCCCGCTGGCCGTGCGCATGGTCTATCAGGTGTATGAGGCGGTGCGCATCCCCATCGTGGGCATGGGCGGCGTGACGAGCGCGCAGGACGTTCTGGAGCTGATGCTCGCGGGCGCGACGGCGGTCGGCGTGGGCGCGGCGAACCTGGTCGAGCCGTATGCCTGCAAGCACATCATTGAAACTCTGCCGGACGCGATGGCGCGCTTCGGCATCGACGATCTCAGAGACATCATAGGAGGAGCACATCATGGGTAAGGACGTTATCATCGCGCTGGATTTTGACAGCCGGGAAAAGACGCTCGCGTTTCTCGACCGCTTTCAGGATGAGAAGCCGTTTGTGAAGATCGGCATGGAGCTGTTTTATGCCGAAGGGCCGGATATCGTGCGCCAGATCCGCGCGCGCGGCCACAAGATCTTTCTTGACCTCAAGCTGCACGACATCCCGAACACGGTCAAAAAGGCGATGGCCGCGCTCTCGGCGCTGGATGTGGATATCGTGAATCTGCACGCCGCCGGCACGAAGGCCATGATGCGCGCCGCGCTCGAGGGGCTGACCCGCCCGGACGGCACGCGCCCGCTGCTCATCGCCGTGACGCAGCTGACCTCCACGGATCAGGAGCGCATGGCCCAGGAGCTGCTCATCCACGCGCCGATCGATGAGGTCGTGCTGCACTATGCGCGCAATGCGCGCGATGCCGGTCTTGACGGCGTGGTCTGCTCCCCGCTGGAGGCGGGCAGCATCCATGCGCGCTGCGGCGCGGACTTTCTGACCGTGACGCCCGGTGTGCGCTTTGCCGACGGGGAGACCGGCGACCAGAAGCGCGTCACGACGCCGGAGCGTGCCCGGGAGCTCGGCTCGGACTACATCGTCGTCGGCCGCCCGATCACGCAGGCGGACGATCCCGTCGCCGCCTACCGCCGGTGCGTGGCCGCGTTCGTCGGCTGAGCGCCGGGTAAGAGACATTTCAACAGGAGGAACTGCTATGGATATCAAAAACGAAGTTGCGCGCAGCCTGCTCTCGATCGAGGCGGTGTTCCTGCGCCCGCAGGAGCCGTTCACGTGGGCCAGCGGCATCAAGAGCCCCATCTACTGCGACAACCGCCTCATCCTGACCGCGCCCGAGGTGCGTGATCTGGTCGAGCGCGCCATTGCCGAGACGGTCAAGCGCGAGTATCCGCAGGCGCAGGTGCTCATGGGCACGGCCACGGCCGGCATCGCCCACGCCGCCATCGCCGCGCATCTGCTCGGTCTGCCGATGGGCTATGTCCGCTCGAGCAGCAAGGATCACGGCCGCCAGAACCGCATCGAGGGCAAGCTCGTCCCGGGGCAGAAGGTCGTGGTCGTCGAGGATCTGATCTCCACCGGCGGCAGCGTGCTCGACGCGGTGGACGCCCTGCGTGAAGCTGGCGCGGAGGTGCTCGGCGTCGTGAGCATCTTCACCTACGGCATGAAAAAGGGCGTGGAGCGCCTTGCCGCCGCGCAGGTCAGAAACGTGAGCCTCACGGATCTGGACACCATTGCCCGCGTGGGTGCGCAGGAGGGCCATATCACCGAGGCCGATGTCGCGCGGCTGCTTGCCTTCCGCGAAAACCCCTCCGACGAGAGCTGGATCCGGGCAGAAAGTCAGGCGTGATATGAAGCATCTGATCGACATTATGCAGCTGACCCCGCAGGAGATCATGGAGCTCATCGACACCGCCTGCGCGATCATGGAGCACCCCGAGCAATACGCCCACAAGTGCGACGGGAAGATCCTCGCAACGCTGTTTTTCGAGCCGTCCACGCGCACGCGCCTGAGCTTTGAGAGCGCGATGCTCTCGCTCGGCGGCAAGGTGCTCGGCGTCGCCTCGGCGGAGAGCTCGTCCGCCTCCAAGGGCGAGACCGTCGCGGACACCGTGCGCGTCGTCAGCTGCTACAGCGACATCATCGCCATGCGCCATCCCAAGGAGGGCGCGCCGCTGGTCGCGTCCATGCACGCGCAGGTCCCGGTCATCAACGCGGGCGACGGCGGTCACAACCACCCCACGCAGACGCTGGCCGACCTCATGACCATCTACCGCGAAAAGGGGCGGCTGGACGATCTGACGATCGGTCTGTGCGGCGACCTGAAGTTCGGCCGCACGGTGCACTCGCTCGTTGCCGCCATGAGCCGCTGTACGGGCATCCGCTTCGTGCTCATCTCCCCGGAGGAGCTCAAGCTCCCGCGCTACGTGAAGGACGAGTATCTCAAAAAGACCGGCATCCCCTATACGCAGTCCACGTCGCTCGAGGCCGTGATGCCGGAGCTGGACGTGCTGTATATGACCCGCGTGCAGCGCGAGCGCTTTTTCAACGAGGAGGACTACCTGCGCCTGCGCGACAGCTATATCCTCACGCCGGATAAGCTCGAGACCGCCAAGCCCGACATGAGCATCCTGCACCCGCTGCCGCGCGTCAACGAGATCGCCGCCGCCGTGGATAACGATCCGCGCGCCTGCTACTTCAAGCAGGTGAAAAACGGCCGCTATATCCGCATGGCGCTCATGCTCAAGCTGCTGGGCATCGACTGACGGGAGGAGGAACGATATGCTTATTGATTCGATTCAAAACGGGATCGTCATCGACCACATCACGGCCGGCAAGGCCATGGAGCTCTACCAGATCCTCGGTCTGGACAAGCTCAGCTGCACCGTTGCCATCCTCAAAAATGTCGTGAGCGGCAAGTTCGGACGCAAGGACATCATCAAGATCGACGGCGAGATGGAGCTCGACTGGGATCTGATCGGCTACGTCGATCCGAGCATCACGGTCAACATCATCCGCGGCGGCGAGCTGCAGGAAAAGCGCACGCTCAAGCTGCCCGAGCGCATCCACGGTGTGCTGCGGTGCAAAAACCCGCGCTGCATCACCTCGACCGAGCGCGAGCTGCCGCAGGAGTTCGTGCTGACGGATCGGGAGCGGCGCGTCTACCGCTGCCTGTACTGCGAGACCGAGGCGGGAAAATGATCTCCCCGCAAATCTGAAAAATCAAGCGGCGCGTCCGGTTTCGGACGCGCCGCTTGTCAGCTTAACAAAAACCTCGTAGCCTTTCGCCGCCGGAGCGGCGAAAGAAAGTCCAATCATTTTCTTCGGCGACATGCGCGGCGAAGAAAATACTTCTCAGGCTGCAAGTGTGGAATTTGTGCGCCGTAGACGCACAAATTATGCGCGCAGCAGACTGCGGCCTCTTTGTCAAAAAGGAATACTTTTTGACAGTGCAGCGGCGTGTCCGGTTTCGGACGCGCCGCTTGTGCTTGCCGTCAGGCGAGCAGCCGGATGCCCTTGGTCATCAGGCTCAGTCCGAGGGCGACGATGAGGATTGTGCTGGCCTTGAGCAGATATTTGTTGTACCGCTTCGGGATGAATGCGCCCAGCAGACCGAACAGCAGCATGAAGACGCACGTGCCCGCGCCGAAGGCGAGCATGCTCACTGCGCCGCTTGCCCACGATCCGGACGAGGCGGCGAAGATCCACATCGACGACAGCGCGCCGCATGGCATCAGACCGGTCAGCAGCCCGACGGCGAACGCCTTGCCCCGGAAGCGGCAGGGCTTGGTCAGTTCGGGGCTGATCCGGCGCAAAAACGGTACGCCCCACATCCTGAGCCCGATGAGCACCACGAGCAGCCCGCTGACGGTCAGGAGCATACTCTTGACTTGCAGATCGTAGCTGATGTATTTTCCGAGCGCGCCGAAAACGGCACCCATCAGTGTGTAGCTCAGCAGGCGGCCGCCGTTATAGAGCAGCGCATTGCCCTGTGCGAGCAGGATGCCGCCGCACATGCCGATGCAGTGCACGCCCGTGAGCAGGCCGATAACAAAGAGCGCACCGAAGCCGACGCCGCGCTCCGCGTTTGGCGTTTTGACCAGACCGGTGATGGCGGGGGCGGCGAAATACAGGCATGCGACGAGCACGAGCGCGATCCCGTCGGCGAGCCGCCCGCTGCGGCCGTCGCCGACGGGGTAGCCGGTCTCGGCGAGGATGCGTTCGATGTCCTCTGCCAAGAGAATGTCCGGGTCAAAGTTTGCCGTGACGGTGCTCTTGCGGTAGCTGGCCGTGCAGGAGAGAATGCCGCGCGTGTGCAGCAGCCTGTGCGCAATCTCGTCCTCGCATTGCGGGCAGATCATACCGTCGACCTTGCGGTCAAATATTTCGTGGCTCATATTTTTTCAACCTCAATGCGTTCAGCAATACGCCGTTGGAGCTCAGCGCCATCGCGGCCGCGGCAATGGAGGGGTTGATGATGCCGGATGCCGCGAGCGGGATGCAGATGACGTTGTAGACGGCCGCCCAGATCAGGTTCTGGCGCACGTTTTTCATGGTCGCGGCGGAAACGTCGAACACCGTCTGCACGCTTTGCATACTGCTGCTGACGATCATCACGTCCGCCGTCGAAATGGCGATATCCGCGCCGCAGCCGAGCGCGACGCCGATGTCCGCGCACGCCAGCGCCGGGGAGTCGTTGATGCCGTCGCCGATGAAGCACACGTGCTTTCCGCGCGCCTGCAGCGCCTTGACCGCGTCCGATTTGTCGGCGGGCCTGACCTCACAGAGCACGTTTTCGATGCCCAGCATCCCGGCGATCCGCTCGGCCTTCTCCCGCTTGTCGCCGCTGATCATCCACAGCTCCATGCCGCGGTCCTTGAGCGCGCGGACGGCCTCTGCCGCGCCCGGTCGGAGCTGCTCGGCGCCGTCGGTGAGGCCAAGCGTCAGTGTGCCGGTCTTGTCGAACACGACGGTGTCGGTCTTATAGGCGGTCTCCAGCTGCTCACCGCCGCGAAACAGTACGCCGAGCTCCGCCGCGCGGCCGGAGCCGGTCATGATCGAGGTCGGCGTGGCCAGCCCCAGCGCGCAGGGACAGGCGATCACGAGCGTGGAGCAGACGCAGTTGAGCGCCGAGCGCAGATCTCCGGCGTCGAGCACGAAGTAGCGCAGGCAGAAAACACCGGCTGCGACCAGAATGACCACGGGCACAAACACGGTCGCGATCTTGTCGGCCAGCCGCGCGATGGGGGCTTTTTCCGACTGCGCTGCGCTGACGATGGCGATGATCTGCGCAAGCACGGTCTGCTCGCAAACGGCTGCGCATGAGAGCGTCACATCGCCCTCCCGGCAGAGCGTGCCGCAGTACATACGCGCGCCCGCGCTCTTCGGGATCAGCTCGCTCTCTCCCGTGAGCATGGATTCGTCGACCATGCACGACCCGCTCAGCACGGCGCCGTCGATCGGCACGCGCTCTCCGCTGCGGACCTGCACGATATCGCCGGACGTCAGTGTGCGGATATCGACGGTCTGTACCGTGCTGCCGCGCAGCACGTTCGCCGTCTCCGGCTGAAGGCGGATCAGCTTTCGGATCGCTTCCGAGGCTTCATAGCGCGAGGTGCACTCCATATACTTGCCGAACAGGATCAGCGACAGCAGCACACCCTCGGAGAGGAAGTACAGCTTTACGTCGTGGTGCACGGTCAGCGCGATGCAGGCGCTGTGCAGATAGATCACGGTCGTCGACACGGCGACCAGAAAGTCCATGCCGAGCACGCCCTGCCGCAGCGCCTTGTACGCGCCCTTGTAGAAATATGCGCCCGGCCAGAACTGGAGCACGGACGCGATCGCAAGCTGGATCAGCGGGTGCAGATTCCAAAACAGGGGCATCGTCAGAAGGGCGCTGATACAAAGCGTCCTTAACAGCCGCAGCCGGCCGCCGATCTCACTCTCGGCATCGCCGCAGGCGGGACACGAGACGGAGATGTCACTTGGCTGCATCGTGTTTCAGTTTCAGATACTGCCGGAAGCACACCCACGAGCACGGCAGGCAGCACACCGGGATGTGAAACAGCAGCACCCAGCTCAGCCAGTCCACGCCCTGATAGAACACGCCGTTGTACGTGACGCCTTTGATCAGCGCAAAATACGAGTAGTTCCACACGCCCCAGTTGCCCGTGAACGAGCCGCAGAGGTGCAGGATGAGAAATGACGCCGTCGTGAACACACCAGCGACCGCGCCCACCAGCGTCGCGGACGGGCGGCCGCTCCTGGCCAGAAACAGCGTCACGACCGGCAGCACGTATACCGTGAGATTCAGCACCCAGAGCGAGAGCGGAATGGAGTAGCCCCAGTTGAGCGCCTGACGGATGTGATCCCCGTCGTGGATCAGCACGGCGACGATCATGATGATCGCGCAGGTGGTGACGGTCTTGATGACGGCTGCGTCGAGCTTGCTGTCGAGCAGCTTCACCGCTTTTTCTTGAGCTTCCGACATAATGATCCTCCTAAGCAGATATTACCGCGAGGCCAATATTGACCAGTTGGTAATTCTAAAGTATCACGGAGAAAAAAGAATGTCAAGGTTTTATCTACCGCTCGGTAAGAAAAACGCACAGACGACCAGCTGACGGAAATTGCCCGGCAGCGGCCCTGCGCTGACCGTTCATGGAGTACCTCCGTCAGACGGTGCGGTTCCAGATGCTCGGGAACACGAACTCGACCGCCACCGTGTCCCCCTCACCGTGCGAGAAGCGGACGGCATTGGAACGCTCTACGAGGTCATAGAAGCGATGCTTTTGCGTTCTGATCACAATGTCCGGACATTCTAACGTAACGCTGACTTCCATACTTTCCTCATGAACGCTTGCTTCAAATGTGACCCCGTCAAATTCCCGCGCCAGCACGTCGATGGCATCGCAATACTGGTGCAGGATGGTCTTCGCCTCCTTGTTCCCGCAAAAGAGCGGCGCGAATTGCGCGCTCGCCTCGTCCGTCACCATTTGCACAACATCAAAACAGTTTACAAAAGACATAAATTTCTCCTTATTCGATCGCCCGTGTAAGGCCATGGAAAGGGAACGTCATACAGACAGTGCCGTCCGTTTTGGGATACACCACAGACTTTGATGCAAGCTCCACCGAGCGGACAAACCACACCACCTTTTTCATGTCAATTGTCAACACCATCCTTTCTGAGCGCGGCCGGGCAGACACCGGCTGCGTTCGTTTTTTGCGCGCAGGCGCATTGCCTCCGCTGTATATAACCGCAAAGGTGGTCTGTCACGCTGCGCCCCACTGTATATAATCGCAAAGGGGGTCTGTGATGGGGCATCTGCGCGCGGCTGATATTGGCCGGCGGTTTGATCTGCGCAATAAGAAACGCCAGCAGCCGGAAAAACCGACTGCTGGCGTGATCGTGGCGGATAGGGTGGGATTCGAACCCACGAGCCGCTTGCGCGACTACCTGATTTCGAGTCTTGTTCGCACTTGGCATTTCCGTGTCTGCTGTGGTCGGTGACGGCAGCTTTGGAAACGGCGAAAGCCCTTGTGCTGCAACGGATTTTGGACGCGCCGACCGGTATTGACCAGCTCCATATCAGAAAAAACCTGAGTTCAAATTGAAATGAGAAATGCCCCAAAACGACCAGCTTTTTGCACGCTGGCAAGAAAATACGCAAGAAGAAAGCCCTTGTCCGGTATGGCTTTGCGAGCGGCCTCCCGGATAAATGCAAGAAAAACCGGCTCAAAACAAATCACACGAAGCACCCTTTCGGACCGAAACACAGAAAGGAGTCTTCGTTATGAAATACGACGCCAAGGAATTCAAAAGATACCCAGAGATTATGAGCAAGGAGCAGATGCGGATCGCCTGTCACATCAGCAAACGGACGGCTCTCTATCTTCTCCAATTCAACCTGATTCCCCACACCTTCACCGGCAAGAAAACCCGCTGCTACGCCATCAAAAAGAGCGATGTGATCGCTTTTATGAACGACCGTGAGGTCAACCCGGAAAAATACATAGCGCCGAAGAACTGGTACAAATACGGAGGCGAAATAGTTCGGCCCTATAAAATTCGCATCCAACCGCCGTGCGCCAAGGACGAGAAGAAGCTCCGGCGCTACTATGAGAGCAAGCTGGCTGCGCTGCCGGATGTGATGGATGTGGCCGCCGCCGTGGACTTCACAGGCTATAACCGACGCACCGTCTGCCAATGGATTCGCGTGGGGAAGCTGAAGGCGCTGTCGCTGCTGCAGAAGTACATGATCCCCAAATGCTATCTCATCGACTGGCTCTGCTCAGACGATTACAACAACACAAACCGAAAATCCCGCCGGCATATCGATATGCTTTGGGAGGCGCAGAAATGGAGAGATTGATGCGGACATTTTCCCTTGTTTTCTCAAAAAGAGGCACAGGGGCATCATTCCCTTGGCGTCTGTTGAAAAAACGCCGATTCTGTGATACTATAATAACAATAAGCCGAGCGTTTGCTGAAGCCACCGAAAAGCCGGGAGGGAACAAAAATGAGCAGTAATTTCCTCAACGATGAAAACAAGGGCGATATCATCATTTACCAGTCTGAAAGCGGCGAGACAAAAATTGATGTCCGGTTTCAGGATGAAACTGTCTGGCTGACACAGGCACAGATGGAGGAGCTTTTCCAATCTTCCCATGCAAATGTGGTTGAGCACATCAAAAACATCTATTCCGAAGGTGAGCTGGACGAAAGTTCAACCTGTCGGAAATTCCGACAAGTTCGCCGCGAGGGAAATCGCAATGTGGAGCGCGAAAGACTATATTATAACCTGGACATGATCATCTCTCTGGGCTATCGCATCAGGTCCTCCATTGCAACGCAGTTCCGCCGCTGGGCTACCGAGCGCTTGAAGGAGTACATGATCAAGGGCTTCGCCATGGATGATGAGCGCCTGAAGAATCTCGGCGGCGGCAGCTATTGGAAGGAGCTTCTTGACCGCATCCGGGACATCCGTTCCTCCGAAAAGGTGATGTACCGTCAGGTCCTCGACCTCTACGCTACTAGCGTGGACTATGACCCCAAAAGCGCCGAGTCGGTGGCTTTTTTCAAAATGGTGCAGAACAAGCTGCACTATGCCGCCCATGGCCATACCGCCGCAGAGGTGATTTTTGAGCGAGCCGATGCCGAAAAGCCATTTATGGGGCTTACCGCATTTTCCGGGGATTTTCCCACGGCGAAGGATATTGCTGTTGCAAAGAACTATCTCTCTGCGGACGAACTGAAGATACTGAACAATCTCGTTTCCGGATATTTTGACTTTGCGGAAATTCAGGCGATGCGCCGCCGGCCCATGTGCATGAGCGATTATGTAGAGAACCTGGACCGCATCCTTGCCTCCACCGGAGAAGCCCTGCTTACCGACGGGGGAACCGTAAGCCACACGCAGGCGATGGAGCAGGCAAAGGCGGAATACAGGAAATATCAGGTGCAGAATCTTTCTCCCGTGGAGGAGGAATATTTGCAGACCATTCGCAGCATCGAGAAGGCGGCAAAAGAGGGCGAAAAACGCTGACTCTGAAATGCCTTCACAGGGAAGTGATCCTCTTTGGGCCGGTATACTGCGGGTATGGATAGGGGCTGTCGTAAATATTCACAGGAGATTGTATATGGGTAACGAACAAGCGGAGATCGATGGCCTCCGCTTGCTTTATATGTTGGCTTCTGTAATTAGTCTGGAATCGATTCCTTGATTAAAGTCGACAATGCGCTTCCTTTTTGATGGTTTATGAGCCCCACGCCAAAGATGCAGACCTACTCTGGGCATGTGGCTTATGTGCGGGATTCACCGGGATCGACAACTACATACAGAAAGAAAATAAGGGCTTATCGGCTGACAGCGCTCTACCATGCGCTGTTGACGATAGGCCCTTATTATCCTGCTGCCGGACTGGCACCGTGAGATATGGCGTTTTACGGTCAAAAGAATGCGTTTCACCGTGAAACGCATTCATGAGGAAAAAACAGATTTCTTTTTGTCTCTCTCAATATATCTCGATATCTCATGTACCGAGGTATCATAAGTTTTGCGGAAAAGATTTATTCCGGCTCTTTTACTAGATATTCAGCCAAATAGGCTGGGACACAGTTGATCCAGAAGGTATACAGCCAGTCGACCTGAATGGTTTTGGAATCCAGATAATACTTTTCAAAATAGCGCGTAATACCACACATGAAGAAACGGAGCACTTCTCTCAATTCCGGCGTTATCGCACCCGGAAAATGGTTCCATTTCAGCAGCCTTACAAGATCCTCAACGCCCTTGTTTTCTATTTCGGAGCGCAGGTCATTCTGCCCGTAATAGGATAGAGCGTTTCCGAAGCCCTTGAGGGTGCCGTTATAAAGAAAGTTGTCCTTGCAGCAAGTAAAAAACGTTTCGAGAGAGTTTCGCTTCCCATCCGTATACCACAGAGGCTCGACAGTTATCCGATAGAGATAGGCAAGCAACTCGTTTTTATCCCGAAAGTGATTGTAAAACGTCCTGCTGCTAAGACCGGAGAGCCCCACGATATCCCCGACAGAAATACTCTCAAAGGAGTTGCTCTCAAGCAATTCCCTCAAAGCCAATGCAAATCTCTCTTTTGTTGATGGCAGAGCTTTCACGGTACCCCCCCAGTTTCTGTTAGCATAATAAAATTTTAACACAGTTTTTGCAGAAATACAAGAAATGAACGATTTGATAACGGCTCAAAACGGGAGAATTAAATTCAGAAAAAAGGATAATTATGAACTAATACAGAAAAGTGGAAGATTGTGAATGTATTTTGCCCCATGTTTGTTTTAAAATTAACACATCAAACGTGTGAGTCATGACGCACAACAAATCAATCAGACAGGAGGTAATTGAATTGGAGACATACAAGAGCAATTACATTCAGAAAAACTACGTGGAAGGCAAGGTCATTATTATCACCGGCGCCTCCAGCGGCTTCGGCAAGCTGACTGCAAAGCGAGCCGCAGAGATGGGCGGCAAGATCGTTCTGGCGGCACGCAGCGAAGAGAAGCTGAAGGAGACCGTGGCGGAGATCAAGGCGGCGGGCGGTGAGGCCAGCTACATCGTAACAGACGTGGCGAAAAAGGACGATGTTTTCGCAATGGCTAAATTCGCGGTAGATACCTACGGCAGGATCGATGTGCTTGTTAACAACGCCGGGACGATGCCGCTGGCCTTTTTCAGTGAGCATGAGCAGGCGCTGGACAAATGGGAACAGTGCATCGACATCAGCATCAAGGGCACTATTTTCGGCATCTCCGCCGTCTATGACCAGATGATCAAGCAGGGACAGGGACAGGTGATTAATGTCTCCTCCATCTACGCCAACTTCCCCGTTGCGGGCGCAGGCGTGTATCAGGTCGCAAAGATGGGCGTGCAGTATCTGGCGGAATCTCTGCGCAGCGAGTGTCAGGGCAAAATCAAGGTCACGACCATTAAGCCCACCGGCTTTATGAAGACCAACCTTTCCAGCAGCGTGGTCGATCAGATGGCAATGATGCCCGCAGTGGCAGGCCCCCTTGAAATCCTCAGCAACTGGGTAGAAGAGGCTCCGCTGCGTCCCGATTTCCATGACATCAACAGCATGACCTACAACGATCCTGATCCACAGGTCTTGGCGGACAATATTATTTATGCCATCAATCAGCCTTGGGGTGTCAGCATCGGTGATCTGACCGTGCGCGCTTCAGGCGAATCCTTTGTCATTTGATTAGGAGGTGTTTCGATGAACAGCTATAGAACCGAAAACTACATAAAAGACAAGGTCATTGTCATCACCGGCGCTTCCAGCGGTTTCGGCAAAGAGACCGCAAAGAAGGCCGCCGAGTTGGGCGGAAAGGTCGTTCTGGCCGCGCGGCGTGAGGAATTGCTCCGGGAAATTACGCAGGAGATCCGTGAAAGCGGCGGCGAGGCTTCCTACATCAAGACCGATGTTCGTGTGAAAGATCAGGTCAATGCCATGGCGAAGTTCGCCGTGGACACCTACGGACGCATTGATGTGCTGGTCAATGATGCCGGCACAATGCCGCTTGCCTATTACAGCGAACACGCAATTGCCATGGAAGCATGGGAGCAAAGCATTGCTACCGCGATCAATGGTACACTGTACGGCATCGCGGCGGTCTATGACCAGATGATTGAGCAGGGGCAGGGACATATCGTGAACATTTCCTCCATCCTCGGCAACTATCCCGTGAGCGGTTGCGGGGTCTATAATGTGACAAAGGCCGCCGTCAGAATGCTGGGCGACAGCCTGCGCGTAGAATCCCGCGGGAAAATCAAAGTTACCAACATCAAGCCCACATCCGTGGCAAATACGGGTCTGGTCTCTACAGAAGTAGATTATAATGCAGGTCTGTCCGGCATTTACGGGAAAATCATTGACGCATTTATGGGGTTGGCGATCCCCGATCGTCTTGACACGGAGAGCATCCATTGCTTTGACTTTTCTCCGTCTATTCTGGCGGACAACATCATTTACGCCATTGACCAGCCTTGGGGCGTGAATATCAGTGAGCTGACTGTCCGCGCTTCCGGTGAAGCCATGTTTGTATAAGGAGGTCACATCATGAGCCATAAATTTTTGGAGCCTATTAAAATCGGTAATCAGACCGTGAAAAACAGAGTGATGTTCCTTGCGATGGCAAAGAATATTTCTAATTTCGACGACAGCGTATCCGCAAAAGACATCGCCTATGTGGAATCGGTCGCCGCGGGCGGCGTGGGGCTTCTTGTTCCCGGCGCAATGATCGTAGACCCGGAGTGGCCTTCTGTGCTGCCCTTGCAGCCGGGCATTTATGATGACCGCTTTATCCCCGGGCTTCGCAGGCTGGTGCTTGCTGCCCATAAGTACGACGCAAAGATCCTGTTCCAGCTTTGGCATCCCGGCGCAACCAACTATTCCGGCATTGATCCGAAGACTGTGGACGAGCTGACGAAGGACGAGATCCACGCCATTCAGGACAAGTTTGTGGCCGCTGCCAAGCGTGCTATGGCCGCCGGTGCGGACGGCATCGAGTTCCAAACCTGTCATGGCTATCTGGCCTGCCAGTTCATTTCTCCTCTGTTCAATCACCGCACTGATGAGTACGGCTGGAATAAGGTAGAGGATCGCACCCGTTTTGCCACGGAGATTTTGACCCGCATCCGCAAGGTCATCGGACCGGATAAAATCATCTCCGTGAAAATGCAGGGCTTTGACTACCCCAAGAGTGAAGGTCCCAACGGCAACGACGGAATCACGCCGGAACAGGCCGCCGAGGTCGCTCCCTATCTGGAAAAGGCCGGTGCGGATATGATTGCAGTGTCCGCCGGCGGCACAATATATCATCAGGACGATATTATGTCCGGCGATGTGCATCGTGCCGAAGGCTGGAAGGTTCCTGCTGCTACCATGGTCAAGAATGCTGTTTCCGTTCCCGTAGTAGCTACCGGCAGCATCCGTCACCCGGATTTCGTGGATCAGATCATCAATGACGGCAAGTGCGACATGGTCGGCATGGGCCGCGGCATTCTGGCTGAGCGCGAATGGGTAAAGAAGTGTGCCGAAGGTCGCGAGGATGAGCTTCGCTACTGCATCTCCTGCATGAATTGCTTCAATGTCAATCCGTTCAGCTATGAGCAGACGAACTGCTCCGTGAACCCCTTTGCCCTGCGCGAAGGCTCCAAGCGCCCCATCGTTCAGGACGGGGACGGCCGTCTGGTGGCGGTCATCGGCGCAGGCCCCGCGGGCATGGAAGCTGCGGTCACGCTCAAACAGCGCGGCTTTGACGTGGTGGTGTTCGACAAACGCGATGAGATCGGCGGTAACCTCCATGTTGCAAAGAAGCCCCCCTTCAAGGGCAAATTTGAGTGGGCGATCGACTATTATAAGTCCATGGCAAAGAAGCTGAATATCACGATGAAGCTGGGGAAGGAGGTCACGGCGCAGGAGGTTCTGGCTCTCAAACCCTATTCCATTCTGGTTGCAACCGGCAGCAACGTCATTTCCATCCCACTCGAGGGGCTGGATCAGGTACAGACGGTTCAGGCGCACGACGTGCTTGCCAACGACATGCAGTTTGCAAACAAGAAGGTCGTTGTCATCGGCGGTGGCATTACCGGGCTGGAGACTGCGCTGTATATCAACCGTCAGGGCACTAATCAGGTTTCCGTGGTGGATATGCTGCCCGAATGGCCGGTGGATATGCTGGATATGCGCTATCAGAACGAAGCGCTGCTGGAGGTCCGCCACTGCAACGATCAGGGTGTTGCCCTATTTTATAATAACAAGGTTGTGAAATTTGCCGACGGCAAGCTGTTCATTGAGAGCACCAAGGACGGCGAGGTGAAGGAGCTTCCCGCAGACGTGATCGTTCTGTCCGTGGGCGTGAAGCCCAACGACGCACTGTGGCAGGAGCTGCTTGCTTCCGGCTATCCCAGCGTCTGGAAGGCGGGCGATGCCATCGCCACCGGCAAGATAAACAAAGCCGTCCTCCACGGCAGCAAGTTCGGCTACAGCCTGAACTGAAGCATAGTAAGGCGCTGTTCTTGCACACCCTTTAAAAAGATGCGATAATCAACATGGCAATGCCCGGCTCCAAAACAGAGCCGGGCATTGTGCTGCATATTGCTTTACCGGCTTTTACGGTAAGCCGGAGCGACGTCGTAGTACTCTTCCATGCCCGTCCTTACAGCCTCGTGGAAGTCGAAGGCGGCATTTGAACAGCACCAGTCCAGGAGAGTCGCCTTAGCGATTTGTATAGAATATTTCACCAAAATCTCCGGCTTGCCAAGGTTCCTTATGATGCCGTTCTTCTGGCAGTTGGATAAGAGCTTGTAGTACAGTTCATTGTAAGCGTCGACAAAATCGAAGATACCCAGCCTTTCATCCACCTCAAGCTTCAGGAGGGTCTTACAGTAGTTGACGTTGTCCTTTGTCCACATGGGCGTGTGCAGCGCAAAAATGTATATCATGCGCTCGAAATCATTGTCCAAAAAAAGTATTTCCGACGGCTCAATATTGCTTTCCAGAGAAGCGTCGCGCATGGTCCACATAATCAAGTCCTTTTTGTCGGAAAACAGAGAATAAAAACGTGTCCTCGAAACGTTGGCCGCGGCGCAGATACTGTTTACGGATGTCTTTTCATATCCGTTGGCGTTGAACAGCTCAAGCGCTTTGTCCGCCAATTTATTCCTCACATCCACGGGTTTACTCATAGCGGTTTTTGTCCCTCCTCGCGGTACAAATTCTAAAAAATGTTCGCGCGTTCCGCAAACAAGCAGGGCGTGTGTTCAAACGCTTAACACCTTTTTTGTAGCTATTATAGAACATTCCCAGGCGGTATTGCAACTTTTTTAACACAGGCGTATTTTGATTTCAGATTCCGGCGATAGGCGGATAATGAATAATACGGAGGGAATGACTATGAGCAACAAATACCCGAATCTCATTAGATGGGCTGATTGGCTGGATAATATCTATCCTGGTCAGGAGGGAAATAACGACGAGAGCGAAAGCGTACAGTTCCTGCTGCATTTCTGCTCCGACGAGGACGCCCGCATAGCGATGATGTGCGAGCCCTTCTTCAAATCGCTCGACGAAATAGCCGAGGCGAACAACGTGACCGTCGAGGAAATTGCTTCCACTCTTGAAGAGATGAGCATGAAAGGCCTGATCATGTGCTCGTCGCTGTCCGGCGTGCTCAAATACCGCCGCTGGCCCTGGCTGCCTGGCATCCTTGAGTTCGTCGTCCTGGACAAGGAGATAGACCCCGAGCTGCTGAAATACGCCTCGGATTTCTACGAGGAGCGCATCCGTCTCACGGACATGACCGCCATGCCCTTTGAGAAAAGAGCGCACGGCGGGCTCAGGACAATACCGATAATGGAGTCCGTGGCCGCCAAATCCACGATCATGCCCTTCGAGGAGCTGAAGCCCTTCATAGACAAGGCCACCAAGTTCTCCGTCGCGAACTGCGCCTGCCGCACGGCTACGCGCGCTCTGGGCATGGGCTGCGAGCACACGCATATAGACACCTGCATCCAGCTTGACGACTACGCAGACTACGGCATCCGTACCCAGAGAGCCAGGGAGATCTCCAAGGAGGAGGTCTACGAAATACTCAGAAAGATGGAGAAGGCTGGGCACGTCCACCAGGTGTTCAACACCCAGGGGCACGACACCACCTGCTTTATCTGCAACTGCTGCGGCTGCGGCTGCGCCTCTCTGCGCACGGCCAATATGCTCAACCTGCAGATGAACATGGCCTCCAACTTTGTCGCCAAGGTGGATCCCGAAAAGTGCGTGGCCTGCGGCGCGTGCGTCGAATCCTGCAACGCCAACGCGCTCACCCTCGGCACGAATTTCTGCGAGGCGGAGTGCGAAACCAAGAACCTTCCGGACTACATGGACACCAACTGGACGGAGGAGTTCTGGGATATGGATTACCTCAAGCGGAAGATGGTAAACAAGAGCGGCAGTGCTCCCTGCAAGGCCGCCTGCCCCGCGCACATATCTATCCAGGGCTATATCCGCAAGGCCGCAGAGGGCAAATACGACGAGGCGCTCAAGGTCATCAAGAGGGACAATCCCTTCCCCGCAGTCTGCGGGCGAATCTGTCCGCATGACTGTGAAAACGAATGCACCCGCGCCCGCGTCGACGAGGCCATGGCCATCGACGACATCAAGAAGTTCATCGCCGACAAGGAGCTCGAGGAGGGGAACCTCTACGTACCGGAGAAAAAAGACAGCTACGAGGAAAAGGTAGCCGTAATAGGCGCCGGCCCCGCCGGAATGACCGCCGCGTACTATCTCGCGGTGGAGGGCTATCCCGTCACGGTGTTCGAGAAGAACGCGGCTCCCGGCGGTATGCTGAAGTTCGGCATACCCTCCTTCCGACTCAAAAAAGACGTCATAGACGCGGAGATCGAGGTTCTGCGCAGGCTGGGCGTGGAGTTCAAATGCGGCGTCGACGTCGGCAGGGACGTGACTATAGAGCAGCTTCGTGAGCAGGGCTACAAGGCCTTCTACGTCGCCATCGGCGCGCAGGCCAGCCGTAAGCTCGGCATTGAGGGCGAGGAGCTCATCGGCGTCCAGGGCGGCATCAACTTCCTTCGCGGCGTGAACGAGGGCGTCATCTCCTCCGTTGAGGGCGACACCGTGGTGATAGGCGGCGGAAACGTGGCCGTAGACGTGGCTCGCGCCGTAATGCGTCTCGGCAACCGCAATGTCAAAATGGTCTGCCTCGAAAAGGACGAGGAAATGCCCACCGTTCCCGACGAAAAGGACGAGGCTCTGGCAGAGGGAGTGGAGATTTGCAACAGCTGGGGTCCGAAGCGCATCATTGGCGAAAACGGTCGCGTCACGGGCGTGGAATTCATGCGCTGCGTGTCCGTATTTGACGAAACCGGCAGGTTCAGCCCCGTTTACGACGAGAATGACACCGTTATCATGCCCTGCTCCAACGTGTTCACCGCGATCGGGCAGTCGATTGTGTGGGGAGATCTCCTGAGCGGCACCAAGGCCAAGGTTGAGGACTTCAGAGTCGTCAATGTTGCCGAGATCTCCTATCAGACCGCCGAGGAAGACATCTTCGCCGGCGGCGACTGCGCGATGGGCCCCGGCTTTACCATCGACGCCATTGCAACCGGCAGGTCCGGCGCTATTTCCGTGCACAGGTACGTCCAGGGCAAGAACCTTCTCATTCGCCGCGAGCGCGAGTACAAGCCCTTTGATAAGGAGCTCGGGGATTACAGCGGCTTTGACAAGCAGCCCCGTCAGCGTCCGCACCACGCCGCCGCGAGCAAGGCGCTCGAGACCATGGACGATACCCGCGCCACATTTACAGAGGAACAGCTTAAGAAGGAGGCCGCCCGCTGCATGGGCTGCGGCGTTACCGTAGTAGACGAGAGAAAGTGCCTCGGCTGCGGCGTCTGCACCACCAAGTGCGAGTTCGACGCCGTAAAGCTCTACAAGGTTCACGACGCTGTGCCGCCCACCTCGCCCGACGCCTGGGCCGCCGCGCTGGGCGCAAATATCGCGGAGCGGACGAAGCGCATCGCGGCCAATTCACCCAAGACGGACGAGCAGGACTGCAGCGACTCCGGTACTGCCAGTATGATGTTCAAGAAACACGAAAGTGAAAAGCAGGACAACGCCAATGCATGAATTAGGAGTAGTTCTTAATATGCTCGATACCCTTGACGCCGCAGCCAAACGGTACGGGGTATCCCGCATCGCATCCGTAAGTGTGGATGTCGGAGAGATGACCGGCATAGTCCCCGTGTACATGCACGGGGTCTGGCCGGAGGCCGTAAACGGTACCATCTGCGCGGGCTCAGAGCTCTACATCAATATGGTGAAAGCCATCGCCCACTGCGCCGACTGCGGCAAGGACTACGAGGTCATGGAAAACGCCAGGGACGACGTCCCCATGTGCCCGTTTTGCGGCAGCACCCGCTGGACGCTCAAGCAGGGCGACCAGCTGGTAATCAAAGAAATCGAGGTAGCGGAAGAATGACAAATGGCAAAGTGCGAGTCATCGAAATAAAGCAGAGCGTATTTGAAAACAACGACCGGGAGGCGGACCGGGTCAGGGCGCAGCTCAAGAAGGAGCACACCTTCCTCCTGAACCTCATGTCCAGCCCCGGCAGCGGCAAGACTACCACGCTCAAGGCGACCATCGCACGCCTCAAGAATAAGCTGCGCATCGGCGTCATGGAGGCCGACATCGACTCGGACGTGGACGCGCTCGCCATCGCCGAGACGGGCGTCAGGAGCATCCAGCTACACACCGGCGGCATGTGCCACCTCGACGCGGGCATGACCGAGCAGGGGCTCCGTGAGCTCGGCGCCGCCGACCTCGACCTCGCGATACTCGAGAACGTTGGCAACCTCGTCTGCCCGGCGGAGTTCGACACCGGCGCGGTCAAGAATGTCGCAATACTCTCCGTGCCCGAGGGCCACGACAAGCCGCTCAAATACCCGCTGATGTTTGAGGTGTGCCAGGCGCTGATCATAAACAAGATCGACGTCCTTCCCTACTTCGACTTCAACATGGACAAGGTGCGCGAGTTCGCGCACAAGCGCAACCCGGATATCGAGATATTCCCGATAAGCGCCAAGACCGGCGAGGGCGTGGACGCCTGGTGCAACTGGCTCGAGGCACAGGTAAGAGCTTGGAACGAATAAACTGAACAGCTGAACGCATAGCAGCGCATGAGCACCACCTCATGCGCTGCTATACCTATAAGCGCGGGCTGCGTGTCTTTAACCGCGTGAAACTCCCTTTTCCCACTTTGACACTGTTTGGCGGACTACGTTCAGCCGCGCGGCAAGCTCTTCCTGCGTAAAGCCTTTCTGCCTGCGCAGAGTTTTCAAATTTTCAGACAACATGTTTTTTACCTCCTTGCGGCATAAATACACGCCCCGTTGCCGCAAGCAACGCATAATAACAAAGCTCCACGGCAAACACCGTGGAGCTTTGAAACGATCGTTCTTCTCGGAAATATGCAAGTCCTAGCGCGGCAGGCGGCTCGTTCTCGCGCTTTTTGCGCATGGAAACGGCAACGAGCACGATGATGGTGACAAGGTACGGGAGCATCTTGTAAAGCTCCATTGATAACACTTGCTTAGTAGCTGTGGATAATAGCTATATGCTATGGCTTAAATTATAAGCGAGTTTTTTTGTTTTTTTAATTCTATACCCACCAGGACAACAGATAGCACAAACGCTGAAAAATCAGCAATAGGCCCCGCTAGCAATACTCCCATAATTCCGAAACGAAGCGGGAGCAGCAGGGTAAGCGGAATCAAGAAAAAGGTCTGCCTTGTTAATGCCAACAGAGCACCTCTTAACGATTTTCCTATTGCGGTAAAAAAGCTGGAAGAAAGCAACTGCACACCATTTACCAACACCATGAAAAGATAGGTACGCATGAACAAAACAGCAAATTCAAAATACAGCTCGTCCCCGTCTCCGAATAGTGAAATGATAGATTGCGGGAAAAATTGAAATGCGATAAAAGCAATAGTGGAAACAACAAGATTCCACTTTATTGCAAGCATGTAAGCCTCCCGTACCCGATGATATTGCCTTGCTCCATAGTTGAAACCGATAATCGGCTGTGTCCCTTGCGAGATTCCTACAACAATCGCAAGGATTATGGCATTTGTTTTCATAACAATTCCGCAAGCTGCCAAGGGAATATCCGTTCCATATTTTGTTAATGCGCCGTAATAAGTCAACGAATTGTACTGAATGATTTGAATCACGGTAACTGCAATCTGGTTTGAGCTGCTGCTGATTCCCATGCTGCAAATTTTCATGCTTTCTTTGATGTCCAATAAAAACGACTCTTTTTCAAAATGGATTGTTTGGAAACGCCATAGATAACGGAGTGCGAGTATGAAGGAAAAAATTTGCCCAATAACTGTTGCCCAAGCTGCGCCGGCAATTCCCCAATCGCAAACAAAAATAAAAATGGGGTCAAGAATGGTATTGATAATAGCTCCCACAACCATGCAGACCATTGAATACTTTGGTTTTCCGTCTGCTCGAATCAAATTGCTCATACCATTCGTTACAATGAGAAACGGCATTCCAATCAATGTTATGCTGGCATACTGCTTTGCATATGGAAATACATCTGTCGTTGCCCCAAATGCCTTTAGGAGCAAAGACAGAAAAGTTTCTCCAACCAGCAAATAAATAATTCCGAAAATTCCCATCAGAACAATACCATTTCCCGCTGCTTTGGCGGCAGCTTTCGGCTCTTTGCATCCAAGACAGAGGGAAACACGGGAAGCACTGCCAATTCCGACCAGTAGTGCAATGGCAAGGCAGATGGTAGAAAACGGGTAGGCAACATTGGTTGCTGCATTTCCCAAATAACCGACCCCTTGACCAATAAAAATCTGATCCACAATATTGTAGATTGAGCCGACAAGAGACGCCACAATACTGGGAACAGCAAAATTTTTCAACAGCTTTGGAATTTTTTCATAGCCCAGAGGATTTTCAGTCATTGAACTCCTCCCCCTTTTTCTCTATATGGAGTTCCGATGTGATATTTCTGCCCGCCTGTATTAAGAAATCCATAAAAAGGTTCTGCTCGGATTCGCTCATACCTTGCAATAAAAGAGCTTCTGTCTTTTCACATACCGTCTGCACCTCATCAATTACAGACAGCGCACGTTCCGTAGGATACAGCTTACACGTCCGCTTATCCTTATCATTTGGGGAACGCATAATCATTCCCTGCTTTTCTAATGCCGCAACTGTCCGTACAATATTGCTCGGATGAACATAAAACATATCCATTAAAGAATCCTGTAAAATGCCAGGCGAACGACAGATTTTAATCAAAAACATATATTGGCTGTTGTTGATTCCAAAGGGGGCAAGCTGTTTATCCAAATAGATTTTGTAAAATCGGTCTGTTACGGAAAGCCATTTTAATAGTTGCATAGATATATTCCTCCTAACCACCAGTATTATAACGCAATATGCGTGCGCACGCAACTACATTTAACATTATATCTCCCGCTTTGTCCTCCTAAACACAAATCAATTCTACATCAGTGATTATCGGAAACGTGTACGGCGTATGCTGCCCAGTGAACATCTCCACGGAACACATCGAATTTTCACGGCTTCGCAAAATGGAAAGTGTCACCTTATGAACAGCCCCTTGCCGAGAGAAAAATAAATCGCTGGAAACGGGAACGCCCCCGGCACTGTGCGTCTGGCACAGTGTCGGGGGCGTTTTTCACAAATGCAAACTATCCTCGTTTTAGCTCAATACCGACATTGCCGTCTTCATCGATCTGTAAGGTCATGTGCTTGATGTGCTTTTCATAGAATTGCCGCCGTTCAGCCGGAGACATATCAATGCGTGTATTTCTCAATGCAGCGTCAAACATATCGTTGACATTCAGGTGAACGGAGTTGTCAATCCAGCGGTACATTTCCTTGAACAAAGCGTTCTTTTTGATGTCCTCGCTATTGCCGGAATAAAAGTCATCCAGATAGCAGTAGAAGATACCGGAATCAGCAAGGGCTTCCTTCATGTCCGGTCCGCATTTCTCGCGCTCAATCATAACAAGGAAATGTGCATCTGGCAGTGACGAGATCAATCCCCAGTAATCGGAATCGCTGGACACGATAACGAAGGAATTCACATCGTTTTTATACGAAATCAATGCCGTCCGTAATGATAAGCTTGTGCCCTAACGTCAGATATCGGTTAATCTGATCCCTATACGGGGTAGTATCGAACGGCTCGTTGGATGGACCTTTCGCCTCAATATAGCCGTAAACACCAAGCGAGATGCGATCCTGTATTCTCCAGTCAGGCCGCCCCATTCTTCCTTGATTTCTCGGCTCAAGAATGATGTCGAAAGTACCTGCCGGGTTCAAGTCATGCGCTATCCTCCTAAACATTTCATGCATAGGGACGCGAAAAGAAAGCTCGGCTGTGTGCTGCCCTCCATGAAGAGCAGCTCTGTATTCGTTTTGGTAAGCCCGCAAATAAGCTCTGACGCTCGCATCAAACGGCATTTATTTCTCACCAACTTTCCGATAGCATTCGATGATACCTATACTGAAAAACCCAAAGCGACAGCTACTCGTCAATCATTTCCATAATGTCGTCAACGGTGCAATTAAGAGCCTTGCACACTTTGCATAGGACATCAGTGGTGACGTTATCCCCATGTGTCAACTTGTTCATTACATAATGACTAACGCCAGCCATTTCCTCAAGATCCTTCTTCTTTAGATCTCGGTCTATTAAGAGCTTCCATAATTTTTTATAACTCACAGTCATATAGCAAACCTCATTTACTTTATTGCTTGTGCCAATAGTATTGGGAGTGCCGCTTTTCAACATATAAATCTGTATTTTGATAATTATATCACAGCCCGCACAAAAAGTCCACATATTTCAACAAATGTTTTCGTTCGAAAACTCAATCAAGGTATAACGTCATAAGGACATACAAACCCTTCAATTTGGCAAATATTAACCTGCGTTTCTGAGGGAGTTTCTATGATGTCAAATCTGCAAATCTGTTTTTCGCACATTGGGCTTTTCCTTCGGGTTGCGCCATCATGTGGATGATGATAGAAACCCGCACGGCGGGCGCAAAAGGAGGAAGAATATGTACAACAGATTCGCAGAAAAGCGCAGGCGGTATCTGCGCGAGTACAGAGACGGCATCTACACGGGGATGCTGCTGACCGGCAAACTGGACGAGCATCTCAAGGAAATCGGCGACACTGCACAAGAAATGTTTGATCAGCTGGTCGAACAGATGAAGAAAGCCGAAGGTGTCACTGAGCGGCTGAAGACCGAGAATCAAATGGAATGGGTGGGACGGATGAACAGCATCTGCAGCCGTGCGGAGGAAGTTGTCCTTTCTGAGCTGGTTTATTGCTGAGGTGTGGTGATGTTCAAGTATAGAAGAAATCGAGTGTTAGCACTCTGCGCCGGCGAGCGACGGCTGCTGACAAAGGCCCTGTTGTCCTTTCGGAACAAGCTGGTAGCAAGCGGCAAGCCCACCGAGGATATCAATGAGCTGCTGATCCGGCTGCTACGGTAAAAAAGGAATACGAAAAACGAGCGTCTGCTTCTGAAAAGAGGCAGGCGCTTATTTTTATGGCATCAATTTTGCTGCCACACCGATGAAATCCGGAATGGACATGGCATCAATTTTGATGCCATAGACGAAAAATGGCTCCATTTCGGAGCCACGAGCAGTCCTGCATAGGAAAATGGCTCCGATTTGGAGCCAAAACAAAAAATTTTTCAGGGGGGTTAATTTTTCGGCCTTCTCACTGCCTACCAAGTGAGGGGAACTTTGAAAAAGCTCTGCACAAGCTCGGCTTTTTATAATTTACCAGCTCAAAAGAAAAAATTTTGAAAAGCAGCGGGAAAATCCGAAAAAAATTCGGCAAAGGGAAAGTGAGAGGAGCTTCTAAGCTTCCCCCGTGTACCTCGATAACTGAATAGCCGTTACCGAGACAGATATGACTGTGCGACGACCGCAAAAGAGCGAGCACGGCAACGCCGCGGAGACCCCGGGGCAGGCATATAAAAAACGATATCGGAAATACGGCGCCAAACCAAAAAACACAATTACCAGCGAAAGAAAGAAGGTGAAACACATGAACAAGCTACAACTGATCGATGCCGATACCCTGTATTACAAACCTCTTGCCCACCCCAAAATGCTCATCGACGGTGTTCTCTCCGACGGGCTCGCCATTTTAGCGGGTGACTCCAAGATCGGCAAGAGCTGGATGGTACTGTGGCTGTGCCTGCAAATCAGCCGCGGCGAGGCAGTGTGGGGGCTACCCACCAGAAAAACCGATGTGGTATATCTGGCCTTGGAGGACCGGGAATGGCGCGTTCAGCAGCGTATGCAGGAGCTGACGGATTCTCCGCCGGAGAATCTCCGCTTCGGCTTTTCCTGCGGGCAGCTGGGCGCGGAGCTGGAGGGGCAGATCGAGGAGGCTCTGCGGGAATTTCCCTCCACGGGCCTGATATTCATCGATACCCTCCAAATGGTGCGGGACAATGCTTCCGCAAAGGTCAATGCCTATGCCCAGGACTACAAGGATCTGTCCGGCCTGAAAAAGCTCGCCGATGACCACGGCATTTGCATCTTCGTTGTCCATCACACCCGAAAGGAGCGGGACAGCAGCAATATCTTCAACGACATGACCGGCTCCACAGGCATTTTGGGCGTGGCGGATACGGGGATGATTCTCCGCAAGGATGACCGCTTCGGCGATTGCGCCACCCTCTGCATTACAGGCCGGGATGTGGAGGAGAAAAAGCTGAAAATGCAGATGCGGGGCGTCCGATGGGAGATTACCGAGGCGCTCAGCGCCAAGGATTTGCGAAAGGAACGCATCCCGGACTTTGTTTTTCAGGTGGCGGATTTTCTCTTGGCGCATAGGCGGTTTCGGGGCACGGTGTCCCAGCTGCTTGCCGCCGTAGGTAATACGGAGCTGAAGCCCAACCTCGCCAGCAAGCATCTGACCCGTCATTACAGCGATGTGCTGCTGCCCCTGGGAATCACCTGCGAGTATCGTAAAACGGCGGCTGCCCGGTTGGTGCTTTTGGAGCTGCATGACGGCGCTGACGGTCATGACGGTTCCTCCGGGAGCGAGAGACTTGCGTCACTGCGGAAACAGAATGACGGAACCTTCCGGCTTCCCCAAGCATCGTCACAAGCGTCATCTGTGTCATGGGAGGAGGCGGAGGACGATGAGGAATTGCCGCTTTAAGGGGTGCGGGGCTATACACCGCTTTTTTATCCGTAAGGATAACGAGCATGGGATTTGTGTAGCCCTGCGGCACCCAAATCCCCCGTATCTGCCGATACGAAAGGGGCGCGCCCCTGTAACCCCGCTGAAAGGATGTGATATCTATGCGGAATCGAACAGAGGAAATCAATGTGCGAGTCTATAAAACCGAGAAGAATACCATTCGCAGAAAGGCAAAGAAATGCGGCATGAATATGTCGGAATATCTCCGAAGCTTGGGAACCGGCGCAGCGGTAAGAGAGGCTCCGCGCCGGGAGCTGATGCTGGCGTATCAGAAGCTGACGACGCTCCACGATACCGTCCGCTACGAGCTTGCCATGAGGGACTTTGACGAGGCCCTGACCGAGATCGAGAGCCTGCTTCTGCGCGCCTATCACGGGAAGGAGGATGCCGATGGCGGTGACAAAGATCTGGGCGATCCATGACAGCGTCAGCCGTGTGGTGGACTACTGCACCAACCCCAGCAAGACCAAGCTGAGCGACCTGGAGCAGGTGCTGCTGTATGCTGCCGACAAAGAAAAAAACCTGGATGAGGGGGAGCAGCAATACGCCGTCACCGGAATTGGCTGCAGGGCGGAGTCTGCCGCAAGGGAGATGGCTGCCGTGCAGAGGCGCTTCGGCAAAGCCGGCGGCAATGTGGCCTACCACGCCTACCAGTCCTTCAAGACCGGTGAGGTTACGGCGGAGGAATGCCATCGCATCGGCGTGGAGACGGCGCGGCGGCTTTGGGGGAACGACCGGCAGGTGCTTGTTGCCACCCACTTCAACACCGGCACTTATCACAACCACTTTGTTGTGAATCCGGTGAATATGTGGACGGGCAAAAAGCTGGAGGCAAAATACGAGGTCTACTACAAGCTGCGGGATATGTCCGACCGTATCTGCAAGGAGCATGGCCTGTCGGTGGTGAAAAATCCCCAACGGCATAAAACGGCGCGGTCGGTCTACTTTGCCGAAAAGAACGACGAGCCCACCCGATACAACCTTATGCGGCGGGCGCTGGACGAGGCGCTGACGATGTCGAGCAGCTGGACGGAGCTGAGTGCCGTGCTGCGGAAGAAGGACTATGTGTTCGTGTGCGATCCCTACCGCAGGTACGCCACCATCCGCTCTCTAAGCGCTAAAAAGTGTATGCGCACCTTCCGGCTGGGAGCCGAATATGACAAGGAGGCGCTGCAGGACAGGCTGCTGGAGAACCAGCGGGACATCCGTGTGACCCGGCGCTATTTTGAATTCATGAGGCCCTACACACGGGAATATGCCAGAAAAAATCCGCCGACGGAAGAATATTACCGGCAGCGGGATTTCTATCTGCATTTGCCCCGCGTCACCGGGTATTTGAGCTTCTTCCGCTGTGTGGCAATCGTGCTGGGCGTTGCGCCGCTGTACGAAAAGGAGTATCGGCAGCCCTTGTCAGCGGAGTGCCGGGAGGCTTGCCGCAGGCTGGATCGCTTCACCGCTGAGATAACGCTGGTGTGTCGGGAGCATTTGGACACGCCGGAGGATGTGCAGAGGTTTCTTGCACGAATGGACAGGGAGATGGATGCAATATCCGCTGCACGCAGCAAAATCCGTAATAAGCAGCGAGGCTGCGCCGATCCTGCGGAGAGGGTCGAGCTGAAAAAGTCCTGCGCCGCCTGCACCGCAGAGCTTTCCCGGCTTCGGAAGCAAAAGCAAACCGCCTATAACATGATTGAGGATAACCCAAAGCTGAAAGCCCTCTTGGCGTGTGAATTGGATGCGTGGGTGGAAAACGACCCCTACCTATCCCCGCGGGAAAAGCAGGTGCTGCGAAATCAGCAACCGTCCCAAGAGGACAAGACGATTATACGATGAAAGGAAGGATTCGATGAAGAACGACCGATCGATTGATTTGGGGCTGACCGGGTATGAGGAGCTTTTTATGAGCACGGAGGAACGGCTTGATGCGAAAAAGCCAAAGGTAGAGGCAATCCCGCTGGCTGACCTCACACCCTTTCGAAATCACCCCTTTAAGGTGAAGGAGGACGAGGAAATGGCGCAGCTCATGCGGAGCATTGCCGATGCCGGCGTGCTCTCTCCGGCACTGGCAAGGCCGCTGCCTGACGGCGGCTATGAGCTGATCTCAGGCCACCGGCGGCTGGCAGCGTGCAAGGCGCTGGGGATGGGCACCATGCCGGTGATTATCCGTGACCTGACAGACGAGGAGGCTGTTATCACCATGGTGGACAGCAACCTGCAAAGAGAGCATATCCTGCCGTCGGAAAAGGCCTTTGCGTACAAGATGAAATACGATGCTTTGAAACATCAGGGAACTTCGTCCCAACTTGGGACGAAGTTGAGAACAGACGAACTGCTTGCACAAAACAGCAGCGACAGCCGCAACCAAATCCAACGCTACATCCGACTCACCCACCTGATCCCCGACATCCTGAAGCTGGTGGACGAGGGCAAGATCGCCCTGACTCCGGCGGTGGAGCTGTCCTATTTGCAGCCGTCCGAGCAGGAGATGCTCTTCTCCGTGATGGACAGCGATGAGGTAACGCCGTCCTTGTCTCAGGCCCGGCGGCTGCGGCGCATGAGCGAGGCGCAGACTCTCACGGATGACGCGGTGCTGCAGCTTCTGTCCGAGGTTAAGGGCAATCAGGTGGAATATGTGAAGGTGCCGGTAGACAAGCTTCGCAGCTTTTTCCGCCCGGACACCTCCGTGAAGCAGATGACCGAGACACTTGTCAAGGCCATGGACTTTTATAACAAACACTTGGCGCGGCAGCACAAAGACCGGGACGCTCGGTGAAAGGAGATTAAATTATGAAAGCTAATTTTGATTTTAACCGTTTGAGCGAAAGCAGAAAACAGGAGCTTGACCGTATGGTCGCAGACTTTTCCGAGGCGGGTTGCCTCTTTGTTGAGGATCTTTTCCTTGAATTCCTCATCGATGCTGATAACGGTATTGACCGCAGCGACGATAAGCTTGTGGCAACCTTTGATGATGAGTGCGGACACGAGCTTGTGTTTATTCTCTCTCAGGAAGAGGTTCACTATGTAATCCATGCTATTTCGGAAAAACTGGATAATATCGTATGCGAAGGCGGCACTCCCTTCGGTGAGGATGAAAACGAAGAGGGTATTGTCAGCCTCTCGCCGGTGAACACAGAAGAAGAGCTTGATATGCTTCTCGCACATGTGCTTGGTGACGATGGAGGTGGTGCCGATGACTAAAATCGAAATTCAGACCCTATACGAGGTGATGTTCACGGACTACCCCGACATTGTAAATGTGGCGCAGGTGCAGGCGATGCTGGGCATCAGCCGTCATCTGGCCTATGCGCTGATCGGCGACGGCGACATCCCCGGTATGAAAATCGGCAATGCATACCGCGTACCGAAAATCAATGTGATCCGCTACGCACTCTCGGCGGGAAATCCGCAGCCGGCGGCGTAGCCGGGATTTGAACCTGTATGGCACATTGGACGGGCATTCCCGCCGGGCGTATAATAAAAACGGTCCGAAAGGGTGCCCGTTCATGTGCTATCCGCAAAGGAGGTAGAGTTTATGATAGCAGGACACCTGCAAATAAAAAACGACAATTACTACATGGTGCTGAATTACACGGACGCCAACGGCAAACGCAGGCAGCCGTGGATTCCCACAGGACTTCCCGCAAAGGGAAACAAGCGCCGCGCCGAGAAGCTGCTGCTGGACACCCGCAAGAGCTTTGTCCCGCCGGTTGTGAGCAAGGAGAACGAGGACATCTCCTCTGATATGCTGTTTGCCGACTACATGGAGCTGTGGCTGGAGATTATCCGCAGCTCGGTGGAAAAGACCACCTTTTCCTCTTACACGCAGATGGTAAAGGGAAAGATCGCACCGTATTTCCGAAACACCGGACTGACGCTGGACGGAATCCAAGCCAAGCACATTCAGAGCTTTTATCTGCATGAGCTGAAAACCGTGTCGCCCGGTACGGTGATCCACTATCACGCCAATATCCACAAGGCGCTGAAATACGCCGTCAAAATGGACCTGATTCCCTTCAACCCCGCCGACAAGGTGGAGCGCCCCAAGAAGCAGCGGTACATTGCGGACTATTACCGGCAGGAGGAGCTGGAGAGGCTGCTGGAAGCGTCCAAGGATCATCCGTACTCCCTGCTGATTCAGATGACCGCCTTTTACGGCCTGCGCCGCAGCGAGGCACTGGGGCTGAAATGGGACGCCATCGACTTTGAGCGGGACACCATCACCATTAAGCACATCGTAACCAACGCAAAGATAGACGGCAAAAGTGAAATCGTCTGCGCAGACCGCGCCAAGACGAAATCCAGCCTGCGCTCCCTGCCGCTGGTCAGCAATATCCGGGAAAAGCTGCTGGCGCTGAGGGAGCAGCAAAAGGAAAATCGGCGGGTATGCGGAAATTGCTACAGCAAAAAGTATGACGGTTATGTTTTTGTGGATGCCATGGGCAATATCTTCAACCCCAGAAGCGTTACCGCCAATTTCAGCAAGCTGCTGGAGCAGAACGGTCTGCGGCACATTCGCTTTCACGACCTCAGACACAGCTGTGCCTCACTGCTTTTGGCGAACGATGTGCCTCTGAAGCAAATCCAGGAGTGGCTGGGTCACAGCGATATTGGCACGACGGCGAATATTTACAGCCATTTGGATTACAAGTCCAAGATCACCTCGGCAAATGTAATGGACAATATCCTGACTCTGCCGGACACAAGGCAGACCGGCTGGCATACCTGAGCTCTTGCCGAAAATCATGTACGCCGATGTGACCTTGAGAGAAAAGAAAAGCCCAGTCATATGGGCAAAAGCCTTGATATGACTGGGTTTTTGGCGGAGAGTTAGGGATTCGAACCCTAGGTTCCTTTTGGGAACACGACATTTCGAGGGTCGTGAAACAGCCAAAACCGCCCTGTATTTCCACATATCTTCTTATAGGTTATCTGCGAAAAGCCTTGTAAACAAAGGCTTTTCTTGTATCTTGTGATTGTGGCGGTTTTTCTTTTTACAACCCTGTTTTTCACGTCCGGGCACCATTTGGGCACCATTGCAAGGTCATAACAAATATGACCTCTCTAATATCAATCAAAAGAGAACAAAAGTCAAGTGAAAAAAATATACGCTATGATTTTTGATTTTCTAAACAGGCTGAAATCCCGCATAGTATAAGCAAAAATTACTAAAACATAGGGTGCCCCTGTTCCTCTGCGTTCTACAAATCATGTGTTAAACCGGGCACCTTACAGGGCACTATTTTGTAAAAAAAAGAGGGCACCACGGGCACCATTGAAGAAAAGGAGAATCCGATGAAAAACACTCTACTTGACAAAGGTATTATAACCCCGTCCGGCGAAATCAGCAAGGACAAAATCAGCCTTGTCGCCGGAGCAATCACGCAGCCGTTCGCAGAAATGGTCTGGGTGACGACAGGCGGCGATATGGAAACCATCAACCGCCTAACCGATGTTCTCGTTTCCATGAACACCCCCGCAGACCGGGGCAAGCTGTTCAAAATCATCAAAATGCTGTATGGGCTTATGGGCTTACCGTTTTCCGAGGAAGCCGAGCCGATGGACGCCGCCCCCGACGTATTGGAATACTTCATCTTTTCCTTTACGGCAGATTTTGGCGAAATCATCAAAGACTATATCACGGAAGCACAATAGAATACGCGCACAGGCGGCGTTTCTCAATCCCACACAGGGAGAACAGAAACGCCGCTTTTTCATGCCCCATGTTACGCAGTAGAGCCGGAAAAAGCCTTGCGGTAAGCGGCTTTTGGGGCGCGGTTTTGACGGGGTAAGGTGTTTATACCTTTTCCCTTAAAAACGCGCTTCTACTGCGTAACAAAACCACAGCAAAGGAGTGATGAACAATGGCAGTTTTCCGTGTGGAACGAAACCGCGACTATACCATAATGAGCAACCACCATCTACGCAACAGGGGCTTGACCTTGAAAGCAAAGGGGCTGCTTTCGCAAATGCTATCCCTGCCGGATAACTGGGACTATACCCTTGCGGGGCTGTCGCGCATCAACCGGGAGAAAATCGACGCGATACGCGAAGCCGTACGGGAGCTTGAAAAAGCCGGGTATATCGTCCGCAGCCGCGAACGCGACGAGAAAGGACGCTTGCGGGGTGCAGACTATATCATTTACGAGCAGCCGCAGCCATCTGTATCGGATTTACCTACATTGGAAAATCCAACATTGGATAATCCAACGTTGGAAAACCCTACGTTGGAAAACCCTACGTTGGAAAATCCAATACAATTAAATAAAGATATATCAAGAACTGATTTATCAAAAAAAGAGAAATCAAATACGGATATATCAAATACCCATTCCATTCCTATCCTTTCCCCTTACCCCTCACCTTTCACAGAGGACGCGGCAGAGCCGGAACGGAAAGGAACGGAAGCGAAAACGCAGAGCGCAATAGAGATTTACAGGGACATCATCAAGGACAATATCGAGTATGACATTCTCATACAGGACCCGCACATGGATAAAGACCGACTGGACGAAATCGTTGACCTCATACTGGAAACGGTATGCACAGCGAGAAAGACGCTCCGCATCGCCGGGGACGACTATCCGGCAGAGCTTGTCAAAAGCAAGTTTATGAAGCTGACGAGCAGCCATATTGAATTTGTCCTTGACTGTATGCGGGAGAACACCACGAAGATCCGCAATATCAAGCAGTATCTACGGGCGGTGCTGTTCAACGCCCCGTCCACCATCGACAGCTACTATACCGCCCTTGTCGCCCACGACATGGCAGGCGGTGCATGGGCGAAGCCGAAAGGCGGCATACCCGATTACACCTGCAACGAGGGCGAAAGCCTGTAAAACCAAAGGAGGACAAGACTATGAAGCAGGGCGCATTGTTTTTTGACGAAACCGCTGACCGCTACGACATCCGCTTTGATCTTGCCGATTACTACGGCGGGCTGCATTGCGGCGAGTGCCTGGAGGTATTCACAGGCGGCAAGTGGAAGTCGACCCGCATGGAGTACGGCGACAACTGGTATCTTGCGGGTGTCCGCGCCGAGGACTTGAACGGCTTGCTGGTGCGGATTTAAGCGGGGCGGCGCAGGCAGCGGACGCCCATTTTTTGCGCCTAAAAGCGGCGCAGCATATAACACCGCGAAAGGAGGACGGTAAATGCAAGATGAAATCAACGAAAAAGTCATCGCCTTATCCATAAGGACGACCAAGCTCACCGCCGAAATGCTGCAAAAATCCATTCGCTTCATGCTTTCACAAATCAAAAAGCAGTTGGATAAGCCGGTGCAGCACCACGGCAAGCAGACCCTAAAACAGCTTATGAAGCAGAACGCAGGCGTAAGCAGCATCGAAATCACTGACAGCAATATCAAAGCCTTTGAGAGTACGGCAAAGAAATACGGCGTTGACTTTGCGCTGAAAAAGGACGCGACGGAAAGCCCGCCCCGCTACCTTGTGTTTTTCAAGGGGCGCGATGCGGACGTTTTGACCGCAGCTTTTCAGGAGTTTTCCGCAAAGAAGCTGACACAGGAACAAAAGCCCTCGATCCGCAAGGCGTTAGCCGCCTTTAAGGATAAGGCGAAGCAGCTTAATGCTGACCGCCAAAAGGTGAAAAATCAGACAAGAGGGGGCATTGAGCGATGAAAAGCATAAATCTGAAAAAGCTGATACTTCCCAATCTGCCTTATCTGCTCTTTGTCTTTCTCTTTGATAAAGTGGGACAGGCGGCGCGGCTTGCGCCGGGGGCTGACCTCTCCGGCAAGCTGCTTTCCATTGGTGACGGCTTCGCCGCCGCCTTTTCCTCATTCGCGCCGAGCCTGCACCCCGCAGATTTACTTGTGGGCGTTTTGGGCGCGGCACTGATCCGGCTTGTTGTCTACGTCAAAGGCAAAAATGCGAAGAAATATCGCCGTGGCGCAGAGTACGGCAGCGCGAGATGGGGCAGCGCCGACGATATACGCCCGTACATCGACCCGGTGTTTGAAAACAATGTGCTGCTCACACAGACGGAACGGCTGATGATGAACAGCCGCCCGAAGCAGCCGAAGTACGCACGGAACAAAAACGTGCTGGTGGTGGGCGGCAGCGGAAGCGGCAAAACCCGCTTTTTCGTCAAACCCAACCTGATGCAGATGCACAGCAGCTATCTTGTGTCTGACCCGAAAGGTTACAATATACCAAGATAGAAAAAGGTAGCGTTTTATCAACGCT
>CAJMPW010000007.1:0-103009 GCA_905215475.1 uncultured bacterium
GGACTGGCCGTCGATCACGCGCTGCAGCGTGTTGTCGCACGAGCAGCCGCTCAGCTTCAGCGTGACGCGGCGGTACAGGTTCGTCTCCTCGCCGCGCCAGACGTTGGCTGTGATGTCCTCGCCGCCCATCGTCACGCGCACGCTGCCGATCGCCTTGCCGTCCCCGGCTGTGATCTGTGCCGTGTAGGGCTGGTACTGCGCTGCAGACGCCGCATCATTATCAATCACCGCCCCTGCCAGATTGCGCACCACCGCGCACTCAGGCACGGAAGACGTCAGCACATCCGGCGCCCCGTCGATCATGGCCGCACGCAAGCGGTTGATGTCCGCAATCGTGATGCCGATACGCTGTGCCCAGTTGACTACCTTATCGCGCAATGTTGTGCCAGCCATCGTCTGCATATATTGCACAAGCCCGGCATATGCCGCATCGCTTCTGCGGCGCATCTCGCCCTTGAAGCTCGTCAGCTCGTAGTCCTTATCTATATCGCTCTGGCTTACGCCGAGCAGTGCCTCGATGATGGCGCACACCGTGCCCGTCCGATCCGCACCAAGCAGGCAGTGGATGTAGCACGGCTCGTTTGCGCAGACGTGCTGGATGATGCTGCGTAGCACTGGCGCATACTCTGCACCGAGACCGTCTACATTGACGCCGGTCGCATAAGGCGTGATGGCGTAGTGCTCCCACGCCGCCGCAGACCCCAGTGCCGAGCCGGACACGCCGGAGATCTCGGATGCTGAGCGCAGGTCGATTTCTGCGCGTATGCCAAGCTGTGTGCAGAGCACGTCTCTGTCTGCGTCCGTCAGCCTGACGCCATAGCTTTTTCCGTTGAGTTCTCCGCCGCGAAACAGCAGCCCGTACCGGACCGTACCGCCGTCACAAGTCCAGCCGCCCAAATCCCGAATATTAAACGGGCTGCCTTCCGCGAGCGTCGTGCCGACCTTGATCATTCGCAGCGCACCGGTCGGCGTCAAATGTCCGCTCCCGCTCACGATGCCGCTGCGCTGCACCACATAGTCCGCGCCCTGCGCAGACGGCGCGAGGTTATAGAGCGTCTCCGTGCCGGAGCGCACATCCTTGCGCAGCACACCGCCGAGCGCGTCCGAAGCCGTCAGCGTGCCATCCACGACCGGAACGGAGACGCCCGCAGGCTGGTCTTTGCGATAGTCGGTCGTCTGCCCGGTATACTGCTCGATCTGTGACGTACTGTAATCGCCGGGATCATACGTCACGTCAGCGAGGTATGCTGCGGCAACGGCGTTGACCTGCGAGTATGTGACAGGTTTTGCCCCGCCCTTGATGCCGCGCACCGCGCCCCCCATCTGCGCGATCTTGTATGTTTCCGCGCCGCCGGTCTTTTCGCGGATGGCGTCGGCGATGTCCTGCACGGCGGCTTCTTCGTAGAGCTTTTTCAATATGCCACCTCCGTGCCGTCGGCGATGGTCACGGTCTGCGCCGTGCTGCCGTCATACGTAATGCTCGTGCCGCCGATTTGGATCGTCAGCGCCTTCGGGTTCGGCAGCGCAGCGGGGATATCCGATGGCTTTGCGGGCGTGTACCCCAGCGCGCCTGCGATGCTTGCCGCAGTCACGGTCGCGTCACTTCCGTCCTTGCCGGGTTTGCCAGCAGGTCCTTGCGGGCCAGCAGGGCCGATCGGGCCGGTCGCACCCGTGTCACCCTTTGCGCCGTCCTTGCCGGGCGCACCGGCAGGGCCAGCAGGGCCGGTTGCTCCGCGCGGTCCTGTGTCGCCCTTTGCGCCCGGAGCGCCATCCTTACCCGGCGCACCGTCTTTACCGGGTGCGCCAGCTGCGCCTGTGTCACCCTTGTCGCCTTTTACTCCTGGGACGCCCGGCGCGCCGTCAAATACGCCGCTTGCCTTTGCTTGCGCGAGGGCCGCGTCTGTTGCGGATTGCAGTTTATCAGCCGTAAGGTAGTCGCCTTTCGGCTGTTTCCCCGCCAGCGCATCGGCAAGTCCTGCGATTGCGCCGATCGGATGCTGATCTTGTGCATCACGGTTGATCAGCTTGCTGTGGTCGCTCTCCCCGCCGCCTGCCCGTGCCGCCTCGTTGATGGCGGCCACAAGGTTATCTTTCGCGGTGGTTTGCAGGGCGGACAGGTCGCCGATTTCGGCGCGCAGACGGTCGAAGCCAGCGTGCTCTGTCGGGGTGTAGACGTAGTCTGACGGCCGGGCGCGCTTATGGACCGCAAAATTCGCCTGCACCTTGGTATAGCCGCCCGCGTCGTCGGTTACGTAGGCGTATGCCGTCAGCGGGTGCCAGTCCTGCAGCAGCTCGTCCGGGATGATGGCCGTGCCGTCGTCCCCAACATCAACGTCCACGCTGCGGCCAAAGCACTTATTTTGATAGTGTATTTGCTTTACGTCGGCGCCGTCGGTGATCTTGACCCGCCGCCCGGTGTCCCACTGCCACAGCGCCCCGCGCCCGTCCGCAATTGTGATAGTCATAGGATGCCCCCTTACTTGTACTTGCCCACGACGTAGTAGCTGACGCGTGGATTTAAAATCGTCGCCGTGGTAGGCCGCGCGAGCGCGTATGCTGGTGCACTGGTCAGCGGATCGTAACCGCTTGCAAAATCTGATATCAACCAAGCGTCCTTGTCTCCGCTGCTGTATGTGGCCTGCACAGACGGCGCTGCGACAAACGCAAACGGATACCGCCGCGCGGCTATGTTAGCCTGCGCATCCATCCATGTACCATAGTAGATGCCGCCCCAAGCCGTCGCCACGGAAAGTTTATCGGGACCGAACACACTCCACATCTCCGCCACACCCGACGACCACTTTCGCCACTTCCACGCGCCGGTCGTGCCTTGCGCGACGACATAGTCCGCGCCAACACCGGATGCCGACGATCCGGAAGAACCGCTATCGGATGTGTTGTAGCTGCTGCTGGACTCGACGCTGTTGCCGATCGACGTTTTCCCGGAAAACACGAATGTGTACTCTGTGATAATCGATGGGTATTCCCGGCCATTGAGGTCCTTGACGATCACCTTGTCAAAAATGTCAAGCCGCGGGTCAGCCGGAAGATCACCAGAAAACTTATAGATCGGCTTATTTTTCAGCTGTTCGTACACCGTCTCTGCGACTGCTTCAGCCGCGACGGTGATTGACCCGGACGGTCCTTCGATGCCCAGCCACAAATTATCGTCATTCAGTTCAATGACGTAGCCTCCGGCACCGTAAAAATATGTGCGCTCCTGCCCGTCGTAAGCAGACGTTTTTTTTACGCGCACGCCGGTGACTTCGACCGGCGTACTTGCCACTTCCAGTTGGTTAATCCACTGTGTTAACGTCACATCTGCTGTAGATGTAATCGGTCGCACATACAGTGCATCCCCAGACACCACGGCATTGCCACCGCAGGCCAGCGCGATAGCTTCGATCACCTGCCGGATGGTGTGCTGTGCGTCCACGGTCCCCAGCGCGTTATACCCCAAATCATCATCAATCGCGCTTGGCGTCAGGCCGAGCCGAGTCGCTGCCAGCCTCCATAGCTCTATGTAATTGTGCTCTCCCTGCATCTCCGTCGGGCACAGCACGTCCGCTTCCTTCATGGCATCGTAGCAAGTAAGCGTGGTAACTTCGTGCACGGTTTCCACTTCATAAACCTTAAAGCTGCCCATTGGAACCAGGTATCCATTGCCGTCGATTTTGATATCTGCCTTTAGGTGCACGGTCGCTCCTTCGTATAGATTCCGGTTATCGACGTTTTGCCACCCCCCATCGTACATTTCAATTGTTGCGCATTTGCACGCGGAAAGCCCGACCGGGTAACTGCCGGATGATATCTGCGCTGTGATTTTCGTTCCACCAGGACGAAAACACGCCCCGTCTACCGGTAGGTGCTCCCCCGCCTTGAGCGTCACAGTTGTGCTGCCATAATACACCAATGTCACATCGTGATCCCACGTAAAAGATGCTTCGACCACGAAGTTCGTCTGCGACGGGTAGACGCTTGTAATTTGGTTTTCGACTGTTCGCATATCATGTCACCCCCAATCACGTCAGCGGATTGACGCTGACCATGTTAAATTCCAGGGACGTAAACAGCTCCTTGTCTTCGTTCAGGCGCCCGATATTCAGCTGCCCTTTGCCGACGTAAAACCACGCCAGGCACCACGCACCGTGGTAAGCGGAAAAGTAGTACAGCTGGAACTGCTGCCCTTTTGCAATGATCTTCAGAATCTGCGACAGCATGGTTTTACTGACAGCCGCTCGGCTATATCCAAGTGCTTCGACCGTGAACAGCGGACTGACGACGGCCGCGCCGGTCTGGGTGCGGCCGCTGTCCTCCGTGTAGGTCGTTTCGAAGTCATACGACAGCGCGCCGGAGTCCGGCTGCGGAAGCACCAGCCAGTCATCCGATGGGCTTTTTCGAATTTTAATGTATTCCTGTGCCATGTTACACCGCTACAAGCGGGTTTTTGCCCGTTTGCCCTTTCCGCAATTTTGCTTCTGTGATTACTTCGTCAAACAGTGTGCGGCGATCCAACCGGGCGATAAATTCATATCGGCTGCCGGCGCCGCCGGCTTCTTCGCGCACGATTTTGCGCAGCAGGGATTCCGGCGCTTCCAGGTTGTTTCCGTTGTGCTGATCGCCCAGCACGGCCAAGAACTTCCGGTTCGCCGGGATGACTGCACCGCGCGCCAGCATCGGGATCTGCGGCACCGGCAGCGGATTCACGCCCCACATATTCTGGAACGGGGAAACGCCAAGGAAACTGGCGTTTCGGATCGTGTTCAGCATGGAGTTGATCTTATTGAAAGGCACGGCGATGATCGTGTTCATGCCGCGAATGATGGCGTTGACGACCGTGCGGAAAGTATTTTCGATGCCTTCTTTGATGCCTGACCAGATACGGCCGCCTGCCGAAAACACGTCCTTGACCTTCTGCCATGCATCGCGGAATTTGCTCTGAAACCACTCCGGCACAGACCTGAAGGCACTTTTGATGCCATCCCACGCAGCCACAGCGCCGGATGCGACCTTTTCCCACAGCCCGCTGAACCAGTCCTTTATGGACGTCCCTTTTGCGATGATCCACACGACCGCTGCAGCTATAGCGGCAATCAGCAGCGGTATCCACGCCCCTGTGATGATAGCGATAGCGCCGCCAATGGTTAGCAACGCCACGGTAATAGCCGTAAGGTTCTTATTGTTGAAGCCGTTTTTAATCACGTCACGAATTGCCACGCCAAGAAGGACAAGCCCCGCGACGATTGCCGTGATTGCTCCGCCAAGCACTCCAAATGCCAACCCCAGCCCAGTGACAGCCGCAGCAGCGCCGATGATGTACCCTGTCAGATTGTCGAAATTTATGCCGTTTTTAAGCATATCGACAACGTTGATGCCCATCAGGACAGCCCCCGCGACAGCAAGCGCCAGCTGCTTTGCCTTCGACAAATTCCCCAGGAACTTCTTTCCGATTTTCCACGCAGCGAATCCAGCGGCCACCGCCGCCACATACGGTGACAGCTCGCGGACAACGGCTGCAATCTTGCCGATTTTTCCGGTGTCGACCTGATCGGACAAATCAAATTTCGGCGCCGCACCAGATGACCCGCCTCCACCTCCGCCGCCGGAACTATCGTTCGATTCCCAGCGGTTCATTTCATCCAGCCCCGAAAGCTGTTTTTTTGCCTTCTCGGCCGCATCCCCTGCGGCCTCGGTTGCGGAAGCCTGATTATACAGTGCCTTTGCAGATGCATCCGCTTGTGACGCCGTTTTGCCAAACAACGAATTGATAAACACGGACACAACGGCAGTCAATTTGGCAAGCCACGCCAGAAGCGTTCGAATTGCCGGCAAAATATAGTTGTAGATCGGTGCAAAAGCGGAAATCAAATTGCCCCTGATCTGCGCCAAAGATGTTGACATTTGTTTGTCTGCGCCGATTGTGCTAAGCAGCATTTTGCGCATCGTACGCAGTGCTTTGGTAATCATGGTGAAAATGAAGACGCGCTTTGCTAAGCCAGCAATTCGTTTTGTGAATTTCTTAAATTGTTCTGACACATTCTGCGTCGTCAAAGCTGCAAGACGCTGCTTTCCCACGTATTCGCTTACGGCAGCGCTGGCTTTTTCCTGCGCGATCTGGCTGCTTTCCATATTAAGCTGCGCCATTTTCAGCTGCTGCGTCGTTTTCTGGATCGCTTCGCCGGTTTCCTGCGATACTGTCCCGGTGCTTCTGGTTTTCCTTTCGTTTTCGGCAACAGCCCGCAGTTCTTCCAGCTGCTGCCGCAGCGTGGCTACCTTCTGCGCGGCCTTGTCCACATTGTTCGCGGCCTTTTTCGCGTTGTTTTCCAGCTTCGCAAGACCAGCGTCAAACTGGCCACTGTTTATCGTTGTATCAAATACCAGATCGCCGACAACATCAGCCATCGCGCACACCCCCTGTCATCAGCTGCCGGATGAATTCATCTTCGTCGTCGGTCAGATGCGCCGACTTGAAATCGATCAATTCCCGGTTTTCGTCGTAGTATTCGCGTTCCCACCTTTCCAGCTTCTTGTGCTTGCGCAGCTTCCGCCGGATGTCCAGGATCGTGGAAAACGTGCAGTCACCGATCTCCATATAATATCCGATGAACGTCCACCAGTGCATATACGGCAGTGCGCGCACGTCCTGCCCGGCTACGCGGTTGATCGGCGCGATGATCATCGGGAAATCCTGCTCCCAGTCCATCTGCTTCGGCTGCTGCCGCTGGTCGCCGCGATCCACGCCGCCGTCTAAAAACCACAGCATGAATTTCACCGCGGCGGCCATGTCCGTGATTTGATCCCAGTCTGGGTAAAAGATCTTGACCGCCACTTCGGCGCGATCCTGATCTGTCAGATCCGGGTCATTCAACGCAGCGCAGATGTCCAGAATTTCGCGAAAGTCACTGCGGATACGAAAACACCGGCCGCCGATATATGCTGTCTTCGGCAGGCCGGTATTCATGCTCTGCGCTTCTTCCTGCGCTGACCGCCGCCGTTGTATTTATCCAGGTATTTCGCCTGACGCTTCTGCGCGGCAGCGGTCGCAGCGTCCATGTCGCGCCGGATCTGGCGTGAAACCGCTTCCAGGAACGAAATGATCTGCAGGGAACCGGACGGCGTGAGCGAAACGCAGTAGGCTTTGCCGAACACTGTATCGCAGACGGGCGAAGGGAACGCCGCGTCCACCTGTTCGCGTGCGTAGGCGTCCAGTTCACGGATCGTCGTGCGGGCGTCCATATCGCTTTCCTGCGTGCCCATTTCGTCGGCTTTGGCCTTGATCGCCATCGCTGCCGCTTCCAGCCGGTCGATGATACCGATGTCGTTCGGGTCAAAATAGATCTTCCGGTTTGCGTCGCCATTGATGGTGAACGCTTTCAGACCGGTTTCAAATGAAATGTTATTGCTCACGCCGTCACCACCTTATGCCGTCGCCTTCGTGAACGTGGCCACGCCGTCCGCAATGGCCGCCGTGCCGACCGTGCGCGTGCCGCCGTAGGTCACGTCAAACGGCATATCCACCGTCTTGTCGCCGCCCAGCGACTTCACTTCGATTGCGCAGCCGCTATATCGTTCGGCGAACATCGCCGTGTCCTTCGTGCCGGCATAGCAGTGCACGATCATCATGTCCTGTTCGGCCAGCGCCGCAACGTCCTGATCCTTGATCGCCAGCTGCCACAGCTTCGTCAGCGCGGTTTCGCCGGCGTCCAGATTGCACGGGTCAAAGGTCTGCGTGATGGTCGGCGCGGACATTGTGGTAAACGTGTTGCCGAGAATGTCCTGCGTGGTTTCTTTGTTCCAGTCATATTCCTGACTGCTGTCCTCCACGCGCTTGCCGACGATCGACCAAACCGGCGCGGAAGACGTGCCGGTATTCAGGAAGGCCATCAGCAGCTTGCGGGCGATCGTCTGGCCCGCAGTGGTGTTAAAAGTCGTACTTTCAGGCATAATGCATCACCTTTCAAAATTATTGTCGTACCGCATCGACAGGGACACGGCCCAGTCTTCCACACCGTCGGCATAGCGCCCAGCAAGATAGGCCGCCGACACCTGCACAAATGCAGTGATCGTCCGGCCATCGCCGAGGTCTGGCCACGCGGCAAGCGTGTGCTGCTGGCCGTCCGCCGTGATCGGCTGTTTTTCCAGCCAGCGCGCCAGTTTGTCCAGCCAGCCCTTGATGTGGATGCGGTCCGTTTCCGACTGCGGTACGGCGCGATATACCACCTGAAACGCATAGTTGCATTTCTGGTACACACCGCCCATGATGTCGGTCGTTTCGCTGATCACCGTCGCCGCAGCGGACGGATAGATCCCGACGCCGGACTTGTCGCCCAGCTCGCCGAACCGAATTTCCCGCGCGCCGATGGCCGGGAAGCCATTCAGCAAGCCGCTCAGAATCGTTGAAAAATCTTTTGTGTCAACCATTTGATTCCCCCAGGATGATCCGTTTGCAGCCATCCGCCCATTCTTTTCCGTGTTCGTTTTGGGCCACTTCCGCCCAGTGCGGCACGCCGGTTGCAAACTGCAGATCGCGGTCGGTCACAACTTTCACAGCGTCCTTGCGCGCCCACGGTGAACCGGTTTCCGGGTCAACCATGACCTTGCCCATATACAGATACCGTGCATATGGGCCGGGGAACACAACCTGCCGGCCACCTTCTGCGACATATGAACGTTGCTGCAGGCTGCCGGTTTTCAACGGCATATACAGCTTGCTGTCCGCCAACACCTGCTGGCTGAGCCATTCCTGCGCTTTGGCGAATCGCGGGCCGTATTTGGCGAACCGGAGATTTACCCGGATGTGTCCCTTAACATAGCTGACGTCCTTATAGTGCTTGATGCCGTTCATGACGCTGTCACCTCGAAGTGCGCAATCAGCGGAAACCACGCGCAGGATGTGATCCTGTGGCATTCCGTAACCTTGCACAACGCATCGTATTCCGCCCAGTCGTGATCGCCGCGGCAGAAATAATCGCCCGGCTGGAACGCAATCAGGCCACTGCGATCATCCGCCGCCTGGTACACTTCCGGCGTCGCACAGGTCAGCGAGCCAATGGCCGCTTTCGGCACAAGCAGCAGCACATAGTGCCCCGGAACGTCGCCGGTCGTGCCTGGCGTCATGGCGGTTTTCGCTTCCACCTTGACGCCGGTCAGCACGTGCCGCACCCACGTATCGTCCTGACCGCGCGCGCCGCGCACACGGGAAAAAAGCGTGACCGTATCGCTATGCAGCAGCATCAGCACGTCACCCCCGCATACAGCACAAGGACGCCATCCACGGCCACGCCGGAAAGCCAGCGCCGAAGCAGGTCAAGCACCAGCGCATCCCGCGCCGCTGTGGTCTTCGCAGCAGTCGTGTAGCAGCTGTCGGCCGCCTTGTATGTGATCGATTCGCTGCCGGACGACACCGACGCTACAGGGCCGGCGGTTTTTACGCCGCCGGCGTCTGCGGTTTCCGCTGCGCTGTCACGCGCCTGGTCGATGCGGTAAAGGCATTCGGCCAGTTCGCACGCGCAATCCTGCAGCTTTTCGGCGTCGATCGTGGATTCCGGCAGCGTGCCGCCGAAGCGGTCGAACGTAAAGCGGTCGATCTCCCGCGACGCCGCACGCAGGTAGCGGGCAGCAGTCACTTCGTCGCGGAAAGGGGACAGATCGTCCCCGTACCGTTTTACGTATGTGTCAAAATCCGCGTACACCGTGATTCACCTGCCGATCACGCGCTTGCGTAGGACTTCACGTGCACCTGCGCAGCGTCCAGAACACGCAGGGCGGCGTTTTCCTCGACCTGCGCCTTCGTACCGGCAAACAGCTCAGAATCGACCATGCGGACGATGCTGAAGTTATCGCCGACACCGAAGGCGTTCGGATCGTACATGATGAATTCCACCTTCGCGAGGTTCGCCGCCGTAACGCTGGCCTTCGTACCGCCGTGCGGATAGTAGGCAAGATCAGCAGACGACGCGAAGCCGTTGACTTCGATCCAGGTAAAGCCCATGAAGCTGCCTACCTGGCCGCCGGCAGCGGCGGCGAGCAGCATTTCGTTGGACGTCGGGATATACTTCTCACCGGCGAACTCCAGCATCGTCGCGAAGAAGTCCGGGCTGCAAAGCACGATGGTGGGGTTAGCCTTTGCCTTGACCATGGCCTTGCGTTCAGCCAGCACCTGCGCCTTGAAGTTGGACGCGGTGGTCTTTGTGGTGTTGGTGGACGCCGTGCCCTCGGAAATCAGGCAGGCCAGCGCGCACTGGTTCTTTGCCTCCGCGACTTCGCGGGTGGCAAGGGCCAGATGCTCCTCGGCAATCGGGAACGCCACAGCAGCGGCCTGCACGCCGTAGATCTTCTTCGACGCATGAATGTTGTTGTTGAAAACGGCCTGCACCAGCGTGTCAGCGGCGGCGGTGTCCGTGAAATCACGGCCGGGCGTGCCGACAGATGCTGCGGTGGAGGTCAGCTTGTGCCAGTAGCAGCCGCCGGCGCCGTCGACCATCACGTCCTGATAGGTCACGCCGGGCACAAGCCAGGTCTTATAAAACAGGTTGGGAAGAACAGTTGCCTTGTACTGCTCATCCACGTAAAGGGAACCGTACTGGATAGACATAGATCATCATTTCCTTTCGTAGTCTTAGCCCCTGAAAAACGGATTGTTTTTGTATTTCTGGGCTACGTATTCTTTTGCGCCCCCCGCCGGCTGCACCATGCCGATGTGATCGGAAGAAAAGCGCGCCTTGCTGGCGGGATCGGCCACAAGGATGCCGGGGATCTCCTTGCCGTCCCGATCGGTGACAAGGCCGGTAAACAGGTCGTCGATCGACTTGCCGCGCGCATCGTCAGACCCCAGTGCTGTCACCAGCTTGTCCGTGATGCTTTCGCGCGTGATGTCGTTGACGAAATGCTTTCCCGACAGGAACGTGTCCACCGTACTGCGCAGCTTCACGGCAGCGGCGTCCTTCTTGCGGTTGTCCCGCTCGGTCTGCAGGTCATTGGTCAAGGTCGTGATCTGACCTTTCAGCGCTGCGACATCCACGCCGTCAAAGGCGGCAAGCTTGCCCTGCACGTCTTTCAGCGATGTGTCCAGCGCGTCGTGGCGTTCCTGCAATTTGGTGAATTCCGCCACGGTCTTGTAGTTCTCGGCGACGGCCTTGCGCAGATCCGTCGCTTTTCCTTCCGGAATCGTAATACCGAAGTCGGAAAGAATGGTCTCGATGTTCTTCATGCGTAATCCTCCTGAACGTGATTTTTAACAGCTCGTCAGCTGTACGGATTGAGCCGGATGAACCACCGGCAGGGTCGTGATATAGCAAAGGGGCAGCCGGTTTCCCGTCCGCCCCTGCGTATCCTGATTCGATTTTGGGTATAAGAAAACCATCTTGCCGATTGGTAAGATGGTTTTCGTGATTATTATATAAAATAATTTTCAGTCGTTACTTATGCAAAGGTATGAAGCGCCCAGAAAAGGGCACTTTATACCTCGTCTTTCTTTTTCTCGTAGCCTATGCCGTTATTACATACCTTCAGTTCCTTGTCCCTGCTGGTATCGAAATCATAAGGCACCCCATCCGGGAATGCTTTACACGTTGGTATAAAGCCGTTCATCCCGGTTATATTCTTGCAATCATCGCACCAAGCCAGTTTAATCATGTTTCACCAAAAAACCTTTCAAACAGTGCCAACGCCTCTTTGGGAACTTTTTCTTTTTCCCCGCGTTCAATCAGCACACCAGTTTCCGCAATACATTCAGCTCCGTCAATATACGCCGTCTTACTCAAACCGTTAATATGCGTATAGTCCAGTTCATCATACAAGTTTTCCAGCTGCGAATAATTCAGTCCCTGAATCAACTTGGAATGATACATTTCATGGATCACTGCATCGTCGAAATCATTAGCTACTGTATTCCACGCAGATTCGAACATTATGTTGATTTCATCAACTGTTTTCCCGCCGACGACATCTTCATTTATTACAAAGACAACTTTGAAAAACGTCCCCGCTTTCTGCACATCCGTCTGGAACACAATACCCTGCCCAAGATTCTTAACGACAGCATTATCGTAAAGCCTCAACGCATCATGGTCATTGAGGACGTCGTAGATTTTAGCTGCAACTTCTTCTTTTACGGTTGCGCCACTAATGGCAGACTTGATATCATCAATTCTAATTGATTTTATCATACCACCGTTCTCAAAGTTTTCAACTGTTTTGTTCTGCCCACCGCGTACCGCCGCAGACGCGGTTGACGCCGCCGAGCGATCCCAGCCCGCAACGGCAAGCCGCTCGTGGTATGGTTTCAGATCATTTTCTTCGCAAAACTTCGCGTACGCTGCGTTCTGGTCCTGCAGGCGCTTGGCGGACTGCGTATATTTCTCCTGCAATTTTGCCTTGCCCGCCGGATCTTCACAGTTTTTCACGGCTGCATGCAGCGCCGTGCACTTGCGCTTCTGCGCCCGGATGCGGCGTTCCATCGCGCGCTGCGTCTGCGACAGCTCATAGGCGCGGCAGTTGGCTTCGGTATCGATCGGTTTGTTGTGATTCTGGCTGACGCCCGGCAGGAACGGTGTGAAGGAATGGCGGCAGTTATAGCCGCACAGGCCAAGCGGATTCCCCGGGTAGCCGGTCGCGTCCAGCAGGTTATCAAACTGCGCGTCCTTTCCGTCGATGCAGTACACCTTGCCCTGCCAGCCGGCATGATCGGCGATTGGATCGGTATCGGACACACGCGCGCCCAGATGCTGCGACACCAGCACATGATTCCAGCCCATGTCTTTGCACTGCTGGATCGTCATGCTACCGGATGACTGCGCCACGCCCGTGCGGATGCAGCGCAGCACCGCCACTTCCAACGTGTCCTTGTGACCGGAAGGATACCGCACGATCGGCTGCATCTGCCCCAATTCCTTTATGCCTTCCAGCATGGCGGCGGTGTAGGACTGCGCACCGGTACGCACCTTCCAATATGCAGCGTCACAGATGTCGATAAACGCCTGATTGGTCGCGCCGGCCGTTGTGCGCGTGATGTTTGAAATTTCGCCTACCGTGCGCTCATAGGCATCCGTGATGATCGCCATCATGCCGGACGAGAGGCCGGAAAACGTCACGGCGGCGGCTTCTGCATCCGCTTTTGCTGCCTGAATGCCGCTGTCCTTGAAGATCTTTGCGATTTCCTGCTGCGATTTGCCGGTGCTTTTGGCCAACGCCTTCTGGATTTCGTCCAGATTCCCGCCGGCCTGTTTCAGCACCCACGCCTGCCATTCATCCGTGCCGGTCAGCAGCTTTTCTTCGCCGCGGCCGAAGCGGATCATGAAGCGCTCGATCATGTCGCGGGCGATCCATTCTGTCAGGTCGTCCAGCAGCGGCAGCAGGGTTTCGCCAATCTCCTGGAACTGTTCCGGGGTGATCATTCGGTACCAGGGAACAGCCCCGGTTTCGCCGTGTTGGCTTCGGCATAGGCCGCTTTCGCGTCGTCTTCGCTGAATCCTTCAAAGCGCACCAGATACATCCACCACGGCAAAACGCCGAGCTGGCAAAGGCTTTTTGTGTTCTGCCGGTCTTCTTCATAACTGTACGTGATGTCGCCGAAATTGTACGCCACGGTATACGTGCCATAGGGCGCCAGATCGTAGATATCAGCATAGTCGTTCAGCGCCTGAATCAGATCATCCACAGCTGCCTGGATGCGGTCGCGGATGTCCTTGATGCGCTGGATGGTGCGGCGGTCATCAGCTTCCACCTGCGTTGCGGTGGCAAGGCCCTGCTTTTCGTTATAGCTAAAATAGCCTTCCGAAAAGCCGCATTTGGTCGACAGGCTTTGCAGCAACATATTGATGCCGGTCTGGCGTTCGCCGGTTTTCAGCTTGCGGTCAATTTCCTGATAGAAACTTTCGGCCGCCGAGCCGGCAACGTTTTGCACATAGCGCGGCAGCCGCACGGAAACATTCTTCCGCCCGGGTTCGCGCAGCAGGCGGTCATCCACAAGGGCAATCGACCGGGAATCCTGAATTTCGTCCACCATCGCCGACCATGCAACGTCCAGCCCTCGCAGCTCCGGCAGAGCATTGGCATAGATGGACATACCGCATGCGCCGCCGTCAATGTTATTGGCATCCGGCATGGTGCACACAGCAAATAGCGGCGCGGTATCATCCATCACGGCGTCTGGCAGGATGCCTACCCAATCCGGCACTTCATCCAGATTTACGCGGGACGCCGATGTTTTGCCCTTCGCCAGCCGGAACGCGCGGTTGGAAACCACATAATGCGTCCCTTCATAGCGGTGGTATTCGGCCTTGACGTAGTAATAATCCGGCGTTGCCTTCGTGTCATACAGCACGACGCCGATCACACACTTGCGGTTATCTACAGCGGTGATCGTGAATTCCGACGGCGTATACAGTCCAATGCTATCCGGCGTCGGCTTCAGCAGGAACATGCCGGCAGCACAGCCCACGTCCACCATGTCACGCAGGAAGGGAATCAGTTCTTCATTCAGACGTTCCTGCAGCCAGTCCGCGCGAGCAGAGCCTGACAGTTCAACGCTGACGCCCATCGTCGCAAGGCGCGCAGCTTCGCCGGTCACGGCCTTTGCAAAATTGATGGTGCGATCCTGATCGTTTGCCCACGGCGGTGTACCCATCCAGATCTGCATCCACAGATCTTCCGCTTCGCGCATTTCCGGCGTTACCAGCGGCGCAATGCGGAATTCTTCGCGGATCTGCTTTTTCACGCTGTCCAGCGGGATATTGATTTTCACAGGCAGCCAACCTCCTTGAACACTTCGCACATTTTCGGAAACTGCGAAGCAATCCAGTCCACGTATGTTTCGTCATGGCCGTATTCCGGATGCGTAAAGTTTTCGGACAGCCCGCTTTCAAACAGAAATGCATGAATGATCTCATGACGCATAACTTTTTTCTGATAGACGCTAAAGTCTTTCAGGTCGCAGTCTTTGGCCTTTTTTGAAATAACAATGGTCTTTACCGTTTTGTCGCAGTAACCATCGCATTTTTCAAGCATTGCATCTTCGGCCACCGTGGCTTCAATGATTTCATATTCCGTCCCCAAAATATTTACAGTCATGCACTTGCCCCCCTGCGCATCGTCAGCGGTTCCAGTGCGTACCGCGTGGCGTCGATGCTATGGTTATTCACATCCGGGTATCCGGTGACGACGTTGCCGTCCCTGTCCCGCTCGTATTCATACTCCGAAAATTCTTTCGCTGCATTCGGGCAGCGCACCGGGTCGATGATGATGCGCCGACGCTGCAGCCACTTCATGCCGTGTTCGATCGACCCTGGGCCTTTGACGGCGCCGGTGACCGGCAGGCCCATTTCGCGGTGATCGTTGACGCTTTTCGGTTCTGCCGAATCGGCCGTGATGGTGTAATCATCATAGCCGTGTTCGATGATCCAGCGCGCCGTCTGTTCGTTCGACTCCTTGTTGGCATAGTGCTCCGCGTAGATATACACCGCCTCGCGGTCGCTGTCGTAATAGCAACGGATGAAGCAGTACGGATCGGGATACCAGCCCCAGTCCTCGCCCTGGAAGATGCGGTCGAAATGCGAAATTTCTTCATCTGTGATCTCCCGCAGCTCCAGATAGTCAAATACACTGCCGCCGTCGCCGTTGGCCACGCCCTCGTATTCATGTTCATACGCCGCCGGGTTGACCTCTTTCAGGTGCTCCGCGTCGGCGATAAACTTCGCGCCCAGCCATTCCGGCGGTGCTTCCGTGTAGCTGGAATGGTGGAAAACGCGTCCCGGGTTCGGGACAAGCCGCTCCTTGTTGACCCAGCTGGATTTGCTCTTCGGCGGGTTATACGACGAAAAATCATAAGAATCCGCACCGCCACGCAACACGGACTGGTTGATGGAGCGTTCTTCTTCCGGCCCGCAAAGCTGGTCTTTTTCTTCCTTCCACAGGATTCCGATATAGCCGAACGGCGGCTTGATGGATTTCAGTTTCAATGGGTCGTCACAGCCGCGAAAATAAATCGTCTGGCCGGTTTCTTTCAGCACGATTTCCAGCGGCGACAGCTTGCAGTTGAATTCATCGTACAGCCCAAGTTCGTTGATCGCCCATTTCATCTGGGCATACACGCTGTCTTTCAGGGTGTTTCCCATCTTGCGGATGATACAGGCGTGCATCGTCGGGTTGTTTTTCATCAGCTCGACGATTTTCAGGGATATATACGATGATTTCAGGCCGCCGCGGCCGCCTTCAAAAACATACGTCATGTTCGGCTGAATGCGCCGGTTGATGTCCACAAACGCCCGGCCAAGGACGCGCGCGGGCAGCTCGTAATGCGCGGATGCACGCGCTGCTGCCTTTGTTTCCTGCTCTTCCTTGATGCGCAGCGACTTCTCAAGGTCGCCGGCTGCGCGTAGACGGTCAGCGATGGAGGTTTCAATGCCGAACTGGTCTTTTTCCTGCCCGCGCATGATCGCCGTGCGCAGCTCCTGGATCTCTTTCAGGGATGCCGTGCGCTCGGATTCGATTTTTTCCTGCCGCCGCGCTATATAGATTTTTATGTCAGGTTTTGTCAGGTTTTCCGCTCCGATGGATTTGGCGGTTTTCGCCGAGTACCCTGCTCTGCGCGCCGCCTCGGTCGCGTTGCCCAATTCGATGTAAAAATCCGCAAAAGCGCGCTGCTTTGGCGTGAGATTCATGGGATCACCCGCTATAGATTTTCGCCAGCGTTTTTACGACATCCGCCATGCTGTAAGTCTCCAGTACGCGCGTGCTGATATGCTTCCCGGTTTCATCAGTTTCCGCCTTTTCCAGCACGTATTTTGTTACCATCCGGCCAAGCCGCTCGGAGTAGTGCTGTAGCTGATTGACTTTGTAATGCTCGCCGCGCTGGTTCAGCGCCGCCTGCAGTTTGTAGGTAAGTTGTTTCAGATTCATAACCGCACCAGAATGCACAAAGCACCGAACCCGAAACCGGGCCGGTGCTTTGCTTTATTGAGAGACATGAAACCGGAGTTGACAGAGACAAGAGAAAAAGCCATGCGTACATTCTGCAAAAAGGATCAAAGGAAGAGAGGTACATCACAAAGTGACTTGCGGGACCGGTCTCTCTCGCAATCCCGCGATATCACTTTAACACAGATTCCCGTGAAAATGTTCCCGATTTTTTCCCACGTTACGCTCACGTCTCTGTGAGGCCGTACATTGTGATTGTAAAATTCCGCAGTGCGCAATCCTTCCAACGGTAAGCGGTCGTTTTCTCGATGGCCAATTCCCGGCACAGCCGCTCGACGCCGCCGATACACGGCGCGATGTAAAAACGCTGCAGCACACAGCGGTCCCGCTCAGAGAGCTGATTCAAGGCACGATCCACGCGGCGTACACGGTTCTCTGTCAAGCGCTGCGCCTCTTCCAGCCGCTCACGTTTCAGGATGTTGTTGACGAGCGCATCGTCCCGGCCGTTTGAGCCGCCGGCGACCGGACTGCCGTCAGCCGAGGCACTGCGGATGCTCGTGATCTCCGCCGCCAGGTCAGCGATCTGATCTCTGATGTTTTCAATTGCCGCCTTTCGGTTCATATAGTTGCGCAGCTCATCAGCCGCCTCCCGCTTCCAGTCCAACATCCTCACCTCCTTTGTCAGTCATCCCAAGCAACCCATCTTGTCGATGTAAGTGCCCGCCACAGCGCATCTGCGTTTTCCAGCGACTGCGCGATGAACGTCTCGCTGTCAAAATCATAACGCACCACCTTGCCGGCTTCATCCGTCAGCAGCACTTCATTTGCCGCCAAAACGACCTGCACATCATCCGGAAGGCCGATAATCATTTTCTCCCGCGTTTGCCACAACGCCGTGCTTCCATACATCAGCGGCGTGGCTTTTGCCTCCTGGATAGTGGGCACCGCCAGCGCTTCACCCATGCGCTGGAGCGCTGCGTCCAGCAGCACAGCCTGTTCGATCCGCCCGCTTTCCTGAACGCTCACCGCTTCTTCTTTCGGTATCCGGCCGAGCATGCGCACCACTTCCGCCAGCAACTCCCGGCCGTTAGTTCGCTGCAGCATATCAACCTGTGCGCCGTATGCCCATTCGCGGCCAACCATGCCAATAACGCCGCCGGTCTCGTAGATCAACAGTTGATATCCCTTCGCTTCTTTCGCAGCCAACCGCGCCAAGCCTTTGTAATTCATCATTTCACACCTCCTCGCTTCCCGGGACAATGCGATCCCAGCACTCTGCGCATATCTGCGGCACGCTTTTCTTTGTATTCCAGTTCTTCTCGCACAGACATTCAGTACCGTTTCCCGGCTCATATCCGTATTCCTCCGGACATCCCGCGCACCCGCCGATGAAGCGTGCATCCACCTTGTCCGGATGCTCGCGTGTCAACAAATCGCGGAACGAATATCCGCATCCTGCATTTTTGATTCCCTGCATTGATTTCAGGAACGAATCCCAGCTTGCAGCCGGAACGCCGACATAATCGCACCACGCGCGTTCCAGCGACGCGCCGGCGGATTCCACCCAGTCCGGAAGGAACACAACGTAGTCCACAGCCTCCATCTCAGCGAAGCAGATGCGCATATAGTCCAGCTTGGTCAGCCCCTCCGGCGCTGTGGCCGGATTGATGACCGTCGCGCCCAGCCGCTCGAGCTGTGCAGCCGCTCGGGCGAATTTTCCCTTATAGTCCGGATCCCCGGCGATTTTCCCGGATATGTAAATCTTCATGGTTGCCCTCCTTTCACGATTCGATTCGTCCCTTAAAAGCATCGATCAGCTTCTCCGCAGCCGCTCGCAGCTTTGTCTGATTCTCGCCGCTGGCCTTTGCGATCAGCGCCAGCATGTCGTTCAGATTCCCCTGCACGGTGTCAAATACGATCTTGAACTGTGCCACCGTCACATCGCTCATCTCCAGCTTCCGGCGCGCCTCCTGCAGCTCCAGCTTCAGTCCGTCGCGCTCCTTGGCCACGTCGGCCGTGGCAGTTTCCAGCTTTTCTTCGGCAGCCTTGGCCGTGGCCTCCGCCTGCTCGCGCGCCTTTTCCGCCTTCTGCAGCTTCTTTCCCAGCCGCTCGAGCTCTTTCTGCGCAGCCGCCTTTTCTTCCTCTCGTGCCTTGGCCACAGCGCCCTCGTCCACCTGCACGGCCACCTCGACCGGCCGGTTCTCCAGCGTGCGGACATTTTCCTGCAGCGCCCGGATCTGCGCCTGTGTCTCCGCCAGCTCCCGGCGGCGTGCCTCGGCCTCCTGCGCCGCCGTCTCTGCGTCTTTTTTCAGCCGCTCCGCCGCGCCCATCTGCTCGGCCAGCTTTTTCTCGTACAGATCCCGCTCGGCCTCGGCATCCTTCCTCGCCTGGATCAGCTCGTCCAACTCCCGCGCCGACATGTGCTCCACATCGTGCTCCTCGGCGAAGCTCTCCCGCTCGCTTTCCGGCAGCGCGAGCAGCCGCAAAGCATTGGAAATGCTCAAATTATTCAACGTTGGGTAATTTGATTCCGCCCCGAAAAGGGTCTGCTGCTGTGCCCCATACTCGCGGTACAGCGTCATAAAGCGCGATGCCGTGCTCTGGCTGAATTCCGTCTGTTCCTTCAGGTACGGCAGCCACTCCCCGTGGCCGATCATCTCCTTCACCTCGCACAGGCGGCGGCCAATCTCGATGCCGAACCACAGCGTCATCTGCTTTGCCTGCGCCGTCAGGCCGCGGATCTCCGCGCCCACGGTCTCCGGCGTCCTTGTCAGTTCATTCATGCCGTTTTCTCCTTTGCTTCCAGTATTGGCTGCTTCTGCTTATCGCGGCGGCTGCCTGCGTGCACCCAGCCGAGCCACGCATCCAGAAACCATGCGTACCGCTCTTCCGGGTCCTGCGCATGGTTATACCCCTCGTTCCTATACCCATGGATCTGGCGGATCGTGTCCTTCCCCGTCAGCTCGATGGTCATCCACGGCCGCTCCGGCCGCTTCTCGTGCCGTAGGAACAGGATCGTCGTTTTCCCGTTCATGTGCCGCGCGGCGTAGCCGCCCACACAGTGGTGCAGCGTCTTGCCCTCGCGCACGATCTCGCTGCCGCTCTTCGGCACCACGATGCGCAAGCCGCTCAGAGCAAATTCATACTTCCGGCACAGCTTCTTGTACCGCTTCTCGTAGGCCGCGCTGGCTGCTTGATCTCTTCGCATACCCAGCAGCTCGTCCGCCGCGTCGTGCCGCTCCCGCAGGTCTTTTGGCATGGCCACCGTCTGCTCCGTCAGGTCATACCCCAGCTCGCGCGCCATGTGCAGATAGTCCACCCACAGCTCCACGCGCGTCTTGGTCTCGGCATATCGTGCCGCCTTTTCCAGCTTCACGCCGGCCGTCTCCGCGCACTCCTTGCACGCTTCCACCATCTGTCCCCCGCCAAGCTGCCGACAGAGATGGATGTACACGTCCGGCGTCAGCTCCGGCGCGGTCTCCCGCCAGCTTTTCAACGTCTCAAAGTCTCCGCCAGACTGCAGCCATGCGCGCGCCTCCTGCTTGCTCATTCGCATAAAGTCTGCCGGATTCGTCGCGCCCCAGTCCAGCGTCCGCCAGTTCTTCAGGCTGTGCACCACAAGCTGTGTTACCGCGCTGCCGAGGCCGATCTTCACGGCCATTTCGATCTGTGGCCACATCGCGTAGGCCGCCAGATAGGTCACAGCCCACTTCACCGGCTCGTCCCAGCGCTCCGCAAGCTCATAGCACATCCAGTCCTCAATCTGGCAGTAGCGCCACGCTTTCGTCTCGCTCAGCGCATCCGCGCCGATCACGGTATAGTCGCCCTGATAGCACGCCCAGCCCATCATGTTCGGCCGAAACGGCTCTGACACCGTCGCCTTCGCCTTCCAGTACGGCAGCGTCCACTCTCCGCAGCTCCATTCCCGCGTCCGCTCCCACATCTGCACCGTCCCCGGCGCGAGATAGTAGGCTTTCTGCCCCCAGCAGTTCATGTCGTAGTAGATTCCGTCATAGATCAGGCCCTTCGTGTAGCTGATCTCGATCTGCATCGCCTCGATCAGCAGTGCCTCTCCGTCCCGGCGTAAAAACGCAACGTGCGTTTTTTCCCGCAGGGAGCGCATCTGCTCTCCATATTTGCCGATGGCGTTCCACACGGCCACCTGCCCGCAAAACGGGCAGTTTCCCTCGCTGCCGTGCTTCGGCCCGTGCTTGCCAATGATCCCATGCTGCCGGCAGCACGTCGCCCACACCTCGCGCTTGCTGCCATAGGTCTCGAAAAACACGTGCGGCGTGAACAGATCGTGCACTGCGTCCTCTTCTTCTTGCGTTGGGTAGTGCCAGAACTTCCCCATGATCTCCTCGTGCCGCTCCGGCGGCAGGTTGCATTTCAGATACTGCATGGCTCATACCCCGAAGAAGTCGTCCAGCTTCAGCAGCAGCCCCTCCGGCTTCGCGTCATCGCCGCACAGACGCACGTGCATCTGCACCTCAATCTCCGCGCCCGGGAAGTAGAACTGCACCGCCCGGCGGTACGCCTCGATGTCCGATATGCTCCCGCCCACGCCTTTGGCCACGGCCTGCATACACTCTGGGAAGGTCCCGCCCTGCGCCACGGCCTGCGCAAACTCGCCGTCCTCTTCGCAGAACTTCTCCAGCGCCTCGCGCACGGTCGGCGCCATGGCGCGCTCCTTGTTCCCGCTCAGTCCCTTGTCATCGCGCAGCCGCTCGATGGCTTTCTCGTAAAATTCGTTCATAGGCACATCTCCTCTTCTCTTTTTCTCGTGTCAGTCATTCCCCGCGCCGAGCGCGAGCTGCCCGGCGGCATACAGCTCGTACACCGTCCGGCCGCGATCATCTGCCATATACGGCAGGAAGATCTGCTGCATCGGCACATCACAGGATTCGATCAGCGCCATTTGTGCCAGCACCCAGTCGCGCACGTTCCGCCACGCGGTCATTTCCGCCTGCTCTCGGTCGGCCTTGATCTTCTGCGCCGCGAACACTCGCAGCGTTCCGTCTACGGCCGCCGGCAGGCGGAAACCACGCGGTCCAACCGGCGTGTCGATCCCAAACGCGATCGCCTGCGGCTTGCCATTATCGTAGTCAATCATGATCTTGGTGGCGCCGTGGCGTGCAAGCGCGCCTTGGATTTCCCCGATGGACGTATATACGTCCACTTTCGTCGTATAGTTTTTGATTGCCATGTGCCCACCTCACTCCGGATCGCCGAGAAACCGGATCACGCCCTGGCGCATCTGCACCCGGTACGGCTCGAGCTCCGCGGCTGTCATGTACTTATGGCCGAATAGTTCTTTCATGTTCTGCCAGTCCTCCCACATGACACGATACACTGCGCGCCCGCGCAGGCACACCAGCACAAACGCCAGCGCGCCCATATTGGCGTGCGATTCCAGTGCACGCGCCTGCTCTTCCGTGACCGCACTTTGCTGGATGCGGTCTTTGTCCGTTGCCTTGGCTTCAAACACGACACTGCTGCCGCCGCATAGCGTGCCCTGAAAATCCGGCTGCGCCTGCTTGGTGAAAACCGCCTCGAACGACCAGCAGCCGCTCGGATTCTGATGCCGGCCGGAAATGACCTTGATCGGCTCCGGCATCTTGTCGATCTCCGCGATGCCATGCGCCCGGTAATACGCGCAGGCCGTGAGGATCTGCGCCTCAAAGCCTTCCCCGGTCGCACGGCTGATACTCCCCTGTGCCTGACGCGCTGGGTTTTTCGCCGACTCCTCGGCGTGGAAAAACTGCAGCGCCTTTTCATACGCCACAGGATCCAGCTTGCGCGCCGCCTGTTTCTGATAGCGCGGCGGCAGGCTGTCCATACGGATTCCCATTGTGTGCGCTCCTTCCTATGTGGTGTCTTTGATCTCGTAATACTCCTGCCACGGCCAGCCGCTCAGTTCGTGCCAGCCGCTCTTATACTCAGACCCATCGTCAAAGCGATAGAGATGCATCCCCCGTCTGGCCTTCGGCTCTTTTCTCCACGTCTCGGCCTTGGCCACCTGATAGCGGATCTCCGGCTTGGCCATGCCGGCGCTGCAGGTATACCGCCGGCGGCGGATGCCCTGCTCGCGGCAGCGGCGCATGGTGGAGCGCGATTCCTTGATGAGGTAGGACGCGAGCTTTTCGTGGTTCTTGCGGTCATCGAGCATCTGGAAGCTGATAGACCCCGCGCCATTGGTCACCTTTGTCCAGGCAGCGGCGATGATCTGCGCGTCAAAGCGCGGCAGGAGGATGTGATGATGCACGTTCGTCATGTGCTTGGTTTCGAGCACGGCGATGTATTTCAGGCGCTTGCCCGCTTTGGCGTACGCCTTGCGCAGCTCGCGGAGGAACGCCGCCCTGTCCCGCTCGGCCTGTTCCAGCGTGATCTCCTTGTCCCAGTAATGCAGGACCATGTGATAATCGCCATAGCGATAGTTACAGTTGATGAGCCAGCGCAGATGCTCCTCGGCCACGCGCTCGTTGATGCGCTCCTGACACTTGGAGGTCTCCTTCTCGGATGATCGCTTGCGCGGCTTGACTTCCTTGCTGTGCACACGGGATGAATACATCTTGCGGTGCTCGACCGTTTCCCCGCACACGACGGTGCGATGTACATACGGCATGATTGCCTCCCTGTCTGTCTCCGGTCGAGTTAGTAATTGGTCTTACCGAAGCTGAAAACGCCTTGCGGCGTCAGCGTTTTTCGGCTTGCAGGGCGGGCAGCTGTATGCTATAATATATATAGTGTAGCGCGCCCTGTGCGCTATTGGGTTTTCACCGCCTGCGGGTTTGACGATCTTCGCAGGCGGTGTCTTTTTATGTCTCCGGCGGTGCCCACATGACGCGCGCCCCGTGGACGACTTCCTGCCATGGGACGCCCCACAGCTCCGCCGCGCACTGGATCGCCGCGAACGGCGATGCGCACGGTACGACCACGGCCTTGCGCCCCGGGAGCGCCACCCGCGCGCGGCCATGCGCTGCCCAGCGGTCATTCCGGCGTCGCATGGCCAGCTCTGCCGGTGACATATATACGACCTCCGGGCGTCTCATGCGACGCCGAGAGCAGCGAAGAGGATGTGGAACACCCACCCCGCCAGCGCGATTCCGGCAAGGAAGGACGCGCAGACGATGCCGTCCTCAACGCCCCATACGATGTAGCGGCGGAATTTTTTCTTGTCGCGCGGATCTCCGAATACCTTCATTCGCCGTCACTCCCCTCTGCCGTTCGGTACAGCATCTGCATGTTGTTCGCGCAGATAGCGCACATCGGCACATCGTGGATATGTCGGACTCCGTCCACACTCCCGCAAAACGCACAGCCCGGCGCATACTTGCGCAGGATGATATTGTCTGCGTCTGTATAGATCTCCATGGGATCTCTCGTCCGGATGCCCATCGTCTGGCGCAGCTCCTTCGGCAGCACGATGCGGCCGAGGTCATCGACCCTCCTGATGATTCCTGTTGCTTTCATTGGTTTCTCCTTTCTCTTGACCTATCTGGCCAGCATCTGGGCGAGCGCTACGGCGCTAATGCCCTCTTTCCCGCTGACGTTGTACCGCTCGCGGCACACCCGTCGGCTTTGCCCTGTATAATTGCTGACGTCTGTCACCGTCAGCACCCGGCGGCCGCCGGTGAACTTCAAGATTTCCTCCAGCTCAAGCCGGAAGGTTTCTTTTTCTCGCGGCATATGTACCTCTCTCCTTTTTGAAATCAGATGAACCGGCGTCATTCTCCACCCAGTTCATCCCCTGACAATCCAGCGCAAAAGCGCTCGAAGTCCGCTTCATTTCCGGCGCGGAACCGCTCCACATCAATGCCGGTAATGCTCAGCTCCGCTACACCTTCCTTCACGGCGAGGCGGATGCCGCCAACGCCGGCGCCGATCATAACGCCGTCGAGCAGTACCGCGCTCTGCCTTCCGTTGCTCGCGATCATCATTTTCGCCACCCGGTGCATATCCTCACCTCCTCGATAAATCCTTGTTTCCCCTTTGCGCGAGTGATAGAATCATTCCGAAAGGGATGGTTGAATGAAAGGCAATAAACTTCCTCCGCCACAGCCTTATGTCCAACGACCGTCGGACAAGGCCGTTGATGAATTCAGCAAAATGTCCGGTACAGAACGATCTGCATTCGCTGAAAACCCAAAAGCCAAAAAATATATCGACGTGACCTTGACAAGAGAAAAGCAGCGAAAGCGTTCCGCACGGAAAAGATGGTGGCGCGATAACTGGCTTGCGTTCTTGGCTATGTTGTTTGCGCTTATAGCCGCATTGCCCGTCATCATCCAAGGAATTTCGACCATATTAGGATTCCTAATGTAATCGAATTCAGTAGCGTCGCTATGGATAATAGAATGTATCCGGCTCTTGTGGGCCTCATGTCCTCACCTCCAATCGAATGAATAATGAATGCCCTTGTTTTCCCGCTCGGATATGATAGAATCGGCTCGAAGGGAGGCAAAGCAAATGCAGGAACCGAATCCAAAGCGTGTGATGGAATACGAAATGCGTCTCTATCACTGCCACAAGATCAAGCGGAATGTTCAGATCCTTGAAGATTACGAGGTCATCGACGGTGTTCGTACCCTAGTGCGGTGCTCATGTCCAGTTCACATGGGCACGGCATCGACTGACCGTCACTGCAATGGCATAAATGAGTTTGATTTTCCGTGTGGCTATGCTGACTGGCAGCAAACAAAATAACATCCTCCATCATGCCGTCCGTCATTTCACATGGCGGCGTGTAGCAGAAAAGGCGCAGGCAGCACTTTGTGCAGTCCGCCTTTTCTTTTTGGCAGTGCGCCCGCAGCGCCCTGTGAAGCTCCATAGAATCCATGTCCTCACCTCCAATTGATTGAATTATGCATTCTACTAAAGTAGAATTTTATTGCAAAACAAAATCTGAAATCGGGATGCCGGTGCATTGCGAAATGCGTTTAATAGTACTGACGCGCGCAATACCAGCGTCCTTTTCTATTCTAATGTACGCAGACCTTGAAATGCCAATATTTTTTGCCATCTCTTCTTGCGTCATTCCGGCGTATTTTCTGGCCTGTTCAATGGTAAACATTCGGCGTTCTTCCACGGCTATCCGCCTCCTTTCATCGCGATTATAATTCTACTTTGGTGGAATGTCAAGCGAAAAGTTCTAAAAGTAGAAAAGAATGTTGCTTTTTTGCTACTTCGGTGGTATATTCATGGCGTAATCATAACAAGGCGGTGCAAAATGAAAATAAGCGAAAAGATACGTAGATTGCGCGCTGATAACGATCTCACGCAAGAGCAATTCGGAAAGATCGCCGGTGTTTCCGGAAAAGCAGTGTCAACATGGGAGAGCGGAGAAAAAGAACCTCGCATGAAGGCTCTGCAACAACTTTGTGCGCACTATAATATAGACTTAAACGAATTTGCCGACCCAGATAGTAACTGCTATAATTCGGAGACATCGTCCAAGTCATCCAACTGCAGAAACGTCGTGAAAATCGCCGGCCGTGATGGTTCCTATGTTGAGAAGAAATTGAGCGACGAACAAGTCGCCGCTCTGAAAACACTCATTGACCAACTCCCCGAAGCCGATGACCTTTGATGTAATCCTCGAATTGCGCATATACCAGCCGCTCGAGCGGCGAGGTTAAGAAGCGCTGCCGCCGGTACAGCTCCTGCATCCTGCTCCACCTGAATTCGGCAGCCGCTCGGCTGATGTCGCACAGCCGCTCAATGTCCTCGGCCGACTGAACGCCGCAGCCCCAGAGCACACAGGCCGGGGCAAGCAGGCGCGAGGCAAACACGTTGGCCGCCTGCTCGATGGGATTGTCGCCCGGCTCCGGCTCTCGGCACACGAGGTCATACCGGCCGACGTGGCCGAGGATGATGTGCCCCAGCTCATGCGCGCAGGTAAAGCGCTGCCGCGCTGGGATCGCCAGGCTGGACACCATGATCGTCGGCGCGCCGCCGATGACGGTGGACATTCCGTCGTTGCTGTCCCGCTCGGCCGGTGTATACCGCCGCACGGACACACCCAGCGCACGGCACACGCCGCTGATCCTGACCGGCAGCTCTGTCACCTTGCAGCCGATCAGGATGCACCACGATGCATCGCGCGCGTCTTTGTAGTCTTGATAGTTCACCTTTCATCGCCTCCGCGCTTATTATGCGCAGGGGCGGCAGTGTAGCACAGTCCCTTTTATCGTACAGCAAAGAAAGAATAGACATTCCGACCATAAAATGATAAAATTGGTTTAAATCGTTGCAAAGCGAAAACAGATAAAAGGGGTGGAGTGTCATGAGTTTTTTTCATAAAAAACGCAAAAAAGCTTCAGAAGCAGCGCCAATTCCGAAGCATCCGGGTGAATATGCTCAAGATTGCAATCAAAGCCTCCTCAAGGATGGACGATATGATCCAACTCGCGTTTCCAGCCATGAAAATGGCGTGGTTAAAGAAGTGATTTTGGCATCTCGAAAAAAATATTCACGTCCATATCAAGGAATTGGCCTTGCAGTGGAGACTTATTCCGTTATCTACAAGCCGAGATATATCTTGTATGAATATATAGTCCAGAAATACGGTCACTCAAGTAGTGTTTTTGATGTTCTCGCAACCGCCATAGCATACAAAGAAAAGGGCGCTGCCTATAGACGCCTCTCACTCCAATATTTTCAGTTGTTCTTCCAAAGCGCATCAAGTGCTGACATTGCAAAGCTACCACGGTCATACCCGCTCTGGTCTATTTACAATATGATGTCAGACCTATATGAAAGCACTTACGACCTAGAAAGCGCGCTCGATTACGCAAAAAAAGCCGCAGCAGAAAAGCGGCGGCTTAATTTCATTTCTCCATACGACGTTACGCACACAGGAAAAATTCTGTTGAAAATGCGTCCTGAACTTGCGGTTGACTATTTTGCGGAATGCCTCAATGATTCAGATCTTAAACAATTCAAGACCATTATCCAGGAATCGCTTGACGACGCAAAGGGCAAGGAAAAAAGAGGGTACATATACAAACCACGCCGCAAAATTATTGAACCTGATCAATTCGACATCGAAATTCAGAATCTTGTGCGTGAACGATACATCAATTTGTAAGATGGTGGCACACATGCAGCCTGAAATCTATAGCGTCATGTACCGCCTGATCCACAAATACGGCTGGAATTGGGGCCTCACGCGTGGCCTCATCAATCGCCGGTTCGGCACGAACTACACCGCCGATGAACTGAAAGAGCTGTACAGGCGGCATTTCCTGACTAAGGGAGAATGAAGCGCCGTAAGTCAAATCTACGCCAAAAATGTAAACATTTTATTCTATCCGCGAATTTTTTTATCATTTCTATTGATATTATTCTCTAAAAGTAATATTATTGCGCTGAGGTACATAGAATGAAAAGAGAAGAAGTGCTATCCTGGCTATGCAGCATACTCGGTGAACTTCTGTATACTCGTGAATTTTTTCAAGAGCTGGTCGAACTGATTGCCGAAACTGGCATTGAAAGCAAGTTTTTCACCACACTCGTCCGGCAACTAAAAATGCTTACCATGCTCGGTGCGCAAGCAGTACAGTCGAAAGAGTTTGAATCCATCGGCAACGGCCTGTTCAGTATGCATCTTACAGGCAACGGGTACAACATACGAGTGCTGTATTCGTTCCTGCAAAACCAACAGCCGATTCTTTTGTCATCCTTCTACGAGCGAGGAGGAAAGCGGAAGACCGACTACACCAAGTATATCGAGCCAGCAAAAGCACGCCTCGAAGAAGCCAGAAAGGGAGATAACCATGAAAACGCCTAACACCTACGCACTACTCGATGCGCTTTCAAAATCCATGTCCCCGGCCGCAATCATGCTCGCAGGACTACAGGGAGCAATCGCCGCAGAGATCTGCAAAAAGCGCTTTGATCTCCACATGAACCAAAAAGAATTCGCCGACTATATGGGCGTGTCTCAAAGCACCGTGTCGAAATGGGAGAAGGGCGAGACAAACTTCACGCTCAATACACTTTCCCAAATCGCTGATAAGCTTCAAATCCCAATGCAATGCCCGTTTGTCACTACTGCTCCGCCGCACTATAATCAGGGGCAAATCTTTCGTTTTGACGATTACAGACCGTGCGAATGGCACACTGAATCTTCCGAAGTCGCAGAGTTTAAAACTCTGGATGACGCGGATGAATTGATGCAAATGTAATAATGGAGGTAGCTATGTATCAGTACGCAAACGGCTTTAGCTGTGCTCTCAGCGGAAATGGCAACGAATTTGTGCTTTGCTTCGCACAACAGTGTCCCAGTTTCGACGGCACAGGTAAACTCGACAAAGTCACAAAGGAGCCTGTCGCCTCTCTTATTATGAGCGCCGACAAGGCCAAAGAACTTGCACGCGCTATCGAAACGCTTTGCAGCGCCGTCCTGCCAGGTGAAGATGCAATTCCCACGGTACCGGATATCAAATAAGAAATAAGAATTGCCCCGGTGCAGCGCACCGGGGCAATATGCAAACGCGAAAGTTTAGTTCTGTTTCATGAATTTTTCATCCAGAAGGTTCAAGTCCATCTCAAAACAGTTTTCCCGCCCCCGCTTTGTTTGGATCAGTAGTCCTTGATCCCTCACAGTATCCAGCAGCTTCCGAAGTGTGCCATAGCTGATTCCACAAACCTCCTGCAATTCAGAAGTGGATATCCCGTCCTCCGAAAACAACGCCGCTTGAATCAGCAAACTGTAAACCAGACGCATTTTTTCGTTTTTGCTCTTTGGCAAAGTATCTACCAGCTTCTCGTACCGATCCCACTGAATTTTCCGCCTCTGCAGCCCGTCTATGAGTTCCTGCATAGCTTTCAAGAGCATTTCCAGCATCATCAACAGGAACGGCGTTAAATCGCCAAGATCGCGCGGATCATTGCAGACCCGAAACGCTTCATAATAGTCCTTGATGTTTTCTTTCACCGTTTCCGAAATGCGATAGGCACTCAGGCTCTCACATTTCTCCGCAATGCAGCAGCTCAGAATAAACCGGCCAAGCCGTCCATTCCCATCATAAAACGGGTGGATATATTCGATCATATAGTGGAAAATACAGATCCGGAACAGCCATGGTATGGAGTCATCGTGTAAAAACGCAAGCGCCTTTTCCATCGCTTCCACGATCTTTTTCTCAGGCGTCAAGCCTGCATGGATCACTCGCTCAGTCGCGCTGCGAACAGTGGCCTGATCTTTCCGAAAGATTTTCCCGTCGGGGGCATTTTGTGGGTTCTCGGCAATGACTTCTTCCAGCACCAGCTCATTGTAAATATTCCGGATATCTTCACACGACGCCAGAGATACGGATTCCCTGTTTGTAAGCTTCATATACTTATTGACAAGCCCGATAAACCGATGGTGTTTCCCTTTCGCAGCAGATTGTTCGTCCAATACGGCCAGCGTCTCGCCGATTTCTTTCCGGCTGCTGTGTACGCCCTCGATCTTGTTCGTAAGAACAATTTCATCGATCAGGCACTTCTTCCTGTACTGCTGCAGCGCAATCGGCGGCAGGTCCTTGCTGATCGAAAGAATCTTCTTGTCGCATGCCATGATTTGAAACGCAAGGAGAATTACTTCATTATTTTCCTCAAAAAATGCCGGTTTTCCCGAAACGTCAAAATCAATATGGATGGCAGCTCTTCCGTTCCACCTGCTATCGTACTCCTGCTGATATAGTTTTGGATCTTTATAATACAGTTTTCTTAAAGACTCATATTTCATGCGAATACCTCTTGCTTTTCAAAATCCTCTTATTTTGTCTGGTTTGGTGCATAATATCATTGTTTAATTGCAAAATCAAGCGTTTTTGTAATTAAACATTTCTGTGCGCTATTATCTTTATAAATGTCCGCATATTTTGTTTTTATACAAAAATGCCCCAGTGCTGCAGCACCAGGACAGTAGATTTGTTGTCGATATTCTGGACACGCAAAATAATGCACACCCTTACTTCTATTTTATGACGCTTTTTCTGGATTGTAAATATCTGATTGTACAAATTTCTCACTATGCAAGACCCCAACAGGAGGACGCCCATGGCAAGGAAAAGGACAAAATACACGCTGCGCAAAGACGGACGCATTGTCTTGTCTGACACCATCAATGGCGAGCGAAAGTATTTCTATGGGAAAACCGACAAAGAAGTCGAACAAAAGCGTGATGACTATATCCGTGAGTGCGAAAAGCACGCGAACGAGGCTGCTGGCAAGGGCCGGACATTCGAGACCGTCGCCGCTGACTGGTGGGAGCAGTGCGAACCGCGCCTGTCTCCAAACACCGTATGCGGTTACAGAACAGCAAAGAATCGCGCTGTGGACGCTTTCGGCGACCAGTATGTCACGGACATCACCGGCCACCAGATCGTCGTGTTCCTGCAGAGATTTGCGGCGCGTGGCTACTCGCAAAAAGTCATCAACAACACAAAATCTGTGATACGGCAGATCCTGAACCATGCCTTTCTCTGTGCGGACATCGACGCGAACCCCTGTATTGGCATCCCGACACCGAAGGGCAACCCGCGCGTGCCCAGGAAACCAACCCCGCCGGACGATCTGAAAAAAATTGAAGAATCGAAAACCGAGAGCTTGTTTGCCCGGATGTCGTATTTTATGCTGTACACTGGTGCCAGACGCGGTGAGGCTGCCGCGCTGAAGCAAAAAGATATTGACCTCACTACGCGGACTGCGTGCGTCGCGCGTGCCGTTGCATATTCTGACACGCGAAAGCCGGTTCTTAAATCCCCTAAGACCGAAGCCGGCGTGCGCTACCTCGACCTGCCGGATAACGTCGTCGAAATCCTTCCGCACTATGACGACCCAGAGACATTCATCTTCTTCCCGGACGGCTTGCCGACAAAGACGGAGCTGGAATCCGGCCTGAAAAAATACCAGCAGAGCCATGACATCCACTCGACTGCGCATCAACTCCGGCACGCATATGCCTCCATGCTGCACAGCGCGAATATCGATGTCAAGGATGCACAATACCTGCTCGGGCACTCCACCATCGCAATGACGCAGGATATCTACACCGACCTTGAGGACAAGCGCAAACAGCAGGTACACAACAAGGTCAACCGGTACGTAAAACGCAGCAGAAAGTTGTCAAAAGTGTTGTCAGAAAGTGATAAGCACTGAAAACGCGTAATTCTATTGGGGTTCGAATCCCCGCTGGAGCACCAAAAAGAATCCCTTGCCTTTTGGCGGGGAGTTTTTTTGCTTCTCTGCGCAGCGCGGACCCGAAAAACGAAAAAATATCCAGCCGGGATCGGCGGTGCGGCATTGACTTTTCTATGCGAATCATGTAATATTTTGAGATATACCACCTTTTGTTTTTTGCGCTCGTCAAAGCATCCAGCCCCTGCCCCGGCCTTGCATTACACAGACGGCGCAGAAGGAGAAACCCTATGCTCTCTATTATTTTGCCGGCATATAATGAGGAAAAAATGATCCCACTCACCGTCCGGAAACTGGCCGAGACGATGGGCTCGGAGATCCCCTATGAGCTCGTGTTCGTAGACGACGGCTCGCGCGACAAGAGCTGGGACGTCATCTGCGCACTGGCGCAGGAGGATCCGCACATTCTCGGCATCCATTTCAGCCGCAACTTCGGCAAGGAGGCCGCCATGTTCGCCGGGCTGGAAAAAGCCAACGGCGACTGCTGCGTGGTCATGGACTGCGACCTGCAGCACCCGCCGGAAACGATCCTCGAGATGTATCGCCTCTGGCAGGAGGGGTACGAAGTCGTCGAGGGCGTCAAGGAGGACCGCGGCAGCGAAAGCGCCGCTCACCGCTTTGCCGCCAAGAGCTTTTACAAGCTCATCAGCGACGCTGCCGGCATGGATATGTCCCACTCGTCGGACTTCAAGCTCCTCGACCGCAAGGTCGTGGACACGCTCAACGCGCTGCCGGAGCGAAACGTGTTCTTCCGTGCACTGTCGTACTGGGTCGGCTATCGCAAGACGACCGTCTCCTACCGTGTGCAGGAGCGGACAGTCGGCGAATCCAAGTGGTCGACGCGGCGGCTGATCCGCTACGCGCTGACGAACATCGCCGCCTTTTCCACCGCTCCCATGCAGATCGTCACCTTCCTCGGCGTGCTGACGCTGCTGGTGTCCATCGTGTTCGGCTGCATCTCTCTGTACCAGAAATTCGCCGGCATCGCGCTCAGCGGCTTTACGACCGTCATTTTGCTGCTGCTGTTTTTCAGCAGCATCCTCATGCTCAGCCTCGGCATCATCGGCTTTTACATCTCCCGGATCTACGAGGAATGCCAGCGGCGGCCGCGCTACATCATCTCGCAGACCTGCGGCGCGGTGCGCACGCACGACCGGGCACCGTGACCCGGCTTGCCGCGCTGCCCTGTGCAAACCGGTGCGGCATCACCCGCCGCTGCGTGCAAGCTCCGCCCGGATCATACACCGATAACGTCAAATCCCTCCCCCGCCAACGGCGGAGGAGGGATTTGTTCTCTTTTTTGCAGCGCCTCAATGCTCGCCGCTGCAGAAGGCGGACTCGTCGTTCGACCAGCCGCGGTCAAGCAGCCAATAGGTCGTCTCATAATCGACCGCCATGTCCTGCTCCGTCAGCTCCCGATCCTGATGCTGGCGTCCCCACTTGAGCAGCTCATAATTGCGCAGCTCCTTGAGCGTGAACGGCAAGCCGAGCTCCTCCGCCACCGGCAGCAGCACGTGCTCGGTCATGACATCGCGGATCTCCAGACTGCCGGGATAGCTGTCCATCGCCTGCTGCACACGTGCCTGCAGCGCGGGGTCGGCATCATAGATCTCAAAGAATCGATCCACATTCGTTTTCGGTTTCTCTGCCATATCGGTCACTCCTGATCCAAGTAGTTTCCTGTAGTATACTACAGCCTGCGGCCGCGCGCAATCCTCCGGCACGCAAAACCGCCCGGTCGAATACCATGGGTATGGGAGGCGTTCGCCTCCGCAGGAGGAGGAAGCTGCAATGACACGAATCCAAACGCTCAGCGACCTGCAGCCCGGCCAAAGCGCGACCGTGCGCAGTGTGTGCGCGCCCGACGGGATGCAGCGGCGGCTGCGCGACCTCGGGCTGATCGAGCAGACGCGCGTGGTCTGTCTCGGCCGCAGCCCCATGGGCGACCCGAGCGCCTATCTCATCCGCGGCAGCGTGATCGCGCTGCGGCGGTGCGACTGCCGCACCATCCGCGTCGCCGTGCTGTAGAGGAGGTGCGCACATGGGACTGACACACCGCTCCGTCGGCACGCACGCGGCCGCATTCGGCGGCACATGGCGCGCGGGCGAGCGCATCGTGGCGCTGGCAGGCAACCCGAACGTCGGCAAGAGTACCGTCTTCAACGCCCTGACCGGGATGCGCCAGCACACCGGAAACTGGGCCGGAAAAACCGTCGGCTGCGCGTGCGGCCGCTGCCGCTCGGCGCGGGAGCAGTATCTGCTCGTCGACCTCCCGGGCACCTACTCGCTGCAGCCGCACTCGGCGGAGGAGGCGGTCGCGTGCGACTTTGTGCGCGGCGGAAAAGCGGACGCCGTGGTCGTCGTGTGCGACGCGACGTGTCTCGAACGCACACTCGTGCTCGCGCTGCAGATGCACAGCGTAGCGCCGAACACGATCGTGTGCGTGAATCTGCTCGACGAGGCGCGGCACAAACGCATCCACATCGACCTGCCCGCGCTGCAGGCGCAGCTCGGTATGCCGGTCGTGGGCGTAACGGCGCGGAAAAAGAAAACGCTCCGCGCCCTGCTCGATGCGCTCGACGCCGTTATGGCCGCGCCGCAGCCGCGCCCGGACGGTGCGCCGGAGGCCGGAGACCCGGCGGACGATGTGCGCCGCGCAGAGGTCATCTGCCGTGCAGCCGTCCGGCGGGAGACGCCGGAATATGCCGCGCGTGACCGGCGGCTCGACCGCCTGCTCACGAGCCGCGCGACCGGCTACCCCATCATGCTGCTGGGGCTGGCGGCCGTGCTGTGGCTGACGATCGCGGGCGCAAACGCGCCGTCGGAATGGCTGGCGCATTTTTTTGGCTGGGCGCAGGGTCGGTTTTCCGCAATGCTGATATTCCTGCACGCACCGCCATGGCTGCAGGGGCTGCTGGTGGACGGCATGTTCCGGACGCTGGCATGGGTCGTGGCCGTGATGCTGCCGCCGATGGCGATCTTTTTCCCGCTGTTCACGCTGCTCGAGGACGCGGGGTATCTGCCGCGCGTGGCGTACAACCTCGACCGCCCGTTTCAGGCATGCCGCGCCTGCGGCAAGCAGGCACTAACAATGTGCATGGGGCTCGGCTGCAACGCGGCGGGTGTGGTCGGCTGCCGGATCATCGACTCCGAGCGCGAACGGCTGCTCGCCGTGCTCACCAACAGCCTCATGCCGTGCAACGGCCGCTTTCCGGCGCTCATCGCGCTCATGACCATGTTCTTTTCGCTCAGCGGCAGCACGCTCACCGCCGCGCTGCTGCTCACGGCGGCGCTCATGCTGTGCGTGGGGCTGACGTTCGGCGCAACGTGGCTGCTGAGCGTGACCGTGCTGCGCGGCAAGCCGTCTGCCTTTGCGCTGGAGCTGCCGCCATACCGTGCGCCGCAGGTCGGGCAGGTGCTTGTGCGCTCCGTTTTCGACCGGACGCTGTTCGTGCTCGGGCGCGCCGCCGCCGTGGCAGCGCCGGCGGGCATGGTGCTGTGGGCGCTGGCAAACGTGCACCCCGGCGGTGTGAGCCTGCTGACGCGCTGCGCGGCTGCGCTCGACCCGCTCGGGCAGGCAATGGGCATGGACGGCGTGCTGCTGCTGGCGTTCGTGCTCGGCTTTCCGGCCAACGAGATCGTGCTGCCGATCGCCGTGATGGGCTATCTGGCACAGGGCAGTCTGAGTGACGCGCTCGGGCTTGCGCAGATGCACGCACTGCTGACCGCCAACGGCTGGACATGGAAAACCGCCGTGAGCGCCGTGCTGTTTTTCCTGCTGCACTGGCCGTGCTCGACGACGCTCTGGACGATCCGGCGCGAGACCGGCAGCGCAAAATGGACGCTGCTGGCGGCGCTGCTGCCGACGGCGCTGGGCATGGCACTGTGCGCGGCGTTCACGGCGCTGGCGCGGCTGCTCGGCCTGTGAGCAAAAAACCGGAGACCGGCGCAGAACGGTTTCCGGTTTTTGCCGCACCGGCGCGAAAATCGCCGTTGTGCCGCGGTACGATTCGGATTATAATGGAAGCATCACACCGCGGCCCGGCCGCGCAAGGAGCGAAGCAATACGATGAAATTTCTCCACCTCGCCGACCTGCATCTCGGCAAGCGTGTCAACGGATTTTCCATGCTCGAGGATCAGGCGCACATCCTGCGGCAGATCCTCGCCATTCTGGACAACGAGCAGCCGGACGGCGTGCTCATCGCGGGCGATGTGTACGACAAGTCCGTGCCGTCGGTCGAGGCGGTCGGGCTGCTCGACGGCTTTCTCACCGAGCTGCGCGCACGCGGCGTGCCCGTGCTGCTCATCAGCGGCAACCACGACTCGCCGGAGCGGCTCGCCTTCGGCGGGCGCGTCATGGACAGCTGCGGCATCCACATCTCGCCCGTTTATAACGGTGCGCTCGCACCGGTCACGCTGCATGACGCGCTCGGGCCGGTGCACGTCTGGCTGCTGCCGTTTGTGAAGCCTGCGCACGTGCGCCGCTGGTTTCCGGACGCGGACATTGAGAGCTACACCGATGCCGTGGCCGAGGCTGTCGCGCACATGGACATCGACACCGCCGCGCGCAACGTGCTTGTGACGCACCAGTTCGTCACCGGCGGCACGCGCAGCGGCTCGGAGGAGCTGTCCGTCGGCGGGACGGACAATGTCGACAGCGGCGTCTTTGCACCGTTTGACTACGTGGCGCTCGGCCACCTGCACGGCGCGCAGCACATCGGGCGCGAGACGATCCGCTATGCCGGCTCGCCGCTCAAATACTCGTTTTCCGAGGCAAGGCAGCACAAATCCGTCACCGTCGTGACGCTGGGTGAAAAGGGCGACGTGCAGGTACGCACCGTCGCGCTCACGCCGCTGCGGGAGCTGCGCGAGATCCGCGGGAGCTATGACGAGCTGACCGCGCGGAGCTTTTACGAGCACACGACCTACCGCAGCGACTACCTGCACCTGATCCTCACGGACGAGCAGGACGTGTTTGACGCCATGAGCCGCCTGCGCACGATCTACCCGTACCTGATGACGCTCGACTACGACAACGCGCGCACACGCGCAGCCGGCGGTATGTCCGCCCCGGCGGAGACGGAGCGGCGCACGCCGCTGGAGCTGTTTGAGGCGCTGTATGCGCGCCAGAACCATCAGCCCATGAGCGAGGTGCAGCGCGCATACATCGCGCAGCTTATGGAGCAGATCATGGAGGTGCAGGGATGAGACCGCTGAAGCTGACCATGTCCGCCTTCGGACCGTACGCCAGACAGACGACCGTGGACTTTGACGCGCTCGGCACGACCGGGCTCTACCTCATCACCGGCGACACCGGCGCCGGAAAGACGACGATCTTTGATGCGATCGCCTACGCGCTCTACGGCGAGGCGAGCGGCGAGACCCGCGAGAGCTCCATGCTGCGCAGCAAGTATGCCGAGCCCGAGACGCCGACGTTCGTGGAGCTGATCTTCGCAAACGGCGGCGAGCGCTACACCGTGCGCCGCAATCCCGAATATACGCGCCCGAAAACCCGCGGCACCGGCACGACCGTGCAGAAGGCGGACGCTGAGCTGACGATGCCGGACGGGCGCGTGATCACGAAAACGCGCGAGGTGACCGCCGCCGTGACGGAGGTCATCGGCGTGGATCGGGCGCAGTTTTCGCGCATCGCCATGATCGCGCAGGGAGAGTTTCGCCGTCTGCTGCTCGCCCAGACGGACGAGCGCAAGGCGATCTTCCGCCAGATCTTCCGCACGGGAAAGTATCTGGCGCTGCAAAACCGGCTCAAGGACGATGCCGCCGCGCTCGAAAAGAGGTGCGGCGAGCTGGTCGCGGCGCTGCGTTCAACGGCGGAGACCATCGGCTGCGACGACCCGGATGCGCTGCCGGACGCAGAGGACACGGACGCACTGCTGACAGCGCTCGACGCTCTGATCGATGCAGACGCTGATGCCCGTGCGCAGACGAACACAAAGCACGAGCAGGCAAAGGCGCAGCACGCGCGCCTGCTCACCGATCTCGGCAAGGCGCAGGCGGTCGAACAGGCGCGCGCAGAACTGAAAACGGCGGAGGCGGACCTCCAACAGGCGCAGCGCGAGCAAGCGTCTGCACGGGCGGCGCTCGATGCCGCAGAAGCGAAGCAGCCGGACATGGAGCAGCTGCTGCAGGACATCGCGCGGCTTCAGGACGCGCTCAGCCAATACGAGCAGCTGGACAAGCAGCGCGCACAGGCCAAGGCCGCGCGCGAAGCGCTGGAGGAAAAAACCGCAGCGCTGGAGCAGGCGCGTGCACAGGCGCAGACGACAGAGCAGGCGTGCAAAGACACCCGTGAGCAGCTCGCCGAGCAGCCGAAGCTGGCCGTGGCCGCCGAGCAGACCGCGCAGGAGCAGAATGCGGCCGAGCAGCGATGCAAGGCGCTGACCGAACTCGACCGGCAGCGCAAACGGTGCACCGAGCTGCAGAAAAAGCTCGAAGCCGCGCAGGAGAAGTACACGCAAGCGGCCGAGGCGGCACAGGCGGCGCTGGCGCACTACAGCGTGCTGGACCGCGCCTATCTCGACGCACAGGCGGGCATCCTTGCGCGCACGCTCACACCCGGGCAGCCCTGCCCGGTCTGCGGTGCGACGGAACACCCCTGCCCTGCCGCCGCGCCGGAGCAGACGCCGGACGCCGCCGCGCGCAAGCGTGCAAAAGCCAACAGTGAGCAGGCGCAGCGCAGCTGCGAGGCACGCAGCGCGGAGGCCTCTGATCTGCGCGGGCAGCTCACGGCCGTGCGCGAAGCGCTGGAAACGGCGTGCGCGGCGCTGACGCCGCCGCTCGACCCGGAGACGCTGGCGCAAACGCTCCCCGCGCTGCAGGAAAAAGCCGCGCAGGACGCGCGCGGCTGTGCCGTCCGGCTGGCAGAGCAGAGAGCGCAGCTCGATAAGCTGCAGACGCTTGCAGACGGGCTGTCAGAGCAGGAGGCAAAGCTGCAGCAGCAGCACGATGCGATCCGGGCCGGTGAGACCGACTGCGCCGCGCGTGCCGCGCGCTGCGATGAACTGGACGCCGCCGCAGCCAACCGTGCAGCCGAGCTGCCGCACGCGGACAGCAATGCGGCGAAGACCGCGCTCACACAGGCACAGACGCAGCATGAGGCGCTGCGGCAGGCACTTGACACGGCGCAAAAGCAGCACGCTGCGGCGCAGGCCAAGTGCGCGCAGCTGCGCGGAAAGATCGCCACGCTGCACACGCAGACAGACGCCGCACAGGCGGCGGACATCGCCGCGCTGCAAGCGCAGTGTGATGCGCTCAGCGCGCGCACCGACGCGCTGCAAGCGCAGATGAACGCCCTCGACACGCGGCTGCAGCAAAACCGCACGGCGCGCGCCAAGCTCGACACGCAGCGGCAGGAATACGACGCTGCGCACGAGCGCTGGCAATGGGTGCACGCGCTGGCGGCGACCGCGAACGGCGCCATCCCCGGACAGGAGAAGATCACGCTCGAGGCGTTTTTGCAGGCCGCGTATTTCGACCGCATCCTCGGGCGCGCGAACACGCGCCTGCTCATCATGTCCGGCGGGCAGTACGAGCTGCGCCGCTGCGAGCGTGCGGGCGACAACCGCAGCCAGACCGGGCTGGAGCTCGAGGTCGTCGACCACTACAACGGCACGGCGCGCAGCGTCAAGACGCTCTCCGGCGGCGAGACGTTTGCCGCCTCCCTGTCGCTGGCGCTCGGTCTGTCAGACGAGGTGCAGTCGAGCGCCGGCGGCGTGCAGCTCGAGGCGATGTTCGTCGACGAGGGCTTCGGCTCGCTCGACAGCGAGGCGCTGCAGCAGGCGCTGACCGCGCTCGTGGGCGTGTCGGGCGGCTGCCGGATCGTGGGCATCATCTCCCACGTCGCGGAGCTCAAGGAGCGCATCGACCGGCAGATCATCGTCACCAAAGACCGCAGCGGCGGCAGCCGCGTGCAGGTGCAGGCATAACGATGCAAAAAAACGTCCCCGGCAGCTTCGGCTGCCGGGGACGGTGTTGTTTCAGAGATCAGTCCAAAACAAACAGCAGATACCATTTGCCGCTGACCTGCACAAATTCAAAGTAGAAGTCCTCGTCGGCGCCGCTTGCATACGTCACATCACAGGCGACGACAAGGTTGTCGTCGATGCGCACATCCAGCGCCCACTCCAGCTGGGTCAGATCCTCTTTGTCGAGCTGGTCGGAATCATAGATATCATAGTCATCAATCGTTCGCCCATAGTCGCTGTACCAGTCGTCGAGCTCTTCGATCGCCTCCTCGACGGTGAGCAGGCCATCCTCCTCATCATCCCGCATGAAGGCGACCGCCTCCGGCAGGAAGATCTTGTTCATGCCGCTGATATCGTCTTTGGAAAAATACGTGAAGTAACGCTCCAGAAGCTGATCCACGTCCGCATTCCCGGTCGTACCATGGCTGCCGCCGCTCGCGGCAAAAAGACCGATGAGGACCGCCGCGACCACGACCAGCGCGGCAAAGCCGCACAGCAGACCGATGAGCAGCTTTTTCGGCTTGCGCTTGGCGCCGATCTCCGGCGAGGAGACCGCGCCGCCGGGCGCAGCACCGTACCACTCCGGCGCGGCTGCGGGCATTTCGGGCGCGAGCGTGCCGCAGACAGTGCAAAAACGCGCGCCGGGATTCAGGCGGCTGCCGCAGTGCGGGCAGATGCCCGGAATGCAGGAAGCGGCCGTGTCCTGCCGGGGCGGCACGGACTGCGCCGGGTCGGGACGCTCCGGAACGGGCGCACCGCAGTTGGTGCAAAAGCGCATACCGTCCTCAAGCGGTGCGCCGCATTGCGCGCACGTGCGCGGGGTGCTGCAAGCATTCTGCGCGGCGTTGCCCGCAGGATATTGCGCCGGCTGATAGGGCTGCTGCGGGGGGAGCGAATGCTCGGGCAGCATCGCGCCGCAGACGCGGCAGATGACGGCGCTGTCAGACAGCTGCGCGCCGCATTTTGGGCAGATCATGGCAAGACCTCTTTTCTTTATCTATATTCGGATGATTCTATTGTAACATCCGCCTTTCAATTTTACAATCCATTCTTTGCGTGGTATACTCTGGGCAGGATTCTATTTCTGGAGGCAAAGCATATGAACATCACCGCCATCATCTATGACGCCGCCGTGCGCAAAACGGCCTACATCCTCGGCACGGTCATCGGCAACTGCAAGCTCTTCCCGGCCGAGCGCGCGCCGCGCGACTGGAGCGGATACGCAAATGTCATCACCGTCGCCGCCGGGGAGGGCGGTCCGGTCGTGACCGCCGGCGTGCAAAAGCGCGTGACCTTCCGCCCGAAGGGCGAGGACGAGACCGTCGCCGCCGCCGAGCTGATCGCCAAGGCCTTCTGTCCGCCGGAGGCGCCCATGCCGACGGACGCGCTCAAGGCGCGCATCGACGACTTTCTGACCGCACACAACACGCTCGCACTTGCGACCGGCTGCGGCAACTGGGTGCGGTGCACCCCGCTGGAATATCTGCGCGTGAACGGCGCGCTCTACATCCTCACCGAGGGCGGTCTGAAATTCAAGGGCATCTGGTGGAACGGCGCGATCTCCGCCGCCGTGTACGACAGCTACGACGGCATGGACTCGCTCGCCGGGCTGCAGATGACGGGCAAGGCCGTCTACATCGACCCGCTGAGCGACGAGTACCGCAGCGTGATCGAGGCGCGCGGCGTGCAGCTGCAGCAGCTGCAGCAGATGCCCGCCATGCTGCACGCGGTGCGTCTGGACATCACGCGCTACGAGCTGCTCGACGGTGCGCTGCGCAGCGAAGGCTATGCCGCGCGGCAGGTGCTGTCGCTGGTCTGACTTGATAATTGCCCCGTTTGTGGTACAATGGTGGCATTCTGTGCTGATTTTTGAAAGGAGGTGCGCGTGATGGAGCGAACGGAGCTGCCCGTGGCGGTGTTTGACTCCGGTCTCGGCGGCATCAGCGTCCTGCGCGCACTCGTGCGGCGGATGCCGGGAGAGGACTTTTTGTACTTCGGCGACTCGGCAAACGCGCCCTACGGCGTGCGCCCGGTCGCGGAGGTGCGTGAGCTGACGCAGAGCGTCATCGCCAGGCTGTATGCGCACGGCATCAAGGCCGCCGTCATCGCCTGCAACACGGCCACAAGCGCCGCCGTCGGCACACTGCGCGCCGCTTTTTCGGACATCCCGGTCATCGGCATCGAGCCGGCGCTCAAGCCCGCCGCGGCGCAGCACCGGCACGTGCTCGTGCTGGCCACGCCCCTGACGCTGCGGGAGGAGAAATTCGCGGCGCTCATGCGCCAGTGCGCCGACAGCGCCGAGATCCTGCCGCTGCCGTGCCCGGAATTGGTCGAGTTTGTCGAGCGCGGCGAGCTCGACTCCCCCGCGCTCACGACATATCTGGCGCGGCAGCTCGGTCCCTATGCCGGGCGCGTGGACGCGGTCGTGCTCGGCTGCACGCATTTTCCGTTTGCCCGCCGCGCGATCCGCGCCGCACTCGGCGGCAACGTCGCGCTCTACGACGGCAGCGACGGCACGGCGCGCGAAACGCAGCGTCAGCTCGTGCGCCGCGGCTGGATCCGCGGCGGCACGCACGGCATCGTCACACTGGAAAACAGCCTCCCGTCGGAGCTGCCGCTCAGCCGCAGGCTGCTCGACCTGCCCGCGGAGGACTGAGCCGTATGCAGATCCAACGTATCCCCTTCCCGCCGATCGGCTCAAATATGTACATCGTCACGCAGGGGCGCGACGCGATCGTGCTCGACCCGTGGCCGGACGCCGAGACGATGGCGCGGCTGCAGGGCTATCGGGTGCTGCTGGTGCTCACGCACGAGCACGTCGACCACATCTCCGGCCTCGGCCGGATGCAGCGCGCGCTCTCGGCGCGCACCCTCTGGCAGGATCACTGCACCGCCTGGCTGCGCAACCCCGGCAACACGACGCCCGTGCTGCTCGCGGCGCTGAGCGTGTCACGCGGCGCGCAGGCACGCGATTTTCTGCGCGAGCTGCACCTCAAGACCGAGACCTACGAGCCCGACATGACCTTTGCCGAGCGCGTCTCGCTCGACTGGGGCGCGCTGCACATCGAGGGCTACGCCACGCCCGGGCACTCACGCGGCAGCGCGTGCTACCGCATCGGCACACAGGCGTTTTTCAGCGGCGACACGATCGTGCCCGGCTGCGCGGTCATCACGCGGCTGCGCGGCGGTGACGCTGCCGTGCTCGGTGCGCAGACCGTGCCGTTTTTGCGCACGCTGCCGCCCGAGCTCACGCTCTACCCCGGTCACGGGCGGTGCGGCATGACCCTCGGTGAGGGGCTTGCGGACATCAGCTGGTGAAAAACCGTGCAGTTTTGCGGCACACGCGGCATTTCGCACGCCTGTGTGCAAAATGCGCAGATGCCTCGCTTTGTCACAAGTGAGGCTTGACATTTGTGAGAATATTTGTTAGACTGACCATAGCAGTTTAGGGTAAAAGTTTTTTGTGGGATTTTTGAGATGGCCTCCGGTACTCCTCCGGGGGCCATCTCGTCTTTCAGCCGCGCATCCGCAGAAAAACACATTTTTGCCCGCAAAAATGCTTGACACGCGCATTACCATCTGGTATTATGTTGGAGCGCTCCAAAGACAGCAGGTGGCTTGACCGCGGAAATCCTGCCGAGGATGCATCTATCACGATGTTTCTATTCTGTTTCCGGGGCTTTGGCCGCGGGAATTTTTTTTGGGCGTGTATCTTTCACACGGAGGTGAAAACACACTATGCCGAACGCAAAAGTTCTCAGTGAGAAGCAGGCGATCGTCGCCGCTCTGGCTGAACGGCTCAACGGCGCCAGCGCCGGCGTGTTCATCGACTACAAGGGTATCACCGTCGATGAAGACACCAAGCTGCGCAGCGAGCTGCGTCAGAATGACGTGGAGTATTCCGTCGTCAAAAACACCCTGACCCGCTTTGCGCTCAAGGACGCCGGTCTCGAGGCTATGAGTGATCTGCTCAATGGTACGACTTCGCTCGCTACCAGCACGGCAGACCCGATCGTCCCGATCCGCATGATCCACGACATGAGCGAGAAGATGGCGAAGGACAATAAGTTCATCGTCAAGGGCGCGTTCCTTGAGGGCAAGGTCCTCAGTGACGCTGAGATCGCGGAGATCGCGCAGCTCCAGAATAAGGACGCGCTGTACTCCAAGGTCCTGGGCACGATGCTGGCACCCATCACGGGTCTGGCCGTTTGCCTGAACCAGGTCGTCGAGCAGATGGGCGGTGCTGCCGCACCGGCTGCCGAGGCCGAAGCTCCCGCCGCCGAATAAGGCGACCACTTCACTTAACTATTTAGGAGGAAAATTACCATGGCTAGCGAAAAAGTCACTGCTATGATCGAAGAGATCAAGGCTATGTCCGTCCTCGAGCTGTCCGAGCTCGTGCACGAGATCGAAGATGTGTTCGGCGTTTCCGCCGCTGCTGCTGTTGCCGCCGCTCCGGTGGCCGGCGCTGCTGCTGCCGCCGAGGAGAAGACCGAGTTTGACGTCGTTCTGACCGGCTTCGGCGATCAGAAGATCAAGGTCATCAAGGCTGTCCGTGAGATCACCAACCTGGGCCTGGCGGAAGCCAAGGCGAAGGTCGAGGGCATCCCCTGCCCCATCAAGGAGCAGGTCTCCAAGGACGAGGCCGAGGAGCTCAAGAAGAAGCTCGAGGAAGTCGGCGCTTCTGTCGAACTCAAGTAATCCGGTCTTATATACTGATGCAAAAAACCTCCGTGCCATCCGGCGCGGAGGTTTTTTGCCGCAATGGAAAACCGGCGGACAGCAAATCGCTGTCCGCCGGTTTTTGCGTTGCTGCCGCAGCGCTTACGCGCTGAAGCTGACGCTCTTGGCGGCTTCGATGAAGCTCGGTTCATAGGCGTCAAAGTTGTCCTTCTGGGACGCGAACTGCACCATCCAGAACCCATCGTCAGACTCGTAGAGAACGGTGAGGTAGCGGTAGGTGACGTTCTGCTCCTCGTTGAGGAAGTCATACAGCAGCGTCGGGTTGCCGTCGATGGGCTCGCCGTCGACGATCTCTTTGTCTTCATTGGCCCCCTTGACGAACTCGACATACTGCTCGAACGTCACGTCTTCCACGCCGGCTTCGGCAAACTCCGCCTTCGTCTCATGAAGGGCGAGCACGATCGCCGTTTTCGCAGCATAGCCAACGGTGTAGCCCTCAAGCGATTCCTGGCTAAAGTCGGTCGTGAGCGTGATCTGCATCCCCTCGGCGTCAAAGGTCTTGGCTTTGGCGTCAAAGGGGTTGGTGCTGCCGGTGCTGCCGCAGCCGGCGAGCATGGCCACAAGAAGCAGCGCGCAGACAATGGTCGTAAATGTGCGTTTCATACTGAGATCTCCTACTCTTTCTTTTGAAATATGACAACGGCTTACTGCGCCGGTTTGTCCGTTTTGGGCTGGTACTGGTACGGCTCCGGATCGGGCTCGGCATAGCCGGTGGCGATGTCGAACTGCTTGGTCAGCTGCGTGAGACCGAGCTTCGTCACCATGAGCTCACCGTAGGCGAGGTCATCCTGGAAGCCGTTTTCGCGGCACTCATCCAGACCAGCCTTGGCGTCCTCGAGCTCGGAGACGCACTGCTCGTACAGATCCTCCAGCTTGCCGAGCGCCGTGACGGCGTCGTCGGTGTTGCCCTCGGCGGGGCAGACGGCCTCAAAGCGGCGGCCGATGCGCACGATCGCGGCATAGCTCGCCTGCAGCATCGCCAGCGTGAGCGCGCCGGCCTGTCCGGCGGCCTCGCTCTGCTTCATGCCGGTGATCATGTCCGACACATCCCCGACCCACTGCTTGTGCACGCCCTTGAGCTGGCTCAGGCGCTCATCGATCTGTGCCGCGGGATGGCGGTTGGCGGAGTAGCCGCCCTTTTTGAGTTTACGGGTCAGACGTTCCATAGTAGCAACCTCCAAATAGAATTCTTGATCAATCGTCCATGTCGAGTGCTTCCAGACCCATGGCGGCAATGGGACGGCTGTCGCCATGGCGGACGAAGAGCATGGTCACAAACGCGCCGGCCACGAAAAGGGCGGCATACGGGAAGAGCACGGTCATGCCAACCTTGTCCATCAGGAAGCCGGAGAACATCGGCGTGATGACCTGCGCGGCCATGCTGGCCGTGTAGTAGAAGCCTGTGTAGCGGCCGACATCGCTGCCGGAGCACATCTCGACGACCATCGGGAAGGAGTTGACGTTGATGGTCGCCCAGCCGATACCGGCGAGGCAGAACATCGCGTTCATGAGCATCGTGGGGCTCTCGGAATTGAGGAACGCAGCCACGCCGAACGCGGTGGCCAGCATCACGACGCCGCCGAGAATGGTCTTTTTGCGGCCGATCTTGGACGCGACGATGCCGACGGGCAGGTAGGCCACGATCGCGGCGGCCTGCGCGAGCATGAGCGTGAGGTTATAGTCCTTGTGCAGGATGTTGCTCGCGTAGACGGAATATTTCGACGTCACGGCGTTGTAGCCGAAGAACCACAGCACGATCGACAGCAGCAGGAAAATGAGCGAGCGGCGCTCGGCCTTGCCGAGCTTGCCGGAGGCGACGGGCGTGTCGCCGTCGTCACCGTTGTCGATGCCGAAGCGCTTGCTGTCAGCCTGCATCTCGGCGACAAACTTCGGCTCGTTGACTGTCAGGCGGAAGATCAGCAGCGCAAGCAGCATGAGCCCCGCGATCACGGAGAAGTAGGCAGTGTAGCTCATGAGCGAGTTGCGCACGGAGCTCGTGGCGAAGCCCATACCGATGGCCAGCACGAGGATGCCGCCGCCGGTGCCCATGAGGTTGATGACGGCATTCGCCTTACTGCGCAGCGGCTTGATGGTAACATCGGGCATGAGCGCAACGGCCGGAGAACGGAACGTGGCCATGGCGACGAGCACCAGCAGCAGCAGCGCGATGAAGCCGATGAGCGCACCCGGGTGCTGCAGCGTCGTCTGGTGGGCGTAGGCCTGACGCGCAGGCACGACGTAGTTCGTGTAGTCGTGGTTCGTGACGGTCTTGCCCTCGGCATTGGTGACCTGACTCGTGATGGCGGCAAACTCGTCCTCGGTAAAGGTGTCGGAGAGCACGAAGGTCTCGCCGTCGGGGGTCTTGAGCGTACGGTCCGCCTCCTTCTGATAGACGATGCGCAGGGCGGCGGGATCGTCGATCACGGCGGCGCCGTCGAGATTCTTCAGCTGTGCGCCGTCCACGAGCGACAGGCTGATGAAGGCGATGGCGGCAACGACCGTGCCGATGAGGATAAACGGTGTGCGGCGGCCGCGCTTGCCGGTGTGCTTATCCGAGATCGCGCCGAACAGCGGCAGCAGAAACAGCGCCAGGATGTTGTCGAGCGCCATGATGACGCCGGACCATGCCTGCGACATACCGAATTTATTGGTCAGGATCAGCGGGATGGTGTTGTCGTAGGCTTGCCAGAACGCGCAGATCAGGAAAAAGGCAAAACCAACGCAGATGGTGCGTTTGTAGTTGAGCTTCACAGGGTTACCTCCAAGTTTGTTTCAAATCCGTACCATTCTACAATACCTCGCCGTGCAATTCAACAGGCATTTGACGAAATGCAGAAATTGTTGTTTAATAAGGGACAGCAGACCGGCGGCTCTCGCCGCCAAAAGGAGGACACATTATGAATTGGAAAACCGCTTGTAAGATCGCCGCACCGGCCGCAGCCTGCGCAGGTGCGTTTGCATTTTTGGTCGCACCCGGCCGCGCTACGCGTACGCAGAAGGCGCCGTTTTTGTGCCGCAACTACGCACACCGCGGCCTGCACACCGAGGACGGCTCCGTGCCGGAAAACTCGCTCCCGGCGTTTCGCGCCGCGGCCGAGGCGGGCTACGCCGTCGAGATGGACGTGCACCTGACCGCCGATGACCAGCTTGTCGTGTTCCATGACGACACGCTCGAGCGTATGTGCGGCGTGCAGGGCGTCATTGACGACTTCACCCTCGCCGAGCTGCGCGCGCTGCGTCTCGGAAAGACCGAGTGCGTCATCCCGACGTTTGCCGAGGCGCTCGAGGCGCTCGGCGGACGCGTGCCGCTGCTGCTCGAGGTCAAGCGCGGGCACGATAACCGCCGCCTGTGCGCGCTGACGCTCGAGGCGCTGCGCACCTACACCGGCCCCTACTGCGTCGAGAGCTTCGACCCCACGATCGTCGCATGGTTCCGGCGCAACGCGCCCGACATTCTGCGCGGTCAGCTCAGCCAGCCGCCGAAGGAATACGGCACGGCACTGAGCAAGCCCGCCGCCGCCATCGTCGGCAACGTGCTCACGAACGTGATCGCGCGCCCGCAGTTCATCGCCTATAAGATCGGCCCGAAGCCGCTGAGCGTGCGCCTGTGCGAGGCCATGGGCGCCGTGCGCGCCGGCTGGACGAGCCGCGCCTGGGCGCACGAGCGCGACTACGACATCGTCATCTTCGAGCGCTACCGTCCCGGCGCGTGGTTCCGCGCGGACATCTGAGCGCAGGAAAGCCTGCATACCATGAAAACAGCCAACAGCCGAGCCGGCATTTGCCAGCTCGGCTGTTGGCTGTTGATTGCTGTGCTGCGCGTCCGTGGCGGATGCAGACCCGGACGCTGAAATGGAAGAGAGAACACAAACGAGGGGGGGCGCAAACACCATTCGCACAAAACGATGTTTACTGAACATATCCTAACAGTTGTGTCCGTCTTTGTCAAGCGCTTTTCGAAAATTTCCTGACTTTTTTTCTCATACCGTGCCGTCGCGCAGGATCTGCGCAAGCTCGGCCACGTCACGCAGGACGTACTTCGGCTGCACGTCGGACGCCTTGAGCATCGCCTCGTCCGTCTCGCCGGACATGACGAGCACGCTCTGCGCGCCCGCATTCACGGCCACGGCAATGTCGGTATACAGCCGGTCGCCCACGCAGCAGATCTGCCCGTTCGGCACGCCGGTCTGCGCCGAGATGACATCGACCATGTTGCGGTTCGGCTTGCCGATGTAGGTCGGCTTGACGCCGGAGGCGGCGGTCAGCAGCGCGCAGATGCTCCCGCAGTCGGGCAGCACCTCGTCGGCCGGCATGGGGCAGACCCAGTCGGGGTTGGCGGCGATGAAGGTCGCACCGCGGCGCAGATAGTGCACGGCGCGGTCGAGCTTCTCATACACGAGCTCGGTGTCAAAGCCGACGACGACGATCTCCGCGCCCTCTTCGACGAGCGGGATGCCGTAGCTGAGCAGCTCGCGGCGGAACGCCTGCGTGCCGACCAGATACACGGGCTTGCCCGCGTAGTGCTGGTTGAGATACAGCGCCGTCGCCATGCCGGACGTGAACACGTTCTCCGCCTCGCACGGGAAACCCAGACGCTGCAGGCGCGTGATGTAGTCCGTGCCGGCGCGCGAGGAGTTGTTGGTCAGGTAAATGTACTGCCGACCGGTATCGGCCAGCGTGTGGATGAAGTCGACCGCGCCGGGAAACACATCGTCCCCGAGGTAGAGCGTGCCGTCCATATCCAGCAGGAACAGGCGCGCATCGAGCAGGTCTTTCAGATCGTTCATGGAAGCCACCTCATAGAATCTTATTTTTTTCTTAACGATTCATTATACCACAAAAAACGCGCCGTACAAGCCAATTATTCCGGCGGCGGGTGTTGAAAAAATCAGGCAATGTGCTATAATATAAAATCTGTACTATGGGGCGTTAGACGCGCCGACCGGGTACGGCTCTGAATGTGTAATTAAAATTTTGGAGGCATAGATATGGCAAAGAAACAGTTCAAAGCAGAATCCAAAAAGCTGCTCGACATGATGATCAATTCGATCTACACGCACAAGGAGATCTTCCTGCGCGAGATCATCTCGAACGCCTCGGACGCGATCGACAAGCTCTGCTACCAGTCGCTCACGGATGAAAACGTGGGCATGGCGCGCGGCGACTTCAAGATCCGCGTCATCCCCGACAAGGAAGCGCGCACGATCACCGTGTCCGACAACGGCATCGGCATGACCAAGGAGGAGCTCGACAGCAACCTCGGCGTCATCGCACGCAGCGGCTCGCTGAAGTTCAAGGACGATCTCGGCGAGAGCGCGCAGGAGGATGCCGCCATCGACATCATCGGTCAGTTCGGTGTCGGCTTCTACTCCGCGTTCATGGTCGCCGACAAGGTCACGGTCATCACCCGCGCCTACGGCAGCGACACCGCCTATCAGTGGGTCAGCACCGGCGCGGACGGCTACACCATCACCGAGGCGCAGAAGGATACCGTCGGCACCGACGTCATCATGCACATCAAGGCTGACGAGACGGGCGAGAAATACTCCACCTACCTCGAAAACTGGAAGCTCATGATGCTCATCCGCAAATACTCCGACTACGTCCGCTGGCCGATCGTCATGGACGTCGAGCAGAGCGACTGGGTCGACTCCGGCGAGAAGGATGAAAACGGCGAGCCGAAGATGGAGATGGTCACCAAGACCGAGGAGCAGACTGTCAACAGCATGATCCCCATCTGGCAGCGCAGCCGCAAGGAGGCGACCGATGAGGAATGCATCGCGTTTTACAAGGAAAAGTTCCACGACAATGACGACCCGCTGGCCGTCATCCGCGTCAACGCCGAGGGTCTGATCTCCTACCGCGCGCTGCTGTTCATCCCGTCCAAGGTCCCGGCAAATATGTACACGCGCGACGCCGACCCCGGTCTCGAGCTCTACAGCTCCGGCGTCATGATCATGGACAGATGCACCGACCTCCTGCCGCCGTGCTACGCGTTCGCGCGCGGCGTGGTCGACTCCCCCGACCTGTCGCTGAATATCTCGCGTGAGATGCTGCAGCATGACCGCCAGCTCAAGCTCATCGCCGCAAACCTCGGCAAGAAGATCAAGTCCGAGCTCACGAAGCTCATGACCAATGACCGCGAGAAGTACGAGCAGTTCCACGCCGCCTTCGGCATGGTGCTGCGCGCCGGCGCCGTCACCGAGACCGGCGACAAGGTCGACGAGATCAAGGATCTGCTGCTCTACCACACGAACGAGACCAAGCTCGTCTCCCTCAAGGAATACGTCGACGCCATGCCCGCCGAGCAGGCGAAGATCTACTTCGCGTGCGGCGACAACGTCAAGCGTCTGCTGAGCCTGCCGCAGGCGGAGCAGCTGCGCGACAAGGGCTTTGACGTTCTGTGCATGACCTCGCAGATCGACGAGTATTTCGTCGACACCATGAAGAGCTACGACGACAAGCCGTTTTGCAACATTGCGACCGACGATCTCGGCCTCGAGAGCGAGGAAGAGAAAAAAGAGACCGAGGCAAAGCAGGCCGAGGACAAGGAGCTGCTCGACTTCGTCAAGGAGACGCTCGGTGAGCAGGTCGCATCCGTGCGCCTGTCCAACAAGCTCGTGTCCAGCGCCGTGTGCCTGAGCACTGAGGGCGGCGTCACGCTCGAGATGGAGCGCTACTTCCGGAGCATGCCCGGCGCACCGACCGACATCCGCGCCGTGCGCGTGCTGGAGCTCAACGCCAACCACCACGCCTACCAGACCATGAAGGACGCCTTCACCGCCGGCGACAAGGACAAGGCCGCGCGCATCGCCAAGATCCTGCACGCGCAGGCGCTGCTCATCGCGGGCGAGCCGCTCGAGGATCCGGCTGCGTATTCGGAGCTCGTGTGCACGCTCATCTGACAACCGATCTGATCTGAACCCTGACCGCCGCACCCCGGCGGTCAGGGCACCCCAAGTAAGGAGCTGTCTATGCAACCGCGTCTCGGTATCTATATCCACATCCCGTTTTGCGCGAGCAAGTGCGGCTACTGTGACTTCTATTCCTGCGCCGGCGCTGCCGAGCGCATGGCGGAGTATCAGCAGGCGCTGCTCGAGCACATTGAAGAGAGCGCCGGGCGCATCGCGCCGGCGTACATCGACACGGTCTATTTCGGCGGCGGCACGCCGAGCTTTTACGGTGCGGCGCGGCTCATCGAGCTGCTCGACGCCGTCAAGGCCACCGGCCGCCTGCTCAAGCGTGCGGAGGTGACCGTCGAGGTCAACCCGGACAGCGTCCGCCTGCACGACCTGCGTGCCCTGCGCAAGGCGGGCTTCAACCGTCTGAGCATCGGTATGCAGTCGGCCAACAACGATATCCTGAAAATGATCGGCCGCCGCCACAGCTACCGGCAGGTGGAGATGGCCGTCGAAAACGCCCGCGCCGCCGGGTTTGACAACATCAGTCTCGACCTCATCTACGGTCTTCCCAGCCAGACCCGCAGCGACTGGGCGGACACGCTCGCCAAGGCGCTTGCCCTGCGTCCGGAGCACATCTCCGGCTACGGGCTCAAGCTTGAGGAGGGCACGCCCATGTACGCCCTGAAGGACTCGCCCCTCATCCCGTCGGACGATGAGCAGGCGGATATGTACCTGTGCATGGTCGAGGAGCTGCGGCACTATGGCTACGAACAGTACGAGATCTCCAACTTCAGCATCCCGGGCTATGAGTCCCGGCACAACCTGAAGTATTGGCAGCTCGATGACTATATGGGCTTCGGCCCGGGCGCGCACTCGTGCATCGGCCGCACGCGCTACAGCTATGTGCGCGACCTTGACCGCTATCTTGCGGGCGTCCTCCACGGTGAGGACATGATCGACGAATACGAGACGATCGGCGACTTTGAGCGTGCGGCCGAATATCTCATGCTCGGTATGCGCACCGTACACGGTGTGTCGCGCGCGGAGTATGAGCGGCTCTACCGCAGCGATTTTTCCGGCATCGCGCAGCAGCTCGAGGAGTTCGTGCGCCGCGGCTGGGCCGCCGCGGACGGTGAGCGCTGGCACTTCACGCCCTCGGGGTTCCTCTTATCCAACGTGCTCATCGGCAAGCTGCTCGAGGCACAGACCGACCGCAAGGCCGAGCACAACCCGTGGATGAAGCCGCAGATCGAAAAGCAGCCGCGCACCAAGCTCCCGCCCGGCGAGGCGGAGGCTTTCCGCGATACATATTTAAATAATCCGATTTTGACAGGGACAGACAGGAGCCAAAATCATGAAACTTAACGGCAACACTTCCAAACGCAGCGCAGCCGCAAAGCGCGAGGCGGCGGACTTCGCCGCGCAGGAGCGCTCGGCGCACCGCAGCACCTCCAACCGCTCGGCACAGAGTGAGGCGGCTGCCCGCCGCTCCGCCGCGCCGAAGCAGACGGCGCAGCGCCAGCCCGTATCCCGGCAGGCAGACCCCGCACAGGGCGCGCCGCAGCCGAAAGCCAGAAAGCCCCGCGGCCGCGGCGGCAAGATCGCCCTGCGCGCCGCGCTCATCGCGCTGGCCGTCATCATCGCAGCGGGCGCCATCGGCATGGTGCTCGTGGCGAAAAAGGACACCATCTTCCCGAACGTCTCCGTCTGCGGCGCCGACGTCGGCGGCATGACGCCCAGCGAGGCGGCAGACACCATCCGCACCGCCGGCTGGGACGATACGAGCGCACCGGTGCTCACGATGACGTTCCCGGGCGACCAGACCATCACCGTCACCGCGACGGAGATCGGCTTTGAGGCGACGCCCGACGACGCAGCCGAGGCAGCTTACGCCTACGGACGCAGCGGAAATGCGTTCACAAACTTCTTTGCGTGGCTGCGCTGCGCGCTCAAGGGGCACGATGTGGCGGCCGATAACCTCGCCGACATGGACACCGACGCTCTGCGCACACGCATCGAGCGCGAGGCCGCCGAGATCAACGTCAAGCTCTCGGGCGGCAGCGTCGAGATCGACGAGGAGCACAGCACCATCCGCGTCGTCAAGGGCGCGAGCATGATCACGCTCGACCCCGCCGCCGTCGCCGAGCGGATGCTCAGCGACATCCGCAGCGGCAAGTTCGGCACATCGGCCTACCCGGTCGACATGAAGGGCGACGATAAGATGACGCTGCAGGAGCTGCACGACGCCATCTGCGGCGACCCGGTCAACGCGGGCTACGACCCCGAGACCAAGTCCGCCACGGAGAGCAAGGTCGGCATCGCGTTTGACGTGGCCGAGGCGCAGCCCCTGTGGGACGCGGCCTCCGCCGGCGACACCGTCACCATCCCGGCCAAGCTCACGCAGCCGGAGATGACGCAGGAGCGCCTGCAAAAGCACCTGCTGGCCGACAAGCTCGCCACCAAGACCACCTCCCTCTCCGGCAGCAGCAGCAACCGCATCACGAACGTCAGGCTCGCCGCCGAGAAGATCAACGGCGTCATTCTCCAGCCCGGTCAGACGTTCTCGTATAACGACGTGCTCGGCAAGCGCACGAAGGCCAACGGCTTCAAGGAGGCCGGGGCTTACTCCGGCGGTCAGGTCGTGCAGGAGGTCGGCGGCGGCATCTGCCAGGTGTCGTCCACGCTGTACTACTGCGCCATGGTCTCCAATCTCAAGATCAACACCCGCACCTGCCACTACTTCCCCGTGGCCTATATCGAGCCCGGCATGGACGCCACGGTCAGCTGGGGCGGTCCGGAATTCAAGTTCACCAACAGCCGCGAATACCCCATTGAGATCAAGGCCTATGTGGAGAAAAACAGCATCACGGTCGAGATCTGGGGCACGGATGTGGACGGCAGCTACGTCAAGATGAGCTACACCGCCAACGGCCTGCGCGCCACGACCTACCGCACCGTCTATGACAAGGACGGCAACGAGATCAGCCGCACCGTTGAGGCCAACAGCACCTATCACTCCCACGACACCACGCCGGCGCCCACCCCCACGCCCAGCGCCAAACCCACACCGACACCCACCCCCACGCCGAAGCCGCAGCCGACTCCCTACCCGTCGGTCTACGATCCCGGTGACGCCGGTGAAGACTAATACAGAGGAGAATGCAGCATGAGCAAAGGAAAGTTTTATATCACGACACCGATCTATTACCCCTCGGATAAACTGCACATCGGCCACACCTACTGCACGGTCGCAACCGATGCGATCGCGCGCTATAAGCGCCTGTGCGGCTATGATGTGATGTTCCTGACCGGAACGGACGAGCACGGTCAGAAGATCGAGGAAAAGGCTGAGGCCGCCGGCGTCACGCCCAAGCAGTTCGTGGACAACATCGTCGAGGGTCCCGGCGGCGTGCGCGCGCTGTGGAAGCTGATGAACATCTCCAACGACCGCTTCATCCGCACGACAGACGACTACCATGTCGAGGCCGTGCAGCGCATCTTCAAGAAGATGTACGACAAGGGCGATATCTACAAGGGCAAGTACTCCGGTATGTACTGCACGCCGTGCGAGAGCTTCTGGACCGAGAGCCAGCTCGTCGACGGCAAGTGCCCGGACTGCGGCCGCGAGGTGCACTATGCTGAGGAGGAGGCGTACTTCTTCCGCCTGTCGAAGTATGCCGAGCCGGTGCGCGAGCTGCTGCTCAGCGGCACGTTCCTGGAGCCGGCCAGCCGCGTCAACGAGATGATCAAAAACTTCATCGACCCCGGTCTCGAGGATCTGTGCGTGTCGCGCACGAGCTTCACTTGGGGCATCCCGGTCGATTTTGACCCCGGTCACGTCGTCTACGTCTGGGTCGACGCGCTGTTCAACTACTGCACGGCGCTCGGCTTCCTGAACGACAAGTACAATGATTACGATCAGTTCTGGCCCGCCGACGTGCACATGGTCGGCAAGGAGATCGTGCGCTTCCACTCCATCATCTGGCCCGCCATGCTCATGAGCATGGGTATGCCCCTGCCGAAGAAGGTCTTCGGTCACGGCTGGCTGCTGCTCGGCGGCGGCAAGATGTCGAAGTCGAAGGGCAATGTCGTCGACCCCGTCGTGCTCGCCGAGCGCTACGGCGTGGACGCGCTGCGCTACTACCTGCTGCGCGAGTTCCCGCTCGGCAGCGACGGCAACTTCTCCAACGAGCTGCTCATCTCCCGCATCAACACCGACCTTGCAAACGATCTTGGCAACCTCCTGAGCCGCACCGTCGCCATGGTCATCAAGTACTTCGGCGGCACGCTGCCGGCAGAGCGCGAGCATGATGCGCTCGATGACGAGCTCATCGCCATGGCATCCGCCCTGCGCGAGACGTACGCCGGTCACATGGACACCTTCGGCACGCAGCAGGCGCTCATCGAGGTGTTCAAGGTCATCTCCCGCGCCAACAAGTATATCGACGAGACCGCCCCCTGGGTACTCGCCAAGGACGAGAGCAAGCGCGCGCGTCTGGCAACGGTGCTGTATAACCTGCTGGAGACGCTGCGCATCACCGTGACGCTCCTGCTGCCGTTCATGCCCGACAGCTGCACGAAGGCCTTCACGCAGATCGGCGCGACGGCCGAGCAGACCACATGGGACAACGCAGCCGTCTGGGGCGTGCTGCCGGCAGACGTCACCGTGCAAAAGGGTGAGACGCTCTTCCCGCGCATCGACATGGCCAAGGAGCTCGCCGAGCTCGAGGCGCTCAAGGCGGCGAAGAAAGCTGCCGCCGCGCCGCAGGCCGCGCCCGTGTTGCCGGATGTGACGATCGACGAGTTTGCCAAGTGCGATATGCGCGTGTGCAAGGTGCTCAAGTGCGAGCCGGTGAAAAAGTCCGACAAGCTCCTGTGCTTCACGCTCAACGACGGCAGCGGCACCGACCGGCAGATCCTCTCCGGCATCGCCAAGTTCTACCGCCCCGAGGAGCTCGTGGGCAAGACGGTCGTCGCCATTCTGAACCTGCCGCCGCGCAAGATGATGGGTATGCCCTCCAACGGCATGCTCCTCTCGGCGGAGAAGGACGGCAAGCCGCATCTGCTCATGCTGGATGACAGCGTGCCCGCCGGTGCGCAGCTCTGCTGAGCGGACCCGCATACGTTCGGGAAGGTTCGCAGCACGAGCCTTCCCGCTTTTTCGGCGAATGCGGAACTTTTTCCGCGCCCGGGCGTCAAGCCATTCGTAATCTCCCGCACACAAAGGAGGAATTGCCCCTTGAAGCTGTTTTCCTCGCCGCCGCGCCCCACAGGGACTCCGCGGCCGGCTACCGATAACGCGCAGCAGAGACCCGCGCAGCAGCATCCTGTGCAGCAGCGTCCCACGCAGCAGAGACCCACGCAGCAGAGACCCGCGCAGCAGCGTCCTGCCCAGCAGCGTCCTGCCCAGCAAAGACCTGCACAACAGCGTCCTGCCCAGCAGAGACCCGCGCAGCAGCGCCCTGTTCAGCAGCGTCCCGCACAACAGCGTCCCGCGCAAAGACCTGCCCAGCGGCAGCCGCAGGACGCCGGTATGTGGACGGAAGATGCCGCCGCACAGCCGCGCCGCAGCGCGCCGAACGCCCGCCGGGCACAGCCGGCCGCACAGCCGCAGACCGGCAAGCGCGGCCGCAAGGCCAAAAAAGCCAAAAAGCCGAAGAAGAAAAAGAGCGTCGGCCGTAGGCTGCTCATTCTCTTTCTCGTGCTGGCCATCCTCGCCGGACTGTATCTGACGGCAGTCTACTCCAACATCCCGTTCATCGCCAAGTGGCGCACGGCCTACATCCAGACGGCCATGAACACGCTCAGCCACCAGTGGCTGGCCACGGCTTTCATACCGCGCAGCGTCATCGACAAGGTCGTCGCCGAAATGGAGGCCGCGCGAGAGGCGCAGATCGGCGTCAACAGTGAGTGGGACGAGGAAGAGATCGAGTCCCGCAACCCGACGCTCACCGACACCAAGGGCATGAGCAAGGAAGAGATCACGTTTTACAACCTCTTCTGGGAGGTGGATGTGCCGAGCATGCAGGCGTATGTCAAGGAGCATCCCGACGCGCTCGCCGCCGGATGGAGCCGCATCAACATCGACCACTCTGCGCTCACGGATAACGGCACCAGCATCCGCACCATTCAGGGTGAGCAGGTGCTCGCAATCGACGCACGCAACGAGATCCTCATCGTGCGCGAAAAGGGCAGCACCTATCGCGGCGTGCTCGTCGTGATGAAAGACCCGTCGCGCCTGAGTCTGCACGCAGCGACCACGCTCGGCAGCATCGGCCAGTACTGCGGTCAGATCGCGCAGGCACACGGCGGCGTCATCGGCATGACCGGCTCGGGCTTCATCGATCCGGGCGGAACCGGCAACGGCGGCACGCTCGCGGGCTACGCCATGTGCAACGGCAGGGCCTACGGTGATCACATGGGCTACGGCTACAAGCGCCTCGAGCTGCACGCGGACGACCGCATCTACATCCGCGACAGCACCTCCTCCGTCTCGCCGGACACGACGGACGCGGTCGAGTTCTCCCCCGCCATGATCATCGACGGGGAGACGGTCGTCAGTGCCCGCAGCGGCTTCTCCGACCTGCAGCCGCGTGCCTGCCTCGGGCAGTCGAAGTACGGCGAGATCATCGCCCTGCTCGTCGAGGGACGCCTGACGACATCCGTCGGTATCAGCGTGCCGGACTGCGCGGCTATCATGGCCAAGCACGACTGTATGCAGGCCATGAACCTCGACGGCGGCACCAGCGCCATGATCTGGTACAAGGGCAAGTACATCATGCGCAGCTCCAACCCCGCGCTCACCGCCGGGCGGACGCTGCCGAACGCCTTTGTCTACGCCGGAAATTAACAGCATTCAAAACGTCCCTGACCGCCGGTCAGGGACGTTTGTTCGCCTTGCACAAATCTTTTTTTGCCGCCGGCGTGCAGTTTCGTGAAAATGGGGCTTGCAATCCGCTCCCGGACGTGGTAGAGTAACACCATCGAGAAACCGATGACCGAGAGGAGTACCCATTTACGAAGCTTTCAGAGAGCAGCGGACGGTGGAAGCGCTGCAGCGGACGAATGGCGAATGGACTCGCGAGGGCAAACCGATTGCAGCAGCATGAGGGGCGACGGTGGCCGCGGCCGTTATCCGGCGGAGCGTATGATCGTACGTGCAAAGTGGGCGCATGAGCGCCAATATGGGTGGCACCGCAGGAGTTACAGTCTTGTCCCATGAAACGGAAGAAACCGTTTTGTGGACGAGGCTTTTTTTATTGCATAAAATTACGCAGGAGGGATGCATATGACACGGAGGAACAGGCGATGGCGTGGCGGCCGGAGATTTTTTGCCGCGTCAGACCGCATCCAGACATCAGAAGCCAACCATTTCGTCAAATATAAGGAGAATTTACTATGAATAAAACGTTCCGGAAGATCGTCGGCGGCGCGCTCGCCGTCACCGCACTCATGGGTCTGGCCGCCTGCGGCGGTAAGACCGAGGACAGCAAGGCCGACGGCAAGACCTACAAGGTCGGCATCGTGCAGTTCGTGGACGATGCGTCCCTCAACCAGATCGAGGCGGCCATCGAGGCTGAGCTCGACGCCAAGGCTGCGGAGCTGGGCGTGACCTTCGATTACACGCTCTTCAACGGTCAGGGCGACGCCACGACCCTCAACCAGATCGGCGCAGAGCTCGTCGGCAAGGGCGTGGATCTGATCGTACCGATCGCGACCCCAGCTGTGAAGATCATGCAGTCCGCCACCGAGGACACCGAGATCCCCATCGTATTCTCCGCCGTGTCTGACCCCGTCGGCAGCGGCATCGTCGATGCGCTCGACGCGCCCGGCGGCCGCATCACCGGCACGAGCGACGCGCTCAACACCAAGGGCCTGCTCGAGCTGATGCTCGCCCAGAACCCGGACACCAAGACCGTCGGCCTGCTCTACTCCAAGAGCGAGGACTCGTCCAAGCAGCCGATCGCGGACGCGAAGGCCTACCTTGAGGGCAAGGGCATCCGCTGCGTGGAAAAGACCGGCACGACCACCGACGAGATCACCTCCGCCGTTGACGCGCTCATCGCCGAAAAGGTCGACGCCGTCTTTACTCCGACTGACAACACCGTCATGACCGCAGAGCTTGCCATCTACGAGAAGTTCCTCAACGCCAAGATCCCGCAGTACTGCGGCGCTGACTCCTTCGCGCTCAACGGCGCATTCGTCGGCTACGGTGTGGATTACACCGCGCTCGGCAAGATGACGGCCGACATGGTCGTGCAGGTGCTGGTCGACGGCAAGAGCCCCGCCACGCTGCCGGTCGCAACCTTCGACAACGGCATCGCCATGATCAACACCGACAGCTGCACCGCCCTCGGCTACGACCTTGCGGCTGTCAAGCAGGCGTTTGACGGCAAGTGCAGCGCCGTGCTCGAGACGACCACGCAGCAGAATTTTGACTGATATCTGACATCCCGAAGGAGGGACGTTTATGCTGACAGTGTTGAAGACCGCGCTTGAGGTCGGCCTTATTTACGGCCTCGTCGCGCTGGCGCTGTTCATCAGCTTTTCCATCCTGAACATTGCAGACCTGTCCACTGACGGCTGCTTTACGCTCGGCTGCGCCGTGGGCGCGATGCTCACCATCGCGGGGCATCCGCTTCTGGCGCTGCCGGCGGCCATGGCTGCGGGGATGCTCTCGGGCTTCATCACCGCCTTTTTGCAGACGCGTCTCGGCGTGGAGAGCATCCTCGCCGGCATCATCTCGAACACCGGCCTGTATACGATCAACCTCGCGGTCATGGGCTTTTCGTCCAACGTGTCCATCACGGGGCGCGCCACGGTCTTTTCGCTCTTTAAGGCGCTCACCGGCGGCAGCCAGTGGAGCACGCTGGTGCTGCTCGCGCTGCTGCTGGGCGTGATCGCGGTCGTGCTCATCCGGTTTTTCGGCACGTCGCTCGGACTTTCCATCCGCGCGACGGGCGACAGTCTCGACATGGTCAGCGCCTCCTCCATCAACCCCAAGGTCACCATCACGATCGGTCTGTGCCTCGCAAACGCTCTCACGGCACTCGCCGGCTGCCTGATCGGTGAGTACAACAAGTTTTGCGACATCAACCTCGGCACAGGCATGGTCACGATCGCGCTGGCGAGTCTGATCATCGGCGAGGTCTTTGCCGGCCGCCGCCGCGGGATCGGCAAGCGCGTCGTCTGCGTCGTGCTCGGCAGCATCGTCTACCGCCTGATCATCGCGCTGGCGCTGCGGCTGAACATCTCGGCCGAGTACTTCAAGCTCGTCTCCGCCGTCATCGTCGCCGTCGCCATTGCCGCGCCGAATATGAAGGACTATGTCCATCTGGCAAAGATCCGCTCCAACGCGCGCAAGCTGCGCGCCCTGTCCGGAAAGGGGGATGAGACCGATGCTTGAGCTTTCCCACGTCAGCAAGACATTCAACGCCGGAACGGTGAACGAAAAGCGCGCCCTGTGCGACCTGTCGCTCACGCTCGCCGACGGCGAATTTGCCACCATCGTCGGCTCGAACGGCGCGGGCAAGAGCACGCTCTTCAACGCCATCGCCGGTATGTTCTATGTCGATAGCGGCATTGTCCGGCTCGACGGGCGGGACATCACGTTCCTGCCGCCGCACAAGCGCAGCCGCCGCATCGGCCACCTGTTTCAGGACCCGCTCAAGGGCACCGCGCCGCACATGACCATTGAGGAAAACCTCGCCGTGGCCTATCTGCGCGCACCGGAAAAGCACAAGCAGCTGCGCCGCGTCAGCCGCAAGGACCGGGAATTCTTCCGCGATGCGCTCGCCCAGCTCGACATGGGGCTCGAGGAGCGCATGAACACGCCCGTCGGTCTGCTCTCCGGCGGTCAGCGGCAGGCGCTGACGCTGCTCATGGCCACCATGGTCACGCCCGAACTGCTGCTGCTCGATGAGCACACGGCGGCGCTCGACCCCGTGACGGCCGACAAGGTGCTCGCGCTCACGCGCAGCATCGTCTCTGAGCGCAGCATCTCCTGCCTCATGATCACGCACAATATGCACCAGGCGCTCGAGCTCGGCTCGCGCACGCTCATGATGGACGCCGGGCGCATCGTGCTCGATGTCTCCGGGGCGCAGCGCGCGGACATGACCGTGCAGGGGCTCATCGATGCCTTCGCCGCACAGGCGGGCACCGCGTTTGACAACGACCGCGTCCTGCTGTCCACGGCAGAGAGCACAGAAACCTGAATACGCAAAAACAGCCGCCTGTACAGGCGGCTGTTTTGCATTTTACAGCTTAATAGAACGTCGCGACCGGCTCTTCCGGCTTTTCGACCTCCTGCACGGACAGCACCGTGAGCACCGGACCCTTGCGGCCGTAGGCGCGGTGAAACTTATAGTCCATGCGGGCCGTGATGATCGCCCACTCGTCGTTGCGGATCTCATCGGCGCGATCCCACACGCACACGACGCCCGCGAACTGAATGTCCTGCACGCAGCAGGTCATGATGTGCCGGCCGGCGATGAAGCAGCCCTTCGGCACGTTCTTGCGCACAAGGCAACGGCACTTGACCTCGATGGTCTTGCCGTCGTATTTCTTTGGCTCCTCGGACATGTCGCGGTACCAGAGGGCGAAGTCGCGGTCCTCGATCTCGATGACCGGCGCGTCAACGTCAAACGGCAGCGGGTCCTCGATGTCGTCGTACACGACCTTGCCGTCGGTGTACTCATACGCGATGTCGCAGCGGCGGGAGATGGCGCGGATGATGCGGTGCATCTCCATGCGATCCATGCTGTCGTTGTAGCGGTTGAGCACGACAAGCTCGGCGCTCTTGAGCTTATCGACCGTGAGCTGACGCATATTTGCATTGTAGCTCACGAACGTCGTCGCATCGCAGAAGAGAAACTCCTGCGCGACCGCCCAGTTTTCCGGCAGGCTGCCGTAGAGCGAGTCGAGCATCCACATACCGTTGTACTCCACGAGCACGCGCTCGGGGTGCAGCTCATCCTGCAGCGCGAGCAGATAGTCGCGCGTAAGCTCAGACTCCTCGTCGACATTGCGCACGTAGACATTTCCGGCGCAGAATCTGTCCGGCTCATAGACCTCCTCGCCGTCCTCGCACAGCAGCAGCAGCGTGCGCTCGCCCTTGTGGAAGCGGTTGTCCTCGAGCGTCTCCTGAATGAACTTCGTCTTACCGGCCTCGAGGAAGCCGGTGAAGAGGTAGACCGGAACGTCCGGCGCCTGCTGTTTTTTATCAGCCAATGTGGAACAGCTCCTTCAGCGCATCCTCCGCCAGATGCGAACCGATCACGCACACGCGGCCGGTGACCTGCGCGCTGCCGCGGCGGACATCGGACTCGCCGGGCACATAGTCAAAGTGGATCCAGCCGCCGTCGGTCGCGGGCACGATGCCCTTGGCGCGCAGGACGACGCCGTAGCGGTGCTCGTCGATGAGCGCGTCGAGCGCGGTGCGGATCTCGTCATCGGTGTACTTGCGCGGCGTCTCCGTGCCCCAGCTTGTGAACACCTCGTCGGCATGGTGGTGATGATGGTGGTCGTGATCGTGATCGCAGCAGTGGTCATGGTCGTGGTGGTCATGGTCATGGTCGCAGCAGTGGTCGTGGTCATGGTCATCGTGGTCATGATGATGCTCATGCGCATGCTCATCGTCATCATCTTCGTCATGGTCATGATGATGGCCGCAGCAGCAGGCGTGGTCATCCTCGTCATGGTCGTGGTGATGGTGCTCGTGCTCGTCCTCGGCGGCCTCGGCCTGCAGGTGTGCAAGCTCGGCCGAGAGCGTGTCGCGGCGCTCCATCGTCTGGAGGATCTGCTTGCCGTCGAGCTCTGTCCAGGGCGTGGTCACGATGGTCGCGGTCGGGTTTTTCTCACGCAGCAGCGCAACGGCAGCGTCGAGCTTTTCGGGGCGGATGCCCTCGGTGCGCGAGAGGATGATGGCGCTCGCGTTCTCGACCTGGTTGTTGAAGAACTCGCCGAAGTTTTTCATATACATCCTGCACTTGTTGGCGTCGACCACGGTCGTGAAGCCGTTGAGCATCAGCTCATCGGACTGCACGCCCTGCACCGCGCGGATGACGTCGCTGAGCTTGCCGACACCCGAGGGCTCGATGAGGATGCGGTCGGGATGAAACTGCGCAAGCACCTTCTGCAGCGCATCGGCAAAGTCACCCACGAGGCTGCAGCAGATGCAGCCGGAGTTCATCTCGTTGATCTGCACGCCGGAGTCCTTGAGGAAGCCGCCGTCAATGGCGATCTCACCGAACTCGTTTTCGATCAGCACGATCTTTTCGCCCGTGTACGCCTCGGCGATCAGCTTTTTGATCAGCGTGGTCTTGCCGGCGCCGAGAAAACCGGAGAAAATATCAATTTTTGTCATAAGAATCGAACACTTCCTGTCTGGGGTCACACCCCAAAATTTTGTCCATTATTATAGCACATATTTGTGAACGAAACAAGTCCGGCGCGTCGAGGAAACGGTGTTGCGTTTTTTCTGCCGCTGCGGTAAAATGACGGCATGAAACGAAATGATTTTTGGACAACTGCAAAACGAAATTGGCGCGCACTCGCCTACCTGCTCGTGCTCACAGTGTTGGCGGTCGTGCTCGTGGTCGTATGCGTCCGGCGCGGACAGGATGCCGCGCAGCCCTCGCCCACGCCGCGCACCTCGGCCGAGGTGCGCAAGGACGCGGCGCAGGCACTGCTGGACGGCATGACCACGCACGAGAAGATCTGCCAGCTGCTGATCGTGCAGCCTGAGGCACTCACCGGCGGCAGCACCGTCACGGGTATGACGGACGAGCTCGCTGCCGCGCTGCGGGAATATCCGGTCGGCGGCGTGCTGCTCTCGGCGCAGAACATGACCTCCGGCGAACAGCTTGCGGCGCTCACCGGAGCGCTTGCGGACGGCTGCAAAACGGCGCCGCTCATCTCGGTCGATGAGGAGGGCGGCCGCGTCGCGCGGCTGATGAACACCGTTGGCACGACGAAGCTCGGCAGTATGTACAGCTACCGCGCACAGGGCACGCAGGGCGCGCACGACAACGCGCAGACCATCGCGCGCGACATCGCCGCCTACGGCTTCAACACGGACTTCGCGCCCGTGGCCGATGTCTGGACGAACAAGCGCAGCAGCGCCATCGGCGACCGCGCCTACAGCGACGACTATGACGAGGCGGCCGCGCTTGTCGCTGCCGCCGTCAAGGGCTTTCACGACGGGGGCGTCATCTGCTGTCTGAAGCATTTCCCCGGTCACGGCAGCACAGCCGCCGACTCACACAACGGCGCTGCCACGGTCGATAAGACGCTGCCGCGCCTGCGGCAGGAGGATCTCAAGCCGTTTGTCACCGGCATCGCCGCCGGAGCGGACATGGTCATGGTCGGGCATCTGACCGTGCCGACGATGGACGATGTGCCCGCTTCCCTGTCGCACAAGATCGTCACGAATCTGCTGCGTCACGACCTCGGCTTTCGCGGCGTGATCGTCACGGACGGACTGCAGATGCAGGCGCTCGCGCAGTATTCAGACGGCGAAAAGGCCGTGCTGGCGCTCGCCGCCGGAAACGATATGCTGCTGGAGCTCGATGATGTGCCCGGCGCAGTTGCGGCCATCGAAAAGGCGCTCGCCGCCGGGACGCTCTCGCGCGCGGCGCTCGATGAGAGCGTACTGCGCATTTTGCAGCTCAAGCTCGCGCACGGCGTCGTGGCGATGCCGGAAAACGGCTGAGCTCTCATGATATTTTAAGAAAGCTGTGCTACAGTCATGCGGACGCGGCGATTGGTTCGCGTCAGGGATATCCCCTCTTTCTCTCCCCGAAAGATTAGAGCAGCTGCCGGAAAAATGGCGGCCGCTCTGATCTTTTTTGTTGTCTGGCGGCAAAAAACGTGGTATGCTGAATTATTATTGACAAAGAGGCGAAGAGCATGCAATTCGTTGACATTGAAAAAAAGGACGGCGGCGCATACCTGCACCGCTACGACCTGCATTACATTGACCGCACCGGCTGCCCGCGCACCTATGAGATGGTCAGCCGTGACCGGAACATCGACTCGCTCGAGCATCTGCAGCAGCACCGCACGGACGCGGTCGTCATGGTGCTCACGGACGCGAAGCGCGAGCACATGGCGCTCATCCACGAGTTTCGCATGGAGCTCGGGCAGCGCATCTACGGGCTGCCCGGCGGGCTCATCGAGCCGGGCGAGACCCCCGAGGAGACCGCGCGCCGCGAACTGGGCGAGGAGACGGGGCTGCGGCTGGTCGCTATCACGCACGTACTGCCGCCGGCGGCGTGCACGGTCGGCATCGGCGACGAGCGCACGGTGTGTCTGTTCGGCATCGCCGAGGGGACGTTCCGCCCGAGCAGCGACCCCATGGAGGAGATCGAATCCGGCTGGTACACGCGCGCGCAGGTGCGCGCCCTGCATGAGACGGACCTGTTCGGCTCGTGGGCGCTGGCCTACAGCTGGATGTTTGCAAACGGCTGTCTGCCGGAGACCTGACGGAGGCGCACCATGTTTTACACCGAGACCTACTGCCCCGGCGTCGCCGATTTTGACCGCGACGGCAAGCTCGCCTACGAGGCGATCCTGCGCATTCTGGAAAACACCGCGAGCCGCCACTCGGACTCCTCCGGCGACGATGTGATCGACGGCAGCCGCCGCGGCATCACATGGGTGCTGACCGACTGGCGCGTCGAGATCGTGCACCGGCCGCAGAGCAAAGCGCCCCTGCAGGTCACGACGTGGGTGCGCGACAATGTGCCCGTCGGGCGCATTTTCCGCGACTACACGATCACGGACGCGAGCGGCACGGAATGCATCCGCGCCGAATCGCGGCTGATCCTGTTTGACCTGCGCGCGGAAAAGATCGTGCGCATCGACCGTGAGCGCTTCGCGTCCTACCGGCCGGAGGCGCGCGGCGTCTTCCCTGACACCGCACCGCGGCTGCGCGCACCCGATGTCTTTGACACGCAGACGGTGCTGCCGCTGCGCCGCTGCGACATTGACTTCAACGGGCACGTGCACAACACAAAATACCTCGAGCTTGCGCTCGAGGCGCTGCCGGAAACCGTGCGCTGCGATGCATTTCGCGGCTTTCGCATCGTCTATCCGAAGGCGGTCAAGGACACAAAGACCGTCACGCTCAAGTATACCGCCGCGGACGGCGGCGCGTTTGTGTGTCTGTACAGTGCGGACACGCTGTGCACGATCGTCCGTTTTGAGATCTGAACAGAAATTCCCCGGAGCTGATCGCTCCGGGGATTCGTTTTATTTTCTCCACGGGTTTGCCGGGTCGGGATCGGTCGGATCCCAGCCGCGGTTCGGGCTCGTGATGTCCAGCCACGGGGCCGACGGCTTCGGCACGGGCAGGGACGAGGCATTGTAGATCTTCACCGTCGTGCCGATCGGGCAGTTGTCATAGATCCACTTTGCATCCGCCACCGTCAGGCGCACACAGCCGTGCGAGCAGACCGTGCCAAGCTGGTTATACAGCCGGTAGGACAGGTCATTCTTGTTCGGGCTGTTATACGGCGAGGAGTGGAAGAGATAGTTGCCGACGATCTGCGTGCAGTACTGTCCCCAGCAGCCCTGCAGCGGATGCCAGGCCGCCTTGAACGGCGTGCGGAACGTGCCGATCGGCGTGGTCTGACCGGGGCCGCAGACGAAGGCGTGATGGAGGATGGAGTAGTCTCCGCTCTTATCCAAACCGTACACCAGCACCGTGCACTGGTTGCGCACGACATGGAGCTGATACGGGTACTGCGCGCTCTGAAGGCTCTGATACTCCGCATCCGTGTAGTTGTTGACCGGGACGACAAACGTCGTGCGCACCGCATCCGTGCCGCACAGGAGCAGGATCTCCACCGTGTGCTGCTTGGGCATATTGCGCTTCCAGACCGGCTCGGCAATGCGGAAGCCCGGTGTGATCGTGCTGCCGTTGAGCGTATAGCTGCGCGTGGGCTGCTGCACGCCGTCCAGATACCAGACGACCGTCGCCTTGCCGGAGGCGGCTTTGTACTCTGCGGGGAAATTGAAATAGGTCACATACAGATCGACCGCGCGGCGCTCCGGCGAGAGTGCGGGCACGGGATCGGTCGTGAGCGTGGAGACGCCCTGAAGCATGACGTCATACTCCGGGCTGGTCTGATCGGCCGCAAGCGTGACCGTGCAGCCGCGCATACGCACGCGCGCAAGAGCGGTATGACCGCCGCCTGTGACCGTCGTGCCCTCGGCCGCGACGACGAGCGAATCCACCTCGCCGCCGACGGTGACCGTGCCGTTGGGATCGGTGCGCACGACGAGCGTGCCGGCGACGTTCAGATCACCGAGGTCGCGCCCGGCGCTGCCGCCGAGATAGAGCGTGCCGGAAAAGGCGTCCGCCGTCAGAGGCTCTGTGCCGGTATAGATCACGCGGCCGGAGGCCGGCAGTGCATCGGCGTCGCTGCAAAACTGCAGGTCCAGCTTATAGAGCATCTGCGCAAGCTCGGCGCGGGTAACGGCGGCGGACGGATTCAGACGGCCGTAGTTATCACCGCTGACAAGCCCCGCCTTGACCAGACCGGCCACGGAGGAGACTGCCCACGCGCTGACGGAGGCGGCATCGGGGAACGACTGGATATCGGCAGCCGTACCGCCGGGAAGCGCAAAGGCGCTCGCAAGGACTGTCATGACCTCCTGACGCGTGATGCTGCGATTCGGTCCCATCGTACCGTCACCGCAGCCGCAGAAGATCTGCATCTGCACGGCGGTGCTCATGCGCGAATAATACCACGTGCCGCTGCGCACATCGGAATAAAAGGTGATGTCCTTCCCCTGCGAGCAGCCGAAGATATGCACGAGCATGGCGGACACCTCGGCGCGCGTGGCGTTGGCGCCCGGCATCAGATCGCCCTTTTCATTGCCGACCATGATGCCGTTTGCATAGGCAAACTCCATCGCCGCCTGATACCACGGTCCGGTGGGCGTGGGCTCAGGGCTCGGCTCGGGGCTCGGCTCGGGGCTCGGCTCGGGGCTCGGCTCGGGACTCGGTTCGGGACTCGGTTCGGGACTCGGCTCGACCGGGGTCGTCGGGACGGCGGGCTCTGTCGTAGGTGTCGGGGATTGCACGGCGTTGGGCTCTGCGGCGATGACCGGCGCGGCGGCCAGCGTCAGCACGCAGACGAGCACAAGCAGCAGGGACAAAAAGCGTTTGCGCATGGTTTTCTCCTCCATTGTTTTCTGTGGGGTATGACTGCTTTCATTATAACGGAAGGTCGTGATTTTTCAACGGTTTTCGCAGAGATTTCAAATTATTTAAGTCTTTTGCCAGACCGGTGCAAAAAAGCAGCGCAGCCGCGAAGAGCTGCGCTTGAGCGTGTCAAAAAAGAATTCTGTTTTCGGGCTTTGGGTTTACATAATTAGTCGTTCAGGAGCGCTGCAATGTCGTTCTCTCCGTAGATGCGGATGCCGTGCGCACCGAGGAGCTCCGCAGTGACGCCGTCGCCGGCGACGCGCGTGCCGGTGAACGTGCCGTCATAGATCTCCCCATGACCGCACGAGGGGCTGCGCTGCTTGAGCAGGGCGGCCGTGCAGCCGAAGCGCTGCGCAAGGGCGAGCGCCTGCTGCGCGCCGCGCGCATAGGCAGCCGTGACATCCCGGCCGGAATGCATGACGACGCGGCTGCCCTGCCGCTCGGACGCGTCGCGCGGCGTCGGCAGGCCGCCAAGCTGCTCCGGGCAGACAGGCACGAGCGTGTGCCGCGCCATCAACGCGCGCAAAACGTCCTCAGAAAGTCCCTTGGACGCGCCGTCATACCGGCAGGCGACGCCGAGCAGACACGCACTGATGAGCAGCTTCATCGTCCACCACGCTTTCCGCGGCTCCACGTGAAGCCGAAGATCATGCCGAGCACGCCGCCGGCGATGTGCGTGAGCTGCGCGAGACCGGCAGAACCGGTGACGGCCTGAAAGATCTCGCCGCCGAGGTAGAGGATGAGCACGAGGATGAGCGTGAGCGGGATCGTGCCGGTGCGCATCCCGGCAAAGGACGCGAGCACGATGAGCATGAACACGACACCGGACGCGCCCATGAGCGCGCTGTTCGGAAAGAAGAACCAGAGCACCAGCCCCGTCACGAGCGCCGTGAGCGTGATGGCAAGCAGGATGCGCTTGCCGCCGAAGCGCTCCTCCGCCATCGGTCCGACGACGAGCAGCATGACGATGTTGCTGCAATAGGCGGCGAAGTCCGGATGACCGAGCACGTGCAGGAAAAAGCGCGGATACGTCAGCCAGTTTGCCAGCGACGAGCGGTAGACGCAAAAGAGGTTTTGCGTCGTCCAGCCGTCGGTGAGCTTGCCGAGACCGAGCGCGAGCAGGCTCAGCAGTGCAAACGTGAGGATGACGGGCGAATTATACAGGATCGTGATGGAACGTTTCTTCATAAGTACCTCTCAAAACCAAACGCGCGCAGATCGTCCGGGATCGGCGCGATAATATGCAGGCTCTGCCCGGTGACGGGCTGCGTAAAGTCGGCCGCGGCAGAGTGCAGCGCAGGGCGCGTGAGCAGGGCGGCATCGCCGCCGTAGAGCGCATCACCAAGCAGCGGATGGCCGAGGGCGGCAAAGTGCACGCGGATCTGATGTGTGCGCCCGGTGCGCGGCGCGACGCGCAGGAGCGTATACCCGTCCCGCTCGGCAAGCACGGTGTAGTCCGTGACGGACGGCTGCCCCGCGGGCGCGATGATGCGCCGGGTCGAACCGTCGTCCGCGCGGGCGATGGGCAGGTCGATCGTGCCGCTCGGCGGCAGCCCTGTGCCGCAGGCGACGGCGAGATAGGTGCGCCGGAAATCGCCGCTGTGCAGCACGCGGCGCAGCCGGTCGTGCACATAGCCGCTGCGGGCGACGAGCATGACGCCCGACGTGCCGCGGTCGAGCCGGTTGACGGGGTGAAACACAGCGTCCGGTCCGAGATAGGCGGCCAGGGCATTGGCGACCGTGGGCTCACCGCGGTCATATCCGCCGTGCACGGCCATGCCCGCGGGCTTATTGAGCGCGAGCAGGTCGGCATCTTCATACAAAATGTCCAGCGGCACGGCCACGGGCGTGAACTTGCCGCCGGAGCGCTTATCATCGATGCGCACGGTGAGGATGTCGCCCGCGGCGACGCGGTCAACGGTGCGGGCGTGCGCGCCGTTTCGGCAGATGCCGTCCGGCACGGTCTTGACGCGGGCGATCGCACCGTCGGCCATATGCAGCTCACGCCGGAGCAGACTCTTGACCGTGCGGCCTGCCTGCTCCGGCGTGACGGTGAGCGTCAGCCGGCGCATTCCTGCGCGGCCAGCGCGGCGGCGTATGCGGCGTAGGTGCGGCTGTCAAAGCAGACCATGCGCACGCGCGTCATTTCGGGATGGTCGGCAAGATAGCGCGTGATCTCGCGCACGGCGATCTGTGCCGCCTGATCGAGTGGGAAGCGGTAGACGCCCGTGCTGATGGACGGGAAATCGACCGTATGACAGTCGTTTTCGCTCGCAAGGCGCAGGCTGTTGCGGTAGCAATTGGCCAGAAGCTCCGGCTCGCCGTGCTGCCCATCGCGCCAGCGCGGACCGGGCGTGTGGATGACGTGGCGCGCCGACAGGCGATAGCCGCGGGTGATCTTCGCCTCGCCGGTACGGCAGCCGTTGAGGCCGCGGCACTCGTTGAGCAGCCCCGTCCCGGCGGCCATGTGGATGGCGCCGTCTACCCCGCCGCCGCCGAGCAGTGAGCAGTTGGCGGCGTTGACGATGGCGTCGACATCAGATTTCGTGATGTCGCCCTGAATGATCTCGAAACGGTTCATGCAGTTACCTCCTTACCGTCTATGGTGACAACGATGCGGTCGTTCTGCGCGTCGATGGCGACGTCTCCGGCGGCCTTGCGCTGCGCGACGACGGCAGAGGCGATGGCATCCTCCACGTCGCGCTGGATGGTGCGGCGCAGGTTGCGCGCGCCATACGTCTCGCTGTAGCCCTTGGCGACCAGATAGTCCACGACGGCAGGCGTCCAGTGCAGGGTCATGCCGCGCTCGGCCATGGCGGTGCGCACCTCGCCGAGCATGAGGGATGCGATGGCACGGAAGTTTTCCTCCGTGAGGTGGTTGAAGTAGACGATCTCGTCGAGGCGGTTGAGAAACTCCGGCCGCAGGAACTCATTGAGGGCGCGCTGCGCACGCTCGCGGCTCTGATCGTCCGCGCTCAGGCCGAAGCCGAGCGTGCCGGTGCGCGTGTTGCTGCCGGCGTTCGTGGTCAGGATGATGACGGTGTTCTCAAAGTTCACGGTGCGCCCCTGCGCGTCCGTGATGCGGCCGTCGTCAAGGATCTGCAGCAGCAGGTTCATGACGTCCGGGTGCGCCTTTTCGATCTCATCGAAGAGGACGACGGAGTACGGCCGGCGGCGGATCTTCTCCGTGAGCTGACCGGCCTCGTCATAGCCGACATAGCCCGGAGGCGAGCCGATCATGCGTGAGACGGAAAACTTCTCCATAAACTCCGACATATCCAGCCGGATGAGTGACTCGGGCGCGTGGAACAGCTCGTCGGCGAGACGCTTGACAAGCTCCGTCTTGCCGACGCCGGTGCCGCCGACGAACAGGAAGCTCACGGGCTTGCGCTTGGCCTGCAGACCGACGCGATTGCGGCGGATGGCGGCGCAGACAGTATCGATCGCCGTGTCCTGCCCGATGATGTGCGCGCGCAGCCGGTCGCCGAGACCGGCGAGCTGCTCAAACTCATCGGCGCGGATGCTCGCAGCCGGGATCTTCGTCCAGAGCTCGATGATGCGCGCGAGGTTATCCGCCGTGAGCTCCGGGCGGCCCTTGGCGCGCAGCGCGTCAAGCTCGGTCTGCAGCTGCATCTCGCGGCTGCGCAGCTCGGCGATGCGCGCATAGCGGCGGTCAAGCTCCTGATCGTCATACGCGTCGCCGGTCTTCGGCGGCGCGGAGGCCAGCAGCTCGCGCTCGCGCGCATAGTCGCCGATCTCCTTTTCGACCTCGTCGGCACGGATGAGGTCGGCGTTTTTCAGGTTCACGTCCGAGCAGGCCTCGTCAACGAGGTCGATGGCCTTGTCGGGCAGGAAGCGGTCGGTGATGTAGCGCTCACTGAGCACGACGGCGAGGCGGCACATGGCGTCCGGAATGACGACACCGTGAAAGTCCTCATAATAGCGGCGCACGCCCTTGAGGATCTCAACACTGTCATCGATGCTCGGCTCGGCCACCGTGACGGGCTGGAAGCGGCGCTCGAGCGCCGCGTCTTTTTCGATGTGCTTGCGGTATTCGGCAAACGTCGTCGCGCCGATGACCTGGATCTCACCGCGCGAGAGGGCGGGCTTGAGGATGTTGGCGGCGTTCATGCTGCCCTCGGCGTCGCCCGCGCCGACGATGTTGTGCACCTCGTCAATGACGAGGATGATGTTGCCGACACGGCGGATCTCCTCGATGAGCCCCTTCATGCGGCTCTCGAACTGACCGCGAAACTGCGTGCCCGCCACGAGCGCCGTGAGGTCGAGCAGATAGACCTGCTTGTCGCGCAGCTTATACGGCACATTGCCCTCGGCGATGCGCTGAGCAAGCCCCTCGGCGATGGCCGTCTTGCCGACGCCGGGCTCGCCGATGAGACAGGGATTATTCTTCTGGCGGCGGTTGAGGATCTGAATGACGCGCTCAAGCTCCTCTGCCCTGCCGATCATGGCGTCGAGCTTGCCGTCACGGGCGCGCTGCGTGAGATCGATGCAGTAGTTCGTGAGAAACTTCAGCTTGCGCGGCGCGCTGCCGCGCTTGTCGGCAGCGGCGGCATCCTGCCGCGGCTGCTCCGATGCCTCCGCGTCGGGCACAGAGGGCGGGTTCTGGTTAAAGAGGCGGTTCAAAAACGGGAACGTCGCGGTCTTGCCGTCGTCCTCGTCCGCGTCGGTGTCGGGGGCGTCGGAGTCCGCGTCCGCGTCGCCGCCGAGCATACCCATGCTGCCGAGCATCTCCGCCACGTCGCCGGTGAGGTTGTCGAGGTCGGCATCCGAGATGCCGAGCTTCTCCATCATCTCATCGACGGGCTTGATGTGCAGCTCGCGCGCGCAGCGCAGGCACAGCCCCTCATTGTGGGACTCGCCGTTTTCGATTCGTGTGATAAAGATCACCGCTACATTTTTCTTGCAGCGGGAGCAGAGTGTAGGCTGCATAGACTGGTTCTCCTGTTCGATAGATTCCGTGCGCGCAGGTCACACGCTCGCGCCGAGCGTGAGCACGTCGATGGCCTGCAGCGCTTTTGCCAGAGCGGTGTCCGCAAGCGTGTCGCAGCCGATGACGGGCCCGGCAAACTGCAATGCCCAGCACAGCAGGATGCCAAAGCACACGCCGTTGACCGCGCCGATGGCGGCGCCGCCAAAGTCGTTGAGCCGCTCCCGGTTCGGGATGCGGAAGGTGAGGTTCGGTAAATTTCCGATCGCGGAAAGGATCAGCATCAAAAGCAGAAAGCCGACCGCCGTGACAAGCACGTAGCACAACCGCGCGCAGTAAAGCTGCGTCATGGCTGTGCGCAGCGGCAGCTCCTGCGCATCGCGCAGCGCGAGCGCCTGCCGCGCCATGCGCTGCCCCGCCCGGCCGGAAACACCGGCGGCGGCAAAGCACTGCTGCGTGTATTCCTCCGCGGTGTCGGGGTGCGCATCCACCCAGTCCTCTCCCGAGAGGCCGGCGTCGTTATCCGGCAGACCGGCCGCGACAACGTCAAGCTGTCCCTCAAAATATCCGCCGGCAAACGGCTCCGCCACCGGCAGGAGGCGGTCGGAAACCTGCCCCGCGAGCAGCGCCGCGCCGTAAAACGCGGCGACGATGGCGGCAAGCTGCGCGGCGCTGAGGACCAGGCCGCGGCGGTAGCCGCCCCAAACGGCGGCCAGAATGATGGCGGCAAGCGCCACTGTCAAGACGATCTTCATAGGCGTATCCCTGTTCTTTCTCTCTAAGCTGCGGGGGTCAGAAGGCGAGCACCTCGGCGCTCGAGCCGCTCACGAGCAGCGCCGCGCCCCGGCGCAGCAGCACCGAGCGGCGGACACCGAGCAGATTCTGCTCGACGGACTTGATCTCATCAAGCTGCTGGTTATAGAGCGTGAGCCGGTCACTGTACTGCACAAGCACCTGCTTGCCGTTGACAGACAGGCTCGTGACGCTGCCGGTGGGTGTGCATTCACCGAGGACATTGCCGCCGGAATTGACCGTGACAAGCTGCGCCGCGCTGCCCGAACGGTAGCGGCTGAGCGCAAGGGTGACAAACCCGTCGCCCTCGGCGGCGTAGTCATACAGATACAGGTCGCCGAACGGATACTCGTCGGCGAGCTTGGCGCTGTCGTCAAAAAACGCGAGACGCGACTGCGACACGCAGCAGATCCTGCCGCCGCGCCAGAAGAGATCGGCAAAGAGCTCGTCGGCGCATACGGCGCTGCCGCGCTCGTCGGCGCTCGTGAGGGTGAAGGTATGCACGGCGCTGCCGGTATCCTGCAGGCAGAGCACGGCAAGATACTTCCCGTCCGGGCTCACGGCGGCGCGCACGAGGTAACCTGTGCCGGAATACCAGACGTAGACGGCCTTGCCGGAGGCGTCATACACCGTGACGGCGCCCTTATAGCCTGCGGCCTCCGTGCAGACGGCGAGATAGCCGCTCTCACTCAGATCGGCGCTGATGATCTCCCCGGCGGGGGTGATGTCGGTCTTGTTGCCCTTGAAGTCCGCCACGCACAGCGTCGTGCCGCCGATGTCATAGGCGCACACGCGCTCACCGCCGACGGAGATGCCCGGCTGCGCGAGCGTGAAGATCTCGTGCAGGACAGTCTTGCCGTCGTCATCGAGCAGCTGCAGACCGCTTGAGGACACGACCGCAAGGCGGCTGCCCACCGTGCGGAAGGTGCGGTTGGCGCTGGAGTCGAAGGTGTAGGGTGCGCTGTCGTCCAGATAGTCGTTCGCCGAGCCCGGCCGGTCGCGCAGCAGCAGATACAAAAACAGCAGCACGGCCAGCACGCACACCGCGACGACGAGCGCCTGACGCAGTCTGGGATTTGGTTTTGCACGGTCGTTCATGGACATTCCTCCCCTGTCCGCGCACGGCGGACGCAGCGTCAGGTCTGATTCATCATATCGCCGACGACGCCGTCGTACCACACGCGGTTGAGATACAGCCCCTGCGGGGGCATGGTCGGTCCGGTGAGCCGCCGGTCGCGCGTGGCCAGCAGCGCCGGGATATCCTCCGGCTCGATCTTGCCGTAGGACGCATAGACCATCGTGCCGACGATGGCACGCACCATGTTGTACAAAAAGCCGTCGGCGCACACGGCGATGGAGATCATCGCCCCGTCACGTTCGGCACGGCACCAGTGTACCGTGCGCACGGTCGTGCGCGTCTCGGTGCCGACGGAGCGCACGGCGGCAAAGTCGTGCGTGCCCTCAAAGGCGCGGCCGGCGCGCTCCAGCCGCGCAAAGTCCAGCGGCTGAGGATAAAAGCAGACGCGGTGCTCCAAAAACGCATCGCGGATGCGGGAATTGTAGATCTGATAGACGTACTCTTTCTGAATGCATGAGCCGATGGCATTGAAGTCCTCCGGCGCTTCGACGGCATCGACCACGGCGATGTCCGCCGGGAGGCGGGCATTGACCGCGAGCGGTACGCGGTCGATCGGAATCGTGCAGTCGGTGCGGAAATTGGCGCAGTAGCGCTTAGCGTGCACGCCCGCATCCGTGCGGCCGCAGCCGACGACCTTGATCGGTTCGCCGCAGACCTTCGTGAGCGCGCGCTCGAGCGTTTCGGCGACGGTGACATCCGTCTTCTGCACCTGCCAGCCGTGATAGGCCGTGCCGTCATACTGCAGGCGCAGGGCGATGTTGCGCCTCACAGCCCGAACCTCGAGAGCACGATCATGCCGGCGAGCACGAGCGCGCCCCAGAGCAGGGCAAGCGTGTCGCGCCCCCGCCACTCGAGCTGCTTCATGCGCGTGCGCCCTTCATCGCCGTGATAGCAGCGGCACTCCATGGCCACGGCCAGCTCGTCGGCACGGCGAAACGCCGACACGAACAGCGGCACGAGCAGCGGCAGCAGCGCCTTGGCGCGCTGGATGAGGTTGCCGGTCTCAAAATCCGCGCCGCGCGCTTTCTGCGCAGACATGATCTTGTCCGTCTCCTCAATGAGCGTGGGGATAAAGCGCAGCGCCATGGACATCATCATGCTCATCTCGTGCACAGGCACTTTGAGCTTTTTGAGCGGTCCGAAGAGGATCTCCATCGCGTCCGTAAGGGCGATGGGCGATGTGGTATAGGTCAGCAGGAACGTGCCTGCGATGAGCATCGTGATGCGCAGCACCATGAACACGGCGCGCACGAGGCCCTCATAGGTGATCGTGATCTTCCAGAAGGACACGAGCTCCCGGCCGGGGGTGAAGAACATATTGAGCACGGCCGTGAGCGCGATGATGATCCACAGCGGCTTGAGACCGCGAAGGATGACCTTGAGCGGGATGCGCGAGAGCGCGATGCACACGCCCGTGACGACGAGCATGGCGGCGTAGGACACATAGCTCTCCGCCGTGAACAGCGCCGCGATATAGACGACCGTCATCAGCAGCTTGCAGCGCGGGTCGAGCCGGTGCACGATGCTCGTGCCGGGGAAAAACTGACCGAGGGTGACGTCTTTCAGCATACGCCCACCTCCTTCCCGACGGTGAGCAGCGCATTTGTGAGCTGCTCAAGCGTGTAGATCGACGGCGGGAGCGCAACGCCCCGGTCGCGCAGCGCCTGCGCGATGCGCGCGCTCTGCGGCACATCAAGACCGATGTCGAGCAGCGCCTGCGTATGGGCAAAGACCTCCGCCGGCGCGCCGTCAAAGACGACGTGCCCGTCGTGAAAGACGATGAGCCGGTCGGCAATGCGCGCGGCATCGTCCATGCTGTGCGTGACGAGCAGGACGGCCGAGCCGGTCTCGCGGCGGTAGGCCGCGATGTTTTCGAGCACGCCGCGGCAGCCTGCAGGATCGAGACCGGCAGTGGGCTCGTCGAGAATGAGCACTTTGGGACGCATGGCGATCACGCCCGCGATGGCGATGCGGCGCTTTTGCCCGCCGGAGAGCTCGAGCGGCGAGCGCTCAAACAGCGACTCGTCCACGCCGGCAAAGCGCGCAGCCTCACGCACGCGCTCATCGACCTCCTCGGCAGAGAGGCGGGCGTTTTTCGGGCCGAAGGCGATGTCCTTATACACCGTCTCCTCAAAGAGCTGGTGCTCGGGGTACTGAAAGACAAGCCCGACCTGAAAGCGCACGTCGCGCGTGGCCTCCTTGCTGCGGTGGATATCCTGCCCGTCGAAGTACACGGTGCCGGACGTCGGCGCGATCAGACCGTTGAGGTGCTGGATGAACGTGCTTTTGCCGGAGCCCGTGTGGCCGATGATGCCCACGAACTGTCCGGCGGGAATGTCAAGATGAATATCGTCGATGGCGACTTTTTCAAAAGGTGTCCCGGCGCTGTAAACGTGCCGGAGGTGATCCACCCGGATGATTGGCGTCATAATTTCGTTTCCTTTATCGGTGAAGATCGGTAGTTACTTTTTCAGGGCGGCGGCGACGGCATCGGCGCAGTCCGAGACCGTGAGCGCGTCGATCGGCACGTCCATGCCGTGGGCGCGCAGCGCATCGAGCAGCCGCACCGTGACCGGCGCGGTGAGCCCCTCTTTTTGCAGCAGGTCGACCTGCGAAAAGACCTGCTTCGGCGCACCGTCGGCAACGACAGCGCCGTTGGAGAGCACGATCACGCGGTCGGCGCCGACACACTCCTCCATATGGTGCGTAATGAGCACGACCGTGATACCCTGCTCCCGGCAGAGCTTTGTCGCCGTGTCGATCACCTCGCGCCGTCCGGACGGGTCGAGCATGGCCGTCGGCTCGTCGAGCACGATGCACTTGGGCTGCATGGCGATGACGCCCGCGATGGCGACGCGCTGCTTTTGTCCGCCGGAGAGCAGGTGCGGCGCGTGCAGGCGAAAGTCATACATACCGACCTGCCTGAGGGCGGCATCCACGCGCGCACGGATCTCCTGCGGCGGAACGCCGAGGTTCTCGGGCGCGAAGGCCACGTCATCCTCGACGACGTTTGCGACGATCTGGTTATCGGGGTTTTGAAAGACCATGCCCACCGTGGCGCGCACGGGCAGGAGGTTATTTTCGTCCGCCGTGTCCATGCCGTCAACATACACCTTGCCGCCGGTCGGCAGCAGGATGGCGTTGAAGAGCTTGGCCAGCGTGCTCTTGCCCGAGCCGTTGTGCCCGAGGATGGCCACGAACGAGCCGCGCGCGATCTCGAGCGAGAGGTCGCCGAGCGTGGGCTGCTCCTCGCCGGGGTAGGTAAAGGTCAGATGTTCGGTTCGTAAGATCGGTTCCATGGTGTTCCTTTCCGCTCAGCGCTCCCAGCGGCAGGTCGCCCCGCACGGCAGCGCGAGACCGGACGCCGTGACCGGCAGACCCAGCTCCTGCGATTCGCTGCGGCCGCCGAAGCGCCGGGTGAAGATGCTCTCCGAGAGATACGTGAGCACCGACGGGCTCAGACCCGTGGTGTAGGAATTGATGATGACAAAGAGCGGATCGTCCGACAGCACGCCGGACACCAGCTCCACAAACGGCCAGAGGTTCGTCTCAAGCTTCCAGACTTCGCCGCCCGGACCGCGCCCATAGCTCGGCGGGTCCATGATGATGGCGTCATAGCGGCGGCCGCGGCGGATCTCCCGCTCGACGAATTTGGCGCAGTCGTCCACGATCCAGCGGATCGGCCGGTCGGCCAGACCGGAGGCGGCGGCGTTTTCCTTGCCCCAGGCGACCATGCCCTTCGCCGCATCCACATGGCACACGCTCGCCCCGGCGGCCGCACACGCGACTGTGGCCGCGCCCGTGTAGCCGAAGAGGTTGAGCACCGAGATCGGGCGGCCGGCCGCGCGGATCTTCGCCATGGCGTAATCCCAGTTGGCGGCCTGCTCGGGGAAGATGCCCGTGTGCTTGAAGTTCATGGGCTTGACGCGGAAGGTCAGCTCCCGATAATGGATGTCCCAGCTCTGCGGGAGCGTGCGCTTGTCCCAGCTGCCGCCGCCGGTATGGCTGCGGCTGTAGCGCCCGTCGGCCGTGCGCCAGCGCGGGTCGGTGCGCGGCGTCTCCCAGATGGCCTGGGGGTCCGGGCGCACAAGGGTATACTTGCCCCAGCGCTCGAGCTTTTCGCCGCGCGAACAGTCGAGCACCTCAAAGTCTTGCCAAGAATCCGAAATCCACATAGCTGCTCCTCTTGTCCGGCGGCGGGAACGCGCAGTTCCAGTGTGCGCCGGAATGGTGATACTTAGACAGTGTATTATAGCATTAAGTGCCGCAATGGTCAATGTGTCCGAGGTGTGCATGGCGGCGATAATTGTAAACAAACCATAAAATACACGGACAAAAAACATCCCGTCCGAACAAAGCGGACGGGATGCAAGCGTGTCAGCGCTCAGCGCCGGCGGCTGCCGGCAGGATCGCGGTCAAATTCGCGCAGGGTCTCGCGCGTCAGCGCACGGCGGCGCGCCTCCTCCGCCTCCATCTGCGCGCGGCGGCGGCGACGGCGCTCGGCCTCGATCTGCTTGCGGCGGCGCACCAGCCACAGAATGTAGCCGACCAGCGCCAGCACGATCGCCAGCAGGATGACGAGCACGATGGGGTTGGTGAAAAATGCGGCCAGATGCCCCGCGATATAAGCGCCCTTGGACACGGCGACATCGACCGCGGCGACGAGCTTGACCGTGCCGTAGACCGTGCCGTTATAGGTCACCGTGAGCTCACCGACCTCGTCCCCCGCCTTGATGGGTGCTTCAAGCGGCTTGCCGTCGCGCTCGGAGTAGAGCGTGACCTGCTGCTCGAACTGCGGCGCGCCGTCACTGTCGGCGGCAGGCAGCACGGCCGAAACCGTCTGTGCCGGACGGACGGTGACGCTGTCGCCGTCGCGCCCGTAGCGCACGGGCACCTCGCAGATCAGATCGCCGGCGCTCACGATCGCCCGCCAGCCATAGTGGGAGAACACCCAGCGGTAGGCCGTGAGCGTATCGGAAAAGCTGCCGAAATCCGTCGTGCCGTTGGCGCGGGCCGTACCCTTGCCGCCGAGCACGATGCACAGCAGACGCACACCGTCCTTCTCCGCCGTGGAGATGAGGCAGTAGCCCGCGGCATCCGTGTGACCGGTCTTGACACCCTTGGCATATTCATAATAATAGCCGCGGTACATCGGTGAATCGGGATTGATGAGACCGTTCGTGTTCGAGAGCGTGCGCTCCTCGGACAGGTTCGTGGCCGGGACGGTATGCTTGACCGTGTTGCAGATCGTGGCAAAGAGCTCGTGGCTGAGCGCTTCCTTCGTGATGCGGTAAAGATCGTGCGCCGTGGTATAGTGATCGTCCTTCGGCAGGCCATGGGGATTGGCAAAGTGCGTGCCGGTGCAGCCGAGCTCCTGCGCGCGCGTGTTCATACGCTCCACGAACGCCGAGATGCTGCCGCAGACATACTCCGCGACGACGTTGCACGCCTCATTCGCCGAGGAGATCATGGCGCAGTAGAGAAAGTCCTCAAACGTCATGGTCTCGCCGACCTTGATGTCGGCATTGCTCGCACCATCGACCATGTCGGCATTGCAGTCGGCATAAGCCGTGACAGAGTCGGAGAGCTTGACATCGCCGCGCTCCACCGCCTCGACCGCGAGCAGCAGCGTCATGATCTTCGTCAGGCTCGCGGGATAGGCCTTGGCGTCAATGTTGCGGGTATAGTAATACTGGCCGCTGTCCTCGTCGACGAGCATGACACAGTTGGCCTGCAGCTTTTCATCGAGCGCGGTCTTGACCGCATCGCTGCCGAGGACATACGTGCCCTCCTGTGCCTGCACCATGCTTTGCGGCGCACCGTCGGACGCGGTGCTTGCAGTGGGTTCGGGGGATTCCGCTGCGTCGGACGCGGTGTTTTTCGCGGCGAACACCGGGAAGGCCGCCGTCAGCAGCAGGCAGATGATGAGCAGCAGCGGCAAAATACGATATTTTTTCATATCTTTCTCCATAGAACTATGATATAATGGAATATCCGGCCGGAGACGGCGCAGCCGCACGTCCGGGGCAAAAGCGATATCTTGACTCATTATAATAATTCCGACGGCGAAAAGCAAACCATTTCCGCGAAAAGACTCGAAACGGAGGAGCTGCGATGAAAATTCTGGTTGTGGACGACGAAAAGACCATCGTCAAGGGCATCAAATTCAACCTCGAAAACGAGGGCTATCAGGTCGACGTGTGCTACGACGGCGAGACCGCCGTGGACATGGCACGCCACGGCGAATACGCCGTGATCCTGCTTGATCTCATGATGCCGAAGCTCGACGGGCTCGGCGCGTGCCAGCAGATCCGGCAGTTTTCCACCGTGCCGATCATCATGCTCACCGCCCGCAGCGAGGACGCGGACAAGCTCATCGGCTTTGAATCCGGCGCGGACGACTACATCACCAAGCCCTTCAACATCCTCGAGCTCAAGGCGCGCATCCGCGCGCTCATCCGCCGCTCGAGCATGGCGCCCGCAGCGCCCGCCGAGCCGGACAGCGGCAAGCTCGTGCGCGGTCACATTGAGATCGACCCCGAGCGCCGCAGCGCACACCGCTTCGGTCAGAACGTGGAGCTGACGCTCAAGGAGTTTGACCTCATCGAGCTGCTCATGCGCAACCCCGGCAAGGTCTACTCGCGCGAGCAGCTGCTCGACCTCGTGTGGGGCTACGACTATCAGGGCGATATCCGCACCGTGGACGTGCACATCCGCCGCCTGCGCGAAAAGCTCGAGCGCAACCCCGCCGCCCCCGAATACATCATCACGAAGTGGGGCGTGGGCTACTACTTCGCCGAGGCCTGACGGATGGAGAGACGTCCGTTTCGCATCCGGCTGCCGCGCAAGCTGATATCAAGCGTGCAGTTTCGCTTCGCCGTGACGTTCACGGCGCTCGTGGCGATCCTGCTCGCGCTCATCAACACCTACCCCACGCGCGCCTCGCGCGACATCGTGTTCGCCGAAAAGCAGAGCGCGCTCACCAACCGCGCCGCCGTCGTGTCCTCCTCCCTGTCGCTGCTCGACAATCTCACGCCGGACAACACCCGGCAGGTGCTCGCGCTGCTCGATCTGCGCGACCTGACGCGCATCGTCGTGACCGACAGCACGGGGCTGGCCGTGTATGACTCCGCGGCCGAAAACAACATCCGCGGCAAGTACACGCTCTATCCCGAGCTCGTGCGCGCACTCGACGGTCAGGCCGTGTTCTACTCGCACTACACGAGCGAGGCGTTTCTCAGCCGCGCGGCCATGCCCGTCATGAGCAGCGGCAAGACCGTCGGCGCGGTGTACGTGTGCGAGAGCGACAGCGAGCGCGCCGCGCTCATCGGCAACATCCAGCGCCGCCTCGCCACCATCACGATCGGCATCGGCGCGGCCGCGCTCGTGGTGCTGTGGTTTTCCATCAAGATGCTCACGCGGCGCATCACGCAGCTTGCCGACGGCGTGCGCACCGTGCAGCACGGCGACTACAGCTTTCGCCTGACGCTTGCGGGCGATGACGAGCTGACCGAGCTCGGGCGCGAATTCAACAACCTCACCGAGCGCCTCGAGACGACCGAGGCGCAGCGCCGCCGGTTCGTGTCCGATGCATCGCACGAGCTCAAGACGCCGCTGGCGTCGATCCGCCTGCTGTCGGACAGCATCTCGCAGAGCGCGGACATGGACAGCGAGACGATGCGCGAATTTGTGACCGACATCGGCAGCGAGGCCGAGCGCCTGCAGCGCACGACCGAGAAGCTGCTCGACCTGTCGCGCCGCGACGACGGCGTGCAGTCGGACGTGACGGTCGTCGACCTGCAGCAGGCCGTGCACGGGACGCTGCATCTGCTGCGCCCGCTGGCGGCCAAGAGCGACGTGACGCTCACGTGTCTCATGAGCGACGGCGCGACCGTGTGCGCATCGGAGGACGACATTTACCACATCGTCTTTAACCTCGTGGAAAACGCCATCAAGTATAACCTTCCGGGTGGGAGCGTGACCGTGCGCGTCGAGGCGCACGATGCACAGAGCATCCTGTCCGTGACCGATACCGGCATCGGCATCCCGGAGGCCGACCGCCCGAACATCTTCAACCGCTTCTACCGCGTGGACAAAGCGCGCTCGCGCGAGCACGGCGGCAGCGGGCTCGGCCTGTCGATCGTGCACGATGCGGCCGCGCTCTACGGCGGCACCGTGACCGTGGAAGGCGTGGAGCCGCACGGCACGCGCTTTACCGTGACATTTCCGCGCGCAGAGGCGGACAACGCGCCCGAGGCGCAAAAGGAGGTGCCGGAGACATGAGGCGATGGCTTTCCCTGCTGCTGGCAAGCCTGCTCGCGCTCGGCTGCGCGGGCTGCGCAAGGCGGCAGACCGTGACAGTATACCGCATCGAGACCGGCGGAACGGCCCTGCTGCACCCAGAGACGGTCAGCGTACCCAGCGGCACAGACCCGATGCAGGCTGCGCTCGACGCGCTCGGCGCGAAGCCGGGCGACAGCACGTGCGCAAACCCCGTGCGCGACTGGCTGACGATCGACGGCAGCCGCATCGACGCCGACGGTACGCTCTGGCTGACGGTGACGGCGACGGAGACGGCGAGCGGCATCCTGCGCACGCAGGCGCTGGCCTGTCTGGTATTGACGTGCACGGCGCTCGACGGCGTGACAGCCGTCGGTCTTGCCGAGGCGGACGGCGACGTGCTGCACGCGCCGATGACCGCCGCCGATCTTGCCCTGACAGACCCCGCCACAGGCACACCATAACAAACCACATTCCACGGAGGTGCATATCCATGCCCAACAACATTGCCCGCATCCAGCGCGCGCTGAGACAGGCGCATCTGGACGCCATCCTGCTCACCAACGAAAACGACCGCCGCTTTGCCACCGGCTTCCCGTCCTCGGACGGCACGGTGATCGTGACGGTGCATCAGGCGTTTTTCATCACCGACTCCCGCTACATCGAGGCCGCAAACGCCGCGCTGACCGGCATCGCGCAGGTGCTGCTGTGCTCGCGCGAGGCGCCGATGCGCACGCTCGTGCAGGGCATTTTGCGTGAGGCAAATGTGCAGCTGCTCGGCGCAGAGGAGCAGACGACGAGCTACGCCGAATTCACGGCCTACGAGCAGCTGCTCGGGCTCAAGCTCCAGCTGGCACAGAGCATCCTGCGCACCCTGCGCGCAGCCAAGCAGCCGGAGGAGCTGGCGATGATGTATCAGGCACAGCAGATCACGGACGAGACGTTTGCGCAGATCTGCACCGTCATCCGCCCCGGCATGACCGAGCGCGAGATCGCGGCCGAGCTCATTTACCGCATGCTGCGCCTCGGCGCGGAGGGCACGAGCTTTGACCCCATCGTACTCACCGGCCCGAACACGAGTATGCCGCACGGCGTGCCCGGCGACCGGCGCGTGGCCGAGGGCGACTTCGTGACGATGGACTTCGGCTGCCGCAAAAACGGCTACTGCTCGGACATGACGCGCACCGTCGCCGTCGGTATGCCGAGCGACGAGATGCGCACCGTATACCAGACCGTGCTCGACGCGCAGCTGGCCGGCATCGCCGCCGCGAAGGCCGGCGTGACCGGCGAACGTGTGGACGCCGCCGCGCGCAAGGTCATCAGCGACGCCGGCTACGGCGACTACTTCGGGCACAGCTTCGGGCACAGCCTCGGTCTCGACATCCACGAGCACCCCATCGCCGCGCCCGGCGCACACGCAAAGCTGCCGGAGCACACCGTCATCTCCGCAGAGCCCGGCATCTATCTGCCCGGAAAATTCGGCGTGCGCATCGAGGATGTGCTGCATCTCACGGCCGATGGGGCGGAAATTCTCACGCGAAGCCCGAAAAATCTGATCATTCTGTAAATATCCGCTTGTCAAACCAGACAATATCGTGTAAACTATATAAGATTTTTGATTCTAATTATTCTTGAGGAGGATTCCTATATGATTACAGCAGGCGATTTCCGCAACGGTGTTACGTTCGAGATGGACGGCCAGGTCATGCAGGTCGTCGAATTCCAGCACGTCAAGCCCGGAAAGGGCGCGGCCTTTGTGCGCACGAAGATGAAAAACGTCATCACCGGCGCCGTGACCGAGACGTCCTTCAACCCCACCGCCAAGTTCGAGAGCGCCACCATCGACCGCAAGACGATGGAGTACAGCTACAACGACGGCAACCTCTACTACTTCATGGATCCCGAGACCTATGATCTCGTCCCCATCGACGAGAGCGCCCTCGGCAGCAACTTCCGCTTCGTGAAGGAGAACATGGAGTGCACCATCAGCTCCTACAAGGGCAAGGTGTTCCAGGTCGAGCCGCCCACGTTCGTCGAGCTCGAAGTGGCCGAGACCGATCCGGGCTTTGCCGGCAACACCGCCACCAACGCCACCAAGCCCGCTACGCTGGAGACCGGCGCTGAGATCAAGGTGCCGCTGTTCATCAACCCCGGCGACCGCATCCGCGTCGACACCCGCGTGGGCGAGTATCTCGAGCGCGCAAAGGGCTGAGAAAACCGTGCATAAAAAAGACGCTGCCTCCGGCAGCGTCTTTTTTTAGACTGTCAAAAAGTATTGCTTTTTGGCAAAGGGGGTTGCGGCCTGTCTGCAGCGTCTTTTTTCTTTGCAGCAGCAGCGCGCCGGCTCTTACGAGCCGGCGCGCTGCGCATTGCTGTCCGTTTTTACTGCGCGCTCTCCGCTTCCGCGGCGGCGGCAGCGGCGGCGTTGGCCGCGTTCACATCGTGATCCAGATCCTTGATGAAGCAGCGGCGACGCTTGTGCTGCTCCTTGTCGAGGCGCTTCCACTGTGCGAGGATGTGGTCGTTTTTCTCGAGCATGGGGCCGGTCTCGGCAAACTGCACGCCGTGGCGGTTGCAGCTCTGGCAGACGTGGTCCATCATGATGGCGTTGATGCCCTCGGTCTGCAGGTCCGGCCGCACGGCCGTGAGCAGCATGATGAGCGTGTCGCCGTGGTGCAGGTCATTGAGCACGCCCGCCCAGCCGAATGGGAACAGGCGGCCGTCGGAGTGCTTGAGCGCGACCGAGGGGTCGAGCGTCGTGACACCGAAGGCGACGAGGCTTTCCTGCTCATCGAGCACGAAGCACACAAACTCCGGATCGACGAGCGGGATGAACTTTTTGGCATAGCGCTCGATCTGCGCGTCCGAGAGCTCCACGACGCCGTAGAGCGGCGCGTAGGCCGCATTGATGAGCTCGAAGACCTGACGGACGTAAGGACCGTATTCGCTCTTGTGATGCAGCGTGGCCACGTGCAGGTTCTTGCGCTTGAGGATGTACTGCGAGAGCTTGTGCAGGCGCTCGGCCTCCGTGCTGCCCGGGGCGGGCACGGCAATGCGGTATTCGATCCAGTCGACGTCCTTGCGGTAGCCGAGGCGGGTCAGATGCTCGGGATAATACGGCGCGTTGTAGTTTGTGAAAAACAGGCTGCGGCGGTCAAAGCCGTCGACGAGCATACCCTCGCGGTCGCAGTCCGTGAAGCCGAGCGGACCGTGCACCTGATCACAGCCCTTCTCACGTGCCCAGCGCTCGACCGTGCCGAAGAGCGCCGCCGAGACCTCGGAATCATCCACGAAGTCCACCTGACTAAAGCGCATACAGTGCGTGCCGAACTTTTCGTTGGCCTTGTGGCTGAGGATCGCGCCGATGCGGCCGACGATCTCCCCATCGCGCCGCGCAAGCCAGCAGCGCGCCTCGCAATAGTCAAATGCGGGGTTCTTGCCCGGGGTCCAGTCATCGAGGTCGTCACCGTAAAACGAGGGGATATAGTTCGGGTTGTCGGCATAGAGCCGGTTGGGATACTGCATAAACTGGCGCAGCTCGTGCCTGGTCGTGACCTCGGTCACGACGACCGGGCTGTGCTTTTCAAACCTTTGCATGGGTCAATCTCCTTATAAAAACAGTGACCAGCCGGAGTCTGATCTGGCGATAGTATAGCGCGCCGTGCGGCGAATTTCAACCTTTGTGTGCGCGCTTGTCTGCCCAATCTCCGCCGTTCGACACGAAAAAGTCCCCGGAGGCTGCCTCCGGGGACGGGATCGCTGCGTTTTTACAAGAGCTCAGGATACCAGTCGTTGATCGCGTCCACGATCTCTTTGGCCTTGCCCTCCTGACAGATGTCGAGGATCTGAGATGCAAGATCGAGACCCCAGTGGATGAATGCATTTGTATACATGGTTCTTTACCCCTTTCTTTGCGTTCCGTCACGACACACACATTTTCGCGGCGGATGGTTGGCGGCAATACCGGTTCATGTATATTTTACGCGCACTGCACCCAATGTCAAGCGCCGCGGCCATACAAACGCGCACGCAGCAGAGAAAAACGCATTTCCTGCCGGTTTCTTAGCGGAGTCCTGACAGGTTTCCTATGCTTTTCCTATTTGCCGACTTGCGCAACGCACGCAAATCGGCTATAATAAACGGTGCGTTCGTTCCGGGATGGACGGGCGCAGTCGACCGCGCAAGGGGGGGAATGGCACATGAAATGCCGGGAGTGCAACGCGGAGCTGCCGCATGGCGCACACCGATGCTGGCAGTGCGGACGACCGGTCCTGCATGAAAAGATCTGGCGCAACAAGCGTCTGCGCACGCTGCTCATCGGGATCGTCATCGTGCTCGTCGCCGTCGGCACGGGGTTTGCCGTTGTCGCCTCACAAGACGCCGCCGTCAACCGCAGCGTCAAGGACGCCATCTGCAACTTCCAGTTCGACACCGCCGAGACCCGGCGGCGCGACATCAAGCTCTTTCCCGCAGGCGACAACGACCTGCGCACGGAGATCATCCGCACCGGACGGCTCTATCAGGCCGGACAGTACACGCAGGCGCTGATGTACATCGACGATCTGTACGAAAACCACACCGACAGCGAGCTGCTGGTCTACAGCGGTGTGCTCGACGCCATGGAGGCCAAGAGCCTGCCGCAGATCTACGCCGCGGCCGCAAACGACTACAGCGCACAGGATTATCAGACCGCGCTGGCCGAATACACCGTGCTCGCCGAGCGCAACTATTCCGACAGCTCCAAGCGCCTGTTTCTCACAAACGCCCACCTGTGCGACAGCGTGGGTCAGCTTGCGCTCGCAGCCGATCTGACCAACGCGCAGGCGGCGCAGAAGCTGCTGGATCTCGTCGGCTTTTCCGACACGAACCAGATCCTCATGAGCAACGACAGCTACGCACGGGTGTTCCTGTCCGGAAGCTGGAGCAGTGACGCGGGCGAGCTGACCGTGTCCGACGAGGGCGTGACCTGTTCCCTGCCCGGTCTCGGCGAAAAGGACTGCGTCATCCGCGGCAACGCCATCTACGACAGCGCAGACGAGGGTGCCGTGGCGTTCTACCGCTTCTCCGTGCTCAACAGCCGCATGATGATCGCCGATGCCGTCGGCGACGGACGCGCCTACACCATGTTCCGGCAGTGACCGTGACCGATATCCGCACTCCGCAGCGTGAGATGCTGCGGAGTGCTTTTTGCGCCTTCCTTCCCATTTTTGAGCAGAGCGGCGGCAAGTGCTACTTGCCAAGCACGGCTTTGTTCCGTATAATGAATTTGGTGGATTTGGAATACAAAACTACAAAATTGGGAGGAAAAAACATGAAAAAACGCATCATCAGCCTGCTGCTGTGTCTGGTTTTGATCGTGTCGCTCATGCCGGCTACGGCCGCGGCGAACATGAGCGACAGCAAGACCGTCACGGTGCGCTACGCTTCCGGTCACGGAGTGGATACCCATGACTACGCGGCGACCTTTACCTACAGCGACGAGCTGTTCACCAAGAGCGGCTACACCTATCGACAGGATCTCGCGGAGATGTCGCTGGGACTCGCCTTCGCGGCGTTTTCCAGCAAGGACTCCGAAAAAGAGGATCATCAGGCTACCGGCAACCGCAACTTTGTCTCGCTGGCAAAGCAGTGCGGCTTTGAAAACATCCGCTCCAACAAGTGGATGACCCAGCCGGCCGAGACCGACTCGATCGGCATCAACTGCGCCAGCAAGACCATCCGCGACAACGGCGGCCAATACACCCTCATCGCCGTCGGCGTGCGCGGCAACAACTACCACGCTGAGTGGGGCGGCAATGCGCGCCTCGGCGCCTCCGGCGAGCACGCAGGCTTCGCCATGGGCCGCGATCAGGTGCTCGACTACCTGCGCGCATACATCGCCGAGGCCGGCATCACCGGCCGCGTGAAGCTCTGGATCAGCGGCTACAGCCGCAGCGCGTCCGTGGCCAACATGGTCGGCGGTATGCTTGACGATGGCTACAGCCTCGGCGCGCGCGTCAGTCTCAGCCCGCACGACCTGTACTGCTACTGCTACGAGCCGCCCATGGGCGCGACCAAGGACGAAGTGCAGGGACGCGTGTATGAAAACATCCACAACATCGTCAACGCCAACGACCTCGTGACCTATGTCGCATTCGACAGCTGGGACTTTGCCCGCTACGGCGTTGACCGCGTCGTGCCGACGAAGGGCGACGCAAACTACCTCAACTACAAAGCGAAGATGCTCAACGAGTTCTACCGCATCCCGAACAACGGCGGCAACATCTACTGGCCCGACCACTTCCAGGCGTGGGGCATCGACCCGAAGGACATCACGAGCGGCGACCTCGGCAAGATCTTCAAGGTCAACATGACGCAGGAGGAATTCTACGTTGACCTGTGTGAGGCGATCACGACGTGCCTCGTCTCCTCGCGGCAGGACTACGCCGACAATCTGCAGGATTACCTCATCGCGCTGCTCGGCGACATCTTCGGCGCTGCCGACCGCGACACCTCCGGCGTGGCTGAGAGCTTTGCCAAGAAGGTGCAGGACAACGCCAAGAAGCTCTTCTACTCGCTGACCATCCCCGGTATGCTCAAAAACGGTACCGCCGTTAAGCTCCTCACCGAGTATATGGTCGAGGCGCTCAAGGAAAACGGCATCGTGACCTATGACCTCGACGGCATCCGCGACGCGTTTGCAACGCTCGTGCCGCGCCTGTCCAGGATGGCGCTCAAGTACCCCGGCACGACGATGACGCTGCTGGCAAACCTGCTCGTGATCATGAGCGCACATTTCGGCGAGGCGTGTCTTGCCTGGATGCGCTGCCTGTCGGACACGTACATGACCAACAAGCAGCGCGTCAGCTACGCGGGACTGTTTGACGATGTGGCCGCAAGCGCGTGGTACGCGCCCGGCGTGGACTACGTCAAGTATGGCCGGCTCATGGCCGGCACCGGCAGCAACCGCTTTGCGCCGGATGCGCAGATGACCCGCGCCATGTTCGTGCAGGTGCTCTACGCGCTGGAGGGTGCACCGTCCGTCAGCGGCATGAGCTGCCCGCTGACAGATGCCGGCGGTGACTGGTACACCGACGCCGTCATCTGGGCATACAACGCGGGCGTGGCAGCGGGCGTATCGGCAACGAAGTTTGCGCCGAACGAGCCGCTCACGCGCGAGCAGCTCGTGACGATGCTCTACGGCTACGCGAGCCGCAGCGAGCAGCTTACCGGCGGCGCGGGCGCGCTGTCCGCCTACCGGGACCAGGCGAACATTTCGCCTTGGGCGCGCGAGGCAATGGCATGGGCCGTGAGCGCAGGCATCATCTGCGGCACGTCCGCCACCACGCTCTCGCCGCAGAAGATCGGCACGCGCGCAGAGGTCGCAACCATACTGATGGGATTTTGCGAGCAGTAAACCGGACAATCAAAAAGCGCTCGGGCAAAACTGCCCGAGCGCTTTTTGCGCGATCATATCGTGGTTCTATGGGATCATTGCTGCGCGGCGGCGGCTTTCGCGCTGCGGCAGTTGGCACGCAGCACCGGCATGAGCGCCGTGAGCGCGATGTCCAGCTTGCGGGAATAGTCCCCCTCCATGCCGTTGTTGATCCAGTCGATGAGCATACCGAACATCATGTCCGTATACATACGGATGATCGCCTCGAGATCCTCTGGCGCGATGTCCATGTTCTGCGCATAGCGCGTGATGACCTGACGGGCATAGTAATCGCTCGTCTCCCACGTGAAGCGCTCCAGCTCTTCCTTGCCGTAGCCATGGTAGATATTCAGGATGGCCTGACGGTCGTTCGAGAGGTTCGACGCGAGCGTCAGAAAGCCCTCGCGCATGGTCTCGAAATTGCCGTTTGTGTTCAGAAAGTGCTGCACGCGCAGCTCAAACACATACTGCGTGAGCACGTACACATCCGTGAAATAATAGTAGAACGTCTTGCGGCTGCAGCCAACGGCATCCGTGATCATCTTGACCGTGATGCGGTCGATCGTGTAGTCGTTGAGCAGACGCAGATAGGCGTCCGCAAGCGCCGTGCGCGTCCGATTCTGCTTCATGAAGTGTGCCTCCGTTTCGCTGCCGGCAGAAACCGGCGCTGGTTATTGGGATCGCTCTTATAGTAACCCACCTGTCACCATAATTCATTGGTCATTCTGCTGATATTGTAACGTTTTTGCACACTTTTCGGAACTTTTCTACTCGTTTGTCCGATTTTTCAGGGGTCCAGCTCGCCCTGAAGCTCACAGGTGCGCATCATAATGGTGGCCAACTGCGCGCGGGCGGCGCCGGAGTTCGGGCTCAGCGTCGCGGCGCTCGTGCCGCTGATCAGGCACATGGAGACCGCCCAGGTCATGGCGGGATACGCCCACTCGGGGACTTCGCTCCAGTCGGTATAGCCGCCGATCGGGCGCGGACGGATGCCCTTTTCCGGACCGTAGGCACGGTAGAGCATCGTGACGAGCTGCGCGCGCGTGAGGCAGGCGTTGGGGGCAAAGTGCGTATTGTCCACGCCGGCGACGACCTGGTTTGCATATGCCCAGCGCACGGCGTTGGCATACCAAGTGCCCGGCTTGACGTCCTCAAACGGCATCTCCGGCAGCTCGGACACATCCGGCTTGCCGGCCATGCTGTAGAGGATGGAGACGAGCATGGCGCGCGTCGTCATGCCGTTGGGGTCGAACAGACCGTCTCCGATACCGCTCATGAGACCGAAGAGTACGCAGTAGTCAATGCCCTTGTGCGCCCAGTGACCGGCGGAGACCATGTCATCAAACGCGCTGCCGGCGCAATACTTGTCGCCGACACAGGGGTCGGGGATCCTGGCCGTCTCGGTCTTGCCGCAGACGGAGCAGGTGCGCTCCATGTGCACGGTGCCGTCTTCCGTCGTGATCGCAGTCCAGGTGCTCCAGTGATGCACGGGATAGTAATACTGCACGGCCTCGGTGACACGCTCACTGCCCTTGAAATAGTGGACGGTGCTGCCGTTTGTGAGCGTCATGGTATAGATCGTCTTGTAGGCCGGGTCGAGCACGCGGTATTCCGTGTCCGAGACCTGACCGATGATCATGACATAGTGACCGTTGGCCGAATAGCTGTTGAGGTGAATGATCGGCGGGCTATAGCTGCCCTCGCCGCCGGCATAGCGCGAGATGGCCTCGGCAAGCGAGGTCTTGTTATAGGTTGCGCCGCTGAAGGCGACGTCCTCCGGCGTGGTGGCAAAGGGGCTGCCGTAATGTCCGCGGCTGCGCCAATAGTCGCCGAGCGCGCCGGGCGTAGCGTCGATGCCGAGGTAGGACAGCGCCATGGAGATGCACGCCGTAAAGCACTCGTGGTTGGCATAGCTGACATAGCTGCCCCAGTAATCGGCGCAGAACTGATCCGTGTAGGACGGCACCTGCGAGATATAGCGCACGGTGCCCGCTTTCACGTCTGAATTTTTCGCATATTCCACGCTCGCATACGGCGCGGCATCGACCCGGCTGGCCGCCGCGGCGCCCATCGTCAGGCAGGGCAGCAGCCCCGCAAGCAGGCACAGCGTCAGCACCAGGCTGAGGATTCGTTTCTTCATATCGTACTTCCTTTGTTCCGGATTTTGAATGAGCGTTAACATAACACGCATACACAGATGCATATTTTACACCAAGTGTTACGAGATTGCAACCTTTTTTGCTTTCCTTTCCAGCAAGCGTGGGGCGCAGCGCCGGATTTTCGCCGAATCTGACGCGCAAAGTGGGGGCGCGGAGAAAAGAGTCAAAATCTGATTTTTGCATTATGTCAACCTAAACGTCGGACATTCCCGGACTTTTGGCACGAGACGGCAACATCGGCATCCGCGAAAAACGGAAGTTTAGATAATTGTTCACTTGACATATATGCAAATGCATAATAAAATGGAAATAGAAGGGGTGCGCACCGCGCGGCATAGATACGGCCGCCGAAAACCCGCACGGCTGCCGTAAAAGACATCCGTGCGAAGAATTATGTAAACCGTTTGCCGAAAGCGAGGCGAGGTCAGCAGATGGTTGTGGGTACAGCCGGCGGCGCGGTCAGTGGGTGCTCGCGGTCAGCGGGTGCTCGCGGTCAGCGGGTGCTCGCGGTCGGGCTGGCGGAAAACACAAAAGGAGGATGGTACATGGGACAGGAGACGAACGCGGCGCTGCGGCGCAAGCTGCGCACGCAGCGCGCGGCCTATGAGGAGCTGCTGGGGCTCGCGGGCGCGATCATGGCGGCGCTGTGTGTGCGCCGGGGCGACGGCGGCACACTGCGGCTGCCGAAGCAGGATGTGCACGACGCACTCACGCGCTACGAATTCGCGGCGGCGGCCGAGGGCGAGGACTACGTGCTCTCGTACCGGGAGCGCGGGACATGATGGACCTCGAGGACGAAAAGGCGCGCATCCTCGAGCAGCTGGCCGAGATGGCGGCCGACACGACCGTGAAGCCGGAGCTGCGGCTCAAGGCGGCGGGGATGGTGCTCGGTCAGGCGAGCGACAAGGACACCGGCGAGGCAGAGCCGCAGGTGCTGCGCTTTGAGGGCGCGCTCGAGCAATGGAGCCGGTGAGGTGAGGCAATGGCACGCAAAAACGAGCCCTACATTTATAAGGTGCTGCGGCGCGAGACGCCGAGTCCGCGCCAACAGGAATTTTTCCGTGCAGAGGCGGCAAACGTCGCCTACGGCGGGGCGCGCGGCGGCGGCAAGAGCTGGGCCATGCGGCGCAAGCTCGTCATGCTCGCCATGCGCTACCCGGGGCTGAAGCTCCTGCTGCTGCGCCGGACGCTGCCGGAACTGCGCGCAAACCACATCCTGCCGCTGCAGCGGGAGCTTGAGGGATATGCCGCGTGGAGCAGCACCGAGCGCGCGTTTCGCTTTCCGAACGGGTCGCGGCTCGTGATGGGCTACTGCGACAACGACAGCGACTGCGCGCAGTATCAGGGGCAGGAGTACGAAGTGATCGGCTTCGAGGAGGCGACAAACTTTGAGCCCGACTGGCTGACCTTCATCGCGACCTGCCTGCGCACGACGCGCACGGATTTCACGCCGCGCATCTACTATACCTGCAACCCCGGCGGCCCGGGGCACGCGTACATCAAGCGTCTGTTCATCGACCGTGCGTTCCGGGACGGAGAGTCCCCGCAGGACTATGTGTTCATACCGGCAAAGGTCTATGACAATCAGGTGCTGATGCAGCGCGACCCCGGCTATCTCAAGCGGCTCGAGGCGCTGCCGCCGGCAAAGCGGCGCGCGCATCTTGAGGGCGACTGGAACGTGTACGAAGGGCAGGTATTCGCCGAATGGCGCGACGACCCTGCACACTACGCCGACGGAAAGTGGACGCACGTGATCGAGCCGTTCGATATTCCGGACACATGGCGGGTATACCGCAGCTTCGACTTCGGGTATGCAAAGCCGTTTTCCGTGGGCTGGTGGGCGGTGGATTTCGACGGCCGGCTCTACCGCATCCTCGAGCTGTACGGCTGCGTGCCCGGCGAGCCGGACACCGGCGTGCGCTGGACGCCGGAGCAGATCTTCACGCAGATCCGCGCCACCGAGACCACGCACCCCTATCTGCGCGGACGGGACATCCGGGGTGTGGCAGACCCCGCGATCTGGGACGCATCGCGCGGCGACAGCATCGCCGACATCGCCGACCGGTACGGCGTGTACTTCGAGCCCGGCGACCACCAGCGCCTGCCCGGCTGGATGCAGGTGCACTACCGGCTCGCGTTCGATGCGGCGGGACTGCCGATGCTGTACGTATTCCGCAACTGCCGGGACACGCGGCGCACGCTGCCGCTGCTGCGCTACGACGCGCACGCGCCCGAGGACGTCGACACACGGCAGGAGGACCACATCGCCGACGAGATCCGGTATCTGTGCCAGTCCGATCCCATCGCGCCGCGCCCGGCGGTGCAGCGGACGCCGCAGGTGTTCGACCCGTTGAGCAATTGATTATGTAAACACAGAAAGGCTGCGGTGGCAGTCTATTTTTATCGCAAAATTCAAAATGTTATGTAAACTACTTGCCGGAAACGGCAGCAAAGGAGCGTCTATGACAAACGAAAAAACGAACCCCCTGCCCTACCGTGCGGCGGCAGAGGCCGGGCTGCCGGACATGAGTGAGCCCGTGATCACGCCCGACGATGTTGCGCGCGGCACGGAGCTGCTGCGCCGCTACAAAGACGGCAAGCGCGCACTCGAGGCGCGCATCATCGCCGATGAGCAGTGGTACCGGCTGCGGCACTGGCAGTATCTGCGCGACCGGCGGCGCGAGCAGGGCGCCGACGTGGTTGAACCGACGAGCGCGTGGCTGTTCAACGCCATCGTCTCGAAGCACGCCGACGCGATGGACAGCTTTCCGGAGGCGGTGATCCTGCCGCGCAGCGAGGCCGACGAGCCGGATGCAAAGGCGCTGTCGGCCATCGTACCGGCGGTGCTGGAAAAGACGCACTTCGAGCAGGTGTGGTCGGACGCGTGGTGGTATAAGCTCAAGCACGGGTGCGCGGCCTACGGCGTGTTCTGGGACAGCGCCGGCAGCGGCGGTCTCGGCGACGTGGCCGTGCGGCAGCTCGACCTGCTGAATCTGTTCTGGGAGCCGGGCATCACCGACATTCAGGCCAGCCGCAACCTCTTCGTGTGCGCGCTCATGGACAACGACGACATCGCGGCCGCGTGGCCGGATGCGCGCCCCGGAAGCTGCGGCGTGGAGCTGGCGCAGTATCTCTACGACGACGCGGTGGACACGTCGAACAAGAGCATCGTCGTCGACTGGTACTACAAAAAGCCGCTGCCCGGCGGCGGAACGGCGCTGCACCTTGTGAAATTCACCGGGCGCGACCTGCTCTACGCGAGCGAGAATGACCCCGCCATGGCCGAGGGCTTCTACCCGCACGGACAGTACCCGGTCGTGTTTGACGTGCTCTACCCCGAGGCCGGAACGCCGTGCGGCTTCGGCATGATCGCCGTGAGCAAAGATCCGCAGCAGTACATCGACCGGCTGAGCGGCAACCTGCTCGAGATGAGCATGAAGGCCTCCACACCGCGCTTCTGGGTGAAAAAGGGCTGCGGCGTGAATGCGCAGGAATTTCTCGACTGGTCAAAGCCGCTCGTCGAGGTCGAGGGCAGCATTGACGACGAGCGGCTGCGCCAGATCAGCCTCTACAACCTCGACGGGCAGTGGGTGAATATGCTGCAGCTCAAGATCAACGAGCTCAAGGAGACGAGCAACAGCCGCGACGTGACGCAGGGCAGCGTGTCCGGCGGCGTGACGGCGGCGAGCGCCATTGCCGCGCTGCAGGAGGCCGGAAGCAAATCCAGCCGCGACACGCTGCGCGCAAGCTACCGCGCGTTTGAGCGCGTGGTCGAGCTCGTGATCGAGCTCATCCGCGCCTATTACACCGAGACGCGCCCGTTTCGCGTGGCGGCGCCGGGCGCGCAGGGCTATACCTTCTGCACCTACTCCAACGCCGGACTGCGCGCCCGCGTCGTGGGCATGGACACGGACGGCGGGGCGCTTTGCCGCGCGCCGGCCTTTGACGTATCCGTGCACGCACAAAAGGAGAGCCCGTATGCGACCGCATCGCAAAACGAGCTGGCGCGGCAGCTGTACCAGCTCGGCGTCTTTAACCCCGCCTTCGCGCAGCAGGCCGTGCCGATGCTGGAAATGATGCAGTTTCCCGGGCGCGACAAGGTGCTCGAGGCCGTGCGCGGCAGCATTGCGCCGCCGCAGCCGGAGACACCGGAAGCGGACGCGGGCACGGATGCGCTGCAAAAAGCGCAGGAGGAGAAAAACCGCATCATCACAGCCAACGCCCGCTGAGGGCAGAAGGGAGAGCAGAGCATGGATGAAAACAACATGACCGCAGCCGAGCAGACCGCCTCCGCTGCGGCACAGACCGAAGCGCCGGCGGAAGCCGCTGAACAAACCGTGACCGTCGGCGCGCTGCGCGGCGCGATCGAGCGCAGGCAGGAGCAGAATATGCGCCGCGCGGCCGAGCAGACCGCCGCGCGCTGGTCGCGCGAGGCGGACGAGCTGACGGCGCAATGCCCGGACTTTGATCTGGGTGCGGCGCTGAAGGATGGCCGGTTTTGCGCGCTGCTGCGCGCGGGCATAGACGTGCGCACGGCATGGTTTGCGCTGCACGCGCAGGCGCTGCTGGAGACGGCCTGTCTGCGCGCCGGACGCAGCGCCGAGCAGCGCGTGAGCGAGCACATCCGCGCCCGCGGTCTGCGCCCGGTCGAAAACGGGCTGGGCAGCGGCGGTGCGGGCATCGTGGTGCGGCCGGACGTGTCGCGTATGAGCCGCGCCGACCGTGCGGAGCTTGCCGCGCGCGCGGAGCGCGGCGAGCGCGTGAAGCTGAGCCTGTGACCCGCTTCGCGTACATCTGCCGGAACGGCCGGTGCGTGCTGCGCGCGGACGGTCACGCGGCGTACTGCCCGGGCAGCGACATCGTGTGCGCCGGGGCATCCGCACTCATGTGCGCGCTGGCGGGTGCGCTCGACACGCTCGGCGCACAGGGCGTGCAGCGGACGCTCGGCGCCGGACACGCAGCCATCGCAGCCGACGACCGGACCGATGTGCGCGCGGCGTTTACCGTGGCCGTGACGGGTCTGCGGCAGCTCGCCGAAGCCTACCCCGGTCACGTTGCGGAGGACACCGGCCGCGCCCCCGCACAGGATGAACCCAACGGCAGCGCAGCGGCCGGGTGCTGCCCCGGCGCTGTCCCCGGAAGCGGACAGCAGAGAAAAAAGGAGACATGAGTATGGAAAACATCCGCATGGACCTGCGCCTGTTTGACGCAAACACGCAGGTGACCACCCAGCAGAGCCTGACCGAGGAGATGAAAACGTTCTATTCCGACTACCTCATCGACGCGGCCGAGCCCGAGCTCGTGCACGATCAGTTCGCACAGAAGCATCCCATCCCCGCAAACGGCGGCAAGACGATCCAGTTTCGCCGCTTCGCCCCGCTCGGCAAGGCGCTGACCGCTCTGACCGAGGGCGTGACCCCCGACGGGCAGAGTCTGAGCATGAGCACCGTTGAGGCGGCCGTGCGTCAGTACGGCGGCTACATCCAGATGAGCGACCTGCTGCTGCTGACCGCCATCGACAACAACCTCACCATGGCCACGAAATTGCTCGGCGCGCAGGCCGGACGCACGCTCGACACCATCACGCGCGAGGTGCTCGTCGGCGGCGACAACGTGCAGTACGCCGACGAGTCTGTGTCCGCCCGCTACCTGCTGCGCGGCGGCAATGCCGGCGCTGCCGACAACAACTACCTGACCGTCGACTGCATCCGCCGCGCCGTGCGCGCACTCAAAAACGCCAACTGCCGCCGTATCGACGGCGCGTTCCCGGTCATCATCCACCCCGACGTGGCATACGACCTCATGAACGACCCGAAGTGGCTCGCGCCGCACCAGTACGTGGACACGGAGCACATGTATGAGGGCGAGATCGGCAAGATCGAGGGCTGCCGCTTCGTTGAGAGCACGGAGGCGAAGATCTTCCACGCCGAAGATCTGGCCGCCGACAGCCGCACGCTGCTCGCAAACGGCGCGGTGAGCGGCAAGACCACCGTCGCGTTCGACGGCGGCACGGTCAAGCCCGGCGCGCTCGTCGGCCGTCAGGTGCTCATCGGCAATGCCTGCGTGACCGTCAAGGAAAACACCGCGAGCTCCATGACCGTCGACGCCCCGGTCACAGTCGAGGACAACGCCATCCTCTACCCCGGCGAGGCCGGCGCGCAGGGACGCGACGTGTACGCCACGCTCGTGCTCGGCGCGGACGGCTACGGCACGACCGAGATCACCGGCGGCGGGCTCGAGCACATTGTCAAGCAGCTCGGCTCTGCCGGTACGGGCGACCCGCTCAACCAGCGCGCAAGCGTCGGCTGGAAGGCCACGAAGGTCGCCGTGCGCCTCGATGACAGCGCCATCCGCCGCATCGAGACCTGCAGCACCTACACCGAGTAAGAAACCAAATGCCTCCCGCCGCAAGGCGGGAGGCAGAGGCTGTCAAAAAAGTTTCGCTTTTTTGACAGAAAGGGATTGCGGCCTGACTGCATCGCACTCGCTGTCCACCGAAGGCGGACAGCTCGCACGTTTGCAGGCCGAGAAGTATTTTCTCAGCCGCACATGTCGCCTGAGAAAATGATTTCGCTTTCTTTCGCCGCTCCGGCGGCGAAACTCTGCGAGGCTCTTTACAAGCTGATCCTCCCGCCGCAAGGTGGGAGGCACGCATTCACACAAGGAGGAATACACTATGGCAACCAGAAAAATGACCGACCGCGCCGCCGAGGCCTGGCTGAGCGAGCCCGTGACCGTGCACCTGTTTCGTGACAACGGCAGCTACAAGGAGGACAAGATCGTGACCGTCAACGGTGAGACCGTGCGCATCCCGCGCGGCGAGGACGTGACGATCGCGCGCCGCTTTGCCCTCGTGCTCGCGCAGGGTGAGGCGCAGGACGCACGCACCGGCGCGCTCATCGAGCGCGAGACCGCCCGCTTTGCCGCCGAGAGCGGCGCGCTGGGGCTCTGAGCATGGCGACGCTTCAGCAGGCGCTCACGCGCATCGACGCGATCTGCCCGAACGCATGGGACGACGCGGCGAAGATCCAGTGGCTCAACGAGTGCGAGCACATGATCCAGATGCGCATCCTCGACGCAGCGCCCGAGCAGTGCGTGACCTATGACGCGGACACCGAGCGCGGCACACCGCTGCTCGTGCCGGCGCCGTTTGACCGGCTGTACGTGTACTACGTCATCGCCATGTGCGACTACGCCGCGCACGAGACCGCACACTACGCCGACAGCATGGTGCTGTTTAACGCCGCACTCGACGAATATGCAAAGTGGCACCAGCGCACGAACGGCGCTGCCGTCCCGTCGCCGGGACAGAGCCACCAGATCGCCATGAACTCCGCCATGCGCCACTGGCACGCGAACAAGGATGCGCTCGACGGCATCACGGCGGAGCGCGCGGCCGCGTGGGACGGCAAGGCCGAAAAGACCGCCGCGACACAAAGCGCGGCCGGTCTGATGTCGGCGGCGGACAAGACGGCGCTCGACGGCATGGTGCGGCAGACGCGCATCCTCCACGTCGGCGGCGATATGTCCGGCACGACGGCCGACATGACGCCGGCAGAGCTGCACGCCTACGTCAGCGCAAACCCGACGCACCGCGTCTATGCGCAGCTTGAGTTTCAAGGCGAGCGATTCCTGATGCTCTATCAGGGCGCGACAAACGGCATCCTCACGTTCTCGTCGCTCGTGGCCGATTCCGAACAGCACACGTTCTGCGTCGTCAAGCTCCAGGCGAAAACGACCAGCGACGTCTGGGATGTCCCGGTCAGGATCGAGCTGATGACGCAGAACATCGCACCCGCCGCGCTGCCGAACCCGAAGGCGCTGACGATCCAAATCGGCGGCACGAGCATTACGTATGACGGCAGCACGGCGCAGACCGTGACCATCGCCGACGGCACGGAGGTGGCATATTGAAAAAGCTCTACGAAGAAGCCGCCGTGCAGGACATCGCCGACGCCATCCGCGAAAAGACCGGCGGCGCGGAAACATACAAGATCGCGCAGATGGGGGGCGCGGTGCGCGGCATCAAGGGCGGGGCAAAACCTGTCACATACTCGCAGGTCAACGCCGTTGCCGCAGCATACCTCGCTGACGTGACGTATGATCCCGGCGATTACAGTACGTCACAGATCGAGCAGTATACCGGGCAGACGACCGACTATCGCAAAGACCAGCCTGCGGGCGTCTCCGTTCCGGTCGTGGATGGCACGCTGACGGCTTCGGACGCGCTCGGCGGTGTGCTGCGCAAGGATGTGCGCTCCGGCACGGAGACGCTCTATAACCTCGCGCCGTCTGCGCAGGGCGCGGACTATGTGGTGCAGCGCAGCGGCATCGTGAGCGGGAGCGGACATTTGACGCCGACCGGTGCGCTGCGAATGATCAAGGTCGGCACGACGCTCGCGGAAGGCAGCCCGTTTAATATTCGGGATTTGGGCGGCTGGACTTGTGACGGCGGTACGGTCCGGTACGGGCTGCTGTTTCGCGGCGGAGAACTCAACGGAAAAAGCTATGGCGTCAGGCTGACGGACGCAGACAGAGACGTGCTCTGCACACAGCTTGGCATACGCGCAGAAATCGACCTGCGCTCAGCATCCGAGATCTCCGGCGTGTCCGGCTCGGCACTGGGGTCTGCGGCGGCGTGGGAGCACTACGCCATCACGCCTTATGCGACCGGCGTCAATGTAGACGGTCTCGGTGCAGAGTATGCGCCAGTGCTACGCAGCATCATCCAGCACGTCTGCGCAAACGAGCCGTGCTACATCCACTGCCTGCTTGGTGCGGATCGGACGGGCACGGTGTGCGCCATCATCGAGGCACTGCTCGGCGTAAGCCAGAGCGATATAGATAAGGACTACGAGCTGACGAGCTTCAAGGGCGAGATGCGCCGCAGAAGCGATGCGGCATATGCCGGGCTTGTGCAATATATGCAGACGATGGCTGGCACAACATTGCGCGATAAGGTAGTCAACTGGGCACAGCGTATCGGCATCACGATTGCGGACATCAACCGCTTGCGTGCGGCCATGATCGACGGGGCGCCGGAGACGGTGACGCCGGACATAGCGGCCTTTTCCGTCACCAACACGCTCTCCGGCGCAGAGACCGACAACACCGCGGCCGAGGCAGCGCAGTACCAGCCCTACACGGCACAGATCACAGCCGGGGACGGCAAGACAATCAGCGACGTGCGCGTGACGATGGGCGGTACGGACATCACAGCCGACGTCTGGCGCGGCGAGGAGACGAACCTGTACCGCCGCGTCACGCTGACGCTGAGCGGCTGCTCGTGCGACAACACGCTGCAGCGCGTGATCGACGGCCAGTCC
>CAJMPW010000008.1:0-47822 GCA_905215475.1 uncultured bacterium
GTACACGCCGCTGTGCCTCTCGGCGACAGCTTGTTTATCTTACCACACGCGGTTCGCTTTGTCAAGAACTTTTTTCAACTTTTTTCGGAAGTTTCTTTCGTTCTTGGCACTCCCCGCGAGCGCTTTGCTAATATACCACCGGAAACGACCAATGTCAACAACTTTTTTCGCTTTTTCGCAATTATTTTTCGGGTTTTTCCGTGGCCGCTAAATATTGTGGTCATCCGTGGGTATACTACGCAATATGCAAACGAACTGCTTTCATCGCGGCCGGGATGATGCGCCGCATCCGCGCCCGCAGCCGAAATTTGATGTACCGATCACGGCGGCCGAAGTGAAAAAAATATTTTCCGACTGCGACGACTTTGAAATGCGCACCGTGCGCATCGGGCTCGAGAGCCGGCTGACGGTGTGCGTCTGCTGGCTCGACGGCGTGGTCGCGGCGGACAACGTGTCGGCGGATATCCTGCGCCCGCTCACCGAGGACGGGCGGCTGGCCGACGTTACCGGCTCGCGCGAGGCGGTGCGCCGCATCGAGCAGGGCGCGGTGTACAGCTGCGCGACGCGCACGCGCACGCAGATGGACGCGCTCGTCGCCGATCTCACCACGGGCTCGGCCGCGCTCCTGTTTGACGCGCAGCGCAAGGCCGTGACGTTTGAGGCGCGCACGGCGAATGTGCGCGCGGTATCCGAGCCGACGATCGAGAAATCCGTCAGCGGCGCGAAGGACGCCTTCGTCGAGACGCTGCGCATCAACACCTCGCTCGTGCGGCGGCGGCTGCACACCCCGGCGCTGAAGCTGCGCCAGACGGTCGTCGGGCGGCAGTCGGAGACCACCGTCGCGGTGGTATATCTCGACGGCATCGCAGACCCCGCGCGCGTGCAGCGCATCCTTGACCGGCTCGACACGATCGACGAGCAGGCGCTGCTCGGACGCGGCGACCTTGAGCCGTATCTGACGCGGCGGCCGCGGGCGCTGCTGCCGCAGCTCGGCCAGACGGAGCGCCCGGACAAGTTTGCCGGGGCGCTGCTCGACGGCTGCGTGGGGCTGCTGGTGGACGGGCTGCCGATGGGCTATCTGCTGCCGACGACGTTCCGGCTGCTGATGCACACGCCGGAGGACGAGGCGCACAATTACCTGCTGGCCTCGGCGCTGATCGTGCTGCGCTACTTTGCCCTGGCGCTGTCGCTGACGTTTCCGGCGCTGTACGTGGCCGTGGCGATGTACCACCAGGAGATGATCCCGGCAAAGCTGCTGCTGTCGGTCATCCAGGCAAAGCAGCAGGTGCCGTTTTCCGTGCCGGCGATCATTCTGTTCATGCTCATCGCCTTCGAGCTGCTGCAGGAGGCCGGACTGCGGCTGCCGAACTCCATCGGTCAGACGGTGTCGATCATCGGGGCGCTGCTTGTGGGGCAGTCGGCGGTGGACGCGAAGATCGTGAGTCCCGTGGCGATCATTGTCGTGGCGCTCGCAGGCATCGCGGGCTACACGCTGCCGAATCAGGAGCTGAGCAACGCCGTGCGTCTGCTGCGGCTGGCACTGGTGCTGGCGGCGGCGGTCGCCGGGCTGTTCGGCATTCTGGCGGCGCTCGGGCTGATGGTCTGGTATCTGTGCACGATCGACAGCGACGGCGTGGCATATCTTGCGCCGTTTGTCGACAGCAAGCGCCCGGCGCTTTGGCGCACGCTGCTGCGCCGGCCGCAGCCGGACAACAAGTTCCGCCCGCCGGAATACGGCAGCGAAAACCGGCGGCGGCAGCGATGAGGCACACTATATAATATAAGGAGGGCTGCGTATGCACCGCACGCAAACGCTCGCGCTGCTGCTGGCGGCAGGGCTGCTGTGCAGCGGGTGCGGCAGCGGCGCGATCTCGGTCAATTACCGGCAGATTGAGGACCTGATGCTCATCCAGACAGTCGGCGTGGATCTCGCGCCGGAGGGCGTGTGCCTGAGCGCATCGACCGGTAGGGTGGGCGAAAACGAACCGCCCCAGCGCATGACGCAGACCGGCGAAACCGTGCGCGCCGCGCTCGACCGGCTGCAGGACCGCACACCGAGCGCGGAGCTGTTTTACGCGCAGACGAGCTATCTGCTCCTCGGTGAGGATGCAGCCGCCGCGGGCGAGCTGCCGCCGCTGCTGGATTTCATCGCGCGCGACCCGGATATGCGCCTGAGCGCGCCGCTGTTTCTCGTGCGCGGCGCAACGGCGCAGCAGGCGGTCATGGACACGGGCGACGACAAAGCCGACGTGACCGAGGCGCTGTCCGCGCTGCAAAAGGACACCGCGCTCAGCGGCGCGAGCCATGCATTTTCCTGCGCGGACATCGCCCGCGCGCTCGCGGGCAGCGGCTGTGCCGCCGTGGGCGCCGTGGCGTGCGTGCGTACCCCAGAGAGCGAGGGCGGCAAGCTCGCGCTCGCCCCGGCGGGGTATGCGATCTTTCGCGGCGGGGACTATCTCGGCTGCATCGCGCCCGAGACGGCACGCGGAGCGAGTATGCTCCTCGGCGTGGTCCACAACGGCGACATCGCGGTGCGCGACGGCGACGGCAGCACCGTCATGCTCGCGCTCGACACGTGCAGGGCGGCCATTCGCCCGGTCTGGGACGGCGGCACACTCGCGCGCGTGGACGTGACGCTGCGGCTGCGCGCGGGCATCTCCGAGCTGCGCACACCGCGCCGGATCACCGAGCGCGCGTACCAGCAGGCGCTCAATGCGGCGCTCGCGGCGCGCGTGGGCGGCTGGGTGCGCGACGCGCTCGCGGCGTCGCAGGCGCTGGAGGCGGACTTTCTCGGCGTGGGGCAGGCCGTCGCCGTGCGCAGCGGGCGCAGATGGGCGGCCATCCGCGACGACTGGGCGGAGCTCTGGCCGGGTGTGCCGGTGCGCGTGACGGTCGATGCCGACGTCGGGCGCACGTATGACCTGCGCGACAGCATCGACACCACAGGAGGCGGAAGATGATGCGGCTTTCCCTGACGCGGCGGCAATATTACACGCTGTGCACGATGGCGCTGCTCTCGCCGCTGCTGCACCTCGTGCCGCGCAAGACGGCGGCGGAGGCCGGCTGCGGCGGGTGGCTGAGCGGCGCGGCGGCGCTCGTGCCGCTGCTGCTGTTTGCGGCGCTGCTCGAGGGCATTTAGCGCCGCGGCCGGCCGGGCGAGGGCATCGGCGAGATCACGCTGCGCGCGCTCGGACCGGTCGCGGGGCGGGCGGCACTGTGCCTGTACGCCCTGTGGTTTTTGCTCTACGGCGCGTTCGCGTTGCGCATCGGGGCGGAGCGCTTCATCGAGGCGGTGTTCCCGCTGAGCCGGCCGTGGCCGTTCGTGGGGACGATCCTAGCCATGGCCGTCTGCGGCGCGCTCGGCGCTCCGAAGGCGCTCTGGCGTGCCTCGGAGATCTTTTGGCCGCTGCTCGCGGGCGTGCTGACGCTGGTGTTGGCATTCGCCCTGCCCGGGCTGGATGCGAAAAACCTGCCGCCCGTGACGGCGGCGGATGCGCCCGGCATCGCGCGCAGCGCGCTGACGGTGTTCGGCGCGGGGGCGGCGGTGCTGTTTTTTGCGGCCTTCGCCGGCGGCGCCACACCGGAAACGCCGGGGCGGGCGCGCTGCGCCATGCGCTGGTGCGTGCGCACGTGCGTGCTCGTGACGCTGCTGAGCGTCTTTACGATCGGCAACCTCGGCGCGGCGCTGACGGCGCAGCTCAACCACCCGTTTTTCACCCTGCTGCGCAACGTCAGCCTCTTTCACGCGGTCGAGCGCTTCGGCGCGCTCGTGATCGGGCTGTGGGTGCTGCCGGATTTTGTGCTCGTGGCGATGCTGCTGACGCTGGCAGTCAACTGTCTGCGCGCGGCGTGCACGCGCGATGCGCAGCTCTTCGCGCGCAAAAACCCGCCCGCGCTCGTGCTTTTGTGCGCGGCGGCAGTCGGCGCGGGTGCGCTGCTGCTGGCGCAAAATGCCTTCGGCACGGACGCACTGCAGGCAAACGTTGTGCCGCAGCTCAATCTCGCGCTGCTCGGTCTCGGCACGGTCGGGATGTATCTGACCGGCCGCGCACGCGGCACGCTCTGAACGCGCAAAAGCCCCGCCGGTGTTTTCCGGCGGAGCTTTTGCTACACTATTATATAATGTGTTACGGCGCAATGCGGTCGCGCCAGCGGGCGGTGAGCCGCTCGATCTCCTCGGCAAAGGCGTTGAGTCCCTTGTTCGGGCAGCCGGCGCAGCGGCGCACGAGCGCCGTGAGCTCGCCGAGCGCACGCTTGAGCCGCTCGAAAGCCGCGCTCTCGCGGTACTTTCCGGCAGCGGCAGTCTGCCGCTGCTCGTCGTGCCGGATGGGGCGCGGCGGCGCAACGACCGTATACACACCGGCGGCAAGGTCAAACTCGCTGCCGCTGTAGGGCGCGTCGGCAGCATAGCCGTATTCCTCGCGCAGGCAGGCGGAAAACGCCGTGCACGCATCGTCGTCGCCGTGGTTGACGAACACGTGCGCAGGCTTTTGCTCCATGGCGTTGAGCCAGCGCAGCAGCCCGGCCTTGTCCGCGTGACCGCTCACGCCGGGCAGCACGGTGATCTCGGCGTGCACGGCGATCTCGTCGCCGAAGATCTTCACGGTCTTTTCGCCGTCGTTGAGCTTGCGCCCGAGCGTGCCCACCGCCTGATAGCCCACGAAGAGCACGGTGCACTCCGGCCGCCAGAGGTTATACTTCAGGTGGTGGCGGATGCGCCCGGCGTCACACATACCGCTCGAGGAGAGGATGACCTTGGGCGTCCGGTCGTTGTTGAGCGCCATGGAGTCCTCTTTGGAGACGGCGGTGTGCAGGTCGTCAAAATACAGCGGATTCACGCCGCCGCGGATGAGCGCGCGCGCCTCATCGTCAAGAAAGCTCGTGTCGGTCTGCAAAAAGACGCGCGTGGCCTCGTTGGCAAGCGGGCTGTCGACGTAGACCGGGAAGTGCGGATGCCCGTGCACCATGCCGGCGTCCTTGATCTGGCGGATGAAATACAGCAGCTCCTGCGTGCGGCCGACGGCGAACGACGGGATGACGACGTTGCCGCCGCGGTCGAGCGTGCGCTGGATGCAATCGGCGAGCGCGCCGAGATAGTCCGGCCGGTCGCCGTGGCTGCGGTCGCCATAGGTCGACTCGATGAGCACATAGTCCGCGCCCGAGACGGTCTGCGGGTCGCGCAGAAGCGGCTGATCGACATTGCCGATGTCGCCGGAAAAGACGATCTTCTTTTCCACATCGCCCTCGGTGAGCCACGCCTCGATGCACGCGCTGCCGAGCAGGTGACCCACGTCCGTGAAGCGGACGATGATGTTCTCCCCGACCTGCACGCGCTGCCCGTAGCTGCACGGGCGCAGCAGCGTGAGCACGCCCTCGGCATCCTCGAGCGTGTAGAGCGGCTCGGGCGCGGCGCGTCCGGCACGGGCGGCCTTGCGCCCCCGCCACTCGGCCTCGGACATCTGGATGTGCGCCGAATCGCGCAGCATGATGCCGCACAGGTCGCACGTCGCCTCGGTGGCATAGACCGCGCCGCGAAAGCCCTGCTTATACAGCAGCGGCAGATGCCCGGTGTGGTCCATGTGCGCGTGCGTGACGAGCACGAACTCGAGCTGCGCCGCCGGGACGGGGATGTCGATGTTTTCAAACTGGTCGCGCCCCTGCTCCATGCCGCAGTCGACCAGACCGTAATGCCCGCCGATCTCGAGCAGGGTGCAGCTGCCGGTCACCTCGTGGTCGGCGCGGATAAATGTCAGCTTCATGCTCTCGCTCCCTTTCCATGTTGTTACCTGATTTTAGCACATCTGCACGCCGCGCGCAACCGCGGCACAAAAAGCATTTGCCCCGGCAGGACAATTCTCTCCTGCCGGGGCAAACGGGCTCACGCCCCCTGAAGCTCTGCGAGCGCCTCACGGTAGCGCAGCGTGACCCGGTCGCTCCACGCACACCAGTAGGTGATTGCCTCAGGTGCGCACCCGTCCGTCAGTCCGTCGAGCATCGTGCGGTAGGTCTTGCACAGCTCCTGCATATCGAGCGTGTAGGCCACCATGTAGTACGCCACGTGCGCAAGCTCGCGCGCCGAGCGCAGCATGACGCGAAAGATCATGTTGTCCGACTCGCCGAACATACACACCAGAAACGCATTGAGCAGCTCCAGAAACGCCGCCTTGTCACCGTCGGGCGCATAGGCGATGGCCTCCATCTGCGCGAGCAGCCCGTACAACTTTTGCATCTGCGCCGCGTTCGGGCAGCGCGCCGCCCAGCGGAACCAGCCGAGCGCGACCATTTCGCGCAGCTCCAGAAACGCCTCCACCAGCGCCGGCTGCGGCGTGCCGCCGTGCGTGAGGATGACCGCCAGCGTCTCCAGGCTCGCCTGCTCCCAATAGGGCGCGACGTAGGTGGCGTGGCGCGGCACGATCTCCAAAAAGCCGAGCCGCTCCAGCTCCTTCAAGGCGAGGTGTACATTCGTCTTGCGCAGGCCGTACTGCACGGCCAGCTCGCTCTCCGTGGGCAGCCGGTCGCCCGGATTGCGCTGCCCGCCGAGGATTTCCTTGAGCATACGGTCTATAAACCGCTCCCGCTCGGTCCTGCTCTCTTTTTCATTCGCTTTCATAATGTTCTCTCCCCCCTGAGACCATTCGTGATGCTCAAATTGTATTGCTTTTTGCGGCGGTTGTAAAGCAATTCTAACAGATTTTTAAATATTTTCCCACGACTGTACAAAAAGCGGGACACTCACGATCGGAGTGCCCCGCTTTTGTGCGCTGTTCAGATCGCCGGGGCGCGCCCCGGACTCAAAGTGCGAAGCCGACGGCCAGCAGCACCTGCGCAAGGATGTACGTGGCCATGACGGCACAGTTCTGCTTCGGCGGCTCGGCCTTCTTGGTGAAGAGCATATCGCACAGCAAACCGTCGGACGTAAGGAAGAACGACGCGCCGACAAACGCCATGAGCTTGCCCCACGTGAACGCCGTCACCATCGGCAAAAACACGCTCACGCTCAGCGTGCAGAGCATGACCATATACGCCAGCGCCAGCGGACGCAGGGCGCGCGGAATGCTCTTGCGGCTGCCCTTGTAGACGACCACGATGCCCACAGCATAGACCGCGCACACGAGCACGATCCAGAACCAGCGCACGTGCACGGCATAGGTCGTATAGATGTGCACGAGGTAGCACACGTGACCGAGGAAGAACGACGCCGTGCCGAGTACGAAGAACTTATTTTGCAGCGGCCGCAGCAAAAACAGATCGCCCAGGCAGCCGAACAGCAGACCGGCGACCACCCAAAGCGACGGCGTGTTGGCAAAGGCGAGGTACGTCAGCGCGATGACCGGCAGCAGCGCGACCTTTGTCGGCTTGCGCAGGTCATCATCGCCGCGCCAGCAGCTGACGAGGTGCACGACGACCAGCGCCGTCAGAAACACCGGGAATAACCATTTCAATACGATCATCTCATTATCCATCCTATCTCTGATCGAAAATTTTCGAGATCCGCGCAAGTTTACATCCCGTTCATTGACACGGTCCCGTACAGTAATTATAATGGATGTGATACCCAGCCGTCAATGACTATTGACAGGATTTCGTCACATCCCGTGTGGAAAGGTGTCCGACCATGCTCTATTATCTGATGCTTGTTCCCGCCGTGCTCAGCACTGCGGTGATTTATTTTTTATCCCCCGCGCTCAGTTACTGGTGGCTGCTGCCCGTGCTGCTCGGCTGCTTCGTGGTGGCGAACCTTGTGTACGTGCTGCTGATGTTTGTGTGCTCGCTCTTTGCCGGGCCGAACAGGATGTATGACCGCATCAGCCCGTTTTACCTTGCGCTGACGCTGGCGCTCGACGGATGGATCCTCGCGCTCTGCCGCATCAAGATCCACGTCGAGGGACTGGAAAAGATCCCGACGGATTCGGAATTCCTCTTCGTGAGCAACCACCGCTCGAACTTTGACCCCATGGTGCAGTGGTGGGTGCTGCGGCGCTGGCCGCTGGCGTTCGTGTCCAAGCCGTCGAATATGCGCAAGTTCGTCATCGGTCCGTTCGTGCGCCGGTGCTGCTTTCTGCCGATCGACCGCGAAAACGCGCGCAACGCCCTGACCACCATCAACGCCGCCGCCGGGCTCATCCGCGCACACGTGTGCTCGTTCGCCATCTACCCCGAGGGCACGCGCAGCAAAAGCGGTGAGCTGCTGCCGTGGCACGCGGGCTCGCTCAAGATCGCGCAGAAGGCAAACGTCCCCATCGTGGTCGGCACGGTCGAGGGCACGGAGCGCATCGCGCACAACGTCCCCTGGCGGCGCTCGCACGTGTATGTGCGCATCCGCGAGGTCATCCCCGCCGAGACGGTCAAGGCCACCACGACCAACGCGCTCACGGAGGATATCTGCGGCAAAATGCACGCCGCGCTGGGAAAGTGAAAAACGCTGCACCGAACACTCGTCCGCGAAAGCGGGCGGGTGTTTTTCTCTTTCATTGGGTGCACAATGAAATAAATGCACATGAAATTTTTATACATATTAAGTTTATTGATACATTTTTGCCAAAGGACTTGAAAATGCCGGAAATGAACCTTATAATGCAGATGTGTCCGGAAACCCACATCGGACACGACCCCACAGAAATACCGGAATAGGAGGTTCATTCACAATGACATTCCGCAAACACGCAACCAGAATTCTTGCCCTGCTGCTGGCTGTGCTGCTGTTTGGTCAGCTTGCCGCATTCCAGCTGCCGGTCTCCGCCGCAAGCGCGGTCCCGGCCGGTCACAACGGCGCGGCCTACATCCCCGCCGGAGCAGACGTCAACGACCTGCTCAGCCAGACCCTGCTGAGCAATTATGACGAGGTCGGCTGCCAGCAATGGGAGTACCGCGCGACCAGCATCCTGTCGGACCGCGCCGTCAAATGGACGCCGGTCAACGGCTTTGACACCACCGGCAGCTTCTTCCGCGACCGCCTCAACGCGAGCTATCCCGCGCTCGACAGCGAATCGGCCGCGCAGAGCTACACCGTGCGCATGGAGGGGACGCACACGGTCTACACGTTCACAAAGCTGGCTTCTCCCGCGGCGGACGCCGCAGCCCCGTCCGTGACGCCGGACGCCGCTGACCCGTCCGTGACGCCGGGCGCCGCGCCGAGCGCAGCCCCGAGCACCGCGCCGGACACTGAGCCCGACACCGCGCCGGATGCCGCACTGAGCACCGCGGCCGGCACGACCGAGGACGAACCCGGCACCTACACGCTCAACATGACCTATACCGCCGACGGCAAGATCGACTTTGACGCGCTGCGCGCCGCCATCGTCGCCGCCGTCCTGCCCGATGCGGACGCCGCGTCCGTGACCGTGACCTATGAGGCCAAGGCGAAGATTTCATCGAAAATCACCGCCTATGTACCGCTCAAGGGCGACTGGGAAACAGTCGGCCTCCTTCCGTATGAATTCCCGGCCATCGCCGTCGGCACGTACAACGTCAAGCTCACCGTGAACGGTCAGGACACCATCGTCACCGTGACGCTGAAAGACGCGCGCACGCAGGCGAAGATCATGCTCAAGCAGGGCGTCTCCCTCACCTACACGAAGGACGCCGCCGCCATGCGCACGCAGATCCTCGACAAGCTCATCGACTGGTCGCAGACCTCCGTGAGCAAGGAAGCCGCCGCCAAGAGCATGGTCATCGAATATAAGACCAAAGGCTACCTGCCGAACACAAGCACGAACGAACTCTCCCCGGAACTCTGGTTCCCGATCGAGGGCGGCAGCGTCAAAATCTACACCGCGCCGAGCATCGGCGCCGGCGAAAACCAGCAGATCCGCGCGAGCTTCCCGACCACGGCCGACTACCACGGCTGCGACGCGGTCGAGGGCACGCTCACGGTGAACAAGGCGTTCGTGCGCGTGCACGTCAAGCCCGCCGCGATCTTCTATGACGAGAAGCCGACCACGCAGCAGTACGTCACCACGAAGCCGGAGGACGACTTCGCCATCTTCAAGGTCTACAGCGGCCTGACCAGCAACGTCAAGGGCGCGATCTACCTGCAGCTGCCGGAGAGCATCCTCTCCACGAAGGCACGGGAAATGATCGACCCGGTCGTCAAGATCCTCTACGGCAAGACGCTCACGGACATCCTCAACGATGGCATGACCCTCGGCGAGCTGCGCGCGCTGCTGCAGAAGCTTGAGAAGCCGGCAGATGACCTCGCCGAGCTCCTGAAGCTCTTCAAAATCGACATCTCCTCGTTCACGGAGCTGCTCAAGGTGATCAACAAGATCCCCGGCGTGTTTGACAGCACGCGCGTGGCCATCGGCTCGCCGAACCGCGCGGGTATGTACCTCACGACGGCGATCACGTCCAACCCGAACTACAAGACCGGCGTCGGCACGAGCACGCTCGTCGTGAAGATGCGCGCCACCGGTGCAAGCCTGGTCTGGAATAGCGACCAGACGACCTTCACCACCGATGAGCTGGCGAACAGCCCGCTCGGCGCCACGCTCATGCGCGACGGAAAAGCGTGCCACAATCAGGACGGCGTGCACTACCGCTATGTCGGCACGACGGACACGCACAGGCTGTACATCAGCAAAAATGCGCCCACCGAGCCCGGCACGTACCGCCAGACCGCCTACATTCTCGGCGGCAACGACATGGCAAAGTCCATCTCCCGCAGCATCACGATCACGGCAAACTAAAGCACCCCCAAAACACCAAAACGCCCGGAGCAGTGCTCCGGGCGTTTTTTCTCGCTATGGGCTCAGTGGCTGTCGGCCATGCGGTAGCCGACGCCGACCTCGGTGAAGATATACTGCGGCTCGACCGGGTTTGGCTCGATCTTGCGGCGGATGTTGGCCATGTGCACGCGCAGGAGCTTGTTGTCCCCGCCGACGCCGGGACCCCAGAGCTCTTTCATCATGGACTTATAGGTGAGCACCTGCCCGGCGTGGCGTCCGAGCAAGGCGACGATCTTATACTCGTTCGGCGTCAGGTGCGTATCCTCTCCGGCGAGATAGACGCGGTGCTTGTTGTAGTCCACGCACAGGTCGCCCACGCGGTACTCCCCCGTCATGGCCAGCGCGTCGCTCGTGCCGTCGGTGCGCGTGTGGCGCAGCGCCGTGCGGATGCGCGCCAGCAGCTCCACCGTGCCGAAGGGCTTGGTGAGATAGTCGTCCGCCCCCATGTCGAGCGCGGCCGCCTTGTCGAGCTCCGCGCTGCGCGCCGAGATGACGATGATCGGCATCCGGCTCCACGAGCGGACGGAGCGGATGATCTCACTGCCGTCCATGTCCGGCAGGCCGAGATCCAGCAGCAGCAGATCCGGGCAGTGCGAGGCGACCATCTCCAGCGCCGTCTTGCCGTCAGACGCGAGCAGCGGCTCGTAATCGTGACCGCGCAGCGCCGCCTGCAGATATTTGCTGATGCCGGGGTCGTCCTCGACGATGATGATTTTGTTGCGGATCATGTGTGTCCCTCCTCCGCCAGCAGCCAGAAGCGAAATTCCGCGCCGCCGCCGACTCGATTTCTTGCATAGATCTCCCCGCCGTGCGCGCGCACGATCGCGCGGCAGACGCTCAGCCCGATGCCCATGTGCCGGCTGCGGTCGGACGCTTCCACCGCGCCGAGCGGCAGATAGCCGTCAAAGAGCACGCCGAGCAGCTGCGGCGGGATGCCGTCGCCGTTGTCCGCCACGGTCAGCCAGACGCGGCTGCCCTCGTCGCGGATCTCGATGAAGATCTCCGTCGCCGACGGGCTGTGCCGGGCGACGTTTTCCAGCAGGTTGAGCAGCACCTGCTCGATGAGCGTGGCGTCCATCGGCACGAGCAGGATCTCCTCCGGCTTTGTGACCGCGATGGGGATGTCCGTGCCGCAGTTTTTGCGGAAGCGCCGGATGGCGCTGCCGACGATCTCCTCGACGACCTCGTCCGACTTCTCGATGACGACGCCCTCCTCGCTGAAGCGCGTGACGGACAGGATGTTTTCCGACAGGTGCAGCAGCCACTGCGCGTTCTGGCGGATCTCCTCGACCAGACCGCGCCCCTCGTCGGTGAGCGTTTCGCCCTCCTCGACCGTCGCGCTCAGACCCATGATCGCCGCGAGCGGCGTGCGGATGTCGTGCGAGACGCTGCGCAGGAGATTGACGCGCATACGGTCCTTTTCTGCCTCATAGCGCAGCTGCTCCTGCCGCTTGATCTGCGTGGTGAGTGTGCTCACGAGCACACTCACGACCAGCATGACCGCGAACGTCAGCGGATAACCGTCGATGGAAAGGTTGAATTCGTGAAACGGGTAGGTGAACAGATAGTTCACGCCCACCACGCCGAACGCTGCCGCCAGCACGCCGGGCAGATAGCCGTTGGTAAAGCGCGAAACGAGCACCACCGCCAGGATGAACACCGACGTGGCAAACGGATTGTTGTCGTCATAGCACGCCGACAGCAGCATACAGATGCCGACCGCGCCGCCCATGACAAGGATGAAAACACCCAGATCGCGCAGCCACTGCGGCACGCGCTTACTCGCTTTTTTCATAAGCACCCCTCTTTGTCCCTCTTTCCGGATCGCTCCGGCTCCCGCCCCAGCATAGCACAATGTGCGCCCGCGCGCGACTGTCTTTGCAGCGCTGCGCCGATTTCTTTCCGCCTTCTTAACGGCTGCGCGCCGTTTTTGCCGCGCCTTTCCGGAAAATTAGCGCCTGTTTATCTTATAATGAAGTAACTTCAAGGTAAGTAATTTTGTCGCCCCGGTCGGACACCGGCCGGAGCTTTCGGGGGAAAGGAGGCAGACACATGATCTTTGCAGCAGTCGGCGGTGGTATGATCCTTGCCTGCGGTGGATTTGTGTGGTACATCCTCAAGCGCTGACACACATCGCGTCGAGAGAGGACCATGAGAGAGCACAGTGACCGCACAGTCACAAAAAGCCAGCCGGAACGGTTTCCGGCTGGCTTTTTTCGTTTTCAGCGGACGATCGCCTTCGTGCGCAGCCAGTCGCACCAGTCCAGATCGTACTTTGCGTAGACATGGGTGCTGTCGCCGCTGGCATCGGCGCGCAGGTTGCCGTTTTCGTCGTCGAACACCTCGTTGATGTCGATGTAGAAGATGTCCTTCCCGTCGGCCAGCGCGGCAAGCTTCTCGTTGAGGCGGTCGATGCGGGGGTTATTGAACGTCGCGTCCGTGCTCGAGCGCGACGGGCCGACGTGCAGGTTTGCCTCGACATAGACGATGGCGTTCGGCTGCGCGGCGCGCACGGCGTCGATCAGGGCGGAGAACTTCGCCGCGATGTCATCCAGATCGTTGCCGAGCTCGTTGATGCCGAGCATGATGTAGACCTTGCCGAAGGTCTTTTGGCTCAAAAGCTGCGGCAGTGTGACCGTGCCGACATTTTTCACCGGGATGGACTTCGTCTGCGCGACGTAGACATTGAGACCGACGTCGGCAAAATAGGTCGCATTTTTCAGGTTGCCGTATTCGGCGATGCCGACGGTGCGCGAGTCGCCGATGAAGAGCGCGTCGTCAAAATAGGACGCGTCCACGGTCGTGAAGTGCAGCGGCGTCGGCTCGGGCGTGGGTGTGGGCTCGGCCGTGACCTCCGGCGTGGGGGTGACGGCGGCGACCGGCTCCTTGCCGGTGCTGCTGCGGTCGATCAGGCCGCGGATGAGAAACGGCGCCGCCGCAAGCGCGGCCACCAGCAGCAGGATGAGGAAATGTTGCGGTTTGATGCGTTTCATGCGTCTACGCTCCTTAGAATCGGAAGTACATAAAGGGGTCGTTCATGCCCTTGCTCAGGCAGAACAGGCACAGCCAGAACAGCACGGCCAGAATGATTGCGCCGAGCCACGTGCCCTTGAGCCGCCGGTACAGATACGCCGGCAGCGACGTCGAGCACAGCAGACCGAGGATGAGAAACACGCCGTAGGTCTTGCCGTACTTGAGGAAATCGAGCGGATACGCCGCCGCGGTGCGCGAAAACAGCGGGAACAGGCGGCCGAAATACGCACCCAGCTGCCCGAAGTCCGACACGGAGAACACCGCCCACGACACCGGGATGAGCACGAGCATATACAGATGACCGAGCACCGGCCAGCGGTCAAGATATTTCTTGAGCCAGAGCTTTTCCACGACCAGCACCGCGAACAGGCCCAGACCCCAGAGCAGGAAGTTCAGGTGTGCGCCGTGCCAGAGACCGGTCGCAAGCCAGACGACCAGCAGGTTAAAGATCATGCGCTTGCGGCTGCAGCGGCTGCCGCCGAGCGGGATATACAGATACTCGCGGAACCACGTGCCGAGCGTGATGTGCCAGCGCCGCCAGAACTCCGTCATGCTCAGCGCCAGATACGGGCAGCGGAAGTTCTCCGGGATGTGGAAGCCCAGCATCCGGCCGATGCCGATGGCCATGAGCGAGTAGCCCCAGAAGTCAAAGTAGAGCTGGAACGAATACGCAAACGCGGCCATCCACGCAAGCGGTGTCGAGAGGCTCTCGAAACCGATGGTGGTCACATCGCGCCAGAGACCGCCGAGCTGGTTTGCCAGCAGCACCTTGAGCGCCATGCCGAACAAAAACAGCTTCAGCCCGTCGACCGCCTGACGCAGCGACACGTCGCGCGCGCCAAACTCCGGCTGCAGCTCCGTATAGCTTGCGATCGGACCGGAGACCAGCTTCGGGAACATGGTCAGGTACGTGCCGAACGTGAGCAGCGAGCGCTCCGGCGCGACCGTGCCGCGGTAGACATCGACCAGATAGCCCGCCGCCGAGAACGTGTAGAAGCTGATGCCGACCGGCAGCGCCCAGCGCAGCAGCGGGATCGCCGCCTTGCCGCCGGACACGAGCCCGAGCGCACCGTTGACGCCGGTGAGCACGAAGTTGAGATATTTAAATAGGAACAGCCACAGGAAGTTGTAGCAGATGCCGAGGATGAGCCACAGCTTCGCGCGCGGCTTGTCGCGCACGATGGCCAGACCCAGCCCGTAGTTGACCAGCACCGATGCGGCCAGCAGCGCAAAATACGCCCACTGACCGTCCAGCCCGATGATATAAAACACGCTGCTCCCCGCCAGCAGCACGGCATTGCGTGCGCCGGCCGGACGCGACGGTGTCAGATAGTACACCAGCAAAAACGCCGGGAAGAAGCAAAACAAAAACGACAGGCTGCTGAAAACCACGGACCTTTCTCCTCCTGAACCACAAACAGAGCATCAAATTTACATAACAAATTCGCATGGAAAGGGTATCATACTTTTTGGGATTTGTGTGCGTTTTCGGACAAAAAAACTGCACAAACTTTTCAGTCGAATTTTGGTGGTTTTCGTGGTTGTTGCCGCGTGGGCGGAAATCCTGTCCGGCGGAAGAAAAAATCTCCGGCGTCGGTACGCGACCGGCGCCGGAGCGGCTGGATATGCGGATGTTTTTGCGTGCAGACGCGCCCGTCAGCTCAGCAGCACCGCGTCGGATTCGACCTGCGTGCCCGCGACCTCGGCAAACTTGTCGAGCAGGTCGCGCTTGGTGAGCTTTTGCTTTTCCTCGCCCTCGATGTCGAGGATGATGCGCCCCTCGTTCATCATGATGAGGCGGTTGCCGTGCACGATGGCGTCTTTCATGTTATGGGTGATCATCATGGCGGTCAGCTCGTTTTCGCGCACGATGCGGTCCGAAAGCTCGAGCACCTTGGCCGCCGTCGCAGGGTCGAGCGCCGCGGTGTGCTCGTCGAGCAGCAGCAGCTTCGGCTTTTGCAGCGAGGCCATGAGCAGCGTCAGCGCCTGACGCTGACCGCCGGAGAGCAGGCCGACCTTCGCCGTCATGCGATCCTCGAGCCCGAGGCCGAGGGTCTTGAGCCGCTCGTGATATTCCTCGCGCTCGGCGTTCGTGACGCCCCAGCGCAGGGTGCGCTTTTTGCCGCGGCGCGCGGCGAGGGCGAGGTTCTCCTCGATCTGCATATTTGCGGCCGTGCCCATCATGGGGTCCTGGAACACGCGGCCGATGTACTGTGCGCGGCGAAACTCCGGCATGGCGGTCACGTCCACGCCGTCGAGGATGATGCGCCCGTCGTCCACCGGCCAGACGCCCGCGACGGCGTTGAGCATGGTGGATTTTCCGGCGCCGTTGCCGCCGATGACGGTCACGAAATCGCCCGGCTTCAGGTGCAGCGACAGCCCGTCGAGCGCCCGCTTTTCGTTGATCGTGCCGGGGTTGAAGGTCTTGGAGATATGGTCTAACGTCAGCATATCACTTGCCTCCCTTCTTCAGACGGTGGAACGAGCTCTTGGCCTGTCCCTTGAGATACGGCACAGCCAGAAACACGGCCACGATCACGGCGGTGAAGAGCTTGAGATCGTTCGGGTCGAGCTTGAGCCAGAGGATGAGCACCATGACGAGGTAGTACACGATGCCGCCGAGCACGACAAAGCCCAGCCGCACCGAGAAATTGCAGCCCTTGCGGAAGATGGCGTCGCACAGCACCTCGCCGATGATGACGGCGGCAAGACCGATGACGATCGCGCCGCGGCCCATGTTGATGTCGGCAAAGCCCTGATACTGCGCCATCAGGCCGCCGGAGAGCGCGACCATGCCGTTGGAGAGCGACAGGCCGAGCACCTTCATGGCGTTGATGTTGATGCCCTGTGCGCGGCTCATGGCGGGGTTTGCGCCGGTGGAGCGGATGGCGCTGCCCTGCTCGGTGCCGAAGTACCAGTACAGCAGCGCGATGAGCACCGCCGCAAGCAGCAGCCCCTTCCAGATCGCGCCGGGCACGCTGCGCAGCGTCAGAAACAGGTCGTACTTATCCGGGTTGACGGGGGTGTTGGCCTTCATGCTCATGATGCGCAGGTTGACCGAGTAGAGCGCAAACTGCGTCAGGATGCCGGCGAGGATCGCCGGGATGCCGAGCTTTGTGTGCAGCAGACCGGTCACAAGACCCGCAAGCAGACCCGCAGCTACGGCGACCAACAGCGCCGCCCATGCCGGCCAGCCCGCGACGATGAGCACGACCGTCACGGCGCCGCCGGTGGTGAACGACCCGTCGACCGTCAGATCGGCGACGTCGAGCAGGCGGAACGTGATGTACACGCCCAGCGCCATGATGCCCCAGATGAAGCCCTGCGCAACACCGCCGGGCAGGCGCGAAACCAGATTCGGCAGACTCAGGGACGCAAGAACCAGTGAATTCATAACATTACCTCATATCGTGGAGTATCCCTGCCGCAGAAACTGCGGCAGGGAGCCGGGAATCGTGTTGAAAATCAGCCGATGGCCGCGTAGTCGCTCGGGATGGTGAGGTTGAAGTGCTCGACCATCTCGGGGTTGTACTTCTTGACCGGGTTCGGGTAGTACTCGATGGCCATGGTGGAGATATCGGCCTCGCCCTTGAGGATCTTCACGGCCATCTCGCCGGTGGTGCGGCCGAGCTCGTAGTAGTCGATGGACAGCGTCGCAACGCCGCAGCCCTTGCAGATGCCCTCCTCGCCGGCGACGATGGGCTTCGTGGCAGCGCCCTTGATGGCCTCGGCGCAGGAGGCGGCGGTGTTGTCGGTCGGGACGTAGAGGACGTCATTGGCGTCGCTCGCCGTGCCGGTGACGGAGACGACGTCGTTCGTATCGGCGAAGGTGTAGATGGTGACGGTGCAGCCGGCCTTTTCAAGCGCGGCCTTGACGACGTCCGCCTGGTAGACGGAGTTCGGCTCGCCGGAGCAGTAGATGATGCCGACGTTCTTGGCATCCGGGAACAGCTCCGTGATCATGGCCGCCTGCTGATCGAGCGGCGCGAGGTCGGACGTGCCGGAGATGTTGCCGCCGACCGTGCCGGAGAAGTTGTCGATGCCGAGCGCAACGCCGTACTCCGTGACGGCCGTGCCGAGGATCGGGATGTCCTTCGTGGCGGCGGCCGCAGCCTGCAGCGCGCCGGTCGCGTTGGCAAGGATCAGATCCACGCCGCTGGACACGAAGCCGTTGCAGATGGTGGCGCAGGTAGCGCTGTCACCGGCGGCGTTCTGCTCGTCGAAGGTGACGTTCTCGGCGCCGAGCGCGTCGGTGATCGCGTCGCGGAAGCCCTTGGTGGCCGCATCGAGCGCGTCGTGCTGCACAAGCTGGCAGATGCCGACGGTGTAGTGCTTATTCTCGGCCTTGTCGCCGCTGCCGCCGCAGGCGGCCAGAGACAGCACCATGACCACGGCGCAGAGCAGAGCAGTGAGTTTCTTGATGTTCATGTGTTTTCTCCTCCTAAATGTAAGTTCCGGCAAAGAAAAAAGCCACACAGTCGTCTGTGCAGCCTTGTCAAAACCGGACCGGGAAGTCTCAGATGGTTCTGGTATGATCGCAGCACAAACGACTATTACCCTCGATAAAGTAATAGTAGGAATATGCGCTTGCAAATCGGACCAGACGCATGATTGCGGCCTCCTGTAGTGAAGATGTGCCTACTTTAGCGCTTTTAGCTGCTGAAGTCAAGCACATTTGGCAAAAAACTTCACTTTTAGCGCTTTGCATAATTTCATACCGTGCCGCCGCTCCGTTTTCGGCGTTTTGTTTCTCCCGGGCGCAGCATTGACGCTCTCCGGCCGGTGTGCTATATTAAGAACAGAATTTTCACCCGGAAGGAGGCGCGCCATGAAAACACCGCAGGAGCTGCTGCATCAGGCGCTGGAGGTGGGCGAATGCCTGCTGCCGGACGCACCGCCCGGCGGACGCAGCGCGCACCCGACCGTGTTCGTGCACGGGCTGCTGGGCTGGGGCGAGCAGGACGCGCTCTACCGCGCCGTGCCCTACTGGGGACTCGCGGCGGGCGACGTGCTCGGCTATCTCAACCGCTGCGGATACGACTGCCGCGCGGCCTCGGTCGGCATCATCTCGAGCGCGTGGGACCGCGCGTGTGAGCTCTACGCCGCGCTCACCGGCGGCAGGGCCGACTACGGCATCGCACACGCGCAGCGCTTCGGTCACGCGCGCTTCGGCACGGCATATCCCGCGCCGCTCGTGCCCGGCTGGGGCGCGGACAAGCCCGTCGATCTCGTCGGGCACAGCTTCGGCGGCGCAACGGCGCGGCTGCTCATGCAGCTGCTCGCGCACGGCTGCCCCGAGGAGGTGCAGGCGGCCGAGGCTGCGGGGGAGACGCCCTCGCCGCTGTTCACCGGCGGCAAGACCGGCTGGGTGCACGCGCTGGTGGCCATCGCCGCACCGCACGACGGTTCGACATTTCCCGACGTGCAGCCGGATGCTGCGAATGCGCTCTCGACGCTGTTTCTCGGCGCGGCGCGCGCGCTCGGCATCTCGGCGTTCAAGGACGTATATGACTTCCGGCTCGACCAGTTCGGCATCCGCCGCGACCCGGACGAGCCGATCACGACGGCCGCGCTGCGGATGCTGGCGCAAAACCCGCTCCCGGCAGGCGACAACGCCTTTGACGACCTGCGCTGCGCCGGTGCGCGCGCGCTCAATGCGCGCATCGACACACTGCCGGACGCCTGGTATTTTTCCATCCCCTGCTGCCGGACGCTGCCGCGTCTGCTCACACACGACCAGAAGCCCGACACGGCCATGACGCCGCTGCTCTGGCCGTTTTCGACCGCGATGGGGCGCGCGGGCGGCGCCGTGCCGTCCGGCTGGCTGCCGAACGACGGGCTCGTCAACACCGTCTCCGCCCGCTACCCCGGCGGCGCACCGCACACGGACTTCGCGCCCGGTCAGACGCCGCAGCGCGGCGTGTGGCAGGTGCTGCCGGTCGAGGAGCTGGACCATCTGGCCGCGATCGGCGGCGTGATGAACACCGGCGTCGTGCGCACACGGATGTTTTACCGCCGGGTCATGGCGCTGCTCGACGCGGCCGCCGCGGCCGACGCCAACTCGTGATCCCCGCCCGGGACCGGGCATACGATACCGCAAGTGCACAAGATAAGATAAGGAGTGTATGGATTATGGATTCTATTGAAAGCTATCTGCGCAAGCTGATCGTCGCCTCCGTGGGCGCGGCAGACCTCGGCTGCGAAAAGCTCGGCAAGCTGCTCGACGAGTGCGTCGCACGCGGCGAAGTGACTGTGGAGAAGGGGCGCGTGCTCAACGAGGAGCTCAAGCGCACCTGCAAGCAGGCCGCCGCCAGGGACGCGGACGAAAAGCCCGCCGTGGATGTGGACGCCATGAGCGCCGACGAGCGCGAGGCGCTGCTGCAAAAGCTGCTGGCCAAGAAGGAAGCAGACTGATGGCCAGCCCCGCCGCGCAGCTCGACGAGGCCAAGCGCTTCGCCGAGATCGTCGCCATACTGCAAAAGCATCACCTCGTTCAGGGGCTGACACCGGAGAAGGTGCGCGATATTTTCGTGGACCTCGGGCCGACGTTTGTCAAATTCGGACAAATTCTGTCCATGCGTTCGGACATTCTGCCCAAAGAATACTGCCTCGCGCTCGAGTCGCTGCGCACGGACGTGACGCCCATGCCGCTGACCGAGGTGGAGCGCATCCTCACGCAGGCCTACGCCCGACCGTGGCAGGAGGTCTTTTCCGACATCGGCATCCGGCCGCTCGGCTCGGCCTCGATCGCGCAGGTGCACGCAGCGACCCTGACCGACGGTCAGCGCGTGGTCGTGAAGGTGCAGCGCCCCGACCTGTATGAGATCATGAGCCGCGACGTGCGCCTGCTCAAGCGCGCCGCCGTGCTGCTCAAGTACACGCCGCTTGCAAGCGCGCTGGACTTTCACGCCGTGCTCGACGAGATCTGGCGCACCGTGCAGGAGGAGCTCGACTTCACGATCGAGGCGGACAACATCGCCGAATTCAAGCGCCTCAACGACGGCATCGTCTATGCCGACTGCCCGGCGACATACCCGATGTGGTGCACGAAGAACGTGCTCGTCATGGAGTATGTCGGCGGTCACCAGATCGACGACGCTGCCGGTCTGCGCGCCGACGGCTACGACCTCAACGAGATCGCCGTCAAGCTCGTGCACAACTATATCCGCCAGATCACGGTCTACCGCTTCTTCCACGCCGATCCGCACCCCGGCAACATCCGCGTGCAGGACGGGAAGATCGTCTGGCTCGACCTCGGCATGATGGGGCGCATCAGCCCGCGCGAGGCGGAGCTGTACATGGGCATCATCCGCACGATCTATGAGCAGGATGTGCCCGCACTCACGGACACACTGCTCTCGCTCGGTCAATATACGCGCATGCCCGACCGGCAGGCGCTCGCCGAGCGCATCGGCATCTTCCTGCACAAGTATGAGGCCATGCCGATGGCCGACATGGACATGGGCGTGCTGGTGGACGAGTTCGTGCAGATCCTCAACGAATACGGCGTGTCCGTGCCCGGCTCGCTGACGATGCTCGGGCGCAGCCTGCTCGTCATTCAGGGTATGCTCACGAGCGTGTCGCCGGATGCAAACGTCATCGAGATCGTGGCGGAGTATGTCAGGAACACCGCCCTGAGCCGCGAGCACATCGAAAAGAAGGTCAAAACGCTCGCGCAGCAGCTCGTCCGCTCCGGCGAGAAGCTCACGGTGCTGCCAGCGCAGCTGTCGGAGTTTTTCGGCAAGGCCAACGCCGGACAGCTGACCGTGAACGTGAAAAAGTCGTGGTCGGATGCGGCGCGCGCCGCGCGCTCGAAGCTGCTGAACCGGCTCATCTTCGCGCTGCTGGACTGCTCGCTGCTGTTTTGCGCGGCCATCACGTGCCTCGCCCCGCTGCCGCGGGTGCTGGGTCTGCCGTGGCCGGCGCTGGTGTTTTTCGCCGCCGCCGTCGCCATGACGCTCGCGCTCTTTGACCGCCGCCGCTGGACGGTATAACTGCCGCAACATGTGCGCAAAGCCGCCCGGAGGGCACAGCCTTTCGGGCGGTTTTGAATGAAAGTGCAATTTCGCCAGAGAGAACGAACATGAACGAAAAAACAGAAGCAGCCATGTGTATTGACGAGATCGAGGCCGCCGTCTACACGCAGCTCAGGCCGCTCGGCTTCCGGAAATACGGGCGGACACTGCACCGCTTTGTTTCCGGCGACCTGTCGCAGATCATCCACTTCCAGTGCGGTTTGCCGTCTGCGGGCCCCGCACAGCAAATGTGGGTCAATCTCGGCATCCGCATACCGGAGTGCGACGAGCGCACCTTTTCCCCATCGCCACCAAAACGGTATTACCGCGAATACAACTGCACCCTGCGCTCCCGTCTCGGGAGCATTGACGGCAGGCAGGAACTGTGCTTTGACCTGCGAAAGCAGCCGTCACAGCTCCTGAATCAGATTCTGCCCGATGTGCTGACAAAAGTACTGCCCGTCTACGACGTGCTGTCCTCCCGGGAGGCGATCCTCGCACACCGGCGTGACTATCCGCACTTCGATGTGATGGGCCGACAGCTGATCCTGCTCGACGAAGTAATGATCTGCGGCCATCTGGGCGACTTGGAAAAAGCACGGGCGCTGTTCGCCCAATACTATGTGAACGCTGTGCGTGCATACCAGCACGACAAAATCCATGGCAAGCAGGTTTATTTGCAAAAAGGGGAGCGGGTGGTCTGCCGCGGGCAGAACATCACGGCCGACAAATCCGGATATTTCATCATCCGCGGCGCGGATGACGGCCACGTCCGCTATCTGGCCGGGCTAGCCGAAAGACTTGGCCTTTCGCTCCCGGATATTGCGCCATAAACAGGAATGACCGCCCCATCCGGGGCGGTCATTCTTTTTAAATATCGCCGCTGCGGCGCAGATGCTCCAGAAACGCCGTGCAGCCGCGCACGATGTCGGCATACGCCGCGCCGAAATCGTCGGTGTACCACGGGTCGGCGATGCCGCGCTGCTCCCCTGCGAACGACAGCAGCGGACGGATCTTGCCGTCCGGGTCGTGCGGGAGGATGCGCCGGAGGTTGCGCGCGTTGTTTTCGTCCATCGTCAGCAGCCAGTCATAGGCGTCGTAGTCGCGCGGCGTGACCTGCACGGCGGCGCGGTGACCGACGGGGACGCCGTGCGCGCGCAGCTCGGCGCGTGCGGGCGGGTAGACATCGTTGCCGATCTCCTCGCGGCTGGTCGCCGCCGAGGCGATGTGAAACCGCTCCGCCAGCCCCTGCCGCTGCACCATGTCGCGGAAGATATACTCCGCCATCGGGCTGCGGCAGATATTGCCATGGCAGATAAACAGCACATTGATCATCAAAGCTCTCGTTCCTTTCCATGCGGATGCGCCATGATAGCACGGCGCGGAGCAAATGTCCAGCCCCGTGCAAAAAGCGGATTGACAATCCGGGGCACGATGCTATAATGAGCTCGGTCTCAGACCGAATACACCGCAAGTGAGGTGAGAACATGGACAGCTGCAGTCAGGGTCACAGTAGGGGCAGAGAGCTCCGGTGCACAGGGGATCAGCAGGCGCTGTTCGTGTTCTGACAGGGTCTCACTGCGCGACCGGACCCGCTGTCCTTCCCGAGCTGCATACCCAAGGGGTAGAGAGGGAATGAGACGGCGGTTTTTTCATGCCCGTTTTCCTCTGACCCCGGAAGCTTTTGCACAAAGGAGGAAGACGATATGTCCGAAAAGAACAACATCCTGCCGGAGATCATCCCCGGCGACCGCCACCCGGACTACAAGGGCGAGATCGCGGCGCTGCTGCGCGGCAACCTTGCGCCCGGACAGCTGAGAAACCGGCTCGAGGATTACCACGAGCGCGACATTGCCGGGGCGCTCGAGCTGCTGCGGCGGGACGAGCGCTGCCGGCTCTACGCCCTGCTCGACGCGCCGACGCTGGCCGGTGCGCTCGAATACACCGGGGACGATATGCCCACCTATCTCGAGGAACTGGGCATCCGCAAAAAGCTCGAGATCCTGCCGCTGCTCGACCCGTCGGCCGCGGCGGACTATCTCAAGGGGCTTGAGCGCGCGCAGCGCAGCGCGCTCATCGACCTCATGGAGGACGATGTCCGGCGCGACCTGTCGTTTCTGAGCTCGTTCGACGAGGACGAGATCGGCAGCCGCATGACCACGGACTTTGTCAGCATCCGCGCCGACATGACCGTGCGTCAGGCGATGAAGGAGCTGATCCGTCAGGCCGCCGACACCGACAACATCTCCACGCTCTACGCCGTCGACGCGACCGGCGTGCTCGTCGGCGCGATCGACCTCAAGGAGCTGATCATCGCGCGCGAAACCACCGCACTCGACGACATTCTCATGACGTCCTACCCCTATGTCTACGCGGACGAGCTGGTCGAGGACTGCGTCGAGCGCATCCGCGCCTATTCTGAGGACTCCATCCCCGTGCTCAACGCCGACAACCGCCTGTGCGGTGCGCTCACCGCGCCGGTCGTGGCGGAGCTTGTGGCCGACGAGCTCGGCGAGGACTATGCAAAGCTCGGCGGTCTGACCGCCGGAGAAGATCTCGAGGAGCCGCTGCGCCGCAGCGTGGCCAAGCGTCTGCCGTGGCTGGTGATCCTGCTGGGGCTGGGGCTTGTGGTCTCGAGCGTGGTGGGGCTGTTTGAGCGCGTCGTCACGCACCTGACCGTCATCATCTGCTTCCAGTCGCTCGTGCTGGACATGGCCGGCAACGTCGGCACGCAGTCGCTGGCCGTGACCATCCGCGTGCTGATGGACGAGGACGTCAGCCCCCGGCAAAAGCTCGCGCTGGTAGGCAAGGAGGCGCGCGTCGGGCTGATGAATGGTCTGCTGCTGGGGCTGCTGTCCTTCGGCGCGATCGGGCTGTATCTGATGGCGGCGAAGGGCGCGGCCGCGGCCTTTGCCTTCTCGGTGTCGTTTTGCACCGGTACGGCGCTGCTGGTGTCCATGCTGCTCTCGAGCATCATCGGCACGACCGTGCCCATTCTCTTCAAGCGCCTCGGCGTCGACCCCGCCGTGGCCTCCGGTCCGCTGATCACGACGGTCAACGACCTCGTCGCCGTGACCGCGTACTACGGGCTCGCGTGGCTGCTGCTGATCGAGGTCCTGCACTTTTAAGGCTGTCAAAAAGTATTACTTTTTGACAAAGAGGTTTGCAGTCTGCTGCGCGCATAATTTGTGCGCCAACGGCGCACAAATTCCACACTTGCAGCCTGAGCAGTATTTTCTCCGCCGCACATGTCGCCGGAGAAAATGATTTCACGCGCTTTGCCGCCTGCGGGCGGCAAACTCTGCGAGGCTTTTTGACAAGTTGAAAAACAGCGAAGCACAGTCGTGCTTCGCTGTTTTTGTTGACATTAAATTTTGTGCTCCTGCTTTGCGCTCTGCGCGCCGCGCGTCTTCGGCGGGTAGAGCTGCCGGCGCAGGTCGCGCGGCAGCACCCAGCGGTCAAACAGGGCGAGCACACCCGGCAGAAACAGCAGGATGAGCAAAATGGCCGCAAACGCGCCGATGGAGATCGTGCGGCAGATCTGCTCGACGGCGAGGTTGCCGAAAAAGCGCCCGTCGACCGCCGTGACCAGCACGAGGATCGAGCCGGAGGTCAGCACCGTGTGGATGCTGCCGCGGTAGGCCGCGACGAGTGCATCGCGCACGGGCATATGCGCGCGCATCTCGCGGTAATAGCTCGTATAGAGGATGCCGTAGTCGATCGTCGCACCCATGAGGATACATTCGACGATCAGCAGCGCGAGGTAATAGATCTCCAGCCCCTGCAGGCCGACGACCATGACCGTGATGTACACGCCGCACTGCACCAGCAGCACCAGCAGCGCCGGAATGATCAGCGAGCGGAACGTGAACACGACGACGAGGAAGATCGACACCGCCGTCAGGAGCGTGATGAGCAGCAGCTCACTGTGGAAGCTGTTTTCCATCTCGTAGCCCATGGCGCTGTTGCCGATGAGGTAATAGTCCCCGGTCGTGACGGCGTCAAGCTCGCGCATGAGCCCGGAAATGAACGCACTCGTCTCGGTCGATTCGACCGGCAGCGTCGTCGTGAGCACGAGCCGGGAGTAATTGCTGCCGCGCAGCTGCGCGACCGCATCGGTGAGCATCGTCTGCGCGCCGGTGATCTGTGCGCGCATATCGTCGGTCAGGAAGGAGGCGAAGCGCGCGTCGGTCAGGAACTGATCCTGCAGGTAGTCAAACAGCTCCTGCATGGACATCGTCCAGTCGGCCTCGCCGCGGTTGACGCTCGCATAGTAGAGGAACAGCAGCTCCATCGTGCCGCGGTCCATCTGGCTCGAGAGACCGCCGAAGAGGTTTGCCAGCCCCGCCGCCGTGTACGCCTGCCCGGAGGCGACGGCGTTGATGACCGTGCGCGCCGACTGCAGCTGCGCGGTGTTCACGCCGCTGAGCTGGGAGGCAAAGCGCGCGTCCGGCAGCACCTCCTGGCAGAGGAAGTTCACAAACTGCTGCACCGACAGCGTCCAGCCGCTCGTGTCGCCGTGGCGGCTGTTGTAGAGCATATACAGCTGCTGCATCTGCCCGGCATCCATGCCGAGGACGCTTGCAAGCTGCGGCGCCGTGTAGCGCGTGCCGTAGACAGAGCCGTTGATGATCCAGCTCAGCTGCGTGATCTGCCGCTCCTGCGTCTCATCAAGCAGGCCGTTGTAGCCGGCGAGGAAGTTTGCCATGTCCTGCATCGACACCTCCCACTGACCGCCCGAGAAGAGGTCACCCTCGGCCGCGTGATAGGCGATGAAGAGCTTGTTGACCGACTGCTCGTCCATGCCGAGCAGCGCGGCGATACCGGCGGTGTCGCGCGGCGTGGTCATGGCGGTGACATCCGTGAACGTCTGCAGCTGAGATGCCTGTGCGCGCGCCGCGCCATCCATCATGCCCGCCATGGTCGGATCGGTGAGCACTTCGTTATTGAGGAAGTTCGAGAAGGCGGGGATCGTCATCGTGCCGCTGCCGTCCGCGCCGCCGTGCTGCATATAGTAATAGAGCAGCAGCTGCTTTGCGTCCGACGCGCTCATGCCGAGAAATTCGGCCAGCGACTCCGCCGTGCGCTGCTGCGTGAGCGCCGCAGGATCGGAGAACTTCATCAGCGTCTGGAGGTTTGCCGTCAGGCTCTCGTCGATGTACGGCGCGAAGGTGGCGTTGTTGGCGACGTTTTGCGACAGGAAGCGCAGAAACTGCGCCGCCGTCATGGTCACGCTCTGCCCGTCGCCGTGCACGTCGTAGTAGATCATGCCGAGCATATCGGCGCTGACCGGAATGCCGGTCTCGAGCGCGCCGATGGCGTTGGCCATCTGCTCGGCGGTGCACTGGCGGCCAAGCGTGGTGGAATAGGACATGGCGCTCTTGACATTCGGGTCGTCCTCGAGCCGGTCGGCCAGCGCGGAGACGGCCGCCTCGTCCTGATTGTGATACAGCACCACGAGCGGGTTGTCCGGCGGGAACACCTCGGCCACGGGGTCGGGGTCGGTGAGCGTGTAGGAGATCTGTGTCGACAGCTGCAGGATGTATGCCCCGGCAAACAGCAGCACGAATGCCGCCGCGATCACGCCGCGGCAGCGGTAGCTGAAGCGGCCGAGCCCCGCGAGCACGCTCTTGCGCTCACGCTTGGGTGCGCGCGGCTTTTTCATCGTCTTGCGGACGACCTTATCCGCCCACAGGATCAGCCCCGGCAGCACCGTGAACACGCACAGCAGGCTGAACAGCACGCCCTTGGCCAGCACGATGCCGAGGTCAAAGCCGATCTTAAAGCGCATGAACACCAGCATCAGCAGACCGACGATCGTCGTGACCGAGCTGCCGGTGATCGAGCCGAAGGCCGCCGTGAGCGCGCGCGTCATGGCGCTCTCGCGGTCGTCGCCCTTGGCCAGCTCCTGCCGGTAGCGGTTCATGAGGATGATGGAGTAGTCCATTGAGAGCGCAAGCTGCAAAATGGCCGAAATGCTCGCCGTGACGTCCGACGTCTCGCCGAGGAGGATGTTCGTGCCCTGATTGAGCAGCACCGCCACGCCGATCGTCAGCAAAAACAGCACCGGCTCAAAGTATGACGGGCAGGCGATGAGCAGGATCGTCGTCACAAGCACGATCGAGAGGATGAACACGATCGGCGGGATGCTCGGCGCCGAGGTATCGTCGCTGCGCACGGCCACATCATAGCCGGCAAAGCGCTCGGCCACGTCGCGCTCGATCTGCGCCTCCTCGTCGGACTTGTAATCAAAGCGCGTCGAGAGCTTGTAGAGCGTGGCATCGTCGCGGTTATAATCGCTGCTGTCCGGCTCGTAGGCGACCGTGTCCACGTTCGGGATCTCGGCGAGCTGCTCGCGGATGGCGAGCTTGTCGCGCGCATCCAGCCCGCGGAACATGACGCGGATGGTATACGTCTCCTCCGCATCCGGGAACGCCTCGTTCATGTGATCCATACCGATCTTCATCTGCGAGTTGTCCGGCAGATACTTGGTCATGTCGGTGTTGACGCCGACAAACGGCATCAGCGCCGCACACACAACGGCCAGGATGAGCATGACGGCAAGCAGGAGCTTGCGTTTTTTGACGATGAAAGCTGCGATCTTCTGCATGGTTGGGGAAACTCCTTTCGCGCGCGCCGACAGGTAGTCAGAGATAAAACCAACAGGTAGAGTCAATTGAATATTATAGCACAACGGCGAAAAATGTGTTATGCTTATTCCAAACATTTTTAAATATTTGCAAAAGGGAGGTCATCTCATGGAAAACGATTTTCTGACCCTGATCCGCACCCGGCGCAGCATCCGCGCCTACAAGCCGGACGCCGTGCCTGCGGACGTGCTCGCGCGCGTGCTCGAGGCCGGAACGTATGCCCCGTCCGCCATGGGCGCGCAGTCGGCGATGATCGTCGCCGCGGTCTCTGCCGGGGCGCGTGCGCGGCTGACGGAGCTCAACGCCGCCGTGATCGGCAAGGACACCGACCCCTACTACGGTGCGCCGGTGATCGTGGTCGTGCTCGGCGACGGCGGGAGCGCAAACTACATGGCCGACGGCAGCTGCGTACTCGAAAACCTCATGCTGGCCGCGCACGCCGAGGGGCTCGGCTCCGTGTGGGTCAACCGCGAGCGCGAGATCTTCGACAGTCCGGACGGCAAGGCGCTGCTGCGTGCCTGGGGTCTGCCGGAGACGCTGCGCGGCGTCGGCGCGATCGCGCTCGGCTATGCCGCCGGGCCCGCGCCCGAGGCGGCAGCCCGCAAGGCGGATTACATCCGCTGCGTCTGAACAAGGCACGGAAAAAGCCGGTCTTTCCCACGTGGGAAAGACCGGCTTTTGCTGCTTTTTTCGCCTGTTACGGCACGATGCGCGTGCCGCTCTCGCCGCGCATGGCGGCCGGTGCCTGCGCAAGCGAGGCGATGACGGCGCGCCGCCGCCAGCCGCTGCGCACGAACTGCACGGCGGCAGCGACCTTCGGCTGCATCGAGCCCGCGCCGAACTGCCCCTCGCGCAGGTAGCGCTCCGCGTCGTCGGCGTGCAGCACGTCAAGCGCGCGCTGCTCCGGCGTGCCGAAATTCAGGCAGACGTGGTCGACCGCCGTGAGGATGAACAGATAGTCCGCGCCCACGGCCTCAGCCAGACAGGCACTGGCAAAGTCCTTGTCGATGACGGCGTCGACCCCGAAATAGTCCCCCTGCGCGTCGCGCGCGACCGGCACACCGCCGCCGCCGCAGGCGATGACGATATACTCATTGTCGAGCAGGTTCAGGATCGAGCGCCGCTCGACGATGTCCACCGGCTTCGGCGAGGCGACGACGCGCCGCCAGCCGCGCCCGGAGTCCTCGCGCATACGCAGCTTGGGATCGCGGCTGAGCATCCGCTGTGCCGCGGCCGCATCGTAAAACGCGCCGATGGGCTTTTCCGGCGTCTGAAAGGCGGGGTCGTCCGGGTCGACGACGACCTGCGTGACGACCGTCGCCACCTGCCACGGCATACCCTGCGCACGCAGCGCACGGCGCAGCCCCTGCTGCAGATGATAGCCGATATAGCCCTGACTCATGGCCGTACACTCCGGCAGCGGCATGGGCGCGACGGCGGGGTTCGTTTTCGCGGCGGTGTCGAACGCCGTCTGGATCATGCCGACCTGCGGACCGTTGCCGTGGCTGACGATGATCTCGTGTCCCTGATGGATGAGCCCGACGAGCGCCGGGCAGGCGGCGGCCACACGCGCGCGCTGCTCGGCAGGCGTATTGCCGAGCGCGTTGCCGCCGAGTGCGATGACGATCCTTGCCATGGCGTCACCTGCGCTGCGGCGCGGGCTGCTGCTGCGTGATGCAGTGGATGTTCCCGCCGCCGAAGGCGACCTCGCGCGTCTGCACGCCGACCACGCGCCGCTCGGGGAACATGGCCTGCACCTGCTGCACGGCAAGTGCATCGTTTTCATCGCCGTACTGCGGCAGGATGATGCCGCCGTTGACGATGAGGAAGTTCATATACGACGCGATGGCGACCTCGCCGTCCGCGCGCGGGAGCGTGCCCTCCACGGCGTCGATCGTCGCCGCGCCCTCAAGCAGACACGGCCGCTGCGTCAGGCAGAGTTTGTGCACCTTCAGGCGGCGGCCGCGGGCATCCGTCGCCTGCGAGAGCGTGTCGTAGGCGTCGTGCGCCGGCTGGTAAAACGGGTTTTGCGGATCGTCCGTCCAGATGCACGCGACCTCGCCCGGACGGATGAAGCAGGCCACGTCGTCGATGTGGCCGTTGGTCTCGTCGGGGTCGATGCCGTCGCGCAGCCAGAGGACTTTTTCGCAGCCGAGATAGTCGCAGAGCATATGCTCGATCGCGCCGCGGTCCATGGAGGGGTTGCGCCCCTCGGACAGCAGGCACATCTCAGTCGTGAGCACCGTGCCCTCGCCGTCGACATGGATCGACCCGCCCTCGAGCACGAAGCCCTCGGTGCGGTAGGAATCGACGCGCTCCAGCTCGCAGACCTTCTGCGCGACCTGATCGTCGAGATCCCACGGGAAATAGAGCCCGTCGACGAGCCCGCCCCATGCATTGAACGTCCAGTCCACGGCGCGCAGACCGCCGCGGTCGTTGACAAGAAACGTCGGACCGCAGTCACGGATCCACGCGTCATTGCTCGCCATCTCGACGACGCGCACGGCGCGCGGCAGGCGCTCGCGCGCATTTTGGTACTGCGCCGCGCTGACGCAGACCGTCACGGGTTCAAACTGCAAGATGGCCTCCGCCACGTCCAGAAACGCCCGCTGCGCAGGCTTGGCGCCGTCGCGCCAGTTGTCGTTGCGCTCCGGCCAGAGCATCCACACGCCGGACTGCGGCTCAAACTCCGCAGGCATCCGGTAGCCGTCGCGCTTGGGCGTCGAGCCGATGATTCGTTTTGCCATAGTATCCCCTCCTAAGGATGGCGGCGCGCACGCGCCGCGATGAGCACCTCGCCGATGGCGATGCTGATGAGCGAGCCGACCGTGATCGGCAGGTAGTGCGAGAGCGTTTCGCTGTCCGTGGACAGCGGCACGGCCGTGAAAAAGATCGAGATGAGGATCAGCGCCATGGGCACATAGGCCAGCGCGCGCAGCAGTCCGCGCCCGCCCGGCACGCGAAACGGCCGCTCGGCATCCGGGTCGAGCGCCCGCAGGCGCAAAAACGCCGGGAACACCGGCACATAGCTCAGCAGCAGCATGACGAGGTTGAGCGCGAAAAAGCTCCAGAACAGCGACGACGCAGGAGACAGCAGCTCGATGATGACGCCGAGGATGCACACCGCGCTCGCAACGACGCCGCTCGTGAGCGCCGCGCCGACGGGCATATCGTTTTTCGCCCAGCGGCGGGAAAAGACCGCAGGCATATCGCCGCGCGCGGCGGCGTAGGCGGCGGTGGCGTTGACGCCCATCGACCACGAGATCATGTTGCCGAAGAGCGTGATGAGAAACAGCAGCGCCACCGCGCCGACGAACCAGCCGCTCGTGCGCCCGGTCATGAGCGCGACCGCGTCGATGAGCCCCGAATCCTCGCTGATCTCCTGCGTGGGGATGGCGGCGCCGATGCCGAAGGCCGAAAACAGGTAGATGAGCGCGATGACGATGCCGCCGCTCACGATGGCCTGCGGGATCTGCCGCTTGGGATCGCGCATATTGTCGGCGTAGGTGCACACGACCTCGAAGCCGAGGAAATTGAAGATGATGACCGAGATATACGACAGGCTGTGCAGGTCAAAGCCCGGCAGGAACGTGCGCGGCGCCATGTCGTTGACAAAGCCGCTGCGCGCGACATAGACGATGCCGAGCACGCCCACCGTCAGCGCGAGGAGCATCTTGATGGCAGCGCTGATGTTGAGGATGAGGATGCTGTCGCACACGGGGTAGCAGGCGATCCACGTGACGATCCAGATGAAGGCGAGCTCGATGAGCAGCCGTGCGCCCCAGCCGAAGCGCAGCCCCGTGAGCACGCCCAGCAGCTCCGGACACACGACCGCGAGCGAGGCCATCCACAGCGGAAAGTTGATCCAGTAATACCACGAGGCGCGTGCGGCCCACTTCGTTTCCGGGAACGCCTTGTGGATCCAGTCGTAGAGTCCGCCGTCGCCGGGATACGTCGTGCCGAGCTCGGACGAGATCATGCCGTAGGGCAGCAGGAAGGCGACCATCATGAACAGCCACCAGAAATACTGGCTGTTGCCGATGGAGGCGACGGGCGCGGCGGCCTCGGCCACGAACACGACGCAGATGACCGAGAGGATGATGTCCGCGAGGCGGAACTTTTTGCGTTCGTCCATTCGTCCGCTCCTTTATCCGCCGGTCAGCAGCCGCCGAACCGCGCGGCCAGAAACGTGTCGAGCTCCTCGCGCGCCGCGGCCAGCGCCAGCTCCGACGGGCTGCGGCGGCAGCGCGTGAAGTATACGAGCAGCCCGCGCATCGCCGTCAGGCGGTTTCCGGCCTGCTCCCAGCAGAGCGAGGCGGCGGAATCGGCGACCTCGTCGGTCACATCCTCGCCGCGCGTGGCGGGCAGACAGTGCAGGAACTTGCAGCCAAGCGCGCCGAGCTGCATGAGCTCGCGGTTGACCTGAAAATCCGCAAAGACGCGCACGCGCTCGTCCTTGGGCATCTCGTTTTCATACAGCCCGTACCAGACGTCGGTGTAGATGAAGTCCGCGCCGCGCACGGCGTCGCGCTCGTCCGTGACCGCCCACGTGCCGCCGGAGAGCTTGCAGTTGGCCTCCAGAATGCGCTTGTGCTCGGCATTCAGCTGATGCCCCTCCGGACCGTAGTGCACGAAGTGCATACCGAGCTTTGTCGTGATGAAGCCGAGCGAGGCGCACACCTGCGTACCGTCGCCGACAAAGACGACCTTGCAGTCTTCGAGCCGCTTGCCCGCCGGCAGGTGCTCGCAGATCGTGCACAGGTCGCCGATCTCCTGCGTGGGGTGGTTATAGTCGCTCATGCCGTTGATGACCGGGATCGTGCACGCCTCGGCAAGCTCCACGACCGTGCGGTGCTCGATGACGCGCGCCATGACCACATCGACCAGCCGCGAGAGCACCCTGCCCGTGTCGCCGATGGTCTCGTGACCGCCGAGCTGGATCATGCCCGGACCGAGGTACTGCGCGTGACCGCCGAGCTGGCTCATGGCCGTCTCGAACGACACGCGCGTGCGGGTGCTCGACTGCTGGAAGATCATGCCGAGGTTTTGGTTTTTCATCAGCGGGGGATAATACCCCTGCGCGATGGCGCGCTTGATGGCCAGCGACAGCTCGATGATGTCCAGCAGCTCCTGCCGGGAGAAGTCGTTGGTGTCGATAAAGTCCTTTTTGTACATATCCATTCCTCCAAAGGCGCAAGTTCGGGATTTGCTTCCCGGTTATTGTCGGCGAAACCGCGCGCGGATATGCGCAGCGGTGCGAAAATTTTTGCGCCGCAAAGCGCGCAGCGGGCATCGCGCCGGAGGATGCGCTGGAGGACGGATGCGCAATTTTGCGCCCCGGAGCAAAAAACGGCCCGCCCGGGGAGCAATGCTCCCCGGGCGGGCTGCGATTCCTATTAGATTGCCGCGTGTCTACTCGCCATCGACCGGGCGCGTATATGCGCCGCGCGCTTGCTGCACGGGCAGCGCCAGATACGGCCGGTCGCCCCTGCCCACATGGGACAGGTGCTGCGCCAGCGCCTGCCGGACGCGGGCATAGTTGGCGCGGCTGAGCGGGACGGTCACGCCGCTGCGCAGCACGACGCACGAGCGCCGCAGCTCCTTGACATAGCTGAGATTGACCAGAAAGCTGCAGTGCGTCTGCACAAAGTCCGCGGGATCGAGCCGCTCATAGATCTCGTTGAGCTTTTCCGAGCACGTCACGGTGCGCGTCGTCATGACGATCTTCGTCTGGCGCTGCGCGTGCTCGCAATACTGGATCTCGCGCATGGACAGCACATGGCGCGTCGCGCGCGTGCCCACGATCAGACACGGACCAAGCTCTCCCTCACACGGGCGCAGGACAAAGCGCAGCGCCGCGCTCAGGCGCGTCTCCATCTCGAGCTTGCAGACAAAATAATCCGGGTCGCACTCGAACACGTCCAGCGCCGCCAGCGGATCTGCCGACAGGAAGATCAGCTTCGTCTGCGGACTTGCCAAGCACAGGTCCCGGAAAAAATTCAAATATTGTCCCCGCGTCTGACGATCGGAAATATCTGCCAGTACCACGTCGTAGGACGCACGCTCCCCGTCGAACGCCATCGACTCCGGGGCGCAAAATTCCTCCACATTTGCGCGCACCCCATGCGCATCCAGCTCGCGGCAGAGGATCTCTCTCGCCGTGTGCCGCCAGATCGTGCTGGGATCCACGATGCATACTTCCAATACTCCGGCCACTTTTTTACGCTCCCCCTCCCATGAAGCGACGAGCCGATCGCTCCATGTCTTCTCGGCAAAAATATAGCATTTTATGAAGCATTTGAAATGCACTTTGCATTTTCTGCATATTTTTGCGCAGAATTAGCACGTTTTTGTGCGAATGTGCAAAGAAGAACCGTGTGTCGTGTCGAAGCATTATGAAAATACGACAAAACGAACGGAAAAAAGACTCCGGCCGAAGCCGGAGTCCTCCGTGTGTCAAAAGCCTCGCGGAGTTTGCGCCCGCAGGCGCAAAGAAGGTCGAATCATTTTCTCCGGCGACATGTGCGTCGGAGAAAATACATCTCAGGCTGCAAGTGTGGAATTTGTGCGCCAACGGCGCACAAATTATGCGCGCAGCAGACTGCAGCCCAGTTGCCGGGAAATCGCTTGCGATTTCCCGACAAATGCAAAGGACTCCGGCCGAAGCCAGAGTCCTTTGCGTCCCATATGTTTCCTTATGCAGGCACAGCGCCCGCGCCGAGCGAGAGCGTGACGGTGTAGACGCCGTCCTCGCTCGTGTGCCGGAAGCTGCCGTCGTACTTCTCGGCGAGACCGCCGAGCACGCGAAAGCCCACGCCGCGCTCAAGCTCCGGGATGCGCCGGGGCTTTTTGCCCTGCGGCTGCCGGGCGCGGACGGGGTTGGATTCCTGTATGACGAGGTAGCCCTTATCCATGTGCGCGCGCAGCGTGATCGCCGCATCCGGGATGCCGGCACAGGCTTCCAAGGCATTATCGAGCAGGTTGCCGAAGGCGACGATGAGGTCGGTGTTCGACACTGGCAGCTCCACCGGCAGCGACACATCCGCCTGCACCGGGACGCCGCGCAGCTCAGCCTCCTGCGCGCGCGTGTACAAAAACGCGTCCACGACCGGGTTGCGGCAGCTGCCGAGGCGGGAGTTATCGGTCTGCAGCGGCAGAAGCTGCTCGGAATACTCCGAGGCTGCCTGCAGGTTGCCCGCCTGCAAAAGCGCGTGGATGGTGTTCAGATGGTGGGCGATGTCGTGGCGCATGGCGCGGATCTGCTCGTACTGCGCGGTGAGGTCGCGGTAGTGCGCGAGCTGCGCGTCAAGCTGGCGCTCCAGCAGCTCGTTTTCCACCTCGAGCTGCACGCGCTGCTCGGTGCGGACCATGGTGCGGTAGAGCAGCACGTCGGACACGAGAAACAGCACCGACATGATCAGGATCATGGGGATGTAGTCATACCGCGGCGGCGTGAACACAAGCGTCAGGAGCGACGCCTCGCAGACCATCTGCGTGATCGGAAACGCGGAAAAGACCAGCAGCTGCCTGCCGGAGAGGTTGTTTTTCGAGCGCGTGAAGATGAGGCTGATGAGCATCAGCCCAAGCCCCAGCACCGGCAGAAACGTCACGCCGTAGATGAGCGCGCGCGGGTCTGCCCAGATGGAGATGTCGTCGTCCATGTGCAGGTCGATCATCAGCGGCGAGAACATCAGCTCCATGAGCAGCGAGCCTGCAAGCTCCGCCGCGACCGCGAGCAGCTTTCGCCCCGGCTTGCTGCGGAAGAGCAAAAACGCCATCGCCAGCGAGCACAGCGGGAACATCAGCGCGCGCAGCTGCCCCACCGTGGTCAGCAGCAGCGTCGCCGCCATGTACACCGCGCCGATGAGCGCGGCGAGCAGCACCGTCACCCAGACGCGAAAGCGCGGCCCGTCGAGCACGCGCCACAAAAAGGCCGCCCACATTGCGATCGCGCAGGCGTTGAAAAACAGGTCGGCGACATAGCCGTTGTATGCCACAGCGTTGTTCCCTCCTTATCCGGCGCGCAGCGAGAGCGTGACGGTGTAGGTGTCATGTTCGCGCGTGTGCCGGAAGCTGCCGTCGTACTTCTCGGCGAGACTGCCGAGCACGCGAAAGCCCACGCCGCGCTCAAGCTCCGGGATGCGCCGGGGCTTTTTGCCCTGCGGCTGCCGGGCGCGGACGGGGTTGGATTCCTGTATGACGAGGTAGCCCTTATCCATGTGCGCGCGCAGCGTGATCGCCGCATCCGGGATGCCGGCACAGGCTTCCAAGGCATTATCGAGCAGGTTGCCGAAGGCGACGATGAGGTCGGTGTTCGACACTGGCAGCTCCACCGGCAGCGACACATCCGCCTGCACCGGGACGCCGCGCAGCTCAGCCTCCTGCGTGCGCGTGTACAAAAACGCGTCCACGACCGGGTTGCGGCAGCTGCCGAGGCGGGGGCTGTAGGTCTGCAGCGGCAGAAGCTGCGCGGAATACTCCGTGGCTTCCTTGAGGTTTCCCGCCTGCAAAAGCGCACTGATGGTATGATAATGGTGCGAGATGTCGTGGCGCATGGTGCGGATCTGCTCGTACTGCGCGGTGAGGTCGCCGTAGTGCGCAAGCTGCGCGTCAAGCTGGCGCTCCAGCAGCTCATTTTCCACCTCGAGCTGCACGCGCTGCTCGGTGCGGACCATGGTGCGAAAGAGCAGCACATCGGACACCAGAAACAGCGCCGTCACGACCAGCAGCACCGACGTGTATTCATACCGCGGCGGGTAGAAGATGAGCGCCTGAATGGCGGCGGCGCAGAGGATCTGCGTGACCGGAAAGACGGAGAAAACCAGCAGCTGCCGCCCGGAGAGATTGTTTTTCGAGCGCAGAAACGGCAGGCTGACCACCAGCAGCACCATCGCCAGAAACAGCAGAAACACACCGCCGTAGAGCACCGCGCGCGGATCTGCCCAGACGGCATACTGCGCGTCCATCTGAAAGTCCGCCGCGCGCATGGTGGCGGCGGAAAACAGCATCTCCACCAGCACCGTCGCGGTCAGCTCCGCCGCGACCGCGAGCAGCTTTCGCCCCGGCGTGCCGCAAAAGAGCAAATACGCCAGCGCCAGCGCCCCCGTCGGATACAGCAGCAGACGCAGTGCGCTGCCCGCCGTCGTCAGCAGCAGCACCGGCAGCAGGTAGGCGGCGTCGATCACGAGCGTGAGCAGCACCGTGCCCCACCACGAAAAGCGCGCCCCGTCGAGCACGCGCCACAAAAACACACACCACGCCGCCATGACGCAGGTGTTGAACAAAAAATCCGCAAGAAAGCCGTTATACGCCATCGGCAGCGCCCTCCGGTGCGTCCATCTGCGCAGTGCGCCCGGCCAGCAGCCGGAAAAACGCCTCGCGCGCATCCTTTCGGTGCGAGCGGCTGATGGGCACGCGCGTGCCGTCGCTCAGGCAGAAGGTCTCGTGCTCCATGCCGACGATCGCCCGGCAGTTGACCCAGAAGCTCTGGTGGCAGCGGATGAAATCGTCCGCCACGTCGCCCGTGAGCAGCGACTGCGGGCTCTGCGTCGTCTCAAGATCGCCGTCGGTGGTGTGCACGAGCATCTTATGCAGCGAGCGCTCAAGATACAGCACCGTGTCGAGCTCGACGCGCTGATAGCTGCCGCCGCGCCGGAGCGTGAGCGCCTTGCGCGTCGAGAGTGCGCCCAGCGCCTTGCGCAGCGCGACCGGCAGACGCGCCGCCTCATCCGACTTGAGCACATAGTAGACGTGCTCGGCCTCGTACGCGTCCATGAGATAGCCCGCGTAGCTCGACAGGAAGATCACGCGGCAGGCGGGAGCAAGGCGGTTGATCTCCTTGGCGAGGGCGATGCCGTCGAGCTCGTCCATGCAGATGTCCAGCACGGCGATATCCGGACGGTAGCCGTCCTCGGCGAGCATATGCAGCACGGCGGGTGCATTTTGAAACGTTTTGAGCTGATGCGGCGTGTCCCCCAGCGCCGCGCGCAGGATGTCCACAGTCTGCGCCAGGCAGACAGCCTCATCATCACACACTGCAAGTTGAAGCATCGGTTTGACTCCTTGTCCGGATTTGCAGAAAAAGTCATGGAAGATACCGTTATTGTATACCAGAAACAAGAATGTTGCAAGTGGGTGGCAAAAAACGACCGCGCAGCGCCCAAGCTTGACATCGGCGCACGAAAGGATTAAGGTGGACAAAACATCCGCCGCGGCCGCGGCCGTGCGCATCGGAAAGGGGAAAGCTCCATGTCCTACGGACGCATCGGCGTGATCGGCGCCATGGATTCCGAGCTTGCCGCGCTCATCGCGGCGCTCACGCAGCCTGCGCGGGAGACCGTGCAGGGACTCACATTTCACACGGGGCTGCTCAGCGGACGGCCGGTCGTGCTCGTCCGCTGCGGCATCGGCAAGGTCAGCGCGGCGCGCTGCACGCAGGTGCTCATCGACCGGTTCGCGCCTGCGGCGGTCATCAACACCGGCATCGCGGGCGGACTCGGCGCGGAACTTGCCGTGGGCGACATCGTGGTGGCCGACGGGCTCGTGCAGCATGATTTTGACGCCGCGCCCATCGGCTTCGTGCGCGGCTGCCTGTGCATGGGCGACCCCGGCGCGCCGACGGTGTTCACGCCCGACGAGCGGCTCTCGGCGCTGCTGGCGCGCACGGCAGGCGACGCCGCCGGCACGCAGCGGGTGCACCGGGGGCTGATCGCCACGGGCGACCGGTTCATCTCGGGCGCGGCGGAAAAGGCTGCCATCCGCAGCGCGTTCCCGTCCGCAATGGCCGCCGAGATGGAGGGCGGCGCGGTCGCGCAGGCGGCAAGCATGAGCGGCGTGCCGTTTGCCGTGGTGCGCGCAATCTCCGACCTTGCCGACGGCACGGCGGCGGCGTCGTTCGAGCAGTTTGAGCAGCACGCGGCCGACATCTCGGCCCGGGCGGTGATGCAGGCGCTCGCAGAGCCGGACGCGCTGACCTGAAGCGGCAAAAAGCCTCGCAGAGTTTCGCCGCCGCAGCGGACTGCAAACCCTTTGCCGGAAAATGGCCGGTGTTCGTAAGGCAGCGAACAGCCACAGCAGTTTGCACTGCTGTGGCTGTTCTTGTAGTTTATCCGGCCATATGATACTATGGAGCCGAGCAGACCTGCAAATCGGAATTGATCGAGAAAGCATGAAAAGAGGTTGATGTTTATGAAGCAATATGTGGTAGATGCGTTTACAGACGAGGTTTTTCATGGGAATCAGGCTGCAATCTGCATTATGGAGAAGTGGCCGCCAGAGGATCTTATGATGAACATCACGAGAGAAAACAATTTTTCTGAGACTGCATTCGCCGTGAAGGAAGGCAAAAAATTCCATTTGCGTTGGTTTACTCCCGGCGGTGAAATTGATCTCTGCGGACACGCAACACTGGCGTGTGCCTATGTTCTGTTTCGATTTTATCTGCCGAACGCGGATAAAGTTGTGTTTTCCACGCTTAGCGGTGATTTGGTGGTAAGAAAAACGGACGATCTGCTGGAAATGGAATTTCCTGCCTATCAATTGAAAAAAGTACCCGTTACGGATGCCATGATTGAGGCGATCGGCGCCGTACCTTCCGAAGCATACATGGGTAGAGACTTGCTTTGTGTGTTTGACAGCGAAGAGGTGGTAAGAAACCTTGCGCCGGACATGGAGAAGCTTTTGGATTTAGATGGACTGTTGCTGCAAGTTACTGCTCCGGGTAAGGAAACGGATTCTGTTTCCCGAAGCTTTGCCCCTAAATTGAAAGTAATAGAAGACCCTGTGTGTGGTTCCGGGCATTGCCATATTGTTCCCTATTGGGCAGAGAAGCTTGAAAAAAAGAACATCGTAGCCTATCAAGCATCACAGCGTGGCGGCACGCTATATTGCCGAATGGAGGGAGACAGAGTAATGATGGCAGGAAAAGCCGCACTATATTCAGAGTGTGAATTGTATATTTGAAAAAAGGCTGACAACTTCCGGTTTGTCGAACAGATAACAAGGGCGCATTTCTTAGTGCTCGGCTCTCCCTTTGGGAGAGCTGTCGGCACAGCCGACTGAGAGGGGAAAACATGACCATACCAAAGGACAACAGTCAACTGGAAAACACCTGTAAGACCCTCTCAGTCACCTTCGGTGACAGCTCTCCCAGAGGGAGAGCCAAGGGGGGTCGCTGCAACTGTGCCATATGTCATAATAGCATAAAGAAACGGAGCGCATCCACACTGATGCGCTCCGTTAACTGTCTTACGAACGCCCCGCGAACCGGGGGAGCCTTTGCGTTATGCTCTCCGATCAGATCTCGATGAGCTCATACTGCGTCGTGCCGAGACCGATGGCCTCGCCGTGCTCAACGGCGGCGCGCCAGTCGGTGTCCGGATGCGCGGCGGTGAAGTGGTCGTGCTGGTGGTCATGCGCGTGCGCGATGACGCTGCCGGGGTTCACGGGCTGGGCGTTGATCTTGTCGGCGCAGGCGGTATCGAGCGCCACGGGATCGAACGACGCGAACATACCCACGTTCGGCACGATCGGCACATCGCTGTAGTTGTGGCAGTCGCAGCAGGGCGACACGTCGAGCGCGAGCGCGATGTGGAACGACGGACGGCCGTCGACGACCGCCTTGGCATACTCGGCGATCTTGCAGTTGAGCAGCTCGTTTGCGATCGCATAGTCCGCGTGGATGGCGTGCATCGGGCAAACGTTGATGCAGCGGCCGCAGCCGGTGCACTTATACTTCAGGATGGTGCACTTGCCGTTTTCGATGTGCGGGCCGTTGTGCGCGCAGTTTTCGATGCACTTGCCGCAGCCGATGCACTTGTCCGCATCGACGACGGGCTTGCCGGAGCTGTGCATCTCCTCCTTGCCGGCGCGCGAGCCGCAGCCCATGCCGATGTTCTTGAGCGCGCCGCCGAAGCCCGCGGACACGTGCCCCTTGGCGTGCGTGAGCGAGATGAAGATGTCGGCGTCCATGATGGCGCGGCCGATCTTCGCCGCGCGCAGATACTTGCCGCCGCGGATGGGCACGAGGTCATAGTCCTCTCCCTTGAGCCCGTCGGCAATGATGCACTGAGCGCCCGTGGTCATGGGCGAATAGCCGTTGAGCATGGCGCTGTCGAGATGGTCGAGCGCGTTCGTGCGGCCGCCGACATAGAGCGTGTTGCAGTCGGTGAGAAACGGCTTGCCGCCGAGCGCGCGCACATAGTCGCACACGACGCGCGCCCAGTTCGGGCGCAGATAGGCCATGTTGCCCGGCTCACCGAAGTGGAGCTTGACGGCGACGAATTTGTCCTGGAAATCGATCTGCTCAAAGCCGGCGGCCTTCATGAGGCGGCGCAGCTTTTCGAGCGTGCTGATCTCGTCCGTGTGCAGATCGGAAAAATATACTTTTGCAGGTTCCATAGGAAACACCTCCGCAGTCTGATTTCATTCTCATTCCCGGGCGGGACCGACCCGCCGTCTTTGATTTTACTGTGCTTGCCGAACGCTGTCAACCGCAAAAAGCGCCGGACGTTTTCCGATGCATTGCTCGTGTTGGACATATTTCTTTCTCTCCTCTGATCCATTCTGATTCCTTCCAAATTCTCAGTTCTCAGATTGTCGCTGGGGGACTGCTTCGCTTCTCTCGTTGACGCACCTCGCTCGGTCTGCCGCAGGCGGCTGTTACGACAGGAACATGGCGCACGCCGTTAAAAAGCAGTTCTTTTTGACAGCCTAAGGCGGAAACGCGTTGCGTTTCCGCCTGTTTTCGCGTACAATAGGCAAAAGGAAAGCGAGGTGAGCGCGCATGGAAACGCGCGTGGCGCTGATCGGCATCATCGTGGAAAACAGCGAGAGCACAGCGCAGCTCAACGCCCTGCTGCACGACGCGGGGCAGTACATCATCGGGCGCATGGGTCTGCCCTACCGCGCCAAGGGCGTGAACATCATCAGCGTCGTGCTCGACGCGCCGCAGGATGTGATCTCCGCGCTCGCGGGGCGCATCGGCCGTCTGCCCGGCGTGAGCGCCAAGACCGCCTATTCCAAGCCGTTCCCGCCCGCCGGGGACTGAGCCGACCGATCGGAGGGACACCCAATGCACATTCCCAAGGGCGCGAGCCAGACGTGCGCGCTGCTGACCTTTGACGACGCGCTGCACTGTACCGAGCACGACGACTATGACGCCGCGCGCTGGCTGTACGTGCCGCCGTACTACACCGAATACCGTTACATTCTCGGCACGCGGGGCGAAAACCCGCTCATCTGCATCGGCATCAACCCGTCGACCGCGCAGCCGGGCGATCTCGACAACACGCTCAAGAGCGTCGAGCGCATCGCCCTCGGCAACGGCTACGACAGCTTCACGATGTTCAACGTCTACCCCCAGCGCGCGACCGACCCGAACGCCATGGACACGACCTTCAACCGCGCGCTGCACGAGCAGAACATGGCGGCGTTCCGCTACGTGCTCGGGCAGTACGCGCCCGGCAACCGCCCGGCCGTGTGGGCCGCGTGGGGCACGCTGATCGAAAAGCGGCCGTACCTGTTTGACGCGCTCGAGCAGATGCTCGCCATCGGCGAGGAATATCACGCGCAGTGGCTGACGTTCGGCGCGCGCTCCAAGGCCGGGCATCCGCACCACCCGCTGTATCTGCGGCGCGACAGCGTGCCGGAGCCGTTCGACGTGCGCGCCTACTGCGCGGCGCAGCGCGCGCGGCTGAAATGACGCAGCAGAAACAGATAACAGCAACGCCCCCGGCGTGACCATTTGGTCACGCCGGGGGTGGTTTCGCGGTTCGGAAAACCGGAATTTGTGAAATCCACATATTTTAAGAAGGAGCCTTCGCTTATGCGAAAGCTCCTTTTCTGCACACCTTACTTTTTCAGCTTCAAGCCGTCGTGGAACGCCTCGCCCACACGCTCGGTGACTTTATAATAGCCGTGGGTGTAGGGGTCAAATGCGATGGCATTGACCTTAGACATATCAATTTTTCCGTCCACCATAACGCTTTCATCGGCAGTGACATTGACTACCTTACCGATGACGCCGCATCCGTATTCATTGTTCTGATACTCGATGAACTTGCACTCCAGACAAATCGGGAACTCGTTGATGACCGGCGCATCGACGGCTTCGGCTTTACTTGCGGTCAAACCGCTGCGGGCAAATTTGTCGCCTACTTTATTGCCAGACTCCACGCCGAAATAGTCCGCTTCCACCATGTGGGCGGCATCGGCAATGCTGACGGTGAATGCGCCCCGTGCCTTGATGTTCTGCACGGTCTTATGAGTCTCGGTGAGGTTCAAGGCGACGGTGTCCCGCTCCTGCATCGTTCCCCACGCAGCAGTCATGACGTTCACGCTGCCGTCCTCGTTATAAGTCGCAACCATCAGAACCGGCATTGGGAAAATGCCTTCGGTGATTTTCAGTTTTGTTCTCATGATAACTTCTCCTTGTGATCAGATTGACAGGACTGTTCATCCTGCTTATAATTATATTCATGCAAATTATAAATTCAAGTACTGATAATTATGATAGGTACTATCTTAGGAGAAAGTGAAATGATAAAGAATTATATTGAGAACGCCAATTTCGAGGACACCGGCTTTGCCTACACGCTGTCGCTGATCTCCGGCAAGCACAAGATGGTCATTCTTTACTGCCTGATGGAGTTTGAGACGGTGCGATTCAATGAGTTGAAACGGTATCTGAAAACCATTTCCGACAAAACTCTCAGCACGAACCTCAAGGAGCTGGAAGCGGATAAACTGATCGTCCGCACCGAGTATCCGCAGATCCCGCCGAAGGTGGAGTATTCCCTCTCCGAGCGTGGAAAATCGCTGATGAAGGTATTGGATCAGCTCTGTGTCTGGGGCGAGGAGAATCGACTGACAGAGTGATAAATTCCGATTTTGCGCGCTCCCGGCGGGGCGGCAAGCCGGAGCCCCTACTCCCGCCGCCACAGCATTTCATAGTCCGGTTCGCCGGGGGCGGTTTCACGGTTCGGCAAACTGGAAGTCAGCGATTTCTTTTTCCGGTATTCTCTGTCCCTCGGATTTCCTCATGATAGAAATAATCCACGATCACCGGATGTCCCTGCGGGACTCTGCCATAAGGCATTTCATTATCCACAAAGGGACAATCATACTTCTTAGCCATTTCCTCAGCTTTTACTTCAAGTGCTTCAAAGTAGCTGCGGTTATGCTTGTTATAGATCTCATCGTAAAGCGGTACAAGATCAGGATATTTTCCGGCGATATAATCCATAATCGTCTTTTTGAAGCCGCCTCGAAGATTGAGATTTTCGAGCCAGAACAGATCGCACTGATCCTTTACCCGCTCAAAGATGGCTTCAAAATCCGTGATGCCGGGGAATACCGGAGATACGAAACAGACTGTACGAATACCTGCTTCATATACCTGCTTCATAGCAGCGATACGCCGCTCAATGCTCGAAGCAGAGTCCATATCGTTCTTGAAATTTTCATCTAGTGTGTTGATCGACCATGAAACGGTTACACGTCCAAGCTTCTTCAGCAGATCAATATCCCGTACCACAAGATCCGACTTTGTGCAGATCAGAATATCTGCGTCACTGCCGATCAGCTGCTCCAGAAGTTTTCTGGTATTCCCGAATTGCTCCTCCTGTGGATTGTAGCCATCTGTCACAGAACCGATGACCACCCGCTGTCCGGCATATTTCTTCGGATTTTTAATTTCCGGCCAATGCTTCACATCAAGGAAAGTGCCCCATTCCTCCGTGTGTCCGGTAAAGCGCTTCATAAAAGAAGCATAGCAATACTTGCAGGCATGTGTACAGCCCACATAGGGATTGACCGAGTAACCGCCTACCGGCAGACTGGACTTGGTCATGATGTTCTTTGTTTCCACCTCACGAATGAGGATTCCATCGATTACTTCTGCCATGATCTCTGTACCTCTAACACTTTATTAAATTCTTCCGGCATTTCCTGAATCATATTTTCATCCCCTATGATAGGGACAAGGTCTTCCTTCATAAACACCGGAATGCCGAGCGCGTGTGCCTGATCCGTCAGAGACCATGCCCATTCCGGCTCCGTATGAATCTTCCTGCTCTGAGCCCCGGTCATAGTGCCGACAACGATCCAGTTGATTCCGGAAAGGTCAACTGTGCCGGGATCGTCGAATAACGGCTCAAAGGTAACATGGTAATGTTTTGCTCTGACGTTTTTCCGAAGGGCGTCGATACGCCACAGTTCGGCTTTCCTCGTCACCGTAACGCCAAACCATGCGTTTTCCAGATCGGTATCAAAATCCAGCAGATCGGGGCGCTTGGTAAGGAACAGGAACTGATGCTGTGGATTTTCACGGATCTTTGCAAATACCTCGTCTCTCCATTCCGGCTTCCATCCGGAGAGATCGCTCATGCCGGTAAGAAGAAAGTTCTGCGGACGTTTCTTTTCCATCATCTTGAGCTTACCCGGAAAGAATTCAGGGTCAGCGAAGTCATCAATCATATGCCAGCGTTTCACGTTGTTGCGGGCATAGCAATATGTACACCCCACTGTGCAGCCAATGACGATATTCATGTTCTGAATCTGATCTTTGATACAAATACTCATGACTTCTGCCACTCCTCAAGATTCTTTCTGATGCGGTCGAGGCATTCCTCAAACCGGGTAATTTCTTCCTCCGAAAAACCTTTGTAGTAAATACTGCCCATCTCATCAGATACAGAATCGTACTCGCCCTTTAAGGCATGTGCTTTCTCAGTCAGAAACAGGAGTGTTTTCCTTTTGTCCGTTTCAGACTGAACACGGCTTATCAGCCCTTGATTTTCCATTCTTTCCAGCATCGTAGTAAGAGATGTTATCGCTAATCCGCATTTAGTCGAGAGTGACCTGATTGAGATACCATCCTCCTGCCACAGCACATAAAGAATGCGCCCCTGGGCTCCATTGAACGCATCAATATTCTTTTCGCTGAGAATCTTCTCAAAAATCCGGTCTCCAAGCTGTTTTATTTTGGTGACAAGAAATCCGCCATTTGTTTTCACGCAAAAGCTCCTATATAGTAGTTTATAAAATCATACTATATAGGAGCTTTATTGTCAAGAGCTTGTATGCCTGAATAGAGGTAAATCCCGATTCTGCGCGCTCCCGGCGGGGCGGCAAGCCGGAGTCCCTATTCCCGCCGCCACAGCATTTCATAGTCCGGTTCGCCGGTGGCCGCATCCAGCGCGCGGCTGAAATGACGCGGCAGAAACAGATAACAGGAACGCCCCCGGCGCGACCATTTGGTCACGCCGGGGGTGTTGCACGGTTCGGCAAACCGGAAGTTATCGTCTTGTTCCATTCTTATCAAAATTCTTTTTTAATGCTATTTCTGTTGGGAGAATAGACCCAATTAAAGGAACAAGTTGAACACCACAGATAATTCCTCCTATACTCCCAACACAATCTTCATTTTTTCCAATCACTAAAAGCATGAATATTACTGTTATCGGCAACATAACCATTCCGCAGACATACCAGACTTTACCACAATATTTATGAGCAAATTCCCATGTGTCTTTGTTCTTCATAGACATCGAAGTCCGATATCCAAATACTGAATTTATTTCCTTTGGAGCCTTTTTCATAAAATATCTTCCAAAACCAATCATCGTAAATGGAAGAAGCAAATCCATAATCAGCATAAAGATCCAAAAGGCCATATTCTGTTTTCACCTCCAAGCCTCCGCTTCTGCGCGCTCCAAGGCCGGGCATCCGCACCACCCGCTGTATCTGCGGCGCGACCGCGTGCCGGAGCCGTTTGACGTGCGCGCCTACTGCGCGGCGCAGCGCGCGCGGCTGAAATGGCGCAGCATAAGCAGATAACAGGTCACGCCGGGGGCGTTGCACGGTTCGGCAAACCGGAAGTTGTCGTTTTTTATTCCACGCGAACATTCACTGGGCTTATTACAAGATTTCCTCCGCCGGCTACCGTGTACCATTTGCCTTTTTCCAGTTTGATTTTTTCTGATACACCAGATGTAATATACCCTACCACATATTTTTCACCCGTTTCCATATCCGTAAAGACCACATCCGTATCACAATCCCCACTTACTTTTACGGTTCCAAATAGCGGCTGTATCTGTTCGGATTTGATCATGCCCTCATCGTTTACAAGTACAAAAGTATGTTTCTTTTGAAAATTCGCATAAACGAGAATGGCAACTGCGAATAGTGCGATTGCACATAGAATTGGCCATCTTTTTCTGTTCATAAATACTCCCTCAAATCCCGATTCTGTGCGCTCCCGGCGGAGCAGCAAACCGGAGTCCCTATTCCCGCCGCCACAGCATTTCATAGTCCGGTTCGCCGGGGGTGTTGCACGGTTCGGCAAACTGGAATTTTCAAATTAGTCTTTGCAAATAACCTTTGAATCTTCACCATCA
>CAJMPW010000009.1:0-25066 GCA_905215475.1 uncultured bacterium
ATCCCTTATTTAGTTTTTTTTGAGGTGGCCGTTGTAACGCAACCTTAGGAGGCGGCCGCTCTATCCAACTGAGCTACGGGGGCACAACAGCGTTATTTTAGCGCAAAGAGCGGCGGGTGTCAATGACCGGCGGCAGAAACAGGCCGCACGGTTGCGCGCGGCGGGAAATCATGGTATGATAAACGGACTGCGCACAAAGGAGGTTGCCCCATGCGTCTCATCCGCGAGGAAAAAGCCTTCATCCGGGAGGCCGTTTTGCTCATGCTCCCGATGATCTTGCAAAATTTCGTGACATTTTCCATGTCCATGGCCGACACGTTCATGGTCGGCGTGCTCGGCGAGACGGCGCTCGCCGCCGTGACGATGGCCAACAGTCCGTTTTACGTCATGCAGCTGATGATCTTCGGCGTGCAGAGCGGCATGAGCGTACTCGTGGCGCAATACCACGGCCGCGGCGATCAGGAGGCCATCAACCGCGTCATGGGCATCGCGCTGTTTGTTTCCACAACGATCACGGGCCTGCTCGCCGTCACGGCATTCTGCATCCCGGAGCAGATCATGCGCGTGCTCACCAATAACGCCGACCTCGTCGAGCCCGGCGCCGCATATACGCGCTACGTCGGCTTTTCGTACTTCTTCGCCGCCATCAGCGGCGTGTACATCGCCGCGCAGCGCAGCACGGAAAATCCCCGCCTCGGCGCGGTGCTGCTCACCGTATCCGGCGCGCTGAACATTTTCCTCAACTGGGTGCTCATCTACGGCAAGCTCGGCGCGCCCATGCTCGGCTGCGCGGGCGCGGCCATCGCCACGCTCATCAGCCGCGCGTTCGAGGTCGCGGTGCTGTGCGTGTATGCCCGGTTCAGCCGCCGGCTGCCGCTCATGCCGCGCGCGCTGCTGCACCCCGGCCGCGTGATCGCAAAGGACTTTGCCAAGTACGCCCTGCCCGTCGTGTGCAACGAGTGCCTGTGGTCGCTGGCGTTTTCGCTCTACACGGTCATCATGGGACACATGGACAACAACGCCCCAATCCTCTCGGCCTACACCATCGCCGGGAACCTGCAGCGCATGCTCACCCCGGCGTCGTTCGCCGCGGGCGGCGCGGCCGCCGTGCTCATCGGGCGGGAGATCGGCCGCGGCAACCGCGATCAGGTGCAGCACAAGGCGTGGGTGCTCGACGCTCTGGCGCTCGTCGTCGGCCTCGTGTGCATGGGCATCATTGCGCTCGTGCGCAACGTGCTGCTGCGGCCGTACATCCTGCCGCTGATGCACATGGAGGGTACGGCGTGCGACATCGCCATGTATATGATGGGCGTGCTGATGCTCGTGCAGCCGGTGTCGAGCGTGAGCCTGACGAACATCGTCGGCGTGCTGCGCGGCGGCGGCGACGTGCGCTATGCGATGCTGTGCGACGTCGGGCCGCTGTATGCGGTGTGCCTGCCGCTGGCGGCGCTCACGGCGCTCGTGTGGAAGCTCGACATCCGGTATGTGTACCCGCTCATGTCCATCGATGTGATCGTGCAGATCTTCCTGTGCGTGCCGCGGCTGCGCTCCGGCAAGTGGATCCACGACGTGACGCGCACCGCCGGTGAGCTGGAGGCGTGAGCACGCGCAGCGAGCCGAAAACCGTCCCGATTTTTTACCGGATGCAGATCTCCCGGAGCCAAAGGCTCCGGGAGATTGCTTTGTTTACGCCTGCTGCGCCAGCCGCGGGATATCGCCCACACCGTCGAGCACCACGCTCGGCCGGTAGGCAAACTCGTCGAGCGTCGCGCGCGTAGACACGCCGCTGAGCACGAGCACGGTGGACATACCGCTCTCCATGCCGGAGATGACGTCGGTGTCCATGCGGTCGCCGATCATGACGGCCTCGCCCGAGTGGCAGCCGAGGATGCGCAGACCGGTGCGCATCATGAGCGGGTTCGGCTTGCCGCAGAAATATGCCTGCTTGCCGGTGGCGATCTCCACGGGCGCGGTGAGCGCGCGGCACGCGGGGGCAATGCCCTCGTCCGTCGGACCGCAGGTGTCGGAATTCGCGCCGATGAGCTTCGCGCCCGCGAGCACGAGATTCGTCGCCTTCGTGAGCGTATCGAGCGAATACGCCCGCGCCTCGCCGATGACGACATAGTCGGGGTTAACGTCGTTCATGGTGATGCCGCGGTCATAGAGCGCGTTTAGCAGACCGGCCTCGCCGAGGGCGTACACCGAGCAGCCGGGCGCCTGATCGGCCAGAAAGGCCGCCGTGGCCAGTGCACTCGTGTAAAAATGTTCCTCCGGCACGTTGAGCCCCATGCGTTGGAGCTTCTGGTGCAGCTCGCGCGGGGTCATGCCGCTGTTGTTGGTCAAAAACAGGTATTCCTTGTGCGTATCCTGCAGCCAGTGGATAAACTCCGCCGCGCCGGGCAGGATATGATTTCCGTGGTAGATGACACCGTCCATGTCGCACAGGAAACCCTTTTTGGCGTTAAAATCGATCATACGATCCTCTCTCCTTCTTCATGCTTCTGCGCGTAGTTTACCACGCGGCGCGCCGCACGACAAGCGGACAGCGCGTCAATTTTTTGTAAAGTCACAGCTCCAGCCGCAGGAAGATCGTCGTGTCGAGCGGGCTGTCATTGTAGCGCGGGATCTCATAAAAGCCGAGACCGCGGTACATCCTGAGCGCGCTGCGCAAAAACGGCTCGGTATCGAGCTGCATGGCGGTGTAGCCGATGGCGCGCGCGTCTGATAGAATGCGCTGCATCATCTGCCCCGCGATGCCCTGCCCACGGTACGCCGGGCGCACATACAGCCGCTTGAGCTCGCACGTCTCACCGTCCAGCCGCCGCAGACCGATGCAGCCGGCCGGCCGGTCATCGCACCACGCGATGTAGAGCCGTCCGTGCGGCAGACCGTATTTTTTTGTGAGGTCGGCCAGCTCCGCCGCATAATCCTGCAGGTCAAGATACGCCTGAAACGCCGGCTCGTTTTCCACCAGCATCCGCGTGTATTCCGTGAACAGCTCGTGCACCGCCTCCGGCGTGTCATAGGCCAATTTCATCTCCATGGGCGTCGCTCCTTTCCTGAACATGGGGTGCAAGGGGCGCAGCACCCCGGTGTTTGCTTCGTACACCTTTATTTTACCGCATATGCGCCGCGCGTCAAGTGTCTGTGCGCGCAAGGCATTGACGCGGGCGGGTTTTTCCGCTAAACTTGTGCTCAGTTTTTCCCACGGAGGCACTTATGAAAACATCCGCCACTCCTTCTGCGACCGCCCGCGCGCGGCTGGGCCTGATCGTATCCATGACCGTGTTCGGCACGATCGGCCTGTTCGTGCGCCGGATCGAGATCACGTCGGCCGAGCTCGCACTCTGCCGCGCGGGGCTCGCAGCCGTGTTTCTGCTGCTGTCTTTTCTCGTCACGCGCAGACGGCTGTGCCTGAGCGAAATCAAAAAGGCGCTCTGGCTGCTGCTGGCCTCGGGCGCGGCCATGGGCTTCAACTGGATGCTGCTGTTCGAGGCGTATCAATACACGACCATTTCGCTGGCCACGCTCAGCTACTATCTCGCACCCGTGATCGTCACGGCGCTGTGCCCGCTGCTGTTTCACGAGAAAATGACGCGCACGCAGGTGCTCTGCTTTCTCATGTCCACGATCGGCGTCGCACTCATCATCGGCTCCGGCAGCGTGCATGGCGGCGCGTCGGACGTGCGCGGCATCTGCTTCGGCGTGAGCGCCGCGGTGTTTTACGCCGCCGTCATCCTGCTCAACAAGTATATCACCGGCGTTCCGGCGCTCGAGCGCACGTTCGTGCAGCTGCTCGCGGCCATTCTGGTGCTCGCGCCGTATGTCGCGCTCACGTCGGGCTTTCACCCGGAGGTGCTGTCTGCGACCGGCTGGGTGAATCTGCTCATCGTCGGCTTTGTGCACACCGGGGTGACGTACTGCATCTACTTTGCTGCCATCCGCGCGCTGCCGGGGCAGGAGTCGTCGCTGCTGAGCTATCTGGATCCCATCGTGTCGGTGCTCGCGTCGGTGCTGCTGCTCGGCGAGCCGCTCGCCCCGATCCAGATTGTCGGCATGGTGCTGTTTCTCGGCTTTGCCATCGCAAACGAGTTCACGCATAAAAACGCCGAAGCGGCATAACCAAACCCAAAACAGAAAACCGCCGGCCTGCGGCCAGCTTGCCAAAGAACCTCGTAGCCTTTGCGCCCGCAGGCGCAAAGAAAATCCGATCATTTTCTCCGGCGACATATGCGGCGAAGAAAATACTTCTCGGCCTGCAAACGTGCGCGCCGTCCGCCGGAGACGGACGGCGCGTGCGCTGCGGTCAGGCCGCAAACTCCTTTGTCAAAAAGTAATACTTTTTGACAGCATCAGCCGCCGGCCTGCGGAGCGTTCCGCAGACCGGCGGCCGTTTTTATCCGATATCACAAAACCATCAGCAGCGTCCCCGCGCCGATGAGCAGACAGCCGATCAGGGACTTGGGCGTGAAGCGCTCATGCAAAAACACGAACGCCAGCACGAGCGTGATGACCACGCTGAGCTTGTCGATCGGCACGACCTTCGACGCCTCCCCGATCTGCAGCGCGCGGTAATAGCACAGCCACGATGCGCCCGTTGCAAGCCCCGAGAGGATCAGAAACAGCCAGCTCTTTTTGCTGATGTCCGTAAGTCCGCCCTGCGTGTTGGTCACGAACACCATGCCCCACGCCATCACCAGTACGACCACCGTGCGGATGGCGGTCGCCAGGTTGGAGTTCACGCCCTCGATGCCCACCTTGGCCAGAATGGACGTCAGCGCCGCAAACACGGCCGAGAGCAGGGCAAACACGAACCACATAGCTACCCCTCCGTTTCCCGCGCGTGTCACGCACGCAGCACCGCCGCACGCAGGCGGTCGAGATCGTCCGCATCGGGGTGCGAGCGAGCGCGGTCGAAGTTTGCGATCATCGCGTCCAGATTTGCCGGCGGCGCCGGCAGGGTGCGCATCGCCTCGTAGCGCGCACGCACCGACGGCGCCATTTTGCCCTGACACATATACGTGCCGATGACGGCATTGCTGTCGTCCAGCAGCGCCTGAACGCGCGCAAGGATCGCGTCAAAGTACGCGGTGTCGATGCCGAAGCCCGCCGTACCGAAGAGGAAAATCTTCTTATTTTTCAGTGTCGGCAGCAGCGCCAGCGTGTCCGCGTCCGCGTTGCCCTTGTCCGTCCAGAAGCCGACGTAGAGCAGCTCCGACTCCGCTGCCGTCTCCCCCGCCGCGCCGAATGCGTCGCACAGCTCCGGCGGAAGCGCCGCGCGGATCGTGTCCGCAAGCAAACGGGTATTGCCGGTGGCGCTGCTGTAGAGGATGGAATAACGTTCATTGTGCATGGGAAAGCCTCCTTTTGCGCCGCGCGCCCCGGCTGATGCCCGGCATCGGCTGCGGCGCGGCACAAAAACAGGATACGCCATTTTCCGCCGCTTGTAAACCCCGCCGCCCTGCACAGTTTGGCAGCAGTGTGTGCCTCGGCGCTTACGCCGGACGCAAAAACACCCCGCCGGGAGGCGGGGTGGTTTCGTATCTGGCGATCAGATCTTCGTGACGATCTTGATGCCGGGGCCCATGGTGGACGCCGTGACGCAGGACTTGATGTACTGGCCCTTCGAGGCGGCCGGCTTGGCCTTGATGATCGCGCCGATGAGCGCGTTGTAGTTCTCGGTGAGCTTCTCAGCGCCAAAGCTGACCTTGCCGATCGGGCAGTGGATGATGTTGGTCTTATCGAGACGGTACTCGATCTTACCGGCTTTGGCTTCCTTGATGGCGTTGGCAATGTTCGGCGTGACCGTGCCGGCCTTCGGGGACGGCATGAGACCCTTGGGGCCGAGCACCTTACCGAGACGGCCGACAACGCCCATCATGTTGGGAGAGGCGATGACGGTGTCGAACTCGAACCAGTTCTCACCCTGGATCTTGGCCACGAGATCCTGACCACCGGCGTAATCCGCACCGGCGTCCAGCGCCTCCTGGACCTGCTCTTCCTTGCAGAAGACGAGCACGCGGGTCGTTTTGCCGGTGCCGTGGGGCAGGACGATGGCGCCGCGGACCTGCTGGTCGGCGTGACGGGAGTCAACGCCCAGCTTCACGTGCAGCTCGACGGTCTCGTCGAACTTGGCCTTAGCGGTCTTGGTGATGAGCTCGAAGGCTTCCTGCGGCTCGTACTGAGCCTGCTTATCAATGAGCTTAGCGCTCTCTTTATAATTTTTACCTCTGAACAATTCAGTTTCCTCCTAATAAAGTGGTTCGTCGGATGGATGATCCTCCCACGATCAGGGAGCGGAATCTGACGGCTTATTCGCCGACCAGAACGCCCATGCTGCGGCAAGTGCCGGCGATCATGCTCATGGCAGACTCGATGCTGGAGCAGTTGAGATCGGGCATCTTCTGCTCTGCGATCTTGCGCAGATCTTCCTTGCTGATGGTCGCGACCTTATCTCTCTGGGGCACGCCGGAGGCGTGATCGATGCCGCAGGCCTTCTTGATGAGCAGAGCTGCCGGGGGCGTCTTGGTGATGAAGGAGAAGCTACGGTCGGAGTACACGGTGATGACGACCGGGATCATCATGCCCATGTCGCCCTTGGTGCGCTCGTTAAAGTCCTTGGTGAACTGGCCGATGTTGATGCCATACTGGCCAAGCGCGGGGCCGACCGGGGGAGCCGGCGTTGCCTTGCCGGCGGGAACCTGGAATCTGACGTATCCAACTATTTTCTGTGCCACTTGAAAGCACCTCTTTCTTGTAAGATTTTAATCCTTGATCGCTTCGACCTGATCAAGCTCGAGGTCGACCGGCGTCTCTCTGCCGAACATGGAAACAACGACACGCACACGGTCCTTATCGGGCTCAAGCTCGTCCACCGTGCCGATGAAGCCCTCGAGCGGGCCGTCGGTGATCTTGACGGAGTCGCCGAGCTCATAGCCGACCACCACTTCATGGTGCTCAACGCCGAGGTCGTAGATTTCCTGTTCTGTCAGGGGGATCGCCTTCCCGTCGGAGCCGACGAAGCCCGCGGCGCCGCGCACGTTGTGCACGAGATGCCAGCTCTCATCGGTCAGCACCATCTTCACGAGCACATAGCCCGGAAAGACCTTACGCTCGACGATCTTCTCACCGGAATCGGTGATCTCCTTGACCGTCTCCATCGGGATGTTGACTTCCTGGATCAGATCCTGCATTCTGCGGTTTTCCGCAGCCTTGAGGATGTTTGCGGCCACGCTGTTTTCGTAGCCCGAGTAGGTATGCACGACATACCATTTTGCGAGTTCAGACATATTACCCACCCAGCTTCAGAAGAAGCTGCACGCCCTGGTCGGCCAGAGAATCGAAGCCCCACAGCACGAGTGCGGACACGAACATGACCACCAGGCAAACTGCGGTGTTGTTTGCCGTCTGCTTCGGCGTCGGCCACACGACTTTTTTGAGCTCGCTCTTCATGTCGCGGAACCATTTGCCGATACGCTTGAAAAACGGGAGTTTCTTATCGACTTTCTTGACGGCTTCGGTGGAAGTTTCTTTCTTTTCAGGTTTCTTATCAGCCATGAATCATTCCGTCCTTTCGAAAGCCTTATTTGGTTTCAACGTGCTTGGTGTGCTTGCGGCAGAAGGGGCAATACTTACTCAGTTCCAGCTTTTCGGTAGTGTTCTTCTTGTTCTTCATGGTGTTGTAGTTGCGCTGCTTGCACTCTGCGCATCTGAGCGTCACCTTGACACGGGATCCTGCTTTAGCCATATTGTTCGGCACCTCCTTATTGATTTCGCCCCTGTCGGGGCGTGATTGCCTCCCTGTATGAGCCGAAAGGGCATAAAAAGGGAACCTCTCGACTGACAGGTAGATTCACTATACCACACCGTCTGTCAAAGGTCAAGCCTTTTTCCGGGGCGATGACCGCAAAAAAATTGCAGCAAAAACCCCTGCCTCCGGCAAAGCGGAGACAGGGGGAAAATCCGGGCTGAGCGGGCGCTCAGGCCGCGTCCTCGAAGCCGGGGACCGGCTTTCTGGCGGTAACGGCGCGGATGACAAACAGAACCGCGAGCACGAGCACGACGCCGATGGCGAGGCAGATGTAGACGTTCTGGATGAAGCCCGCCAGAATGTAGTTGACAAAGCAGATGATGCCGAGCGTTGCGGCATACGGCAGCTGCGTGGACACGTGGTTGACGTGGTTGCACATCGCGCCGGCAGAGGCCATGATGGTCGTGTCGGAGATGGGCGAGCAGTGGTCGCCGAACACGGCGCCGGCCAGGCACGCGGACACGCCGATGATAAACAGCTCGCTCGCCGGGTCGAACACGTAGGTGACGATCGGCAGCAGGATGCCGAACGTGCCCCAGCTCGTGCCGGTGGAGAAGCTCAGCACACCGGCGACGATGAAGATGATCGCCGGCAGGAAGCTGAACAGCGAGCCCGCGGCGGAGTTCATGACGGAGGCGACAAAGTACTTGCCGCCGAGCAGACCGGTCATGTTCTTGAGCGAGGTGGCGAAGGTCAGGATCATGATGGCGGGGACCATGTTGATGAAGCCCTTCGGCAGGCAGTCCATGGCGGCCTTGAAGCTGATGAGGCGGCGGCACAGGAAGTAGATGATCGTGAACACGAGCGCGATCAGCGAGCCCCAGGGCAGCGCAGCGAAGGCGTCGGTGTTGCCGAAAGCGCCGACAAAGTCGTGGTAGTAATCACCGGCAGCGTCCCAGTAACCGCCGACATAGACCAGACCGGCAAAGCAAGTCACGATCAGCACGGCGACGGGCAGGATCAGGTCGATGACGCGGCCGTTCTGGTTGCATTCAATGGCATCGCTGTTGGCATCGGCGCGGTCGCCGGTGGTGTAGAGATCGTCCTTGAAGCGGGCGTTCATCTCGTGCAGGCGCATCGGGCCGTAATCGAACTTCATGAGGATGAGCGCGATGATGAACACGAACGTGAGCAGCGAGTAGAAATTGTAGGGGATGGCGCGCACGAACAGGTCAAAGCCGTTGTAGTCCTCGACGACGCCGGAAACGGCGGCCGCCCAGGAGGAGATCGGCGCGATCATGCACACGGGCGCAGCCGTGGCGTCGATGAGATAGGCGAGCTTGGCGCGGGAGATCTTGTGCTGGTCGGTGACGGGCAGCATGACCGAGCCGACGGTCAGGCAGTTGAAGTAGTCGTCGACGAAGATGAGCACGCCGAGCAGGAAGGTGGCGAGCATCGCGCCGACGCGGGTCTTGATGTGGGTCTCGGCCCAGCGGCCGAAGGCGGCGGAGCCGCCGGCGCGGTTGATAAGCGCGACCATGGCGCCGAGGATGACAAGGAAGAGCATGATACCGGCGTTGTCGGCAACGGCGGGCACCATGCCGTCGTTGATGATGGCGTCAAGGCCGGTGATCGGGTTGAAGTTGGAGAAAAACAGTGCGCCGAGCAGGATGCCCACGAACAGCGACGAGTAAACTTCCTTCGTGATGAGCGCGAGGATGATGGCGACGATCGGCGGCACGAGCGCCCAGAACGAGAACGCCATGCGGCTGGTGGACGTGATGACGCCGGTGCCCTCGCAGACGTCACACTCCGCGCCCTGCGAAATGCCGGTACCGTTGCACGTGGTGCAGGTGATGGACTTGGCCGCTTCTTCCCCATCGGCGGCGAAGGCGCACACGCTCAAAAGCGAGACCGCCATCACGACGAGCAGCAAAACAGCCAAAAGCTTGCGTCTGGAATTCATGTTGAAATTCCTCCCATAAAAAAATGTCATGAACAGAGCATACTGTTCATGACACCTGAAACCCTTGGTCAATGACAGCGCTCCGCAAATTGCGGCAGTCCGGCGGATATTCTCCGACGGCCCAGGCAATCCCGCGGCAGGAACCTGCGGGACCCTTCGGCGGCTGTCCCTTTCCCCTCCCGGTTTCCTGCCGGTGAGCGAGGTTACTGATGACGTCCGCGCCTCTATCATGCTTTGTTCAATTAGGCTCAGTATACGTTCGTGTACACAGAATGTCAACAACTTTTGCAAATTTTGTGCTTTTTTGCATTTGTGCCAAATTTCAAGCGCCGGCTTTATGCATCCCACACAAAAAAGCACCCCCGTCCTGTTTGACGGGGGTGCGGAAATTTGCGCGGGAGCTCAGCGGCTGCCCTTGTCGTACGGGATGCCCTCGGCCTTGGGGGCGCGGGAGCTCTTGGACGTAAAGGCGAGCACGAGCAGGGAGATGATGTACGGCAGCATATTGTACACCGACCCGGGGATGCCCAGCGACATGAGGAAGCCGAAGCCGAAGTACACGTTCGACAGCGCGCGGAACAGGCCGAACAGCAGCGCCGCGAGCGCGATGCGCCCCGGCTTCCACTGACCGAAGATCATGACGGCGAGCGCGAGGAAGCCGAAGCCGGCGACGCCGTTTTCAAACTTCCACTCCGAGACGCCGGCGAGGATGTAGCAGATGCCGCCCAGACCGCCGAGCACGCCGGAGATCAGAACGCCTGCCCAGCGCATCTTGTAGACGTTGATGCCCACGGAATCCGCCGCCTGCGGATGCTCGCCGCAGGCCATCAGGCGCAGACCGAACCGGGTCTTATAGAGCGTGACGTAGGCCACGATCAGCGCGATGAGCGCGATGACCATGAACCAGTTGCCCTCAAAGGCACCGATCTGGAACGAGAAGGCTTTTCTCGGCTCGATGTACTGGATGGTCGCGGACACGTCGTCGGGGTTGGCGGCCGTGTTGAGCGCCTTGACGATGACGGTCGCCGCGGCGACGCTGAGCATATTCATCGCCGTGCCGACGATGGTCTGATCCGCCTTGAAGTTGATGCACGCCACAGCCAGCAGCGTGGAAAAGAGCACGCCGAGCGCGACGCTGCCCAGCAGCGTGAGCAGGATGGTCACGAATGCGGACGTGCCGCTCGGCAGGTAGCGCATGACGAGCGCGCCGCCGAGTGCGCCGATGACCATGATGCCCTCGAGACCGAGGTTGATGACGCCGGAGTGTTCCGAGAAGCAGCCGCCGAGCGCGACGAGCATCAAAACGGCGGCGAAGATGAGGGTGTATTGCAGCAGCAGGGTCATTGTGCCTCGCCCCCTTTCTCAGAATCGGCCGATGCTTGCGGGGATGCAGCCTCCCGTTCCGGAGCGGAGGCTGCCTCCGTCTCCGGCCCGGTGTGCGCAGACCCGGCCGCCAGCCGCTGCCGCTCCTCGCGGCGGGCGGCGCTGTTGTTCATGGCCGTTTTCAGGAAGAGCACGAAGCCGCACATATAGATGATGATCGACGTGATCAGATCCGAGATCTGCGAGCAGTAGAGGCTCTTGTCCACGTACGCGCCGCCGGAGGTGATGTGCTGGATGAAGAACGACGAAAAGATCGCACCGATCGGGTTCAGACCGCCGAGGAACGCGGCGCAGATGCCGTTGAAGCCCATGTTCGGCACGGAGGAATGCGTGCACTGCCACTGCTCATAGCCGGTCTGGTACAGCAGCGAACCGCCGAGCGCCGCAAGGCCGCCCGCGATGGCAAGCGTGAGCACGGTGTTGCGCCGCTCGGCCATGCCGCAGTATTTGGCGGCGTGCTTGTTGAAGCCGGTCGCCTTGAGCTCATAGCCGAAGCGGGTCTTTTCCAGCACGACCCACACGAGGATGGCCATGATGACCGACAGCGGTATCGCAATGGTGACGTACTGGTTGCCGCTGAAGAGCTTGTCCAGACCGAGCGACGGCAGCAGCGCCTGCTGCGCCGCGCTGTGCATCTGGTAGGTATAGGGGCTCGCCACCTCCTTGACGTTTGTAAGGATCATGTTGGCGGCGTACAGGAAGATCCAGTTGAGCATGATGCCGGAGATGACCTCGTTGACGTTGCAGAACGTCTTGAGCAGACCGACGATCGCACCGGCAGCCATGCCGGCCGCGATGGCAAGGAGCATACACGGCAGCCAGCTCCAGCCCCACGCGAGCGCCGCGTACAGGCTCGCACACGAGCCGACCACGTACTGCCCGGCCGCACCGATGTTGAACAGGCCGACCTTATACGCAAACAGGATCGACAGCGAGCACATGAGCAGCGGCGCCGTCTTGATGAGCGTGCTGCCGAGGTATTTCATCTGCGTCTCCGTGCGGTTATAGGTGAAGAAGTTTTCGATGATCGTCAGGATGGCCTTGCCCGCGCCCTTCGGCTGGATGAACAGCAGCACGATGTAGCCCACGAGCAGACCGAACACGATGCAGCCCAGCGATGCCAGCAGCGACTGGACGGCGTCGTTTTTGAGCAGGTTCTTTTTCTTCATGCGCGCACCTCATCTCTCTTGGCGCCGGCCATGTACAGACCGAGCTCGTTTTCCGAGGTCGTCTTGGGATCGAGCTCGCCGACGATCTCCCCCTCGTACATGACGAGGATGCGGTCCGGCACGTCGAGCACCTCGTCAAGCTCCAGCGAGACCAGAAGCACGGCCTTGCCGGCGTCACGCTGGGCGACGAGCTGCTTGTGGATGTATTCGATCGCGCCGACATCGAGACCGCGCGTCGGCTGCACGGCGACGAGCAGCTGCGGATCGTCGTCGATCTCGCGGGCGATGATGGCCTTCTGCTGGTTGCCGCCGGACATACTGCGCGCGATGGTGGCCGCGCCCTGACCGGAGCGCACGTCGTACTGCTCGATCAGGCGCTCTGCGTAAGCGCGGATGTTCTTGCGGCGCAGGAAGCCCGCCTTGTCGGTGAAGCGGGGCTCGAAATAGCGCTGGAGGATCATGTTGTACTCCAGCGGATAGTCGAGCACGAGACCGTGCTTGTGCCGGTCCTCGGGGATGTGGCTCATGCCGAGCAGGGAGCGCTTGCGGATGGACATATGCGTGATGTCCTCGCCGCGAAACAGGATCTTCCCGTCCTTGACCGGCTCAAGCCCCGTCAGACCGTAGACCAGCTCCGTCTGACCGTTGCCGTCGATGCCGGCGATGCAGACGATCTCACCCGCGCGCACCTGAAACGACACGTCGTGCACGGCGTCGTTCTTGTGCTGCCGGGAGGCGACCGTCAGGTGCTGCACGTCGAGCAGCACGTCACCCGGCGCGCTCGCCTTTTTCTCCACGTGGAAGTTGACGCTGCGCCCGACCATCATGGCCGAGAGCTGCTCGGCGGTGGTGGTTTTCGTCTCGACCGTGCCGATGCACTTGCCCTTGCGCAGGACGGTGCAGCGGTCGGCCACGGCCATGATCTCCTGCAGCTTGTGCGAGATGAACAGGATCGACTTGCCCTCGGCCGCGAGCCCGCGCATGATCTGCATCAGCTCGCTGATCTCCTGCGGGGTGAGCACGGCGGTCGGCTCGTCGAAGATGAGGATCTCATTGTCGCGGTAGAGCATCTTGAGGATCTCGGTGCGCTGCTGCATACCGACGGTGATATCCTCGATGCGCGCATCCGGATCGACCTGCAGGCCGTATTTCTCCGACAGCGCGAGCACCTTCTTGCGCGCCTCGCCCTTTTGCAGGAAGCCGTGCTTCGTCGGCTCGACGCCCATGATGATATTGTCCAGCACCGTAAAGCACTCGACCAGCTTGAAGTGCTGGTGCACCATGCCGATGCCGAGACTGTTGGCATCGTTCGGATTTTTGATGGAGACGACCTTGCCGTCCTTGCGGATCTCGCCCTCCTCGGCCTGATACAGACCGAACAGGACGGACATGAGTGTGGACTTGCCGGCGCCGTTTTCGCCGAGCAGCGCATGGATCTCCCCCTTGCGCAGCTGGAGCGTGATGTCGTCATTGGCCACGATGCCCGGGAAGCGCTTCGTGATGTGCAGCATTTCAATGGCATAGGGTGTGTCCAAAGGGAATGCCCTCCTTCCGTATGCATAGAGCCCGCGCGCACAAAAGCGGGTACGGAATCTATTTGCTCTCAGTATACTATAGTGTCCGGGTGAAAGCAAAGGAATTTTGGCAATTTTCACGGCATTGCGGTCATTTGCGCCGAATGCGCGCGCAAAACAGGGGCGCGGCAAATTGCCGCGCCCCTGCGCCGTGATTCACTTTTTGCAGGCTGTGCCCGCAGGACCTTACTTCAGGTTGCCCAGATCCTCGACCGTGATGGTCGTGGTCTTCGGCATCGCAGTGATGTCGTTGGAGACCTTGATCGTGCCATCGAACATGGCCTTCACGAGGGCCTTGTAGTCATCCTGCGTGAACTTGCCGTCCGCCCACTGCGTGCTGGTCATCGGGATCTGCACGTAGTTCAGCTCCGGATCGTCGCCGGAGACGAGGCCGAGGCTCTCGACCTTGCCGCCGAACTTATCCCAGTTGTTGTTGAGGATGGTCTCGGTGAGCATGGTCTTGACCGTGGCGGCCAGACCCTTCATGGCGGAGGTGACGGTCATGTCTTCCACGCCGGAGTAGCCGTTGATGACGCCGGCCTGATCGACGTCAACGCCGATCATCTTGGCGCCGCTGACCTTCTTGGCAGCGTCGGCAGCGGAGGTGAAGATGCCGCCGCCGCAGGCGAACACGACCTGCGTGCCGCCAGCGTACCAGGTGTCCATGGCGGCGGTGATGTCCGGATCGCCGTTGAACTTGTTGCCGTAAGCGTACTTGACGTTGACCTTGGCCTTGAGCTCAGCCGCAGCAGCGTCAGCACCCTGCAGGAAGCCGTAGCCGTAGCGCTGGACAGCCGGGACAGCCATGCCGCCGAGGAAGCCGAGCTCGGTGTAGCCGAGCTTCACAGCTGCGTAGCCGGCCATGTAGCCGCAGAGCTCTTCCTGATAGACCGCACTGTAGACGTTGCTGGCAACGTGCGGCTTGTTGTTGGGGTCGAGCAGCTCTTGCGTGACATTGCCCTTGTCGTCGGTCTTATAGAAGGAGCTGTTGATGTCGAACTCGGACACGTCGAGCGCGATGAACTTCACGTCCGGATACTTGTCCTGCGTGCCGGTGATGGTGCCGGCGAAGGCATAGCCGGGCATCACGATGACGTTGTAGCCCTCGTCAACGGCCTTCTCGACCATGGCGATACGGTCCGGCGTGCTGTCGCCGGCGGGCTTGTAGTAAGTGAACTCAATGTTGTTTTCCGTGCAGAAGGCCTTGCAGGCTTCATACGTGGTCTGGTTGAAGGACTGGTCGGTGATGTCGCCGTAGTCCGTGATCATGGCGACCTTGTACGTAGCGGAATCTTTGCCGCCGTTGTCCTTGTCGCCGCCGCAGGCGCAAAGCGCGAAGACCATGACGAGCGCAAGGAGCAGAGCAACAAGCTTCTTCATGTTCATGCTATTTTCCTCCATTATAAAGTGTTGCCTGATGTTCAGGCGATATTTGGCGTGCTCTCGCAGCCGCTTTCAGTATAACACGGACGCGAATAGCAAGCAATCCCATTTGTTTCGGAAATATAACGTTTTTATAAACAAAAGCGCCACCTGTCCGCGTGCTGCGGGCAGGTGGCGTTGTGTCAAAGATTCGCCATGTTGACGGCGGTGTCGAGCGCGATCGTGATCATCTGCACGAAGGAGTTTTGCCGCTGCTCGGAGGTGAGCTCCTCGGCGCGGTAGATGTGGTCGGAGATCGTGAAGAGTCCGAGCGCGCGCTTTCCGGCGCGGGCGGCGTTCATGTACAGACCGGCGGCCTCCATCTCGATGGCGAGCACGCCCATCTTCTTCCACTGGTCGGGACCGTCGCTGCCGTCGTCATAGAAGTTGTCCGACGAGAGCACATTGCCCACGTGCAGCGCGACGCCGTTGGCTGCCGCCGCGGCGACGGCCTGACTGAGCAGCGTGTAGTCCGCGATGGGTGCGAACGTGCCGTTGATGCCGAACTGGTGCGCGAAATTGGAGTCCGTGCACGCGCCCGCACCGGCGACGACGTCCATCAGCTTCAGATCGTCGGCGAGCGCACCGGCAGAGCCGACGCGGATGATGTTGTCCACGTCGTAGAAATTGTACAGCTCCCAGCTGTAGATGCCGATCGACGGGATGCCCATGCCGGAGGCCATCACGGTCACGGGCACGCCCTTCCACGTGCCGGTGTAGCCCTGCACGCCGCGGACGTTGTTGACGAGCACGGGATTTTCAAGGAAGGTCTCGGCGATGAACTTCGAGCGCAGCGGGTCGCCGGGCATGAGCACGGTCTTGGCGATCTGACCGGCTTTGGCTTCAATATGCGGCGTAGGAACAGGCATAAGGATACCTCCGTTTATCTCAGAATTTTCAGATCCGGCCGCAGCGGCGCGGACAGCTTCATTTTAACCGCAAAAAAGGCAAAAGTCAAATTGCAACGCACCCGCGCGTGTGGTAGAATGTTGGGGAAAACTATTGACCCACGGGAGGCGGCACCATGAGCGACGTCATCACGATCGGCATTGCCGGCGGCACCGGCAGCGGCAAGACCACCATCACGCGGCGCATCCTTGACGAATTCGGCGGCGATGTGAGCGTGCTGTATCACGACAACTACTATAAGCGGCACGACGACATCCCCTTTGCCGAGCGCAAGAAGCTCAATTATGACCACCCGAACGCGTTCGACACGCCGCTGCTCGTGCAGCATCTCGACGCGCTGCGCGCCGGGCAGCCGGTCGCGTGCCCGACGTATGACTACACAGTGCACAACCGCGCCGCCGAGACGGTCACGGTCGTCCCGGCCAAGGTCGTCGTCGTTGAGGGCATCCTCATCTTTGCCGAGCCCGCGCTGCGCGAGCGGCTGGACATCAAGATCTTCGTCGACACCGACGCCGATGTGCGCATCCTGCGGCGCATCGTGCGCGACGTGCGCGACCGCGGCCGCGATCTGGAGTCGATCGTGACGCAGTATCTGACCACGGTCAAGCCCATGCACGAGATGTTCGTCGAGCCGTCCAAGCGCTATGCCGACATCATCATCCCCGAGGGCGGGCACAACCAGGTGGCGCTCGATTTCGTCATGGAGCGCATCCGGGCCTACGTAAAGGAGCGGGATTAAATGGCCAAACTCTACTTCAAATACGGCGCCATGGGCTCGTCGAAGTCCGCGCAGGCGCTCATCACGCAGTTCAACTACGAGGAGCTCGGCATGACCGTCTGGCTCATCAAGCCCTCGGTCGACGACCGCGACGGGGCGAACATCATCCGCTCGCGCATCGGTCTGCAGCGCGAGGCGCAGGTCATCCACCCGGATGAGGACATCGCGGACACGTTTGCCCGCACCGGGCACGCCGATGTCATCATCGCCGACGAGGCGCAGTTTTTCTCCCCGGAGCAGATCGACCAGCTGCGCCGCATCGTCGACGAGCAGAACATCCCCGTGCTGTGCTTCGGTCTGCGGACGGATTTTCTCACGCACTTTTTCCCCGGTGCGCGGCGGCTCATGGAGCTGGCCGATTCCATCACAGAGATCAAGACCGTGTGTGCCTGCGGCCGCAAGGCGACCGTCAACGCCCGCATCGACGAGCGCGGCCGCGTCATCACCGAGGGCGGGCAGATCCTGCTCGGCGGCAACGACAGCTACGTCGCCATGTGCCACAAGTGCTGGGTGGACAAGATCCGCGCGCAGAAGGAAGCGGAAAACGCATGAACCGCCGCGCCAGCCGCATTCTGACCGTCTGCGCCGGTGCGTGGCTGCTGGTCATCTGGGGGCAATCGTGTATGCCCGCCACGCACAGCGGCGCCGAGAGCGGCGCACTGCTGACGCTCGTGCAGGCGTTCCTGCCGCACATGACCGACCACATCCTGCGCAAATGCGCGCACTTCGGCGAGTATGCGCTCCTCGGCGTGTTCACCGCCGCCGCGCTGCGCACGGGGGCGCACTTTTCATGGCCGGCTGCGCTGCTGCCCGGCACGCTCGCAGCGCTGTGCGACGAGACGATCCAGCTCTTCGTCCCCGGCCGCAGCGGGCAGATCACGGACGTCTGGCTCGACACGGCGGGCTATCTCACCGGTGCGCTGCTGACGCTGCTGATCTTTTTCCTGTGCCGCAAGCGCCCGAAACAACGAAAAACCCCATGAGCCTGTGCAGTGTGCACAGACCCATGGGGTCATTTGCTATGCAAAAGCATAGCAAAATAAGAGATGTGCCATTTCCTCGCCCCTGCGGGGCAACCGGAAATGATGCACAAAAACTTCATGCACTGGCATTTGCGCTTTTTCGTAGCACAGCACGCATGCATGAAGTTTTATGCCTTATGCCTTCACGCGGCAGACGAGCGCGCCGCCCTCGGCATCCACGACGAGCGTGTTGCCGGCGTGCAGGTCGCCGGAGAGGATGGTGCGGGCAATGAGCGTCTCAGCGTGGCTCTGCAGGTAGCGCTTGAGCGGACGCGCACCATAGACCGGGTCATACCCGTTTTCGATGACGAGCGCCTTGGCGGCGTCGGTCATCTCAAGGTTCAGCGTGCGGTCAGCCAGGCGGCTGCGCAGGGCGGCGATGAGATTGTCGATGATGTGCGACAGGTTGTCGCGCGTGAGCGGACGGAACATGAGGATCTCGTCCAGACGGTTGAGGAACTCCGGCCGGAAGGCGCGGCGCAGCTCCGCCTGCACGTGCTCGCGGGCGTCCGCGGTGATCTCCCCGTCCGGACCGATGCCGTCGAGCAGGTACTGGCTGCCGAGGTTCGACGTGAGGATGATGATCGTGTTCTTGAAGTCCACCGTGCGGCCCTGACTGTCCGTGATGCGGCCGTCGTCAAGGATCTGCAGCAGGATGTTGAACACGTCCGGGTGTGCCTTTTCGACCTCATCGAACAGCACGACGGAGTACGGCTTGCGGCGCACGGCCTCGGTAAGCTGACCGCCCTCGTCGTAGCCGACGTATCCCGGGGGCGCGCCGATCAGACGCGAGACGGAGAACTTCTCCATGTACTCGGTCATGTCGATGCGCACCATGCTGCGCTCATCGTCAAACAGGCTCTCGGCCAGCGCCTTGGCAAGCTCCGTCTTGCCGACGCCCGTCGGACCGAGGAACAGGAACGAGCCGATCGGGCGGTTCGGGTCGCTGATGCCGGCGCGCGAGCGCTGGATGGCCTCGCAGACCTTCTCCACAGCCTCGTCCTGACCGATCAGGCGGCGGTGCAGCACTTCATCGAGGTGCAGCAGCTTCTCGCGCTCGCCCTCCATGAGCTTGGCCACCGGGATGCCCGTCCACTTGGCGACGATGCCGGCGATCTCCTCCTCGGTCACGGTGTCGTGCACGAGGGAATTGTCGCTCTTGCGGCGCTCGGCTGCGGCCTCGGCCTCGCTGAGCTTCTTTTCAAGGCTCGGCAGGTCGGAGTACTGCAGGCGCGCGGCCTTTTCGTACTCATAATTGCGCTGCGCCTCTTCGATCTCGGCGTGCAGACGGTCGATGTCCGCCTTGAGGGACTTGACCTCCTCGACGCTGTTTTTCTCGGACTCCCAGCGCGCCTTCTGCTCGTTGAAGCGGTCCTTGAGCTCGGCGAGCTCCTGCGTGAGCTTGGCGAGCCGGTCGCGCGAGAGCTGATCGTCCTCCTTCTTGAGCGCCATCTCCTCGATCTCCATCTGCATGATGCGGCGGCGCAGATCGTCGAGCGCCGACGGCATGGAGTCGATCTCCGTGCGGATCATGGCGCAGGCCTCATCGACGAGGTCGATGGCCTTATCCGGCAGGAAACGGTCGGTAATATAGCGGTTGGAGAGCGTGGCCGCCGCGACAAGCGCGTTGTCGTGGATGCGCACGCCGTGGAAGATCTCATAGCGCTCTTTCAGGCCGCGAAGGATGGAGATGGTGTCCTCCACCGTCGGCTCGTCGACCTGAACGGGCTGGAAGCGGCGCTCGAGCGCGGCGTCCTTTTCGATATACTTGCGGTACTCGTCAAGCGTGGTCGCACCGATGCAGTGCAGCTCGCCGCGGGCGAGCATCGGCTTGAGGAGATTGCCCGCGTCCATGCTGCCCTCGGTCTTGCCCGCGCCGACGATGGTGTGCAGCTCGTCGATGAACAGCAGGATGCGTCCCTCGCTCTTGCGCACCTCTTCGAGCACGGCCTTGAGCCGCTCCTCAAATTCGCCGCGGTATTTTGCGCCCGCGACCAGCGCGCCCATATCGAGCGAGAAAATGGTCTTGTCCTTCAGTCCCTCGGGCACGTCGCCGCGCACGATGCGCTGCGCCAAGCCCTCGGCGATGGCCGTCTTGCCGACGCCCGGCTCGCCGATGAGCACAGGGTTGTTTTTCGTTTTGCGCGAGAGGATGCGCACGACGTTGCGGATCTCCTGATCGCGGCCGATGACCGGGTCCATCTTGCCCTCGCGGGCACGCTCGACGAGATCGGTGCCGTACTTTTTGAGCGCGTCATAGGTGTCCTCGGGGTTGTCGCTCGTGACGGGGCCGGTCTTGACCTTCTTGAGCTCCGCCGTGAAGCCCGCCTTCGTGATGCCGTGGGCGCTGAAGATGCGCTTGATGTCGGCGGTCTCGTTGGCGAAGATGCCGAGCATCAGGTGCTCAACGGAGACATAGGCGTCGCCGCTGTTTTTGGCCTCGCGCTCGGCAAAACTGAAGATCTTGCCCGTCTCGGGCGAGGCGTACACCTCGCCGCTGCCGCCGGATACCTTCGGCAGCCGGTCAATGGCGGTGTCGAGCTCGCTGAGCACGGCGTTGCAGTCCACGCCCATGCGGCCGAGCAGCGTGCCGATCAGGCCGCCGTCGGCGTCGATGAGCGCATAGAGCAGGTGCTCCGGCGTGAGATACTGGTTGCCGTTTTCCTGCGCCATGCTCTGCGCGGTCTGGATGGTTTCAATTGTCTTTTGTGTGAATTTATCAGCGTTCATAGTCGGGTTGCTGCGTGTTCCGGCACGCAGCGCCTCCTTTCATGAGTGGTTGCAAATGGGTGTCAGATGAGGATCTGCGCGCGCTGCTGCTCAGCACAGTAGAGCGCCTCGATCTCGGGCGGGGTATATTTGCCCGCAAGGTACGCCTTCATGAGCCGGTCGAACAGCTGCACATAGTCCGAGATCGCGCGGGCGATCTCCTCGCTCGTGTAGTCGTGATCCGGCGGCAGCGAGAGCGTGCGCACAAACTTCCCGTCGTACAGGGCATACTCCGGCGCAACGCCGGACAGGTGCGCATCCTCGATCTGCTTCCAGAGGCGGAAAAACTGCGTCATGCTCTGCAACAGCGCCGCCGACTGGGTGCGGAAGATCACGGCCAGCTCGCCGAGCCCCTCCTGCTTGTCGCCATAGAGCGCGACCTCGTACTTGACCGTCGGGCGGTACTTATATTCAAGGCTGCTCTTGAGGGACATACTCGTCGTATGCGGGGCGAAAAACGGCACAAGGTCACGCGCCGGGGCGACGAGCTGCTCGATCTCATGGAAAATACTCTCGATGCGGCGCTCCGGCGTCATGACCGAGGTATAGTCGGCAAGGATCTGGTTGATCAGTGCCGAGCGGTTCGTGCCCATGCGGTGGGCCATGCGGTCGATCTCGCGCACGACCTCTTCGTTGAGCATGAGGCTGTATAGTGTTTTCTTCATCGGTGCATCACCGCTTTCTTTTTTCTTACATTGTGCATTCTACACCCGCCCTATAACTTTGTCAAGCATTTTTATATAAATTTAAATGCAAATTATATAATTGTTTTTGAGCGCAGCGGCTCGCCCGCACCGCGCCGAAGTGTGACCGCGCTTGCAATCTGCGCCGGAATCTCCTATAATAAAGCATCAACAATTCCGGGAGGAACGACATGAAACTGGACGAACTGACACAGCGGCGGTGGCACCGGCTGCAGCCGGCGCAGCGCGCGGCCTTTTTTGCGTGCATCATCACCGGGTATCTGGTGCACCTCTACGCCTTTACGAATATCGTCCCGTGCTCTGACGGGCTCAGCCGGGTGTATGACCCGCAGCAGATGACCGTGTCCGGCCGCTGGTTTCTCCACTACGCCAGTATGCTCAACGGCTTCACGCAGATGCCGGCGGTCATCGGTCTGCTGTCGATGCTGCTGCTGGGCGCTGCGGCCGCGATGACGGTCGGCCTGCTGCGGCTGCGCAGCCGGAGTCTGGGCGGCGTGTGCGGCGCCGTGATGGCGGCGTTTCCCTGCCTGGGCTACACGTTTTTGTATATGTTCACCGCCAGCGCCTACTGTCTGGCCATTTTCATGGCGGTGCTGGCCGTGCAGCTTGCCGTGCGCGGCAAGTGGCGGCTCGTGCCGGCGGTGCTGCTGCTGGCCATGGCCATGGGCACGTATCAGGCTTATGCGGCGATGAGCATCGCGCTGAGCGTGCTCGTCGTGATCGAATATCTGACCCGGCCGGAGGCGACGCTGCGCGGCACGCTGCGGCTCGGCGGACGGCTCGTGGCCTTCCTCGCGCTCGGCGCGGCGGCGTATTACGGCATTTTGCAGATCTTCCTGCGCGTCAAGCACGTGCAGCTGCTGTCCTACCTCGGCATGGACACCGTCATGACGCACTATCCGCTGGCCAAGCTGCCGAGCCTGCTGGTGACCACCTACAAGCAGGTTCTCGCCTTCTTCTTCATCCCCGGCAGCGCCAACGGCTATGACACGCCGGTCCTGAGCGTGCTCAACGCGCTGCTGCTGGCCGCCGCCGCGGTGGGTCTCGTCGCCGCGCTGCGGCGCGACGGGCTGCTCCGGCAGCCGTGGCGCGTGCTGCTGCTGCTCGTGCTGATCCTGCTCTTCCCGCTGGCGATCAACTTCGGTCAGATCATGAGCCCGTACTCCGCGCCCACGCCGATCATGAAATACGCCTTTGTGCTGGTGTATCTGGCAGCGCTGCTGATGCTCGATCAGTGCGACGGGTGCATCCCGCGCCCCAAGGCGGCGGGCATCGCGGGCGCAGTGTGCGTGTGCGCGCTGCTCGTGTGCTTTCTCCAGACCAACAACCTGCTCTACACGGCTTCCGCGCAGGCGCACCGCGCCACGCAGAGCTATCTCACGCGCATGATGACGCGCGTGGAGGACTGCGACGGCTACACGCCGGGGATGGAGGTTGTCATCATCGGCACGATCCCGGACGCGCAGATGCACTCCGCCATCGAGAGCTACGCGCAGGTCGAGCATTACAGCGTGCCCATCCATCAGGTAGCGCCCCTGAATAAGCACCTCTATTACTATCTCAACGACTGGCTCAGCATCCCGATCGAAGAGCCGTCGCAGGAGACCATGGCCGCCGTCGCCGGCAGCGATGCGTTTGCCGCCATGCCGCTCTATCCGCAGCAGGGCAGCGTAAAGGTGCTCGACGGCCGTGTGGTCGTAAAGCTCAGCGAGCAGTATACGCCCAAATCCGACTTTGAGATCGCCTTTGAAAACCGGCGATGACCTGCACCCCGGGGAGACGCACCGTGCGTCTCCCCGGTTTTTTATGCCGGGATAACATAAGCGCCCGGACTTGAGATGTCCGGGCGCGAAAAGGATCATTTTGCGTGGATGTTGATAAACTCGGTCCTCAGCTTGGAGTAGAGGATCTTCTGACTGCTGTAGAGCCCAAAATAGCCCGAGAGCATATAGGCGATGCCGCACGCGAGCGCGAAATACACGAGCTGCCCCGCGCCGAAAAGCTCGATGCTGAGGATGACCGAGGCGATCGGACAGTTGACCGCGCCGCAGAACACGCACACAAGCCCGAGCGCCGCGGCAAACCCCGTCGGGATGCCGAGCAGACCGCCGAGCACGCAGCCGAGCGTTGCGCCGATGAAAAACGTCGGCACGACCTCGCCGCCCTTGAAGCCGCTGCCGATGGTGACGGCGGTGAACAGCAGCTTCCAGAAAAACGCATCGGGCGCCGCCTGTCCGTCCTCGATGGCGCGGGTGATGACGTCCATGCCGGCGCCGTTATAGTCCCCCGTGCCGACGAGCAGCGACAGCACAATCACGATCCCGCCGCCCGCGGCGATGCGCAGCCACGTGTTCGGGATGCGGCTGGAAAACAGCCGCTCCGTGCCGTGCATGGTCACGCAAAAGAGGATGCTCATCAGCGAACACACGGCGGCGAGCCCTGCCACGCGCAGCAGCAAAAGCTTCGGCGCGGCCGCGAATGCGAACGTGAACTGCGTCGGCGCGATGCCGAAGGCGTTGGCGATGGCGAGCGCGGCAAGCGAGGCAACGATGCACGGCACGAGCGCGGAGTAGTAAAACACGCCCACGCTGATGACCTCGAGCGCGAAAATGGTCGCGGTCAGCGGTGTGCCGAACAGCGCCGAGAACACGGCGCTCATGCCGCAGAGCGTGGCGATGCGCATATCCTTTTCATCGAGGTGAAACAGCCGCCCGATGTAGCAGCCGAGGCTGCCGCCGATCTGCAGCGCCGCGCCCTCACGCCCGGCACTGCCGCCGAACAGGTGCGTGATGACGGTCGACAGATAGATCGCCGGCACGAGCAGCAGCGGCACCTTGTCGCCGAAGTGGATGGCGTCGATGATGGCATTGGTGTTCTTGTTTTCCATTTTGGTCAGGCGGTAAATGGCCGCGATCAGCAAGCCGCCCACAGGCAGCAGCCACAGCAGCCACGGGTGCGCGGCGCGAAACGTCGCCGCCCAGTTCACGCTCAGGTGAAAGGCCGAGCCGACCAGCCCGCCGATGCCGCCGGTCACGCCCGCGATGATGAGCCATTTGAGGAACGTGCAGATGAATTCCAACATGGTGCGCGCCTCGCGTTCGGCCTCTTTTTTCATATCGTCCACGGCAAAAGTGTCCTTTTTGTGCGTATTTGCGCCGCTAATCGGCGCGAACAAAGATACTATACAACAGAATTTGCGGAAATTCCACCGCCGGAAGCACAGAATTTGCGGAAATTGTACCGCCGGACTTGATTTTTTCAGCGGGATTGGTTATAATCATGCGTGCATTCGTAAAATGCACATATATGGATAGGTATCGAAGTGGTCATAACGGCCCTGACTCGAAATTTTTGGAAGCTCCGGCCGTTTCGTCCGCTGAAAATGTCCGCCGCACAGGGCTTTGCGCGGGTTCGGATTTCACAATTTCATATCGTTCTTGCGTGTTTTTCTTGCATTCTTCCGGAGCAGGGATTACACTTGAGGTATACGGAGAGTTGTCCGAGAGGTCGAAGGTGCGACACTCGAAATCATGTGATTAGTCCCCAAAAGTGAATATTTATACACGGAAGCGTATCGAAGTGGTTGTAACGAGCTGCACTCGAAATGCAGTTGTCCGCAA
>CAJMPW010000010.1:0-9061 GCA_905215475.1 uncultured bacterium
AGGCAAAGCCCGAGCCGAAGCCGGTATTCGACGACGTTCCCCCTTGGGAGCCGCCGGAGACCGTTTCCGCTCCCATTCCGGATTCGGCCCCGGAACCTGTTCCGAAGTCCGAGCCCGAACCCGAGCCAATCCCGGAGCCGGTGTCCGCACCCGCGCCGGAGGCTGCGCCCGCAAAAGCGGGCACGTTCGACTGGCAGGCGCTGTGCGCATACATGGAGCGCGAGCTGCCGGTCGGCATCTATCATTTTCTGCTTGATCCGCTGCAGGCGGCCGGTGAGCTGGCTGACGGCACGCTGACCCTGCACCTGAACAAAGCCCCGGCTTACCCGATGTTCAACAAGCCCGAGATCGCGGAGAAATTCCGTCTGGCCGTGCAGACACTGACCGGGCAAAATGTCCGCGTGGTCATGCAGCCGATGGACACGGCGCCCCAGATCAAGCAGCGACAGATCGAGGAGCTGACACGCTTCCCGAACGTAACGATCCGATAAAAAATTTTTTGATTCACAGGAGGATACAAACATGGCAAGAGGCGGTTTTCGCGGCGGTTATGGCGGCATGAATCAGGCCAACATGATGAAGCAGGCGCAGAAGATGCAGCAGGACTTCCTGCGGATGCAGAAGGAGCTGGAGGAAAAAGAATTCACGGCGAAGGCCGGCGGCGGCATGGTCACGGCTGTTGTCAACGGCAACCGTGAGGTCACCAAGATCGAGATCAAGCCCGAAGCGGTCGATCCCGATGATGTCGAGATGCTCGAGGATCTGGTGCTGGCAGCCGTCAACGAGGCGCTGCGCCAGTACGAGGCGGCCTCCGACGCCACGGTCAACAAGATCGCCGGCGGCATGAAGCTTGGCTTCTGATGAAACAGCAGCACGCACCGTTTATAAAACGGTGCGTGCCGAAACTGTCAAAAAGTATTACTTTTTGACAAAGGGGTTTGCGGCCTGACTGCAGCGCACTCTCTGTCCGCCCGAGGTGGACAGAGCGCACGTTTGCAGGCCGAGAAGTATTTTCTTCGACGCACATGTCGCCGAAGAAAATGATCGGACTTTCTTTCGCCGCTGCGGCGGCGAAACTCTACGAGGTTTTTTGACAAGCAGAACACGCACCGTTTACAAAACGGTGCGTGCCTTTTTATTTGCGCAAAAATGCGTGCTCCTCGCGCTGGACAAGGCCGAGCGCCGGGTCAAAACAGGCGCGGCCGCGCAGGACACAGGTCTTGCCGTAGCGGGCGCGCAGATTGTCGAGCGTGATATCGAGCCGGCGCTCACGCGCGCGGCGCTCCGCGTCCTCGAACAGGTCCATCTGATGCGGCGCACACGCAGGCTGGAGATCCAGCGCGCGCACGCCGATACTGCGCAGCGGCTCGGGCCACAGGTGCGCCTGCTCACACAGCGCCAGCGCCGCATCGAGCACCTCGCTCGTCAGATCCGTCGGATGGCGCAGCGCCATGCGGTGGCTGCACCAGCGCAGGTCCGCCGTGCGCACGCTCAGCTCCACCGTGCGGCACTGATACCCCTCCAGCCGCAGACGCGCACCCACGCTCTCGGAAAGCGACAGCAGCGCCGCGCGCGCATCCGCCTCGCAGATCAGATCACGCGGCGCGGTGGCGCTGTTGCCGATGGACTTCGGCGGCGGCAGATCCTCCACCCGGTGCACCGGCGCGGGGTCATAGCCGTTGGCATAGGCATGCAGCTGCACCCCGCTCTTGCCGAAGCGCTGCCGGAGCATATCTGCATCCGCCGCCGCGAGCGCGCCGACCGTGCGGATGCCCAGCCGCTCGAGCTGCCGCACCGAGCTGCGCCCGGCAAAGAGCAAGCTGCCCACCGGCAGCGGCCAGACCATGTCGGCAAAACGCGCGCGGTCAATGACCGTCACGGCGTTCGGCTTGCGGTAATCAGAGCCGAGCTTTGCGATCACCTTGCACCAAGACACGCCGACGCTCACCGTCAGCCCCGTGGCATCGAGCACGCGCTGCCGCACCGCCTGCGCCGTCTGCAATGCGTCCTCATGGCCGACGCAGCCGGTCATGTCCAGCCAGCACTCATCCATGCCGAACGGCTCGCACCGGTCGGTGAAGTCGGCATACACCTGCCGCACACGGCGTGAATAATCGTAATACAGGTCAAAATCCGGCGGCAGGATCGTCAGCTCCGGGCACTGCTGCCGCGCCGCCCAGAGCGTCATGCCCGTGCGCACACCGGCGGCACGCGCCATCTGATCCTTGGCTAAAATGATGCCGTGGCGCAGCTCCTGCTCTCCGCCGACCGCCACCGGCCGGCCGCGCAGCTCCGGATGGCGCAGCAGCTCAATGCTCGCATAGCAGGCGTTGATATCCGAATGTAAGATCATACGTTCCATGTTCACGTTCTCCTGCAAAGAGATTGTCTTAATTATAAATCTCTTTACAGGATATTTAAAGCATTTTCTTGTCTTTTTCGGATATTTTTCTTGTATTTTTTCGTCGGATGCGATATATTGTGCTTGAGGTGCTGCATATGTACAAAACCTTTGGCGAAACGATCGCTTCCCTGCGCCGCGCGCACGGTATGCGCCAGCAGACGCTGGCTGAGGCCATGGCCGAGGCCGGGATGCCGGTGTCGAATCAGGCGGTTTCAAAGTGGGAAAATGACGCCACGCTTCCAAACGCGCAGCAGTTTCTGACGCTCTGCCGCGTGCTGGACGTGGACGATATCGCGGGCACGTTCTCCGGCGGGGATGCCGGCGGTCTGCTTGCGGGGCTGAATGCGGAGGGACGCCGCCGCGCGCTGGAATACATCGCGCTGCTGCGCGAGAGCAGGCGCTTTGCCGCCGCGCCCGAAGTGCCCGCGCTGCGCAGCCTGCCGCTGTACTCGCTGGCCGTATCAGCCGGAACGGGGCAGTTTCTCGACGGCGAGAGCTATGAGATGCAGCCGGTCGGTCCGGAAGTGCCGGAGGAGGCGAATTTCGGCGTGCGCGTTGCGGGCGACAGCATGGAGCCGCGCTTTCACGACGGGCAAACCGTCTGGGTGCACCAGCAGCCGACACTCGCCCCCGGCGAGATCGGCGTGTTTCTCTACGACGGCAACGCCTATCTCAAGCAGCTGCGGCGCGACGGAGGGCGTGTTTGGCTGCACTCGCTCAACCCGGCCTATCACGATCTGGAGATCTCGGACGCCTTTCCCCTGCGCGTGCTCGGAAAAGCCGTGTCCTGACAAAAAGCAGCAAAACTCCCTGCGGGTTCAAGGTCCCGCAGGGAGTTTTCGCATCATGCCTCGTTCCAGTGCAGCAGCCGCTCGCCCAGCTCCGCAACGGTCTGCACCACTGCCGCCGCTCCGGCGGCCTCCAGCTCACCCGGCTCTGCATAGCCGTAATACACGCCGAGGCACGGCACACCGCAGGCAGCGGCGCCGGTAACGTCATACTTGCGGTCGCCGACCATGAGCGCCGCCTCGGGCGCGGTCTGCGTCCCGGCAAGCGCGGCCGCAACGACCTCGGCCTTTGTGCTGCGCGTGCCGTCGTATTCGCAGCCGATCACGCAGTCAAAGAGCCGCTCAAGATCGAATCGCTGCAGGATCGAGCGCGCCATCGGCGTGGGCTTCCCGGTCGCGACCGCGACGCGAAAACCGTGCGCACGCAGCCGCTCGAGCAATTCCGGAATGCCGGGATAGAGCGTGCACTCATAGATGCCGACAGGCAGATACCGCTCCCGGTAGCGCGCGACCGCCGCCTGCGCCTGCTCGGGCGTCATGGCATACAGCTCCGAGAACGAATCGAGCAGCGGCGGACCGACAAACTTGCGCAGACGCGCCGTGTCCGTCTCGTGGATGCCGAAGCCCTCAAGCGCATACTGCACGCTGCGCAGGATGCCTTCACCGGTGTCAAAGAGCGTACCGTCAAAATCAAATAATATCGTCTTGATCATAATAATTCTCCCTCGTCAGGATGAAAAAAGGATAGCATCCCGGGGCGAAATTGTCAACGGCTGCGCCGGCTGCATACGCTGTAGCAACCATGAAAATGTGAGGTTTCGCCATGAACAACGCACTGGAAACACGCTACTTTCTCAGCGCCATGACCGGCGCGGGCTACTACGCGCTGCACCGGCAGTTCCTTCGGCCGCCGGAACGCTATTTCTGCATCCTCAAGGGCGGGCCGGGCTGCGGCAAGTCCACCTTCCTGCGCCGCGTCGGCGACGCGGGGCGCGCCGCCGGGCTCTCGGTCGTCTGGCTGCACTGCGCGGGCGACCCGGCCTCGCTCGACGGCGTGTATTTCCCGCAAAAGCACGCCGGCTTCTTTGACGGCACGGCGCCGCACACCGTCGAGCCTGCCCTCTTCGGCGCGAGCGGTGAATATCTCGACCTCGGCGCGTTTTGCCGCACGGAGGCGCTCGATCCGGCGCGCATCCGCGCCCTGAATGCCGACTGCGCCATGTTTCGTCTGCGCGCACAGCAGTACCTGACGGCGGCCGCCGCGCTCGATCCGCGCGCGACGCCGGGGCTGGTCTTCCCCGAGGACCGCGAGGCCGCGCGCCGGCGCGCCAAAAGCGTCTGCACGCGCGAATTCGGCACGCCGTCCAAGGACGCAAAGCCCGGCCGGTGCGACCGTCTGTTTCTGAGCGCCGTCACGTCTGAGGGGGAAATTTTCTTCTCGGACACCGTCGCCGCACACTGCTCGCGCGTGTACCTGCTCGACGACGGATGCGGTCTGGCAGAAGAATTTCTGCACACCGTGCGCGCGCACGCCGTCCGGTGCGGTCTGGACGTTATCTCCTGTCCGGATGCACTCATCCCCTCACGCACACAGGCCGTGCTCGTCCCGTCGCGCGGCGTCGGCTTTCTTGCCGGGACGGCCGAGGATGTGCCGGACGGTCTGACACAGCGCCACATCCGGCTCGATGTTCTGCCCGATCCGGAGCGGCAGCGCACACTGCGCCGCGCCATGCGCAGCGATGCCCGCCAGCAGCAGTTCGCCCTCAAGCGCGCCGTCGAGCAGCTGCACATGGCGGCACTGCTGCACAACGAGCTTGAGGCTGTCTACCGCCCGTGTATGGACTTTGACGCGCTGAGCGCCTTCACGGAGCGGTATCTGAAAACCTTTCCCGGCGTCTGAGCGCAAAAAGCCCCGGCGGAACAGCGCTCGTTCCGCCGGGGTCGTCATATGGATCAGCAGCAGGGGGAAAAGCAGGGATTGCAGCACAGGTTGAGCAGACACATATCCGCGCACCAGCTTCCTGTGCCGAAGCCGCTGTTCGGATATCCGGCACTATAGGTCGCATAGGCCGTGCCGCCGCTCTCGATCTGGCGCAGCAGCCGCTGGATATCCGGGTTAGTCGGATCCATCGCAGCCGCACGGCGCGCATCCGCGAGCGCCTGCACACGGTTGCCCGCACCGGCGTTGGCCATGGCGCTGATCGCGTACCAGTTGGCGTCGCGCTCGGCCAGCGGCACACCGGAGAGCGCCTGCAGCGCCTCGGCAAAGTGGCCGACGTGGATGAAATTTGCCGCAGCCTGATATTCCGGCCGGATACCGGGATCGCGCTGTGCGCCCCAGCCGCCATACGCACCGTAGCCGCCTGCCTGACCATAGCCGCCGGACGCGCCGTAGGCATTGGCAGTCCCGTTTTTGATCGCGTCATAGGCCGCGTTGACTTCGTTCATTTTTTCCGTCGCGCGCGGATCGTCCGGGTTCAGGTCCGGATGATATTTCTTGGCCAGACGGCGATAAGCCGCCTTGATCTCCTCTTCACTCGCGTTTCTGGAAACCCCGAGAACTTCATATGGGTCTCTCATTCGGCGCTCCTCCCGATCTTATGTTTTTTCACGGCCGCCTCATACCGCAGCCATACGCCGGAGTATAGAATGTTGCGCAGCAGCTCGATATCCTGCAAGACCGGCAGTGCCTCAAACGCCGTCGCGCATTCGCCGAGCAGCATCCGCAGCAGCGCATACAGATCCGCGTCCTGCGGCAGAGCGCGCAGCGGATTGTAGCGCCCATGGCTGCGGTCCTCCGGCAGGTCGATCACCGCGTCAAGCAGGTAGATAAACCGTCCCAGCGCCTCGCCGAACGGTCTCAGGCGGGCATCCCAGAGCTCACCTGTCACAAACAGCTCGCCCATCAGCCGTCCGAAGCAGTTCGCCGCAGCGTCCATATCGCCGGTGTCGGCCTGTTCGATCTCGCCCAGCTGCGCCATGCACTGCTCGATCGCGGCACACTGGCGCGGCCAGCGCACACGTGCGGCGGCGCATTGGCGGCTGAGTGCCTCGGACTCCCAATACTTCAGCGCGCTGCCGTCATCCTGCCAGTCATCGCGGCAATTGTAATACGCCAGCACGACGTTCATGTCGGCGGCGTAGTCCGTGTAGCGCGTCTGCCAGTAAAAATGCTTGCGCAGCGGATGCGCGGGACACAGCTCCATGCCGCGCTCCTCATCCGCCTCATACAGCGCCGAGAGCAGCAGCACCAGAAACGTCATGTCATACGTCAGCGTCAGGCGGCCGGAAAACCCGTGCCGCTGCTTGAGCACCCGGCACAGCCCGCAGTAGCAGCCCTTATAGCGATCCTTCTGCGGCTGGGTCAGGCCCTCGAGATTTGCGATCACATATCCAAACATCAGCCGCTGCCTCAGGTCTTGCGCTGGAAGGATGTGCCGCACTTGCGGCAGACGATGTTGATCTTGCCCTTGCCGCGCGGCACACGCAGGCGTGTCCTGCACGAGGGGCATTTATAAAAGCGGTAATCATGCCGCTGATGCCAGCGGTCGACCGCGCCGCGCCACGCGCTCGTCACCTTGTAGCGCTGGCGCAGGTACGCGCCGTTTTCCTGCTGGCGGCGGTAGACATTGCGCGAAAACATCCGGAAATAGGTCACGATCAGGCCGAGTACGGCCAGCGACCACAGAATGCGCGATGCGTATCCATGCACGAACATGCTGACGACCAGCAAGATCAGCGTCAGCACGGACAGGAGGCGGTTGAGCGCGTCCATTCCGTTTCTGCCCATCATCCATTTTGCAAACCGTTGTCTCATGACCGATCACCTTTCCAGGCTGCTTAATTTCACTGTTGTATTTTATCACATGACTATGAGAAATATATCAAAGAACTGTAAACACCGCGATCTGCGGCGAAAAAATGCGTCTGCGGCGGCATCGCTTCTGCCGGCAAGAGCGGCGCCGCCGTCTGAGAAGCAGCGCTGCGGCACATAGCAAAAAGCGCCGCAAACGTTCGTCTGCAGCGCTTTGGCAGGGGAAGAAGGCTTCGAACCCTCGGCCTACGGTTTTGGAGACCGTCGCTCTACCAACTGAGCTATTCCCCTATATGATCGAAAAATTGGTGGGCCTTCAGGGACTTGAACCCGGGACCGACCGGTTATGAGCCGGTTGCTCTAACCAACTGAGCTAAAGGCCCATATTCAAAGAATGCCGCCACGGTCGGTGACGGCAATATCTCTGGCGCCTCCTGTAGGATTCGAACCTACAACCCTCCGGTTAACAGCCGGATGCTCTACCGTTGAGCTAAGGAGGCATTAAGCAAGGGATTCGCCTGAGCGAATCCCTTGTGTTGGCATTGACCTATCTTCCCGGTCCGTCTCCAGACAAGTATTGTCGGCACTGGTGAGCTTAACTTCCGTGTTCGGAATGGGAACGGGTGGACCCTCACCGTTAAAAACACCAACTATGGTAAATGGCTCACGCCAAATACTACTATAAAATTGACCTCGTGTCAAGAGTTTTTTCCCCGTAGGATGTGTACCACACATCCTACGGAGTGGTACACCATCAGGGACTCGAACCCTGGACACCCTGATTAAGAGTCAGGTGCTCTACCAGCTGAGCTAATGGTGCTCATAAAAAAGTGGTGACCCGAGGGAGAGTCGAACTCCCGATTGGGGCGTGAGAGGCCCCCGTCTTGACCACTTGACCATCGGGCCACAGTTTCCATCTGCACCTTCAAAACCGAACAGAGGATGAAAGATTCACAAGGCGGTTTGCCTGCAACAATCTTGTAGGTCAAGCCCTCGGGTTATTAGTATCGGTCAGCTCAATGCATTACTGCACTTACACTTCCGACCTATCAACGACATAGTCTTTGTCGTCCCTTACTCCATAAAGGATGGGAGATCTTATCTTAGGGGGAGTTTCACACTTAGATGCTTTCAGCGTTTATCTCGTCCAGACGTAGCTACCCAGCTGTGCCGTTGGCACGACAACTGGTGCACCAGAGGTCTGTCCATCCCGGTCCTCTCGTACTAAGGACAGCTCCCTTCAAATCTCCTGCGCCCGCAACAGATAGGGACCGAACTGTCTCACGACGTTCTGAACCCAGCTCGCGTGCCACTTTAATCGGCGAACAGCCGAACCCTTGGGACCGAATTCAGCCCCAGGATGTGACGAGCCGACATCGAGGTGCCAAACCTCCCCGTCGCTGTGGACGCTTGGGGGAGATCAGCCTGTTATCCCCAGGGTAGCTTTTATCCGTTGAGCGATGGCATTTCCACTCACATACCACCGGATCACTAACTCCTACTTTCGTACCTGCTCGACCCGTCGGTCTCGCAGTCAAGTTGGCTTATGCGTTTGCACTCTATGCACGATTTCCGTCCGTGCTGAGCCAACCTTTGAGCGCCTCCGTTACTCTTTTGGAGGCGACCGCCCCAGTCAAACTGCCCACCTAACAGTGTCCCCCGACCAGATTCATGGCCGCAGGTTAGAAAACCAGCAATACAAGGGTGGTATTCCAAGGTTGCCTCCGCCCAAGCTGACGCCCGGGTTTCATAGGCTCCCACCTATCCTGTACATGCATTACCGATCTTCAGTATTAAGCTACAGTAAAGCTCCATGGGGTCTTTCCGTCTAGTTGCGGGTAACTGGCATCTTCACCAGTACTACAATTTCGCCGGGCGGGCTGTTGAGACAGTGCCCAAATCATTACGCCATTCGTGCGGGTCAGAACTTACCTGACAAGGAATTTCGCTACCTTAGGACCGTTATAGTTACGGCCGCCGTTTACCGGGGCTTCAATTCGAACCTTCGCTTGCGCTAAGCTCTCCTCTTAACCTTCCGGCACCGGGCAGGCGTCA
>CAJMPW010000011.1:0-9025 GCA_905215475.1 uncultured bacterium
CGCTGACGCCGCGCGGCATCATGCTGCACAGCGTCGGCACGCCGCAGCCGTCGGCAGAGGTATTTGCGCGCAGCTTTAATCAGTACCAGCCGGGCGGCCAGAGCGTGTGCGTGCACGCTTTTGTACAGGCGGACGGCACGGTGTATCAGACGCTGCCATGGCAGATGCGTGCATGGCATTGCGGCGGGAGCGCTAACCAAAGCCATATCGGAATCGAAATGACCGAGCCCGCGTCGATCGTCTACACAGGCAGTGCGAACTGGCGCGACCGCAATCCGGCGGCGACCGAGGCGCACGTGCGCGGGACGTATGCCGCAGCCGTGGAGCTGTTTGCGCAGCTCTGCACGCAGTTTGGGCTTGATCCGTTGGCAGATGGTGTGATTATCAGCCACTCCGAGGGACGTATGCGCGGTGTCGCCAGTGCGCACGCCGACCCGGAGCACCTGTGGAAGCCGTTTGGCCTGACGATGGATGGGTTTCGGGCGGATGTACGCGCGATGATGGAGGTAGAAAACACTGACGAGGAGGATGAGGATATGACACGCTATGATTCCGTGGCGGAGATGCCGCAATGGGCACGCGCGGGCGTGCAGCGGCTGATCGACCGGGGAGCACTCAGCGGTGTCGGAAACGGCAAGCTGGACTTGTCGCTGGACATGATCCGCACGATGCTCGTGTGCCAGCGAATGCTGGACGAACAAAAGGAGACGTAAATGGACAGACTCACAACGATCAAAGCGGCGGTCTCGGCGGCCGCCGCAGCGCTGACGGCATTCTGGGGCTGGACCGGGTGGCTTGCGGCCGCTTGGTTTCTGGCCATGCTGCTCGACTATGCCACCGGCAGCGCTGCCGCCCTGCGCGCAGGCACATGGAGCAGCCGCTGCGCCCGCGAAGGGCTGTGGCACAAGGCGGGCAGCGTAGCGGGCGTGCTGGTGGCGGCGCTGCTGGACTTTGCGCTGCGGGCGCTGCTCGGCAGCGTGCCGGGGCTGGGCGTACACTATGACGTGCTGCTGTGCCCGCTCGTGACGGCGTGGTATTTGCTGACGGAGCTCGGCAGCGTGGTCGAAAACGCCGGTGCACTCGGCGCGCCGCTGCCGCAGTTTCTCGTGCGGGCGATCGCCGTGCTGCGCGCAGACGTATCGCAGCACGGCGGAGGGGATGACGACACATGACGGACTATTCCCCGCTGGAGCTGTCCCTGCCGGAGCGCACCGGTCAGGAGACCGTCGAGCAGCGGCTCACGGCGCTGGAGGAGACCGTGCCGCGGCTGCTCGAGGCGCTGCAGTACACGCTGTCGAACCTCGGCGCGGAGAACTTCAACTCCGCGGCACTCTCGCGGCTGCTCTCACCGATCCGTGCGCGCATCGACGGTGCAGACGGCAGCATCGCGCAGCTGAATCTCGACGCCGACGCCCTGCAGACACGTCTGACATCGACCGAGGGCAACGTCGCCGCGCTCGAGCAGACCGTGAGCGATCAGGGTGCGCGCATCGCGCTCGTGACCAATGCCGACGGCGTGAACGCGGCGGCCATCGTCGCCGCCATCAACAACGGCGAGAGCAGCATCGCGCTCTCGGCCGACAAGATCGACCTCAACGGCATCACGACCGTCGCCGACACGCTGCACATCGGCTCGAAGGACGGTCTTGAGCGCAAGTATCTTATCTTTCATGACAGCGGCGCGGTGATCTCCGCGACGCGCGGTGATCTGCCGGAGCTGAGGCTCTCGGCCGGAAAGATCGACCTGTGCGGCGAGCTGTATCACGACGGCAAGCCGCTCGACCTGTAAGGAGGCAAGGCATGTATCTACCCACATTTCCGCGGCGCATGGCTGCCGTCCGCCATGTGCAGACGGACTTTCGCGGTTATGACCACCGCCCGTCCTGCCCCGAGGGCGGCATTTATGAGATGACCAACGGCTCGGCAGCGGACAGCCCCCTGTTCTCGACACGTCCCGGGCGCACGCTCGCCTACCCGTGCAGCGGCACGCCGAACGGTCTGTTCGCAGCCGGAGACACGCTGCTCTGGTGCGCCGGTACGACATTGTACCACAACGGTGAGACCGTGCCCGGCTGCGCGCTCAGCGACACACCGAAGGTATTTGCGGCACTCGGCGGCACGGTGCTCATCTGGCCGGACAAGGTCTGGTATCGGCCGGCGGACGGCACATTCGGCAGCGCCGAGCCAAGCTGGAGCGGCAGCGTGACGCTCAGGCGCGCAAGCACGGACGATGAAGAGCACGCGAGCATCCTCATGGCCGAGGGCGCGGGCGCGCACTTTCGTCCCGGTGATGCCGTGACGCTCAGCGGCTTCGGCGACGTGCGCAACAACGGCACATACATCCTGCGCGGCGTCGACGGGGCGGCGCTGCACTTCGACCCGGACACATTCGTATGCACGGGTGCAGTCAATGGCGTCACGATCACGCGGCGCGTGCCCGACGCACAGCACGCATGCAGCTACGGCAACCGGCTCTGGGCGTGCGCGCACGACAGCGTGTGGTGCACAAAGCTCGGCGATCCGCTGAGCTGGTTCTGGTATGAGGCGGACGAAAACGGCGCGGTCGCTACGGCCGCGTGGAGCGTGGACACCGGCGCACCGGGGGATTTTTCCGGCTGCGCGGCGACGGGCAGCGGCGTGGTGTTTCTCAAGCCCGGCGGACTCTGGCGGCTCTACGGAACGCGGCCGGATAACTTCCAGCTCGTGGCCTCGGCCGCGCTCGGTGCGGAGCAGGATTCCGGCCGCTCTCTTGTGACGGCGGCGGAGACGCTCTACTATCTCTCCCCCGTCGGCGCGGCGCGCACGGCGGGCGGACGGCCGGTACGCATCGGCGACGCGCTCGGGCGCACACTCACGCACGGCGTCGCAGGCACGGACGGTACGCGCTGGTATCTCTCGGCGCGCGACGGGCAGGGCGTCCGGCACCTGTTCGTATACGACACGCGCAGGGGTCTGTGGAGCCGCGAGGACGATTTTGACGCGCACGGCTTTGCGCTGTGCGGCGGCGCGCTCTATGCACAGGATGCGCACGGCGTGTGGCGCTTCGGCGCGGGCAGCACGGCGCAGATGGAGAGCCTGCTCGAAACGGGCGACTTTGTCAGCGCGAGCCCGGACTGCAAGCGGCTGCTGCGCGTGCAGCTGCGGCTGGAGGCCGAGGCGGGCGCACACATCACAGCGGCGGCACAGTATGATTCCGACGGCGTGTGGCACACGCTTGCAAGCATCACCGCGGGCACAAAACGTTCGTTCACGCTGCCGGTGCTGCCGCGCCGGTGCGACCACGTTCGCCTGCGGCTGACGGGCACGGGGGCATGGCGGCTATGGTCGCTCACGCGCACGGAGACCGCCGCCGGAGCGCAGCACTGAGGAAAGGAGACCAAATGGCCACAAAATATAAATACGACAAGGACATCGACTACACCGCGCGCATCAACGAGGCGGTCCGGCGCGGCGACCGCGCGGCAGCCGCCGTCTACGAGCAGCAGCGCAACGCGAAGGTGCGCGGAGAGGGGCTGACGCAGTACGCAGTGACGCAGGATTATCTGCCGTATCTGCCGATCGAGGACGTGCCGGACTACGACGACACGCACCGCCGTCAGGCGCAGGCGCTGCTGACAGAGCGCGGCACGGCAGACCGCCGCGAACAGATCGACCGGATGCTCGACGCGCTGCTCGGTGAGCAGTTCGACTATGACCCCGCCTCGGACAAGCTCTACGCCGCCTACCGGCAGCAGTACGAGCGGCAGGCGGGGCTCGCGGCGGAAAACGCCCTCGGCAAGGCGGCCGCGCTGACCGGCGGGCAGGCCTCGACGGCGGCCGTGGCTGCGGCGCAGCAGGCGGGCGGCTATTACCGCGCCATGCTCGCGGGAAAGCTGCCGGAGCTGGCACAGCTTGCCTACGAGCGCTACAGCGGCGAGCGCAAGACACGCCTGAGCGCCATTGACCGGATGCTCGACGCCGCCGACAGCCGCGACAGCGTGACGAAGGCGCAGATCGCAGCGCTGCTCGACATGGACGACGCCGCCTATGCGCGCGCGGACAGCAAGCTGCAGCAGCAGGCCAAGGATCTGGCCGATGCCAAGACCGCCGCCGACAAGAAGGCCAAGGCCGAGCAAGCCGCCGCCGACAAGGAAAAGGCCGCACGCGAGAAGGCACAGACCGCCGCGCGCAGCGATGCGCGGCGCCAGATCGCGCTCATTTTGCGCAACGGCGGCACTGTCCCCGGCGACCTCTGGCAGAAGAGCGGCTACAGTGCCGTGACGATCGCGGCGATGCTGCGCGGCAGGAAGGGATAACAGTTATGTAAACAGAACACAAGAAAATTCAGTATCCGCAACGCACAAGCAAGACTGCAACAAATTATGTAAACCTTTCAGAGCCATGAAAGGCAACTGAAAACCCCTTTGTCAAAAAGGAATCCTTTTTGACAGTATAAAAGCTCCGGAAGCATTTTTTGCTTCCGGAGCTTTCGCTTTTTTATTTGGTTTTTCTCAGGCGAACGCCTTCTCGTATTTCATGAGAATGGTTGCAACCTGCTCGCGCGTGGCGCTGCCCTGCGGGCGGAGGTACGTGACGCCGTGATCACCAACGCCGGAGATGAGACCGTTGGCGACGGCCCATCCCAGCCCTGTGCGCGCCCACGATGAGGCGCTGCCCGCATCCGGGAACGTGTTGAGCGGGACCGTCTCCTTCAGGGCATCGGGCGCTGCATACAGCGCGGCATACTTATAGAGGATGGCGGCGAGCTGCTCGCGCGTGATCGCGCCGTTGGGATCAAAGGTCTCAGGACTCGTGCCGGAGACGATACCCGTGAGCTTTGCCCACCAGACGGCGTTGGTATACCACTCGCCGCGCGGCACATCCTGAAACGGCGGTGCAAGCTTTTTGAGCTCATAGTCTCTGACCTTTTCAGGCTTGCCCTGCACGGCGTAGAGGATGCACACGATCTGCGCGCGCGTGCACTGGCCGCCCGGTGCGACCGTCGTTGCCGACGTGCCGTTGATGTAGCCGCGGGTGATGCAGTAATCCAGTCCCGCGTGCGACCAAAGGGCCGGCGAGGGCATATCCTGGAAGGCGTAACCCGGGCAGGTCGGGCCGCCGGGGCAGGCCTCCGGCACACCAGTGGCGGGGATGGACTCCGTCTTGGTCTGCTTGCAGGTGGTGCAGGTATAGGTCTTGACGCCGGGCTCGGTCGCAGTGGGCTTTTGCGTCACGACACCGTCGTCCCATGTGTGGGTGTGCAGCTTCGGGATATCCTCTCCCTCACGATAGCCGCAGCCGTCACGGTTGCAGATGTGGTAACGGTAGCCGACGGTCGAGACGGTCGGCTCGATGGTCGTGACCCACTCGCCCCAGTCATGGCCGAGCTTGGGGATGACATCGTCATAGTCCTTGCCGCAGGTCGGGCAGGTGCCCCTGTAGTGGCCGGGCTCGGTACAGGTGGGCGCGGTGCTGGTCTCGGCGTAGCTGTAGTCATGCCCCTTGGCGGGGATGACCTCGTCGATCTGCACGCCGCAGCGCGCGCACGTGCCGACGGCGCGGCCGGGCTTCGTGCAGGTGGCGGCCGGCTGGAGGTCGCAGCGGCTCAGGTCATGGCCGAGCGGATCCAGCTTTTCGGTGCGAGTCGCGCCGCAGACCGAGCACTTATAAAACTGCGTGCCCTTTTCGGTGCAGGTGGGCGGGAGCGTCGTCGTCAGCGCCCACTTGTGGCCGGCCGCTTCCACAAACGTATCGTCCACGGGCGCATAGGTGCAGCCCTTTTTCGTGCAGACGTGGTGCGTATAGCCCTGATCGGTGCAGGTGGGATCGACGACCGTGTCCGTGAACTCGGCGATGTGGTCGCCGTGCCAGAAGCCGGTCTGGTAGCCCTGCCACGTGCCGTCATCCTTGAGCTCGGCGAGCCACGTGTAGCTGCCCTGCGGGTAATAGACCACACAGTCATCCGGGAAGGAACGGTTGGAGTCCGCCGCGCCGTAGATGCTCTTGGCGGGGTCGTTCTTGAAGACGGCGCGCTTGAGCTTCGTGACCTTGGCGATCATGTTTATGGCCGTACTGATATCACCGGCCTGCTCGCCGTTCTGGTCGCCTTCGCCCGGGCGGAGGATGCCGTTGAGCACGCCCTCGACGGCGATCTTCATGGCGTTATCCAGACTCGTGAAGGCGCGGCCCTCGATCGTGTCGATCTTGTCGCCGAAGTAGGCCTCCTCGAGCATCTCGCAGCCGGCGAAGGCGCACTTGTCGATCTGCGCGACGCGGTTGGAGAGGTCGACGGTCTTCATATGGTTGTCGCCGAAGAAGGCCGCCTTGCCGATGGTGAGCTTCTTGTCACCGGGACTGAAGGTGAGGTTGTTCATGTAGTAATCGCACATGAACGCAAAGTCACCGATGCTCGTGACATTGGACGGAATGTTGAGGTTCTTGTGGTGGTTGACAAACGCGAACGCGCCCGTGCCGATCGTCTGCAGCTGGGACGGCAGACCGAGCGTCGTATCCTCCTGACCGAGGATACGGTCCCACGCGAACGCCCACGGACCGATATACGTCACACAGTCCGGCAGACGCAGCTCGGCCAGCATGGTGCAGCTGTAAAACGCATGATCCTCGATGCGCTTGAGGCGGCTGCAGTTGCGCGCGCGCACGAACGTGAGCGTGTCGCAGCCGTAGAAGGCGTACTTGTCAACGAGCTCGAGCCAGCGCGGCATATTGATGGCCGAGAGGTACTCGCCTTTATAAAATGCGTGATCGCTGATGGTGGTGATGTCGTCATTGAGGAACATGCACGTGAGATAGCGGCAGTCCTTGAACGCATACGCGCCGACATTCGTGACGCCGGAGTAGCGCTCGGTGCGGCCGTCCCACTCCTCATCGGTGCCGTCGGCGATGTAGGCCAGCGCGAGATACTCCTCACCGAGACCCTCCACGACGGTCGAGCCGATGACCTGCCCCTTGTCGTTATACTCCGTGACCTCCACGTTGCCCATCCACGGCGCTTTCATCTTTTCCGTGTAATCCGCCATTTTCCCGTCGCCGAAGATGTACACGCCGTAATACTGCGCGTCCTCGCGGTAATCATGGATCTGCCAGATCTGCTGCAGGAAGGGGTTGTCCTGCACAACGGTGGGGTTTGTGACTTCGTAGATCTTATAATGTACGCTCGCCTCGTCCCCGGCAGGTCCGCAGTCGCCGTGGGCAACCTCACGGCCGAAGAGCTTTTTGATCTGACCGGGCTGCTTGATGAACATCTCAAACGCGTCCGCGATCGTGCCCGCCTGTGCCGACGGTGCGCACACGCTCAGCAGCCCCGCCGCGAGCACAAAGCACAGCAGCAGAGACAACACTCGTTTTTTCATATGGTTCCTCCCTCCTGGATCAGACACTTCGAAAAATATGTCTACATAGCAAGTATACAGGACGCACCCCGCCATTGCAACAGCCCAAAAGCGTTCACAGGCAAAAAAACGTGTAAAATTCTTGCTCAGATTTGTGGTTTCGTAACAAATCCGTCGGTTTTTGCGTCCCATCCATTGCACACTTTACCGGAAGTATGCTATATTTTCAACAGAGAAGTATTCCCGTTGTACACAGGAGCATTACCGTAAGGAGGAAGAAACTATGAAAAAACGCCTGCTCTCGCTGGCGCTGTGTCTGGTTCTGGTCGTGGGACTGTTCTCCGGCCTGACCGTGAACGCGTCAGCCAGCAAAATCGACGATCTGAAAAAACAGATTGCCGAAAAACTCATCAAAGAGAAGATCGAGCAGCTCAAGGAGGAGTTTGAGATCCCCGATCTCGACACGGACGCCATCATCAGCAGCTTTGGCACCGCGGCCACCTCGGGTGACTTCGGTGAGAACAACTGCCTGCACTGGGAAGTGAAGGGCTCTCTGCTCAGCGGCAAAACGCTGACCATCTCCGGCAAGGGTGCAATGCCCGACTTCAACTTCCCCGAGGGCAACCTCGCCCCGTGGTGGAACTATGAGGCGCTGGGGCTGATCCGCGTCTCCGGCTTCAGTCCCAAGTTCGATCTTGAGGGCGACCTCAAGAAGGTCGTCATCAAGGACGGCGTCACGAACGTGAGCGACTATGCGCTGTTCCTGCTGCCGGCCGCCGAGCAGATCACGCTGCCGGAGAGCGTGACGAGCATCGACCGCTATGGCATCGCCCTGTGCGCGAAGCTCAAGGGCATCTCCCTGCCCAAGGCCGTGACCGGCATCGGCGACTTCGGTCTTGCCGGCAACAACTTTACCTCCATCTCGCTGCCCGACGGACTGCAGACTCTCGGCCGCGGCGCGTTTGACGCCTGCGCGAGTCTCAGCGGCATGACCCTGCCGGCCGCCATCACCGCCGTCCCCGGCAAGTGCTTTGCCGACTGCACGAAGCTGCTGACCGTCGACTATAAGGGTGAAGTGACCGCCATCGGCGAACGCGCATTTGAAGGCTGCAAGTCGCTCACCAAGGCACCCATCCCCGCCACCGTGACGGAGCTCGGCGGCTCCGCCTTCAACGGCTGCGTCGCGCTGACGGAGGTGACCCTGCCCGGCGGCGTGACCGACATCCCCGATGCCTGCTTCCAGGGCTGCACCGCGCTGGCGGAGATGAAGCTGCCCGCCACCGTGACGAGCGTCGGCCACAATTCCTTCACCGGCTGCAAGGCGCTCACGGACGTGCGCTGCTACGGCGCACCCCCGACGGTCCAGCCCGCCGGCGCGGCAGAGCACAGCTTTGAGCCCGCGATCGTCACCATCCACTACAACCCCGCCATGAACTGGACGCTCGAAGCCGACGGCACATGGTACGGCTACAAGGTCAGCAGCAAGGGCGCGTGCCTGCACACCGGCTACGGCACGAGCGAGCACACCGTGCCCGCCACCTGCGGGGCCGACGGCTGCATCGAGACCGTCTGCTCCAACTGCGGCGAGGTCATCGCGACCAAGGTCATCCCCGCCACCGGCGAGCACACGTGGGATAACGGAAAGGTGACCACCGAGCCGACCGAGAAAGACCCCGGCGTCATGACCTACACCTGCG